>JAJEFK010000026.1 GCA_022820505.1 Acidimicrobiia bacterium | reverse complement strand
CCGTCCGCTGCCGTCCAGCCCGCTGACGCACAAGTGCCAAGAGGCGCTGGCATCGGCGGCAGCCGCCGCGCAGAGTCAGGGTCATCCCGAGATCACCCGGTTGCACCTGCTGGCGGCGCTCGTCTCCCAGCCAGAGGGCTTGGTGCTCCCCGTGCTCGCGCGCGCCGGCATCGAGCCGGCTGCCGTGCGCACGCGCGCTCTGGAGGCGCTCGGGCGGCTGCCGCGCAGCTTCAGCACGCAAGAGTCACGGCAACCCGGGCTCGCCCGTGAGCTGGCCGAAGCGCTGCAGGCTGCCGACGCAGAGCGCGCCCGGATGGGTGACGACTACCTGTCCACCGAGCACCTGTTGCTGGCGCTCGCTGACGATCTCGACGCCGACCGCGACGCGCTGGCGGCGCTGGTCGGTGAGCTGCGCGGCAGCACACGGGTCACGTCGCCGACTCCGGAGAATTCCTATGAAGCACTCGAGCGATTCGGACGCGATCTCACGGCCGAGGCTCGCGATGACAAGCTCGATCCCGTCATCGGCCGCGATGACGAGATCCGCCGAATCATCCAGGTGCTGTCGAGGCGCACCAAGAACAACCCGGTGCTGATCGGCGAGCCAGGCGTCGGCAAGACAGCGATCGTCGAGGGTTTGGCCCGCCGCATCGCCGAGGGCGACGTTCCCGACGGCTTGCGTGACAAGCGTGTCGTCGCGCTGGACCTGGC
The DNA here is from genome assembly GCA_022820505.1 of Acidimicrobiia bacterium. Lineage (GTDB taxonomy): Bacteria > Actinomycetota > Acidimicrobiia > Acidimicrobiales > Poriferisodalaceae > Poriferisodalis. Next base: position 108,115 of record JAJEFK010000026.1, on the reverse strand, counting down.
CGCGATGGTGGCAGGCGCCAAGTACCGGGGCGAGTTCGAGGAACGGCTCGAAGCGGTGCTGGCTGAGATCGTCGAGTCCGACGGCGAGATCATCACGTTCCTGGACGAGGTTCACACGCTGGTCGGGGCGGGCGCGGGCGGCGACAGCTCGCTCGACGCGGCCAACATGCTCAAGCCGATGCTGGCGCGCGGGCAGCTGCGCCTGGTGGGCGCAACGACGCTCGACGAGTACCGCCAGCACATCGAGGACGACGCTGCGCTCGAACGACGTTTCGCGCCCGTCTATGTGGGCGAACCATCGGTCACCGATGCGGTGGCCATCCTGCGCGGGCTGAAAGAGCGCTACGAGGTTCACCACGGCGTGCGCATCACCGACGCAGCCTTGGTCGCCGCGGTCACGCTGTCGGATCGATACCTGCGAGATCGTTTCCTGCCGGACAAGGCCATCGATCTGATGGACGAGGCTGCCAGCCGCCTGCGGATCGAGATCGACTCGGTGCCGCTCGAGATCGACGTGTGCGAACGGCGCATCCGCCAGCTCGAGATCGAGGAGCTGGCGCTGAGCGGTGAGGACTCGTCGATTGCCGAGGAACTGGCGTCTGAGCGCGAGCGCGTCGCCGGGCTCAAGGCGCACTGGCAGGCGGAGAAAGCGGCGATCGACCGGATCCGCGTGCTGAAGTCTGAAGCCGAGGCGCTGGCCGTCGCGGTCGAGCGCGAGACAGATCTTGAGCGGGCCGCGGAGATCCGCTTCGGGCAGCTGCCCGAGGTGCATCGGCGGCTCGATGAAGCAGCCGGGGAGCTGGCACGACTGCAGGCCGGCAAGCGGATCCTGCGGGAAGAGGTGGACGCGAACGACATCGCCGAGGTGGTGTCGCGCTGGACGGGCATCGCCACGAGCCGGCTGCTCGAAGGAGAAGTGCACAAGCTGGTGCACCTCGAAGAGACGCTGGCGCACCGAGTCGTCGGCCAGGTGCATGCCGTTGCGGCGGTTGCCAATGCCATCCGTCGCAGCCGCGCCGGGCTGAGCGAGCCGGATCGGCCCATCGGGAGCTTTCTGCTTTTGGGTCCGACCGGTGTCGGCAAGACCGAGCTGGCGCGTGCGCTGGCCGAGGCGCTGTTCGACGACGAGCGAGCCATGGTGCGCATCGACATGTCGGAGTATCTGGAACGGCATTCGGTCAGCCGGCTGATCGGCGCGCCTCCCGGGTATATCGGCCATGACGACGGCGGCCAGCTGACCGAGGCCGTCCGCCGCCGTCCGTACTCGGTCGTGTTGCTCGATGAGATCGAGAAAGCACACGCCGACGTCTTCAGCGTGCTGCTGCAGGTGCTCGACGACGGTCGGCTGACGGACGGTCAGGGGCGTACGGTCGACTTCTCCAACGTTGTGCTCATCATGACGTCGAACCTGGCGGTGGACCCAGCGGAGTTCTTCGCACCGGAGTTCATCAACCGCGTCGACGAGATCCTGCAGTTCGACGCCCTCAGCCGCAGCGACGTGGCTGCGATTGCGCAACGGCAGCTGGAGATCTTGCGCACCCGTCTTGCCGATCGCGAGATCACATTGGACGTGACGGCGGCAGCCGCAGAGCTGCTCGCCAACCGCGGCTACGACCCCGCCTACGGCGCCCGGCCGCTCCGGCGCTTGATCCAGCGTGAGCTGACCGATCCGCTGGCCTCCGGCCTGCTCGACGGCAGCTTCGCCGACGGCGACGCCGTGACAGTGGACAACGTCGACGGCTCGTTCAGCCTCAGCACCTCGTCGCGTCAAGCAGGCGCTGAACCTCCGGCCGCCGACGCGCCGCAGCCGTGGCCGCAAGCCTCCTGAACGACCAGCGCCGACAAGCTGAGCTGAGCCGGGTGCGAGACCCTTGAATGCCCTGCCGGACGGCCGAATCCAGCGGAAATCCGGCGGCCCCGGAGGGGTCACTCCCTAGACTGATTTGGTGACGACGACAGCATCCTGCCGGCTGGCGATGGGCTGACGCATGCCCGGCTCGATCGTCGTAGGAACGCAGTGGGGCGACGAGGGCAAGGGCCGCATCGTCGACATCGTCGCCAAGGAATGCCAGCACGTCGTTCGCTACCAAGGCGGCCACAACGCGGGGCACACGATCGTCGTCGACAGCGAGACGTTCGCCCTGCAGCTCATACCCAGCGGGGTGCTGTACGAGCACGTGACACCGATCATCGGCAACGGCGTGGTGATCGATCCGTGGGTGCTGATCGACGAGATCGACATGCTCGCCAGCCGCGGCGTCGACTGCGGCCGGCTGATGCTCAGCCCCGCGGCGCATCTGGTGCTGCCCTATCACCAGATCGCCGACGAGCTTGCCGAAGCGCAACGCGGTGATGCCAAGCTCGGTACCACCAAGCGCGGCATCGGGCCTGCGTATGCCGACAAGGCGGCACGAGTCGGGCTGCGAGTCGAGGATCTGCTCGAGCCGATGACGCTGCGCTCGCGATTGCTGAGTGTGCTGGCCGACCGCAACGCTTACCTGCAGCGGGTGTACGACCATCCCGGCGTCGATCCCGACGAGTTGGCCGACCAGCTCATCACTGAGGTGGCACCCCGGCTGGCGCCGCTGGTGGCCGACACCATCGGCTGGCTCCACGAGGCACTGCACGCGGGCGAGCGCGTGCTGTTCGAAGGCGCCCAGGCCACATTCCTCGACCTCGACCACGGCACCTACCCCTTCGTCACGTCGTCGAACCCGGTGGCAGGGTTCGCGCTGGTCGGCTCGGGCATCGGGCCCGGCGCGATCGATCAGGTCATCGGCATCGCCAAGGCGTACACCACCCGGGTGGGCTCTGGGCCATTCGTCACAGAGCTGCACGGCGAGACCGGTGAGCATCTGCGAGATCGCGGCGCGGAATACGGCACCAACACCAACCGTCCGCGCCGCTGCGGCTGGTTCGATGCCGTCATGGGGCGCCAGGCAGTGCGCCTGAACGCCTGCACCGAGATCGCGCTCACCAAGCTCGACGTGCTCGACGAACTCGACACGATCAAGGTCTGCGTCGCCTACGAGGTGGACGGCCACCGCTACGACTACCTGCCGCACCTGCGCTCGCTGCACGACCGGGCTGTCCCCGTCTACGCCACGCTGCCGGGCTGGAAGACGCCGCTCGACAAGGTCACCCAGCGATGGCAGCTGCCGCGCCAAGCGGTCGACTACATCGTCTTTCTCGAACGCCAGCTCGGCCTGCCGATCCGGTATGTCTGCGTCGGACCGGGACGCGAGCAGTACATCCGCTTCGCAGCATGAGCTGCGAAGTTTGGACTCAGCGCCGCGTGAGGGGAGAGCCTTCATGAAGGTCTGTGTGGTCGGCCAGGGCGGGCGCGAGCATGCGTTTGCGAGCGCTCTGGCCCGGACCGCCGATGTCGTCGTCACGCCGGGCAATCCCGGCATACCCGGCAGCACCACTGCTGGTCCTGGCGAGATCGATGCTGACCTGTACGTCATCGGCCCGGAGGGGCCGCTGGCTGACGGCTTGGCGGATCGCCTGCGGGCGAGCGGCCGGCTCGTGTTCGGACCGGGTGCCGACGGCGCCATGCTGGAGAGCTCGAAGGCGTGGATGAAGGAAGTCGTCAGCGCCGCCGGTGTGCCCACGGCGGGCTACGCCACCTTTGACAGCGACCCCGCAGGCCGCCGGGCAGCGCACGCCTACTTGGAGACGCTGCCGCCGCCGTATGTCGTCAAGACCAGCGGCCTCGCTGCCGGCAAAGGCGTGCTGGTCACCGACGAGCTGGCCGAAGCCCATGCTGACGTCGACGCCAAGCTGGACGGCACTGCGTTCGGGGATGCCGGCCACCGGATCGTGATCGAAGAGGGAATGCGCGGCCCCGAAGTGTCGCTGTTCGCGCTCTGCGACGGTCGCCGCGCCGTGCTGTTGCCTACGGCCGTGCGTGATCACAAGCGCATCGGAGACGGCGACACGGGGCCGAACACCGGCGGCATGGGCTGCGTGTCGCCGCTGGCAGATGTCGACCGGGCCGCCTGCGTCGAACTGGCCGCGATGGCATTCGAGCCGACGCTGGCCGAGTTGATCCGGCGAGGCGTCGACTACCGCGGCGTGCTCTATGCGGGCTTCATGCTGACGCCCGACGGTCCCCGCCTGCTGGAGTTCAACGTCCGCTTCGGCGATCCCGAGGCCCAGGTGACGCTGCCGCGTGTCGAGAACGATCTCGCCCAGCTCTTGGCGGGCGCCGCAGCGGGCGAGCTGACCGACGAGGTCGTCGTCTCCGACGATGCCATGGTGTGCGTGGTGTGCGCCGCCGAGGGATATCCGGCAGCGCCCCGCACCGGTGACGTCATCGCGGGCCTCGAGCGCGCGCAACAAGTTCCCGGAGTCACCGTGTTCTGTGCGGGCGTCGGGGCCGGCGACGGGCGGACAGTTCCGCCTGAGTCGCTGGTGACCGGGGGCGGTCGGGTGCTGAATGTCTGCGGCCGCGGGCCCGATGTGGCGGTGGCACGCGACCGCGCCTACGAAGCCGTGCGGCAGCTCAGCTGGCCGGGCATGACCTGCCGCACCGACATCGCGGCCGCCGAGGCCGCGGCATCCACCGCGCTCAGCCGATGAGCGCGGCGCTGGATGCCCGCGGGTGCATCGGACATCGCCCCGTCGCCGACTCCGGGCGGCGAGACTCTGAGCGCAAGCTGACGTGTGACAGGGGAATACACCTATGAAGGTCGCGATCTTGATGGGCTCGCCGAACGATGCGTCGAAGATGGCTCCCGCTGCCGAGATGCTCGACAGGTTCGGTGTCGAACACGTGACCGAGGTGATGAGCGCCCATCGCACACCTGCAGCCGTGGCGTCGTTCGCGACCGGAGCACGCGACGCCGGCTTTGCTGCGGTCATCTGCGGGGCCGGCATGGCAGCGCATCTGGCCGGCGTGGTGGCTGCGCACACCACCCTGCCGGTCATCGGCGTGCCGCTCAGCGGCGGCCTCGCCGACGGCCTCGATGCGTTGCTGTCGACGGTGCAGATGCCGAAGGGCATCCCGGTCGCCACCGTCGCGGTGAACGGCTCGGCGAATGCGGCAGTGCTGGTCACCGAGATGCTGGCCGTGACCGATGCGGAGCTCGCTGCGCGTCTGGACGAGTTCCGCGCCGCTGGTGCCCGGTGAGTTCGGCGTGAGTCCCGAGGTCGTCCCCAATGTTCTGGCGTCGCGCTACGCCTCTGCGGAGATGGCCGAACTGTGGTCGCCCCGACACAAGGTCATCCTCGAGCGGCGGCTGTGGATAGCGGTGCTCGAGGCGCAGCGAGACGCGGGCGTCGACGTGCCAGACGGCGCGCTGGAGGCGTACCGAAACGTCGTCGAGGTGGTCGACCTCGACTCGATCACCGAGCGGGAGCGGATCACCCGCCACGACGTGAAGGCACGCATCGAGGAGTTCTGCGCGCTCGCCGGATACGAGCAGATCCACCGCGCCATGACTTCGCGCGATGTCACAGAGAACGTCGAGCAGTGTCAGGTCACCGCTGCGTTGGGCCTGGCCGCCCAACGCATGGCGGCCTTCATCGTGCGCATCGCCGCATTGGCCGGCGCCCACCGAGATCTCGTGATGACAGCGCGCACGCACAACGTGCCCGCGCAAGCAACCACGCTGGGCAAGCGCTGGGCCACGGTCGGCACCGAGGCGCTCGCGTCGCTCGAGCGCATCGAGGAGCTCGTGGCGCGCTACCCGCTGCGTGGCATCCGCGGGCCGGTGGGCACCCAACAGGACATGCTGGAGCTGTTGGGCGGCGATCAGGCGGCGGTGGATCGCCTGGAGCGACGCATCGCGGCCGAGCTGGGGTTCACCCGGGTGCTCGGTTCCGCCGGGCAGATCTATCCCCGCTCACTCGACCTGGACGTTGTCGCAGCGCTGGTCGGCGCCGCGGCACCGCTCGGCAACATGGCGCTCGGCGTGCGGCTCGCCGCCGGGCACGAACTGGTCACCGAAGGCTTCGCTGCCGGTCAAGTCGGCTCGTCTGCCATGCCGCACAAGATGAACACCCGCTCGTGCGAGCGGATCACCGGCCTCGTGACCGTCCTGCGCGGACATCTCACGATGGCCTCGCAGCTTGCCGGCGACCAATGGGACGAGGGTGATGTGAGCTGCTCGGTGGTGCGCCGCATCGTGCTCCCCGATGCGTTCTTCGCACTCGACGGAGCGCTGGAGACTGCCTTCAGCGTCCTCGACGGTTTCGCCGTCTTTCCGGCTCGGGTCGAATCCGAACTGTCCGCATACCTGCCGTTTCTCGCCACCACCCGCCTGCTTGCCGCCGCTGTGGCAGCAGGCGCCGGCCGCGAGGAGGCGCACGAGCGCATCGGCGCCCATGCGACCGCGACGGTGCTGGCGCTGCGCGAGGGCGCCGTCGACCGCAATGATCTCGCGGCTCGCATCGCGGCCGATCCCGAGCTGCAGCTCAGCCACGACGACGTCGCCGCGGCGCTGGCGGATCCGGCGTCGTTCAGCGGCCGCGCCGCGGATCAGGTCGACGAGTTCGTGGCCGCCGCGGGCAAGGTGGCGGAACGGTACGGCGCAGCCGTCGACTACGAGCCGGGCGAGGTGCTGTGAGCCGAGCAGCGGGTGACGATCAACGATGACAAGAGAGGCAACGTGAGCGAGCTCGAGCTAGTCCACCGGGGGAAGGTACGCGAGATGTACCGCGTCGACGACAGGCATCTGTTGATGGTCGCCAGCGACCGCATCTCGGCCTTCGACGTCGTGTTCGACGAGCCGGTGCCCGACAAGGGCCGGGTGCTGACGGCCATGACGGCCTGGTGGTCGACGTGGCTCGGCGACATCGCACCGACCCATGTGGTCTCAGCCGACCCCGCTGACTTCCCGGCTGCGGCACAACGATCCGAATGGGCCGGCCGAGCCCTCCTCGTTCGCCGGGCCGAGATGCTGCCGATCGAGTGCATCGTGCGCGGATACATCACCGGTTCGGCATGGAAGGAATACCGCGAGCGCGGCACCATGCACGACGAGCCGCTGCCGGCCGGCTTGCTCGAGTCGCAGCAGCTCCCCGAGCCGGTCTTCACGCCGTCCACCAAGGCAACCGATGGGCACGACGTGAACATCTCGTTTGACGCCGCCGCAGAGCTGGTCGGCGACGACGCGGCCACTGCCGCCCGCCAAGTGTGCGTCGATGCCTACAGCACGGCGGCCGCTCATGCGTCCGAGCGAGGGATCATCATCGCGGACACCAAGTTCGAGCTGGGCTATGTGGACGGCGCCCTGGTCGTCGCCGACGAGTGGCTCACTCCCGACTCGTCACGCTTCTGGCCCAAGGATCACTGGCAGCCCGGCGCATCGCCGCCGTCGCTCGACAAGCAGCCGGTGCGCGACGCCACCGAAGCCACCGGCTGGAACAAGGAGCCACCCCCGCCGCCGCTCACCGATGAGGTGGTTGCCGCCACCCGTGCTCGCTACATCGAGGCGTACGAGACGCTGACCGGCGAGTCGTTCGACGACTGGCTGGCGCACCCCGGCGTGCCGGCGGGAGCCACCGCTTCATGAACCGCTGGGATGTGCTGGTGGAAGTCTCGCCACGAGCCGAGATTGCCGATCCAGCCGGCACCACGATCGAGCGAGCCCTCGCAGCGCTCGGATTCGGGGGCGTGAGCGGCGTGAGGGTCGGCAAAGCCATCCGCATGGAGGTCACCGCCGCAGATGCTTCCGAGGCCCGTTCGGTGACGGAGCAGATGTGCGACCGCCTGCTGGCAAACCCGGTGATCGAGGACGCCCGCATCGAGCTGCGCGCCGTGGCGCAGGATCACAGCACGTGAGCGCCCGGTGAGTGTGCCAATGAGTGTGCCAATGAGTGTGACGGTCGGCGTCGTCCAGTTCCCCGGCACGAACTGCGATCTCGACACGCTCGATGCGCTGGCAGATCTCGGGGCGCGAACGGCGCTGCTGCGCAGTGACGAAATCTCGCTGGGCGGTGTTGATGCCGTCGTCATTCCGGGTGGATTCGCGCACGGTGACTACCTGCGTACCGGCGCAATCGCACGTTTCTCGCCGGTCATGGACGCAGTGGCGTCATTCGCGGCTGGCGGCGGTCCCGTGGTCGGCATCTGCAACGGATTCCAAGTACTGACCGAGGCAGGTCTGCTGCCAGGAGCATTGCGACCCAATGCCGGGCTTTCGTTCCTGTGCCAGCCGCAAAAACTGATGATGGCGTCGGTGAATCATGTATTGGGACATGGGCTGTCGCCGTCGGATGAACTGAGCATTCCCATCAATCACTTTGAGGGGAACTATGTGTGCGATGGTGCGACATTGCGACGTTTGCGCGAGAACGGCCAAGTGGTGATGCGCTATGTCGGCAACCCCAATGGTTCAGTGGACGACATCGCTGGCATTTGCAACGAAACCGGCAATGTGGTGGGTTTGATGCCCCATCCGGAACGGGCGACATCGGAGCTGTTGGGCTCTACCGACGGACGCAAGTTGCTCAAAGCGTTGCTGTATGCGGCAGCGAGCAGCCGCCAGGCCGCCGGTCACCGCGCCGCATGAAGAGGCGTCTGTCTGCGATGGCTCTCGTTTCGCTCGCCGAGAACCGGAGAATCTGAAGTGTCAGCCGCCCCGTGTGATGCCCGCACGGGCCAGCATGTCGGCAGGAACGCCGAATTCTCGCCATGTGGCGTACTGAATTCCCTTGCGCTGCCCGTAGTTGGCAGCGTGAGTGACAAAGCCCTCTTCGACAGAAGCCATATCGGGCTCGACCTGCAGCGCTTCGATGGCCGCCTCGACATCTCGGCGCTCTTGCATCAGGAGCAAGCGCTTGATGGGCTTTGCCTCGGCAATCTGGGCATCGATTGCGTCTTTCTTGGCGTTCAGCGACTCCGCACTCTGCTTGCGACCGGGACGTGGCCGGTGAGTTTCGAGGGCCTCAAGATAGTCCCGCACTGCTGCGGCCTCGATGCGACCCGCGGCAATAGCCGCTTTGTGTTCGTCGGACATGGTTCGTTCGCTCATGACGTCTGTATAGCACGACGTTTTCCAGTATCCAATGAACTCGGGTTGATGTGACTGCAATAGTTTCCGATACAACCAGCATTCATGCGGCACTTGGCCTGACCGATGACGAATACGGCCGCATTTGCAAGCTCTTGGAGCGTGAACCGAATCATCTCGAACTCGCGATGTATGCGGTGATGTGGTCCGAGCATTGCTCGTACAAGTCGTCGCGCCGTCATCTCGCTCGTTTGCCCACTGAGGCCCCGTGTGTGCTCGTCGGACCAGGTGAGAACGCCGGTGTTGTCGACGTCGGCGACGGTATTGCCGTTGCCGTGCGCATCGAGAGCCACAACCATCCCTCGGCCATCGAGCCATATCAAGGTGCGGCAACCGGAGTCGGCGGCATCCTGCGAGACATCTTCACCATGGGCGCGCGGCCCATTGCGCTCGCCGATCCGCTGCGCGTGGGGCCGCTGGACGAGCCGCGCAGCAACTGGATTGCCGAGGGCATCGTCAGCGGCATCTCGGGGTATGGCAACAGCGTCGGCGTTCCGACTGTTGCCGGCGAATTCGTGTCGTGCGAGACGTACCGAGACAACCCGCTGGTGAATGTTGCCGCGCTCGGGATCATGCCGACCGAGCGTCTGGTGCTCGGCCGCGCCACCGAGGTGGGCAGCGCGGCCGTGCTCATGGGCGCGAGCACCGGCCGCGACGGCATCGGCGGCGTCAGCGTGCTGGCGTCGGCGGGATTCGACGAGGCCGACGACGATGCCACGAAGCGCCCGAGCGTTCAGGTCGGCGATCCCTTCGAGGAAAAGCGTCTCATCGAGGCATGCCTGGAACTGCTGGAGGCAGGGCTCGTCAGCGGCATCCAGGATCTCGGCGGCGCCGGTTTGACGTGCGCTGCAAGCGAGACGGCCTCGCGTGGCGGCACCGGCATGGAGGTGGATGTCAGCGTCGTGCCGCTGCGCCAGCACGGCATGGAACCGTTCGAGATCATGACATCGGAGTCTCAGGAGCGCATGCTGGCGATTGTCTCGTCAGCCAACGTCGATCGGGTGCTCGAGATCTGTTCACGCTGGGAGGTGAGTTCGACGGTGGTCGGGCGCGTGACCGGCGACGGCATGCTGCGCGTGCGCGATGGGGTGGACGGCGCGTTGCTGGCCGAAGTGCCTGCGAGCACGCTGCACGACGATGCGCCGTCGTACGACCGGCCGATGCGGCCGCCGGCGGATCTGGCCCTCCGGCGCAGCGTCGACCCGGCGGCCGATCCCGCCGCGGGCAGCTCCAGCGGCTGTGCTGCCGATCTGCTGGCGATGCTCGCCGACCCGAGCTGGGTGTACCGCCAGTACGACCACCAACTGTTCTTGAACACGGTTGTCGGCCCGGGCCGCGACGCCACGCTGCTGCGATTGCGAGATCCCCGCGACGGCACTCCTACCGGTCGCGGCCTCGCCGTGTCGGTGGACGGCAATCACCGCTGGTGCGATGCCGATCCTCGCGGTGGCACCGCCATGGTGGTGATCGAGGCGGCGCTGAACCTCGCCTGTGTAGGCGCCGACCCCCTCGCACTCGTCAACTGCCTCAACTTCGGCAATCCGACCCATCCCGAGGTCATGTGGCAGCTTTCCGAGGCCATCGACGGCATGGCTGAAGCCTGTGACGCACTCGGCGTGCCCGTCGTCGGCGGCAACGTCAGCCTCTACAACGAGACGAACGGAACCAATATCAGCCCGACACCGGTGGTGTGCCTGCTCGGCGTGCATCCCGACCTCGCGCGCCGACCGGTCGCTGACGAGCTGCCGCCGGGTACAGCGCTCATGCTGCTGGCCCCGCCCGGCCCGGCCGCGCACGACGTCGATGCTGCACTCGATGCGGCCGCCGAGCAAACAGCGAGCGTGGCTGACGGACCGGCTCGCCAAGTGGCGCTGGGCGGCAGCCGCTGGGCTTGGGAACGTCGTGGCTGCCGTGACGGAGCGCTGCCCGAGCTCGATCTGGCAGGCAGCGTCGCAACCGCCCGATTCGTGGCTGCAGCCGTGCGGGATGGCCTCGTGCAGTGCGCGCACGATGTCTCCGACGGCGGCATCGCCGTGGCCATCGCGGAGATGTGCTGTCACGGCGGTGCGGGCGTGCATGCGAGAGTGCCGTCGCTGGGAAGCCCGGCGCCGGCGGCACGAGCGCTCTTCGCCGAGCCGCCGGGCCGCGTCCTGGTAGCTGTCGAGCCGGGCAACGTCGAGCGCCTGGCGAGCGCAGCCGCAGCAGCGGCCGTTGCCTGCCGCCCGCTGGGGTCGTTCGGCGGGTCGAGAGTGCAGATCGGCCGTATCGCCGAACCCAGTCTCGACATCGACCTCGCGCTCGACGACACACGTGCCCGGTGGAGCGGTGCGTTGCCCGAGGTGTTCTCGCAACCCGTCGAAGGGGCGGCGGCATGAGCGTCACGCCGGAGAGGGGAGCGCACCTCGCCGGGGCGAGCGTGCCGGAGGCGGGCGTGGATCTGGTCAAGCCGCGCGAGGCCTGCGGCGTCTTCGGCGTGTATCAGCCGGGCGGCCCCGTCGCTCACCTGAGCTACCTGGGGCTGTATGCCCTGCAGCACCGCGGTCAGGAATCAGCCGGCATCGCAGTGTCCGACGGCACTCACATCACGGTCGTGAAGGACATGGGCTTGGTGGCCAGCGCATTCGACGACCGCGTGCTCGCAGGGCTCGAAGGTGATCTGGCCATCGGGCACACCAGATACTCCACCACGGGATCGAGCTCTTGGCGTGGGGCGCAGCCGTTCTACCGGGGGCTCGACGGCACCGAATTCGCACTCGGGCACAACGGGAACCTCACCAACACGGCCGAGCTCGCGGCGGCCTCGGGCATGCTCGACGGCACTGTCACCAGCGACAGCGACTTGGTCGCCGAACTGGTCGCTCAGCGCATCACCGCCACGCCGCAGATCACCCGCACCCGTCCACGCGAAGCGGTCACCGAGGCGCTGCTCGAGGTTCTGCCCAGCCTGCGCGGCGGTTTCACGTTCGTGGTCGCCGACCGCGACCGCCTGATCGGCGTTCGCGATCCGCACGGCATCTGGCCGCTGTGCCTGGGTCGACTCGATGCCGACGAGCACGCAGCCGAGGGGCCCAAGCGCAGCCAACCCAGCACTGGCCTGTCCGGCATCGATCAGCCCGGCGGCCATCAGCCCAGTGTCGATCAGCCCAGCGTCAGCCAGTCCAGCGGCGGCTGGGTGCTGGCGTCGGAGAACCCTGCGCTGGAGGTGGTGGGCGCGACGTTCGAGCGCGAGATCCAGCCGGGCGAGATGATCATCATCGACGCAGCCGGATGCCGCTCACTGTGGCCGTTCGCGGCCAGGCCGGCAACCGGTCACGGGGCGCCGCCGCATCTGTGCATCTTCGAGTTCGTGTACTTCTCGCGCCCGGACACCGCGCTGGCCGGCCAGAACGTGCACGCTGCCCGCCAGCGCATGGGCGCGCATCTGGCCACCAATGCACCGGTCGATGCCGACCTGGTGATGCCCGTTCCCGAATCGGGCATTCCCGCAGCACAGGGCTACGCACGCGCCAGCGGCATTGCCTACGGCGACGGCCTGGTCAAGAACCGCTATATCGGTCGCACGTTCATCGCTCCCAGCCAGCACGTCCGATCCCTCGGCGTGCGGACCAAGCTGAATCCCATCAGCCCCAACATCGACGGCCGCCGGCTCGTGGTGGTCGACGATTCGATCGTGCGTGGCACCACCACCCGGTCGATTGTGGACATGCTGCGCGGCGCCGGCGCTGCTGAGGTGCACCTGCGCATCTCCTCGGCCCCGTACCGCTGGCCGTGCTTCTACGGCATGGACACCGGCACCTCCGACGAGCTGCTGGCCGCGAATCGCGACCTGGCCGAGATCGAGGCATACTTGGGTGTCGACTCGCTGGCCTACCTGAGCCTCGATCAGCTCGTCGAAGCCACTGGCGTGCCTGGCGGCGGTTTCTGCCACGCATGCCTGACCGGTGAGTATCCGGTGGAGATCGGAGCGGGAGCACGGGCCGAAGTCTTCGGCAGCGCTGCCGACGAGCCGAATCGGTCGATGATCGCGACGGGCAGCGTGCAGCCTGCCGCTGTCGCCGAGCCCGTGGGAGGGTGACTCCCGAACCGTTGACCTATGAAGCGGCGGGAGTGAGCATCGACGCGGGCGATGAAGCAGTGCGGCGCCTGGTGCCCCACGCCCGCAGCACGTACCGGCCTGAGGTGCTGAGCGACATCGGAGCGTTCGGGGCGGTCACGGCGCTGCCGGAGGGCTTCACCGACCCAGTGCTGGTGAGCGCGAATGACGGCGCGGGCACGAAGCCCCTCATTGCCGCGGCGCTTGGCCGGTGGGACACGATCGGGATCGATGTGGTGGCCATGTGTGTCGACGACATCGTCACGCTCGGTGCCCAGCCGCTGCTGTTCCACGATCAGATCACTGCAGGTTGCCTCGACCCTGACATCGTCGAGGCGATCGTGACGGGTCTGGCTGCAGGCTGCCGCAGCGCCGGCTGCGCGCTGGTCGGAGGCGAGTTGGCCGAGCACCCCGATGCGCTCGCTCCCGGCGACTATGACATCGCCGGTTTTGCCGTGGGGGTGGCCGAACGCGCGCGGGTGCGAGGCCCCATCACCACCGGCGATGCAACGCTCGTGGGACTGGCGTCGGGTGGGCTTCGATGCAACGGCTACAGCCTGGCCCGCCGTGTCCTGCTCGGTGAGACGCCCGATCCGGCCGTGCTCGGCTCGCCAGCCTGGCCCGGTGCCGATCACTCCTTGGGCGACGAGATGCTGCGACCGTCGGTCATCTACGCCCCTGCGGTGCTCGCGCTCTTCGACGAATGCGGTGCCGCGGGTGCAGCGCACATCACGGGCGGGGGACTGATTGCCAATGTGGCCCGCATGCTCGGCCCCCGCGTCGATGCCGTGCTCCGGCGCGGCTCCTGGCCGGCGCCCAGGATCTTCGACCGCATCGCGGATGCTGGCTCAATCGCGCCCGAAGAGATGGAACGCGTCTTCAACCTCGGCATCGGCATGGTGGTTGCAGTGCCCCCGCCGGAGGCCGACGCGGCGGTTGCGACTGCGCGCGGCGCGGGTCACGAGGCCTGGGTGATCGGTGAGATCCGCCCGGGCGCGGGCAATGCCCACCTCATCGACCCTGATCCTCGCTGAAGCGCCGCTCTGTTCGAATGAGCAGCCGGACGTATCCAGTGTTTTGGCTGCTGCGATGGCTGTGACATACTGGGCGTCCCGAGTTAGCCTCTGGAGGTTGCTGAATGTCTGATGCGAAGGTCGAGAAGGCCTCCCCCCCCCCCCCGTTGAAGCGGATGTCGACGAGCGCGAGCTGACTTCCGAAGAGCTCCAAGATGTGAGCGGCGGTGGCAACAAGACGACTGCGTATAACAACGCACACTCGTCCTACTATCACATCTAGAAGTCGTACCCCCGGGCGTGTCGGCGTCGGCCTTGGTTTCTGCAGACATGCCGCGCTGCTTGGGCGAGTTTCGCGTCGTGGCTGCTGCTGTGACATACTGGCCGTTCCGAGTCGGCCTCTGGAGGTTGCTGGATGTCTGATGCGAAGGTCCCCCCCGTTGAAGGAGACATCGACGAGCGCGAGCTCACCTCTGAGGAGCTGCAGCACGTGAGCGGCGGCAAAGGGTCTGGGTCGAGCAGCTCGTCATCCCCCTACAGCACTCACACGACCCAGAACAACTATTCGGGATCCAACAAGTAGGGCAACGTTTCCTCTGGCGTATTCCCCTCGGATACACACGATCGGCCAGCGCGGGAAGTGTCCGCGCCACAGCAAGGGTCCGTCGGCACGCGTGCGTTCTAGTGTGTGAATCCGATGGCACGACGCAGACATCTGTTTCGCGAGGAAGCCCTCGCTCGCCGTGGGCGGGCCGAACCCGTCGACGGGCTGCTGCGCATCACAGCACCGCACGAGTGGCTGTTCCTGGCGCTGCTCGCCGCGGCGCTGCTGGGCGTGCTGGCTTGGACGGTCTTCGGGACGATTGAGCGGGGCCATTCAGCCGACTGCCTGCTCGTAGGGCGTGACAACGTCGGTGAAGCGTCAAGCGCAGACGTTGCTGTGCCTGCGAACTCGCAACCGGCAGTTCTCGCGCTCCTCAACCCTCATCAAGCGAGTGATGTCACGGTCGGCATGGGTGCGCGTGTAACACCGGTTGGCACCGACGGCGCCTTGGGCGCAGTCGTCCGGGAAGTCATGCTCGGCGACTCGCAAAGAAGCGAATTTCTGCTCGACACCGCGCTGCGGGACCCTGCCGCCACACACCGTGTCTGGCTGGAACTGACCGATGACGCCTCCGGCGCGGCGCTGTCGGGCAGTGCCTGCCGTGTGCGCATCGTGACCGAGCACCGCTCGCCGATTCGCTTCATCGCCACCGTCGGCCTCTGGTAGGCGCCCGTGCCGACGCAGCTGCGACGACGCAGCATTCGCACGCCGCTGATTCCTCAGCTTGAAGCGGCCGAATGCGGAGCAGCGTCGCTGGCAGCCGTCATGGCCCATTTCGGCCGCTGGGTTCCCTTGGAGGAATTGCGGGACGACTGCGGCGTCGGCCGTGACGGCGCCAGTGCCGCAGGGATCGTGCGCGCCGGCAACAAGCACGGCATGGAGGTCCGCGGCTGGCGCAAGGAGGTCGACTCGCTGGCTGAGACAGACCTGCCGGCCATCCTGTACTGGGAGTTCAACCACTTCTTGGTGCTCGAAGGCATCGTCGGCGACCGGTACCACCTGAACGATCCGGCCAATGGCCGTCGCCGCGTGAGCCGTTCGACTCTGGAGCGCGCATACGCGGGCGTGGTGCTCACCGCGTCGCCGACGGCGTCATTTCGGCCAGTCGGGGAGCGCCCCAGTGCGTGGCGTGCACTGTGGCCGTGGCTTGCGGGCACCCGCGGCGCACTCGCATACGTGGCGCTGGCCGGGCTGCTGCTGGCAATCCCGGCCCTCGCGCTGCCCGTGCTGCTCGGCGTCTTCGTCGACAGCGTCTTGGGCGGCGAGGCGCCCCACTGGGGCGGCTTCGTGGTTGCCGCCATGGCGCTGGCGGGCGCTGCGGTCTACCTGCTGACTTGGCTGCAGCAGCGCATGCTGCGCCGGATCGCCATCGGCGTAGCCGTGGTGCGTTCCCAGCGACTGCTGCAGCATCTGCTGCGCCTGCCCAAGCAGTACTTCGCTCACCGCTTCGCGGGCGATCTCACCACCCGAGTCGGATTGGTGGACGAGATCGCCGATGGCGCCGGCCGACATCTCGTGGGACTCGCTGTGGAACTGGTGACCAGTGTCGCGTTGTGGGCGCTGCTTGTGGTCTACGACCCGCTCATTGCCGCGAGCGTGCTGGCTGTAGCACTGATCAACGTCGCCATCGCGCGCTTGGTGAGCCTGCGCCGCACGGATCACCAGCGGCTGCTGCGGCGCGAGCAGGCCCTGCTGTTCGGCATCGAGACCACCGGGCTGCGCCAAGCCGACATGCTGCGCGCCACCGCAGCCGAGAACGACTTCTTCGTCCGCTGGAGCGGCCACCAAGCGCGCGAGCTCTCGGCTCGTCAGCGGGTGGTCGAGCTGGCGTATGTGAACGCGGCGCTGCCGGGGCTGTTCCTCGCGTGCGGCACGCTGGTCGTGCTGGGGCTCGGCGGCTGGCAGGTCATCGAAGGGGATCTCAGCATCGGCGAGCTGATCGCCGTGTACGTCCTGGCAGGCAGCTTCCTCGCTCCCATCGGGCGCTTCGTGCTGTACGTGGACACGTTCGAGCTGCTCGGCGCCGATGTGCAGCGGGTGCGCGACATCTCCGCAGCCGAGCCGGACCCCGCGGTTGCCGCCGACGCGGCAGGCGATACCGGCGACGGGTCGCAGCCCGGCCGCGTGATGACGCTGAATGGCTGCCTGCGGCTGGCGGGCCGGGTGGAGGTGAGCGAGCTTCGCTTCGGCTACCGGGGTCGGACCGAACCGCTCATCGACGGGCTCAGCCTCGCCATCGAGCCCGGCCAGCGCATCGCGGTGGTAGGGCCGACCGGCTCGGGGAAATCGACGCTGCTGCGCCTGGTCAGCGGCGAGTTCGAGCCGTGGTCGGGTGAGGTCCTCTTCGACGGTGTGCCGACGCGTGAGATCCCGCGCCCGGTCTTCGTCGGATCGGTGGCCACGGTCGATCAGCAGATAGCGCTGTTCGACGGCAGCGTGCGCGACAACATCACCATGTGGAATGCCGCCGCTTCGGAGGCGGACATGGTGGCCGCAGCGCGCGACGCCATGATCCACGACGACATCATGCGCCGACGCGGCGGCTATGAGGCCCATGTCCGGGAAGGGGGCGCCAACTTCAGCGGCGGCCAGCGCCAACGGCTCGAGATAGCGCGTGCTCTTGTCGCTCGCCCCTCGGTGCTGCTGCTCGACGAGGCCACCAGCACGCTCGACGCCGAGACCGAACGGCGCATCGACGACGCGTTGCGCCGTCGCGGCTGCTCGTGCCTCATTGTCGCGCACCGTCTCAGCACGATCCGCGACTGCGACCAGATCATCGTCATGGACGGCGGCCGGGAGGTGCAGCGGGGCAGCCACGACACGCTGCTCGCCGACGCCGACGGCCTCTATAGCCAGCTGGTGCGGTCGCAATGAGCACGCTGCGGGCGGCATCGGCAACGTGGGGCGATGACGGACGCCCGCACGATGCTCAGCCTGCGGAGGCCGCGCTGGCGCAGATGAGCCGCACGTCGCTCATCGCGCGGGTCGCGCTGGACGAGAGCGAAGACGTGTCGAGCGCGGCCAACATGCCCATCACGCTCGACGATCCGTCTCAGGTCTGCCTCGTGGTTCGCGGCGCAGTCGATGTGTTCCTGTTCGAAGTCGATGACGGACAGGCCGCCTCGAGCGCACGCCATGTGGCACGCGTCCAAGCGGGTCAGCTGGTGTTCGGGTTCGAGGCGAGCGGTGTGTCATTGACCGCCGTCGGCAAGGGCCTGCCCGGCACGCGACTGGCGAGGCTGCAGCGCTCGGATCTGGCCGATCCCGCACTGGCCGACGAGCTCGCCGCTCAGGCCGACGCCTGGATCGCCTCGGTCTCGCGCGCTATTGCTGAACCGATCGAGCCGCGCCCGCGCCCCGATGCCGTCGTCGACCCCGCTGCCTCACAGAGCCTGCCCGCCTCAGCCGTCGCCACGATCGTGTCGGCGCGGCCTGGCACCGTTGCGTGGGCCGCGTCCGATGCCGTCGATGTCGCCTATTTGGGCACCGAAACGCTCTCGCAGTCCACCGCCGCCGTGCCGTTGACCTCCGACACCTGGCTCACCGCCCCCCCCCACGGCACGCTGCGCATCTCCACCTCGGCGGGCCTCGCAGCCGACGGCCGGCTCCTCGAAGCGCTCGACGACTTTCATCGGCTCGCGCTGAGCGCGGAGCAGCTCAACCGGATGCTGGCGCGCGCCGATGCGGTCAACGAGCAGACCGCACGCGAGGCGCTGCGCCGCCGTGACGCCGAGTCGGCTGCGGTCGGCCTCAGCCGGATCCATGAACGCCACCCCACGCAGGACGTGCACGGCGCCTCGATGCTGATGTCGGCGCTGGCGCTGATCGGCAAGCGCCAAGGCATCGACTTCCGGGCGCCGGTCCGTTATGGCGACTCGGGCGACGCTGAGCCCAGCTTGGCCGACGTCGTGCGCGCATCGGGCGTGCGAGCGCGCGAGGTGCGGCTCAGCTCCGAGGACCGCTGGTGGCTCGGCGACAGCGGCGCGATGCTGGGCCGCCGCGCAGCAGATGGTCAGCCGGTAGCGCTGCTGCCGCATTGGACCGGCCGCTATCGCGTGGTCGATCCTGTCGACGGAACCTCACGTCGCCTCAGCGCCGAGCGCGCCGCCGAACTCGCGGAGACGGCTTGGCTGTGCTACCCGACGTTTCCGCCTGAGAAGCCGGCGAGCGCACGCGACCTTGCCCGCGTCGCCCGTCAAGGGCTCGCGGGAGATCTGGTGCGCTTCGTTGCGGTCGGGCTTGTCGCGGCTGTGCTGATGCAGGTGCCGGCGGTGGCAGTCGGTGTGCTCACCGACTGGGTGCTCGTGAGCGCGGCCGGCGACATGCTGGTTCAGGTGATGATCGCTCTCGCCGGCTTCGCCGCGGTGGGCGTGGTGTTGCAGATTCTGCTCGGGACCTCGCTGATGCGTATCGAAGGGCGCGCTGCGGCACGCGTCAGTGCCGCAGCCTGGGATCGTGTGCTGTCGCTTCCGCCGAGTTTCCTTCGGAGGTTCACGACCGGCGATCTCGCCTCGCGCATGGCGAGCTTCCAGTGGATGCGCGATCAAGTGTCGGGTGTGGTGGCGAACTCGCTGCTGGCGGTGGCGTTCCTGGCGCCCACGCTTGCGATCCCCTTCGCCTATGACCTGACGCTCGCGCTGGTCAGCCTCGCGCTGGGTGCGCTGAGCGTGGCCGTCGGCGCGCTGGTCGGGCTGTGGCAGTTCGGCCCGCAGCGGCGCAGGTTCGCAGCTGAGCGTCGCGCCACCAGCGAGCTGCTGCAGTCGATCAGCGGGATCAGCAAGCTGCGCAGTGCCGGCGCCGAGCCGTCCGCCTTCGCACGATGGGCGGGCCACTATCGCGACCAGCAGCTCGCGACCATTGCGGTTGCACGCCTCAACGAGCACCTGATGTCGCTGGGCGCGGCGACGCCTGCGCTGATCGGCGCAGCCCTGTGCGGGGTCGCCGTGTGGCGCGGGGGGGGAGATCGGCTGCAGGTCAGCGATTTCCTCGTCGTCTACGCCGTCGCCATGACCTTTTACGCAGCCGCGGCCAACTTGGCCCGTTCGTTCGAGGCGGTGGCAGCGGCAGTGCCCGCGTATGAGCAGGTCCGCCCGGTGCTGCGGGAACGCCCGGAGCCGTCCGGCATCGGCCGCGGCGGATTCGAGATCGGGGGCGAGGTCAGCTTCGACCACGTCAGCTTTCGCTACGACCCTGACACCGAGATCATCACCGACGTGTCGATCAGCGCCCGCCCGGGCGAGTTCATCGCGATCGTGGGCGACTCCGGCGCCGGCAAGAGCACGCTGATGCGGCTGGGGCTCGGTCTCGAAGACCCGACCTCGGGCAGCGTGTATTACGACGGCCGCGACATCGCGTTCCTTGATCGTCATGTGCTGCGTCGGCAACTCGGCGTGGTCACCCAGGACGCCGCTCTGCAACCGGGCAGCCTCCTCGACAACATCATCGGGATGGGCGACGACTTGACCGTCGATGACGCGTGGCATGCGGCGCGTCGCGCCGACGTCGCCGACGAGATTGCCGAGATGCCGATGCAGATGCACACCGTCGTCACCGAAGGCTCGACATTCTCGGGCGGGCAGGCCCAGCGAGTCCGCATAGCTGCGGCGTTGGCACGAAACCCACGCGTGGTATGGCTCGACGAGGCCACGAGCTGGCTCGACTCGCGCAGCCAAGCACAGGTGATGGCCGGCATTGAGCGCCTCGCCGCCACCCGCATCGTGATCGCCCACCGTCTGTCGACCATCCGGCAGGCCGACCGCATCTATGTGATGCAGGCGGGGCGCGTCGTGCAGGTCGGCAGCTTCGACGAGCTGTACGGTGCCGATGGCGTGTTCCGGCGGCTCGTGGAGCGCCAGCTCGCCTAGCCTCGGGTACCGCAACTCTTCAGATCAGGTCGATCTGCCACTCGGCCGATGTTGCCCTGTCGGTCTCCGGCATGATCTGCCGACGCCGACGCCGGGTGAGTGGCGTTACACCCGTCCTGCGGCGGCCGCGGCCTTGGCCTGGCCCGACGCGGCGGCCCCGGCCCCGGGGTTGACTTGTTGGCCGCCCGTGCTGACGCCGGTTGCGCCTTGGACCTGTTCCAGCTCGGCTTCGGTCAACTCGTCGCCATCAGACGCAATGACCGCCTCTGGGTCGGGCTGCTCATCAACTTCAGACATCGGCGGTCCTTTCGTCGCCGGGCAGCCCATTCGCCGGGCAGCCCATTCACGTTCGCCGAATGCTAGCACTCGCTCGGATTCGAGCTTGAGCGATGCTGTGGCAAGGCGATCGCTTTGGCGCGGCCGCCGACTCCTGCTGCATCATCGAGATCGAACGTCCGGCCAATACCCTGCCGTTACCCGAGCACGCAGGGAGCACTGATGACGGCCACTGCAGGGTCTCGACCCACCGCCGCTTATTCCGCCACGCTCGAAGTCGAGCTCGCTCATCAGCCGGGCACGCTCGGCCGGCTGTGCACCGCGATCGGCGACGTGGGCGGCAACATCCAGAGCCTCGACGGCTTCACGATCACGCAAGGCTCGCTGCGCCAGCACATCGTGGTGGATGCGTCGAGCGAGGAGCATGTCGCTCGTATCTGCGCGGCGGTCGATGGCCTCGAGGGCATCAAGGTCATCTCAGCGCTCGACCGCACCTTCGAACTGCATGACGGCGGCAAGCTCTCCACCGTCAGCCGCATCCCGCTGCGCGATGCCGACGACCTCTCCATGGCATATACGCCCGGTGTGGCCCGTGTCTGCCGGGCCATCGCCAATGAGCCCGAGCGGGTCCACGACCTGACGATCAAGGGCAACACGGTCGCGATAGTCAGCGACGGCACGGCAGTGCTGGGTCTCGGCGACATCGGCCCGTCGGCCGCGATGCCGGTCATGGAGGGCAAGGCGCTGCTGTTCAAAGAATTCGCCGGCGTGGATGCGTTCCCGATCTGCCTCGACGTCAATGAGCCCGACGAGATCGTGGAGACGGTCATCCGGCTGGCGCCCACCTTCGGCGGCATCAACCTGGAGGACATCGCGGCCCCCGGGGCGTTCGAGGTCGAAGAGGCGCTGCGTGCCGCGCTCGACATCCCCGTGTTCCACGACGACCAGCACGGCACCGCAGTAGTCGCCTTGGCGGCGCTCGAGAACTCGGCGCGGATCGTGGGCAAGGAGCTGGCGAACCTGCGCTGCGTCATCCTGGGGGCCGGTGCGGCCGGGGTTGCGACCGCCAAGATCCTGCTCGGCGCCGGCATCGGCGACGTGATCGCCTGTGACCGCAAGGGCACCATTCACCCGGGTCGCTCCGAGCTGAACCACGCCAAGGAATGGCTGGCGGCCAACACCAACACCGAGCGTGTCGCCGGTTCAGTCTCCGATGCCATGGCGGGCGCCGACGTGTTCTTCGGATTGAGCGGTCCGGGGCTCATCACCCGCGACGACGTGGCGAAGATGGCGGAGCGACCGATCGTCTTCGCGATGGCCAATCCCGACCCTGAGATCCTGCCCGACGACATCGGCGACATCGCCGCCGTGGTCGCCACCGGCCGCAGCGACTACCCCAACCAGATCAACAACGTGCTGGCATTCCCCGGGATCTTCCGGGGTGCCTTCGACGCGGGCGCTACCGACATCACCGAGAACATGAAGATCGCCGCCGCCGAGGCCATCGCCGCAGGCGTCTCCAGCGACGACCTGAGTCCCGACTTAGTGATCCCCACAGCCTTCGACCGCTCAGTAGTCCCAGCAGTGGCCTCCGCCGTAGCAACGGCCGCCCGAGAGGACAAAGTCACGCGCCGCTAAACACCCCGCGGGGGCGTGCCGCCACGGCACCCCTTGAGTTAGCGGCCGAGGGGCGAAGCCCTTCGAGGCCGCTTGTTCCCAGTGGTCGGGACCGGCGTCGATCCGGTGACCTCGCGCTTTTCAGGCGCGCGCTCTGCCAACTGAGCTACCCGACCGCGGTCCCGACGGGATTTGAACCCGCGACCTCTGGCTTGACAGGCCAGCGTGAACTCCAGACTTCACCACGGGACCAGCTGTATTGCTGTGTGCTTGCGCCGAGGTCGAGATCGGGATCTCTGCCGATGCAAGCGCAGCAACGATAGCCACCTCGATCAGCAATCAGCGCCAATTTCGGAGTGCTCGTCCAGCTATCGGATGCCCGATGTGCGATCATCGACGACAGTTGGCGATGAGCAGTGATTCGGTGACACCCCCTGCCTATTCTGGTCGTGTGGTGACCGAACGAACGCGCGCTTCCGTCAGGTTTGACGAATCGCAGCCGCATTGGTCACTGCACCGCGGCGACGTTCTTGACGTCTACGTGGAATGGCCTCAGCCTTCGCTGATCATGTCCGACGGCGCGTACGGTGTCGGCGGGTTTCCAGGCGATCCGCGCACTCCGTCGGAGTTGCCGAACTGGTATGCCCCGCATATCGAGAACTGGACGAAGTTCGCCCACCCGGCTACGACGCTGTGGTTCTGGAACACGGAGATCGGCTGGGCGAGTGTGCATCCGCTGCTGGCGGACGCTGGCTGGGATTACGTCCAGAGCATCGTCTGGGACAAGGGGCTCAGTCACATCGCTGGCAACGTCAACGGCGACACGATCCGCCAGTTCCCGGTGACCACTGAAGTCTGCGTTTTCTACCGGCGACGCCTGGAATTCGAGACCGCAGAGGGCGTCATGCCCGCCAAGCAGTGGCTGCGCCATGAATGGCTGCGGGCTGGCTTGCCGCTGTACCGCGCAAACGAGGCGTGTGGAGTCGCCAATGCAGCAACTCGCAAGTATCTGACCCAGGATTGGCTTTGGTACTTCCCACCGCCCGAGATGCTGGAGCGGTTGGTCGCCTACGCGAATCACCATGGTGACCCAAAGGGTGCCCCCTACTACTCCGTGGATGGTCCTACGCCCCTCACTGCGTCAGAGTGGTCGCGGCTGCGCCACGCTTGGACTCATGCCCACGGCCTGACGAACGTGTGGCGCCGACCCGCGCTGCACAGCGACGAGCGCTACAAGGGCAATGGCATCCGCTCCGCACCGCGTGTCCACAATCCGGGCCGCCATGCGTCTGTCCACCTCAACCAGAAGCCGGTCGAGTTCATGGAGCGCATCATCACAGCGGCCACCCGTCCAGGCCATGTCGTCTGGGAGCCGTTCGGCGGTTTGTGCAGTGCCGCAGCAGCAGCAATTGCGTGTGGGCGGCATGCATTTGCAGCTGAGCGCGTGGACCACTTTGCCGATGTCGCCGAGCAGCGGCTCTTGGACGCATCGGCTGCTCCGCGCAAGAACGTCTGATGCCCAACGAAGCTCGCGCCGCGAGCGCGGACGAGCCAACCCCGCCCGAGCCGGACCCCGACCATCGGGTCACATCTCTCTCCAACCGGGTTCGGGATGCGCTCACCGCGTTGCCGATTCACTTCCAGTCGCCGACCGTTATGGAGGGTCTCGATGCGACGGATCTGTTCGCGCTGAACACGGTTCTCGGAGCGACGATCGAAGTGCAGGTGGTGGAAGCACTGAACAGGATGCGCGATGTCTGGGATCCCGATGGCGAGTGGCCCTTGCACGAGTTTGTGAGGCAGGCGCAGACGTTTCCGGATGTCCTCCTACGCAGTCGCAGCGCGCAGGGGGTTGACGATGTGGCGATGGGAATCGAGCTGAAAGGCTGGTACTTGCTCGCGAAGGAGGCGGTACCGAGTTTTCGATACACGGTCACGCCGATGGCTTGCAGTCAGTGGGACTTGCTCGTCGTGGTGCCTTGGTGCTTGTCGAATGTGGTGTCGGGGAAGCCGCGCGTGCTTGCACCCGGCATCTGGTCAGCCCGATATGCGGCGGAGTACCGCAACTACTGGTGGCAGAACATCCGCGATGCTCACAGCGACACGGCAATCCGCGTTCCCACCGGCGTCGAGCCGTATAGCGGCCGGGACCGCACGGTCGACGAACCGGTCTCTGACAGCGGTCACAACTTCGGCAGGATTGCTCGCATCGGGATCATGGACGACTGGATCGATGCCGCGATCCGTCAGCCCTTGGCCGGCATTCCTGCTCGCGACTGGACAGCGTTCTTGCGAAAGCACACCGACGACAGCGATCCAGAGACCGTTTGGTCACTCTTGAGCGCCGAAGCCGCTGATGTGCTCGCGGGAGGAAGCGCAGCGCGTGCGGAAGAGGTGCTTGCCACCCTTCGACGTCTGGCAGCACTGCTCGGCGCGGATTGAATGCCTGCGGTTGCGTGAGCGACCGCACTACGAGCTCGGCTTGACACGGTGATGGTTAAGGGTCCTCAAAGTGGGGTGTAGCTTCGGCAGCAGTACTTAATGAACGTTCAGGAGGTGACCTCATGACCATCACCAACGCTCCTGTGCCTCAGCCTCGACCGAACTGTCGATGGCGATGTCGAACAGTTGTCTCGTTAGTCCTATTGGCGGCGTTGCTGACGAGCACTGCAAGCGCTGCTGCACAGGGTGCCGATACGGTCATCGACGACACACAGGTGCCAGACGCAGGTGTCGGCACGACAACGGATGCCGCGTCGGCCGTTGATCCCGCTATTGCTGCTTACGCCGCCGAGTACGGCGTGACTGAGGCCGAGGCGGCGTCGCGTCTCGATCGCAAGCATCCACGACGACATCACGATTCGCGCCGGGGCCGAGCACTCCTTGGCCGAACTCCTTGATGCGCAGGATCGCTTCGGCAACGGCAGCAGCCTCGGCCCTGTTGGGCGCGTCGACGATCAGACATTGGTCGCGGACTATTCCGCCGCTGTGACCTTCACGGCCCCAGACATGGGCAGCAATTCGCTTCACATCGGTATCGATCCCGCCTTGCTGCGACCGATCGAACCCTCGGAGCTACAAGGCCCAGTTGGCGGTACCGGCCCCGTGGGCAATATCGATGCCCCTGCTGGCTCGACGACTGCGACCGACGCCGAGCTGGTCGCCCTCGCGGCACAGATGACCGCTGCCTACCAAGGACGAATCGGTGTCTCATACGCCATCGTCGACGGGCGTAACCTCGCTGACGACGCAATGTTCGACGGCGGTCGCAGCACGAGCACCTGTACGTCCGGCTTTGCTGCGTGGCACAGTACGACTCGTACCTACGGAATCGTCACCGCCGGTCACTGTCGAGACATTCAACGCATGCATGGTGTCAACTTGCCTTGGGTGACTGGATATGCGGGTACTACTGCCGACGCGCAGTTCCACAAAATTCCCACAGGGGCAGGACACCAGCTCAAGTCACAGTTCGCCTATACCGAGCACTCACCGCCACGTGTACGTGTGGTTCAAGGAACCGAGACGCGCACCAATATGCGAGGCGATTTCATCTGTCACACCGGCAAGAGGAGCGGTGTGTCTTGCGGAGAAGTCACCCACATCTACTACCAGCCAAAGAATTCTGGGGCTTGTGAGGCGTCCGAACTCGGCGGGCCAGCTACCTGCGGTGCTTACTTCGTGCGTGTACACGGTACGGCACTGCAGAGCTGTAGTGGCGACAGTGGTGGGCCATGGTACCGAGATACAACAGCATATGGAATACATAAGTCGAGCAACAGCGAAAACGACTGCACAAGGCTCGGAGTCGTTGCCGTCTTTTCCTCGATCGATGAAGTTGAGAGCTTTCTCGGTGTTGATGTAATGGTGTCCCACAATGTCACCATTGGCTGAGCGCGGGCATTCTCCGCATCCGCGCGGATGACAGGTGCAGCGTTGACTTATCGCCATGTAGGTGTGATCCTCGTGGTCGTAACCTGCTTAGCCTGCACGGAGATGACCGAGCAAGACCCGGTTCGAGTCTCTGAAGCACTTGTGTCCAGCAACCAGCCGACTTTGCCGTCGCAGTCTGATGCGTGCATCCACGATTCATATTCGTGTGGACCGGTAGAATCAGCAGTCGGCGAGCGAGCCGATGCTGCCTTTGTTGGTTTCAGAAGCGGATCGTTTTCCTTTGCTAGGCCTGTGTCTGTGCCCCAGCCACCTATCCCAGACTTTCCCTTGGCCAGCTTTACCGGTATGAATGACTACATTCTCGGTGATCAGCACCATGATGCCGAATATTCGGGACGATTGAGAATCGAAGGATCATGCATCTATGGTATTGATATTGTTGACGAGCAAGGCGACTTGTCTGTGCCCGACGAAGCGGGCAACTCATCCGTCATTTTCCTGTCATTGCCAAGTGCTGGCACAAGGCAAGATCCCGTTACCAAGAACATCTGGGTCTGGGGAGACGGCCCGATGAATGATGGCGACCTCATCACTGCGGGCGGTGGATATGACCGTGATGTGCCAACAGAATGTTCAAGGCTGACTGATGGAGCATTCCATGCTCACAGTTTGGAGCCAGCCAAGAATTAGGCTAATCGAGTGCGGCAAAGGGGGTGGATCAGCCACCTCGATCAGCAATCAGCGCCAGCGACCGCAGCACGCAGGCGGCCGGCGAGATCGCCGCGAGACAGCACCGACACTCCGTCGGCGCCGCACCACGCAGACAGCGCATGCAACTCGGTCGCCAGTGCCTCCAGAGCGTCTGCAGCGGCCGCGGCGCCGCTGGGCCACGACCCCGGTTCAGCCCACGAAGCCGGTACCTCCAGCACGTTGCGCTCCCGGTCGAAGCGCACATCGAGGCGCGCCACCAGCGCATCGTCGTGCAGGAACGGCAGCACGAAATAGCCGTACTGCCGCTTGGCCTTGGGCGTGTAGATCTCGATGCGGTAGTGGAAGCCGAACAGCCGCTTGGCGCGGGGGCGGTGCCATACCAGCGGGTCGAATGGGCTGAGCAACACCGATCGAGACCGTCGCCGGGCAGCGCGCTGGCCGGCGGGGACATACCCCGGCCGGTCCCAGCCCTCCACTGCCACCTCGATGAGCTGGTCGTCTTCGACGAGGTCCGCGATGCGGGCGGGCGCGATGCGCTTGGGCAGGCGGTGGTAGTCGATGAGATCGTCGGCAGTGGCTACGCCGAGGCAACGGGCGGCGTCTGCCAGCAGCGCCCGGTGCGCGTCGGGTTCGTCCACAACAGCATCGACCACCGCGCTCGGCAGCACCCGTTCGATCACGTCATAGCGGCGCACGAAACCGGTGCGGTCGGCCACGCCAACCCGCCCCGCCCAGAACAGCCACGCCAGCGCCAGCTTCCCGTTGCTGCGTGTTCCCCATGGCCCGCGCACGCCGGGTCCCCAGCTCATTGCGGCATCCACTTCGGCCGTGGATGCGGGACCGCTGGCGTCGAGCCAATCGAGTGCCGCTCGGATCTTGGGCTGGTTGGCCTCTCCGAAGCGGGCATTCCCGCTCCACATGTCGCCGGCAGCACCCCGGCGCATCCGCCAGCCGAACAGTGGCCAGTCGGCCACACGCACGAACGACGCCTCATGGCCCCAGTACTCGGTCAGTTCGCGCTCGTCCGGCCGCCGGGCGTACGCCGCGCGCTCGAGCAGCGCCAGCACAGCATCGTGAGTGCCGCCCATCCGGGCTCGCAGCACCAGCAGGTGCGAGCGAGCCAGCACGTTGACGGCGTCGATCTGCAGCAGGCCCATGCTGTCCATCGCCCGTCGCAGATGCCGGATGTCCAGCCGTCCGCCCGGCAGCGGCGCGGCGAGCCCCTGGGTGCCGATGGCAAGACGTCGCGCCGCCCGCAGGCTCAGGCGAGCAGGCTGCGCCGCCGTCATGCGGTGCTCATGCAGCGCACTCGACGGCGCCGCCGATCAGCGTTCTTCTTTGAAGATGACGTGCCGGCGCAGCACCGGGTCGTACTTGCGCAGCTCGATCCGGTCGCGGGTGTTCGTCTTGTTCTTGCGCGTCGTGTACGTGTAGCCGCTGCCCTCGGTGGACTTCAGCTTGATGACAGGACGCTTGTCGCTCTTGGGCATCAGACCTTCTCCCCACGCCGGCGCAGATCGGCCACCACCGACTCGATGCCGCGCTTGTTGATGGTCTTGATGCCCTTGGCACTGACGGTCAGTGTGACCCAGCGCCCCTCGTTGGGCACCCAGAACCGCTTCCGCTGGATGTTCGGCTTGAACCAGCGCTTCGTCCGCCGATGCGAGTGCGACACGTTGAAGCCCGAGTGCGGCCGACGGCCGGTGACTTGGCAGATGTTGCTCATTCGAAGCAGCTCCCTGCGGGTGGGCTTGACAGCGGCGCACAAGGCTAGCGAGCAGTCTCCTACTGACCCACTCAGCCGGCTGCAAGCCGGGGGATGATCTCGCGGCCGACGCGTTCGAGCACCTCGTAGCGGGGATCGAAGTTGGGCAGGATCATGATCTGGTCGAGCCCTCGCTCGCCCAGGTCGGCCAGCCGTTCGGCGACCTGATCGGCAGTGCCCACGATGCAGGTGGCATCGATGAGCTCGTCGGTGAGGAACCGAGCCTCTTCGGGCAGTACCCAGCAGTTGTGGCCAGCGTGGATGCGCTGGTGGATGCGCTCGGGATCGGTGTCATCGAGCATCGCGCAGTACTCGTCCCACACCGCCTCCAGGCGTGCACCGGGCGACCGGCCGAACTGCCGGTACTGGTCGTAGGAGTAGTGCAGCGACGCCATCGCGAAGGCACCTGCCTCGTGGTGAACCCGCTCGCGCTGGCTGGCGAGCGTCTCGCCGTTGTCGAGGATCACGATCGTGGTGAGCGAGCACATCAGGTACTGGCTGCGGTCGATGCTGCGCCCGTCAGCGGCGGCACCTTCTTCGATGTACTCCCAGACGCGCGCCGTGGCCGAGCCGTCGGGCGGCACCGAGAGCACCGCGCCGTCGCCGTAGCGGCCCGCCAGCCCCAGCGACCGCGGCCCGAAACCCGACACGTACAGCGGGATCTCGTCGTCGAAGTTGACGAACCCGTTGTCGGGCATGATGTGGCGGATCGGCTGCGCGCTGCCGCCGAAGTGGTGGACGGCTTCCTCGCCACGCAGCAGCGGCCGCAGCGCAGCCAAGTACTCGTCGAACTCGGCGATGCGCTGCGGTTTGTGTCCCATAATCCGCATCGCTGTGTTGCCGGTGCCGATGCCGAGAAATGTCCGTCCGGGCGCGAGCGCGTTGATCGTCGCGATCGACGCGGCGGTCACCGGAGCGGGCCGTGTGCCCGAGACAGACACGCCGGTGCCGAGACCGATGGTGCTGGTGCGCTCAGCGGCGAGCGCCAGGGTGGCGTAGCAGTCCGACCACAGCATGTGGCTGTCCGCGAACCAGGCATGCGTGTAGCCGAGCTCCTCGGCACGCTCGACGTAGTCGAGATCGCCGATGTGCGATGCGATGCAGATCCCCAAGTCCATGTCTGTCCCCTGTGTCGACCCCGCCGACCTCGGGCATGTACATCCCGGCCAGCGTGGACACGCTAGACACGAACCGTGGCATCCGATGGGGCCAAGTCGTCGAAGAAGGGCCGCAAGAAGGCGGCCCAAGCTCCTGCCGCGCAGCTCACAGTGAAGGCACGCCGGCGCCATATCGAGCGGGGCCGCTACTCCAATGCGCCCGTGGACCGAGCGGCCGGCGGGGTGGTGTGCCACGACGGCGCCGTGCTGGTGGTGCACCGGCCGCGGTACGACGACTGGTCATTGCCGAAAGGCCACCTCAACCGGGGCGAATCCTGGGAGGAGGCGGCACTGCGCGAGGTCCGCGAGGAGACGGGCGTGCGGTGCGCGATCACGTCTGCGCCCTACCCGGTCAGCTACCTGATCGCGAGCGGGGTGCCCAAGCTGGTGCTCTTCTACGCGATGGCCCCGACGAAGATGCCCAAGCGGCTCGCGGGCGACCCGAGTGAGGTCGACGAGGTGGCCTGGTGGGACATCGCCGACGCCGTACGAGCGCTGAGCTATGAAACCGAACGCGAAGCCTGCGCCGCGCTCACCATCCCGCACCTGCGCCGCCGCAGCGCCGCCGCCGGCTAGTCGCCGCGTCTGTGCGGTCGGCCTCTCATGGGTTTCTCATGAACGGCGTTCCAGAATGAGGCCATGGGTGCTGATCTGCCGAACCGGAGCAGCCCCGCGGTAGCCGTCGTCGACGACGATCAGCGCATCCGAGCGGCATTGCGACGCGCCCTGCAGCTCGAGGGATATGACGTGCTCGAAGGCAGCGACGGCCTCGAGGGCGAGGCGCTGGCGGGCCGCGCAGACGTGATGGTGCTGGATGC
Organism: Acidimicrobiia bacterium; assembly: GCA_022820505.1. GTDB lineage: Bacteria > Actinomycetota > Acidimicrobiia > Acidimicrobiales > Poriferisodalaceae > Poriferisodalis. Next base: position 77,283 of record JAJEFK010000026.1, on the reverse strand, counting down.
CACAATGCCGAACCTGGGCGGCTTCGAGCTGTGCCGCCGCCTGCGCGCTGCCGGGAGCCGCCTGCCGATCCTGCTGCTGACGGCTCGGGGCACCACTGCAGATCGGGTGGAAGGCCTCGATGCCGGCGCCGACGACTACTTGGCCAAGCCGTTCGCGCTCGACGAACTGCTGGCTCGACTGCGGGCGCTGCTGCGCAGGAGCGCTGAGAGCTCGTCGCCGGAAGAAGGCGAACGGCTGGCGTGCGCCGGCATCGTGCTCGACACCGCCAGCTACGAGGTGACCTGCGCGGGCGAGCCCATCTCGCTGACCCGCACCGAGCACCGGCTGCTGGAGCTGTTCCTGCGCAACCCGGGTCGTGTTCTGCATCGCGACGAGATCTACGACACGGTGTGGGGCTACGACGCGTCGCTGGCCTCGAATTCCTTGGAGGTCTACGTCGGCTACCTGCGGCGCAAACTCGCTGCGGCAGCGGGTTCCGACGGCCACAGGCCGATCCAGACCGTGCGCGGCGTGGGCTACGTGCTCCGACCCACATGAGCTTCCGTACCCGGCTCGGGCTGCTGGTGGCAGCCTCGGTTGCCGTCGCCGTGCTGGCGATCTCGGGGGTAGCGCTCTGGATTGCCCGAGCCGAGGCCCGGTCAGCGCTCGACCGCAAGCTGGACGACCGCGTCGCCGTGCTGGTCGCGAGCGGCGGTCGCCTGCCCGAGCGCCGCAGCGTGCAGTTCTTCGGGCGATTCGTTCCCCGGGACGTGCTCGCCCAGATCGTGGCCCCGAACGGCGCAGTGGTGTACGCGTCTGACGAGGTGCTGCCGGTAACACCCGCAGACGTTGCCGTGGCCAATGGCCGGGCTCGTCGGCATCGAACCGATGTGTCAGCGGACGGTGTACGCCTGCGAGTGTTGACCGTGCCGGTAGCGCCCGTGGGAGCGCTGATGGTCGCCAGCCCGCTCGACGAGGTCGACGCGAACGTGGCGGGCCTGCGCAACGCGCTGGCTGTTGTGGCCGCCATCGGCGTCGCGGGAGCCGGACTGCTGGGATTCCTGGTGGCGGGCCGCGCCATCCGGCCGGTTCGGCGGCTCACCGATGCGGCACGGAACGTCGCCCAGACCCAAGACCTGGACCAGCCCATCGAACTTGAACGCGACGACGAGCTGGGCGAGTTGGCGCGCAGCTTCAACGCGATGCTGCAGGCGTTGGCGCTGTCGCGCGCCCAGCAGCATCGACTGGTCACCGACGCAGGCCACGAGCTGCGGACACCGCTCACCAGCATCCGCACCAACATCGAACTGCTGGCACGCAGCGAGCAGGCGACGAAGCCGGCAGAGGCCGTGGCGGATTCTGGCGACGTCGGCGATGCAGTCGTTGCACTCGACAGCGATGAGCGCCGCCAGATGCTCGACGATGTCCAGTTCGAGCTCGACCAGCTCACCGAACTGGTGAACGAGCTCGTCGAGCTGGCGACCGACCAGCGATCCCAGGGCGAGCCGGAGCGCGTCGATCTGGCCGAGCTGGCGGCGTCGGTGGTGGACCGGCACCGCCGCCGGACCGAGACGGATTTTGTGACCGCGTTCGAGCCGTGCGAGGTGGTCGTGAATGCAGCACTGGTCGAGCGAGCAATCGGCAACCTCGTCGACAATGCGGTGAAATGGTCGCCGCCCGGCGAGCTGATCGAGATCAGCGTTGCAGCAGTCGACCGGGAGGCACATGTCCGGGTTCGCGACCACGGACCCGGCATCCCCGCAGCCCTGCGTGAGACCGTCTTCGAGCGTTTCTACCGCGCCCCCGAAGCACGCGCTCAGCCCGGTTCCGGCCTCGGACTGTCCATCGTCGACTACGTAGCTCGCAGCCACAACGGCTCAGCGTCGGTCATCGACACCGACGGCCCCGGCACCACCGTCGAACTCCGGCTCCCCCTAGCGCCCGAACCTGACTGAGACGGCCGCCGGATTCCAGCACCCCCAACGGGATTTGAACCCGTGCCGCCGGCGTGAAAGGCCGGTGTCCTAGGCCGCTAGACGATGGGGGCAGGGCGTCTCAGGCTACGCGGTGGTGGCGTCGATGAGTTCTGCGAGCAGCCCGCCGAGGTAGTGGTAGCGCAGCCGCGGGCGCTGTGCGGGGTCGTGCGGATCGATCTCGGCGGGATCGTCCTCCTCGGAGATGTCGAGCTGGGTGCCGAGCACTAGGCGCAGCTCGTTCAGGCCCTGCATCCATGCGGTGATCTGCTCGTCATCGAGATGATCCACGGCGAGCGTGCCGTCGAGTAGGTCAAGGTGGTCGAGACGCTCGGCCAGCAGCTCGTCGCGCATCAGCCGCTGGTACTCGGCATCGCGGTCGGGATCGCTCAGGTACGCGGGCGGGAACAGGCGGCGCAACGAGGGATCCAACCCGTCGCCGCCGTCGCGCGCAGGCGTGTGGTCGAGCAGGTTGGACCGCAGCTCGCCCACCATCTCGGCCAGCAGACGCCGCTCCCAGTCGGCGAGATGCACGCTCACCAGCGAGCCGCGAGCCCCGAACCGCGTGCCGCTCACGGAAGCTCCGTCGTCAGAGCGTCGCTCAGTCGCTGGCGCAGCACTGCGGGCACAGCTCAGTTGTCCTTCTGCATGGTGGCCCAGAGGCCGTACTCGTGGAGCCTGAACACATCCAGCTCGGCCTTCTCACGTGAGCCCCACGCGACTGCGGCACGACCCTTGTTGTGCACATCCAGCATCAGCTCGGTGGCCTTGGCCTCGCTGTAGCCGAACAGCTTCTGGAACACGAACACGACATAGCTCATCAAGTTGATCGGGTCGTTCCAGACCAGCACCACCCACGGCACATCAGTGCTGTGCTCATCCTCGTTGGTCGGATCGCGGACAACTTCGGGGTCGGCAACGGCTGGCGCTTGCGCCAACCGAGGTGCGACAGTCGGAGCGGTCGGGCTCACGGGTTCATCCTGCGAAGCCGCGGCCCGCGATGCCAACCGATTCGCGAACCCCACACCGTGCGTGCGCCGGATCATCGGCCTCGACCGGAGGCCGACGTGGCGTCGGGCGTGTAGGCGAACCAGTCGTCGCCGGCTCCGCGGCTCGAAGCCGCAAGCACCAAGCGGGTCATCGTGATCGTGAGCAGCGTTGCGCCGACGACATGCAGCGCCACGAGCAGCACCGGCAGCTCATTGAAGTACTGCACGTACCCGATCGCGGCCTGCACGGCCATGACGCCGATCACGGTCCGAATGCGCCGCCCAAGATCGGCCGCTGCGTCGCCCCCCTGCGTCGCGGCCAGCCGCCGTACCCGGAAGGCGAGCAACAGGGTGGCCGCGGCCAGCACTGCCACGGTGATGCCGTGAATGCGGGCCACCGACGGCAGCGCGTACTGCAGACGCTCCACATGCTCGTCGCCGCCGTGGGGCCCGGTGCCGGTCACCACCGTCCCGGTCCACAGGGCCGCAGCCGTGAGCGTCGCAGCGAGCCATGCGAGTGTCCGGACATGGGTCGGCAGCCGGGCCGCGCCGCCGCCGACGGGTGGCGCCTCCCAGGACGCCCGATGCTGCAACACGACTGCGGCCGACACCAGCACCTGTGATGCCAGGAAGTGCGACATCACGATCGGCGGCGACAGGTGGGTCAGCACGGTCACGGCGCCGAGGCCGATCTGGAAGATCACGCCGGCCACCAGGCCCAGCGACCACCACACCAAGTCGCCCCGGCGCGGTTGCCGCCACCACGACGCCGCGACAGCCGCGACGACAGCCACCGACACCAGGCCCGTCACGATGCGATTGCCGAATTCCACCCAGCCGTGAAAATCGGCCGCGGGCACGAACTCGCCAGGTTCGCAGGTCGGCCAGTCGCTGCATCCCAGGCCGCTGCCCGTGAGACGCACAAGCGAGCCAGTGACCACGATCGCCACGAGCGACCACAGGGCCCAGCGCGCGATCACAGCGAAGCGCTCGGGGGTGACGTACCGCCTGCGCCCTTGCGGCGACGGCTCCGGCAAATTCACGCTGAAACGTTAGGGGCGACTCGTAGCCTCACAGCAATGCTGGCGGCGCTGCGCCCAACACTGCGTGGATCGACATTGCGGGGATACGTCGCGCTCACCAAGCCGCGCATCATCGAGCTGCTGCTGGTGACGACGGTGCCGCCGATGTTCGTGGCCGAGCGTGGCGTGCCCTCGCTCGCGCTGATGCTGTTCACCGTGGTCGGCGGCACGCTGTCGGCGGCCGGCGCCAACACCTTCAACATGTACATCGATCGCGACATCGATGCCACGATGGCCCGCACGGCCCACCGCCCGCTGGTGGTCGGCACGGTGACACCGCGCGCTGCGTTGATCTACGGCGTGGTGCTCGAAGCGGCAGCGTTCGGGATTCTGTGGTGGGGCGCCAATCTGCTCGCAGCCCTGCTCGCGCTGGCTGCGTGCCTGTTCTACGTGTTCGTGTACACGCTGTGGCTGAAGCGGTCGTCGGCCCAGAACATCGTCATCGGCGGTGCGGCGGGTGCCGCGCCGGTGCTCGTCGGCTGGGCGGCCGTGACCGGCACGCTGTCGCTCGAGGCCTGGATCGCGTTCGCGATCGTCTTCTTCTGGACTCCGCCGCATTTCTGGGCGCTGGCCATCCGCTATGCCGACGACTACGACACCGCCGAGGTGCCGATGCTGCCGTCGGTGGCCAGTGAGCGCTCGGTGCTGATCCAGATGACGCTGCACACCCTCGCGGTGATCGCGCTGTCGCTGTGGTTTGCCGTGGTCGCCGGTGTCGGAGGCCTGTACTGGGCAGTCGCATTGGCCGGCGGCGCTGCCTTCGGATGGCAGCTCGTGACGCTGTGGCGAGCGCTGACGCCCCAGACCGCGATGCGCGTGTTCCACACCTCGATCGCGTACTTGGGGCTGCTGTTCGCGGCGATGGCTGTCGACGTGGTCGTCCGGCTCAGCTGGTGACGCAGTTGTGCTGGGAACAATCTGGTTGAGGGGGCCGCGGGTCGCTAGAGTGCGCCGTTGGCGTCGCCCCAAAGCGGCGCCGCCAGCCGAGTTCGGGAACCACATCGCCGCATGACCGACGCCACCACCGAAGCGACGCATTCGGGAGGAACTGCCGGGGCCGTCCCGGCAGAAGACCCGACGGCGTTCGGCTGGCTCAACACCGCCGACCACAAGCGCATCGGCCGGCTGTTCATCGCCTGCTCGCTGCTGTTCGCCCTGGCCGGCGCCATCGCAGATCTGCTTGTGCGCTTCGACCTGGCGTCGTCCAGCGGGCACACCGTCCTCAACGGCGATTCGTTTGTGCAGGTCTTCACGTTCACCCGCGACGCCCTGGTGTTCGGCATGCTCATCCCGCTGTTCCTGGGCATCGCCATCTATGTAGTGCCACTGCAGGTGGGGGCGCCGAACATCGCCTTCGGACGCGCAGCGGCCCTGTCGTTCTGGGGCTGGCTGGTGTCGGCGGGCGTGCTCGTGGGGGCGTACATCGCCAACGGCGGTCCCGGCGGCGGCTTCTCGGACGGGGTGGATCTGCACCTGCTGGCTCTCGCAGGGCTCGTGATCTCGCTGCTCACCGGGGCGATCTGTGTTGCCGTCACCACGCTCACCATGCGTGCGCCGGGCATGTACATGGACCGCACCCCGCCGTTCGCCTGGTCGGCGCTCGTCACGGCGTCAATGCTCGTGGTGAGCCTCGGCGTGGTGCTCGGCCAGATCGTCATTCTCTATATCGAGCACCGCTACGGACCCCGCTTTCTCGGAGGCAACTACGGCATCTGGTCGCGCATCGACTGGATGTACCGCACGCCGCAGTTGTTCATTTACGTGGTGCCCGTGCTCGGCGTGGTCGCTGAGATCATGCTCGCCGCCGCCCGCCGCTGGGTCTTCGAGCCGCTGGCGCTCTACTTCACCATGGGACTCGTCGGGCTCTTCGGCTTCGGCGCGTGGGCCAACTTCGGCATCACCGACGAAGGCGCTGACATCGTCGACGGCCTCGAAGGCATCGTGCTGGTCGGCCTCTATGCGGGCGCCCTCGCAGGAGTCTCGGGCTTGCTGGCGCTGCTGGGCTTCACGCTGTGGCAGAGCCGCAACCGGCCGCGGCCTCGCAGCGGCGCAGTATCACTGACGCGGCCCAACACGGCGGTAGTCGCTGCGTTCGGCGCCGGAACGCTCATCGCTGTGGCCGCACTGGTGGGCTTGATCGGCACCGGCGTGGACTGGCTGCAGATCGCGGGACGCGGCACCGACGGGAACGCCCCGCTGCGATTCACCACCTGGGTCACCGGCCAGCAGAGTCTGCTCATCTACGGCGCAGGGCTGCTGGGCGGGCTGGCTGCGCTGCACTGGTGGGCGCCCAAGATCTGGGGCCGGCGGCTGTCCGAGCTTGCCGGGTTCGCCAGCCTCCTGGCGATCGGCGTCGGTGCTCTGGTGGCATGGCTGGGCCCGACGCTGTCAGGCGTTTTCACCGAGCAGCCGCAGTTCGTCTACGGCGCGCCGCTGCTCACCACTCGCTATGGCAGTCAGGTCGACGATTCGGGCGCTGAAGGCCTGTCGGCGCTTGGCGCTGTCGGCGTCGTCATCGTGCTGGTCGGCGTGGCGCTCGTGGTGCTGAACCTGCTCGTGAGCGTGGCCATGCGCAAGGGCGCCGAAACCGAGGCCGACCCGTGGGACGGGCTGACACCTGAGTGGCTGCTGCCCTCGCCGCCCCCGCTCGGCCCCGCCGCTGCCCTGCCGGAGCTCACTTCGGGAACCCCCCTGCTCGACGCTGAGCTCAATGGGAATGGGCTCAACGGGAGCGGAGCCGCCGCCGAACGCGCCGCGGAAGAGGTGCCGGCCTGATGGCGGACACCACGAGCACCCTCGAAGCTCCGCAGCCGGGGCGTTACAGCGTTCCCGGCCCGCCGCCGCGTCCCCGCAGCCAGCTCGTCGGCACCGGGTTCGCCATCGCGGCCGGGGCTATGGCGGTGGCCGGAGCACTGGGCCACTACATGGCGCGCCGGCATGCATCGGGTATCGACCCCGGCCACGACTGGCTGGCCGGCCAATCGGTGCCGAATCCGCAGCTTGTCTACGCCCTCATCACCCTGCTGGTCTCTGTGGTCACAGCGCACTGGGCGGTGTGGGCCAGCGCCCGCGGTGAGCGCAGCCACACCTGGGTGGGCATGGCGCTCACCCTGGTGATGGGGCTCGCCTTCTTCAACATGGTCATGTTCAGCCTGAACCGCATGGGGCTCGAGATCGGCTCGGGCGAATGGGCGACCTTGGCATTCGCGGTCACCGGGCTCTCGCTGGCCATCTTGATTGTCGGGATGTTCTACCTGGGCTTGATGACACTCCGGTCGCTGGGAGGCAGCGTGGGCCGCGACCGTTCGACGCCGCTGGGCGCAGCGGTCTTCTTCTGGGACTTCGCCGTGCTTGCGTGGGCCGCCACCTGGTACGTCGTGTACGTGGTGAAGTAGGGGATCGATGGTCGGCATCGCCAGCAGGTACTTCGCCGGGCGCATCGCGCTGGCTGCCGCGGCCGCAGTGGCGGTGGGCCTGCTCACGGGCATGGACGGCACCGGGCACGTGGTCATGTACGCCACGATCGTGCTGGGAGTGGCCGCCGGGGCCTTCGCCCTGCTGTTCGCCTTGGCACTGACGGTGGGTGACGGCGACTCGCTGGATCGGGAGCACTCGCACGAGCACCGTCCGACCCCGGCGTACTGGCCGATCATGGCGGCGGTGGGCATGGGCGTGCTCATGGTGGGGCTGGTGACTGACTCCCTGCTCACGATCGCGGGCGTGGCCTTGCTGCTGATCTCCGCCATCGAGTGGACCATGAGCGCATGGGCGGAGCATCTGTCCACTGATGCAGAGTCGAACGCAGTCGAGCGCGCACGATTGCTGCGGCCATTCGAGATCTCGCTCTACGGCGCGCTGGGCATCGCCATTCCGGTGGTGCTCGCTTCGCGCATCTTCCTGACCGTCAGCAAGACGGCAGCGAGCTATGCAGCCATCGTGATTGCTGCGGTGATCCTGGCCTTCGCCTTCCTGGTGTACGCCAAGCCGCAGCTGCGACGTACCGTCACGGCGTCGATGCTGGTGCTGGGCGGCGTCGCGCTCATCGTTGCGGGCATCACCTCAGCCGTGATCGGCGAGCGTGAGTTCCATCACGTCGGCGATCAAGCCGAGGCCGATGATCACGGCGCCGGCGGCTCGGGCGAGATGAGCGAGTCCGACGGAGGGCACGAGTGATGGGCGCTCGCTTCGCCCGGCGCTGGCGGTTGGCCGTACCGGCGCTGCTCGGTGTGCTGCTGGCGGGCTGTGCCACCGGTCGCCTCGATGCCACCAAGCCGATCGGGGAGGAAGCCCGCGACATCGACGGCTTGATGCGCCTGTCGGGCTGGATGGCAGTCGGCGTCGGCATCTTCGTGGCTGCCGCAGTTGTCACGATCATCGTGAAGTTTCGGGCCAAGCCGACTGACGACCCCGACGACCTGCCGCCGCAGATCCACGGCAATCGCAAGGCCGAGCTGACGTGGACGCTCATCCCGACGGCGATGCTGGTGTTCCTCACGATCTACACGCTCGGGACAGTGTTCGATCTCGCTCGCGCAAGCGACGGACCCACGATCAAGGTCGAGGGCCAGCAGTGGTGGTGGCAGTTCAGCTACGACCTCGACGGGGACGGCAACGACGACATCGTCACGGCGAACGACCTGGTCATCCAGACCGGAGAAAAGGTCAATCTCGAGATCCACTCCAATGACGTCATCCACTCGTTCTGGATCCCCCAGCTGAACGGCAAGAAAGACGCGGTGCCCGGCCGGGTTCACCACTGGCTGATCAGCTCCGACGAGCCCGGCATCTTCTACGGCGAGTGCGTGGAGTTCTGCGGGTTGAGCCACGCCAACATGCAGATGCGGACCATCGTGCTCACACCCGACGACTACAAGCGCTGGGAGCAAGAACAGCTCGCCGGCAAGGAGGCGGCGCAGGAAGCGCTCGTCGAGGGATCGGCCGCAGCGGCCGGCGCGGCACTGTTCGAGACCCACTGCATCAGCTGCCACGTCGTCGACGGCGTCTACGAGAGCGCGGCCGGGGGCAATGCGAACCTGCTCGCGGGCATCGCACCGAATCTCACCAACCTGATGAGCCGCACGGCCTTTGCTGGAGCGTTGTACGAGACCTACCAGACCGGACCCGGCGGCGAGTACCTGCGCAATCCCGACGGGAGTCTCAAGGTCAACGTTGCCGAGCTGCGTGAGTGGGTGCGCAATGCGCCCGACATGAAGCCCGCTCGCGCCGACAACCAGCAGGGCATGCTGGATTTCTCCGAGGTGCTGACCGATCAAGACCTCGACAACCTGGTGGAGTACCTGAAGACCCTCGGCAGCCCGCCGGTGCTGCCCTGATGAGCAGGGCCTAGGAGAACGACCTGATGGCAATCATCACCGATCAGCCGGAGAGTCCTGATCTTCCGGACAGCTCTGGACCGGGCACCGAGCTCGAGGTGGCCGAGCCGGACTCGCACGGAGACGACTCCCCGCGCACCGGCGTCTTCGCCCGCCCCATGCACGCAACCGGCTGGCGCGAGTGGCTCTTCACGGTGGACCACAAGAAGATCGGGATCATGTACGGCGCCCTCGCGCTGTTCTGGTTCCTGATCGGCGGCCTCGAGATCGGGCTGGTGCGCCTGCAGCTGTGGGCGCCCGACGGCGAGGTGATCAGCGCCGATTTCTACAACCAGCTGTTCACCATGCATGGCGTCACCATGGTCTTCCTGGTGATCATGCCGCTGGCGAACGCGTTCGCGAACTATCTCGTGCCGCTGCAGATCGGCGCCAGGGACGTGGCCTTCCCGCGCATGAATGCGCTGGGCCTGTGGGTCTTCTTCTTCGGCGGCATCTTCCTGAATCTCAGCTGGTTCCTGGGCGGCGGCGCCGACGGCGGCTGGTTCGCCTATGCGCCCAACACCGGCATGACCTTCAGCCCAGGCCACGGCATGGACTTCTACGCCCTGGGCCTGCAGATCGCCGGCATCGCCTCGCTGCTGGGTGCCATCAACCTGCTGGTGACCATCATCAACATGCGCTGCCCGGGCATGAGCCTGCTGCGCATGCCGGTGTTCACCTGGATGATCCTGGTGGTGCAGTTCCTGCTGGTGTTCGCCCTGCCGGTCATCACGGTGGCGCTGATCCTGCTGACGTTCGATCGAACCTTCGACGCCAACTTCTTCAACGTCGACGCCGGCGCCGACCCGCTGCTCTGGCAGCACCTGTTCTGGATATTCGGCCATCCGGAGGTCTACATCCTGATCCTGCCGGCATTCGGCGTGGTGTCCGAGACGCTGCCGGTGTTCAGCCGCAAGCCGCTGTTCGGCTACCCGATCGTGGTGCTGTCGGGTGCGGCCATCGGCTTCATGGGGTGGGGTGTGTGGGCGCACCACATGTTCACCTCGGGCATGGGGCCGGTCTCGGTGGCGGCGTTCTCGGCGACCACCATGTTCATTGCGGTGCCCACAGGCGTGAAGATCCTGAACTGGATCGCGACCATGTGGGCGGGCAAGGTCCGCTTCACCGTGCCGATGATGTTCTCGGTGTCGCTCGTGGCGATGTTCACGATCGGCGGCCTGTCGGGCGTCATGCATGCGATCGCGCCCGCCGACACCCAGCAGACCGACACGTACTTCATCGTGGCGCACTTCCACTACGTGCTCGTAGGCGGCGCCCTCATGGGCATGTTCGCCGGCATGTACTACTGGTGGCCCAAGGCGTTCGGCTACCACCTGAACGACCGGCTCGGCCGCTGGCACTTCTGGTTGATGCTCCTGGGCTTCAACGTCACCTTCGGTCCCATGCACATCGTGGGCTTGCAGGGGATGGCCCGGCGCCACAGCGTCTACGGGGAATTCGACGGTTTCGAGTTCTGGAACAAGATCGCCACCATCGGCTACTTCTTCATGCTCATCGCCATGGTGATCCTGGCCGTCAACATCTTCCGCACGTGGGGCCGCTACCGCCGGGGTCTGGAGCCGGGGGCCGGAGCCGACCCGTGGGACGGCCGCACGCTGGAATGGGCCATTCCGTCGCCGGTGCCCGAGCACAACTTCGACTACGTGCCCGTGGTGAGCGATGTCGACGACTTCTGGCACAAGAAATACCAGCCCGACGAGACCGGCAAGCTGCGACGGATTGCCTACGGCAACGACATCGCCCAGATCGGCGATCAGCACCCGCACCTGCCGTCGCCGTCGTACTGGCCGATCGTGCTGGCGATGGGCATGCCGCTCATCGGGTTCGGGCTGATCTACAACCTGTGGATCGCCGGCATCGGGCTGCTGCTGCTGGTCGGTTCCATGTTCGGCTGGACGCTCGAACCGGCCACCGACCCCGACGCGGGCCACGGCCACGACGGGCATGGCGACCACGACGATGATCATGGCGCCGAGAAACCTGACGACGGCCCCGATGACCACAGTGACGGGGACGGCGTGCTGGCCGCCAGCACAGCGAACGGGGAGGCCGCCGGTGACTGACACCCCCGCCACGGGCAGCACAGCGGCCGCCGTCGAACCGGCCGAAGGCGACGAACCGCAGATCGCCTACCCCCGCACGGAGTGGGACGACTACGAGATCATCCCGCCCACCACGAGTTTGTCCAACGAGAAGCTGACGATGTGGACCTTCCTGGGTTCGGATTGCCTGCTCTTCGGGGCGCTGATCTCCACATACCTGCTGCTGCGCAACCGCCAACCGCTGTCGGGCGAGGGGTCGCTGAAAGCGGCCGATCTGTTCGACATCCCGTTCACCTCGGTGAGCTCGTTCGTGCTGTTGATGAGCTCGCTCACGATGGTGCTCGCGGTGTCGGCGATCGCCAGGGGCGAGATGGAGCGCTGCAAGCTGTGGCTGCTGACCACCGCAGCGCAGGGTGCCGTGTTCATCGCCGGTCAGGTGTACGAGTTCACGAGCTTCTACCGGGAAGGCCTCGGGTACACCGTCAGCATCTCGTCGTCGGCCTTCTACACGTTGACCGGATTCCACGGCGTCCACGTGTCGCTGGGCATCATCATGCTGGTCACGCTGTGGGTGATGGTGAATCGAGGGATCATCGGTCCCGAGCGGGCGGAGACCGTCGAGATCATCGGCCTGTACTGGCACTTCGTCGACATCGTCTGGATCGTGATCTTCGCGGTCGTCTACCTGATCCCGTAGGAAGTGCAGCGATGAGCACCGCCACCGAAGCCGCATCCGAAGAGATCCACGAGTCCGAAGAGGCTCACGACGACCATGACCATGGCCTGAGCGACTTCGGCTACATCAAGGTCGCCCTGCTGCTGGGCGTGCTGACGGCCGCCGAGGTCCTGCTGTACTTCGTCGATACGGGCCCCATTGAGGTGCCTGGTCTGCTGATCCTGATGGTGGTGAAGTTCTGGATCGTGGTGGCCTACTTCATGCACCTGCGCTTCGACAGCAAGCTGTTCACGTGGATGTTCGTCGGAGGGCTGGTGCTCGCCATCGCGGTCTACGCGGCGATGGGCACCTCAATGCTGTTCTGGACCGACCCGGCCGGCTGCGATCTCAGTCCCAACCTCGACTGCTGAGCTTCGCTGCGCGTGGCGGCGCGCAGCCCACTCGACCGTCAGCCGTGGCCGAGGCGTTCGACCGCTTGGGCGGTGTAGTCGCCGTGGGGGCCGTCGTGGCTGAACACGTAGGCGTTGGTGCGGTTCGCGTCGCCTGCCACCGCGATCACGAACTTCGCCGGCTCCGAGACGATCGGCACTAGGCGGTCGGGATCGTCTGAGGCTGCGAACTGCGACGGCAAATCGCCGGCCGCGACGACATCGGTGAGCCGGGGGCGGCCTGCCGCCAGGTTGGTCCACTCGCCGATGAGCTTCTCGAATCGCCACGCCGGGATGCGAGCGTGCTCGAAGAGCGCCTCGGCCAGGTTCGCCTTGGTCCAGCCCGCGGTTGCGCAGGTGCGCGCCAGGATCGGCGACAGCACCAGCAGCGGCCGGTAGTGCATGCGCCCGAGGCCGTACAGATGCCCGAGGTCCCAGCCGGTGATCCGCGCCAGGCCGTCGGCAAGATACGGCACGATCTCGTCGGGGGTCGAGCCGAACGCGCTGCCAACAATGGCACCGCTGTTGAAGCGGGCCATGGTGAGCACGTCGTCGTTGCGGCCGAAGCCGAATTCGGCGCTGACGGGGTCCCAGCCGATGTCGGCGAGGGCGGCGGCGTCCTCGCACAGCACCACGCGGAACGAGTTCCCGAAGGTGGACTTGTCATGCTCGGCCGCAGTGAAACCGAACACGTTGCGCTGGTAGAGCCGCAGCCAGCGGCCGACGCTGGTGTTGGCGCGCCTCCCGTCGCGCAGTGCCCCCACGCCGGAATTGAAGCCCAGCGCTGCTGCATTCGGGCCGTCGAGGATCATCAGTGCGTCGGCTCCGGTGGTGTTGCCCGAGTGCTCTGCGCCGTAGTGCGGGTCGGCCAGGATGCGCGCTGCGGCGAGCAGCACGCCGAGGTGACGCGGCTCGCAGCCCGCCATGACAGCGTTGGTTGCCACCGACCACACGGTCATGTCGCGGCCGGTCGTCCGGGCGATACCCAGCGACTGCTGCGGGTCCAAGCCCGTGCCGGCCAGGAAACGCTCGACACGATCCACCGTCGGCGGCACGATCGGCAGCCCGTCCGACCATCCTCGCTCGGCGAAGGCATCGTTGACCTCGTCCACCGAACCGCTGATCGCTGTGTCGTACGGGCCCAAGGCAGTCGATTCGCCCATGTCCTGATCGCCGGGCGAAGCCGTTCCGTTCGTGCCGTTGCGTGCGGCGGACGCTCCGGTCAGCCCGGCGACGATGGCGTCCACGGTGCGATCGACGAAGTTGCTCTCCATGTCCGAAGCGGACTGGGCGTCCACGTGGCCCACCGTGACTGCCAAGGGCAACCCTTCGAACCCGAACCCGCGTGCGGTCGCGATGGCTTGGCCGTCGAAGCTCTCGCACACGATCGAGACCGACGGCACGCCTGCGGCTTCGGATGCGACTGCTGCCCGCGCCACGGCGGGCGTGCAGCTGCCTCAGCAGCCCATTCCCGACACCACGGCGTCGACAGCTCGTGAACGCAGCGAGTCAGGCAGGCGGTCGATGACGGCGGCCTCGTCGCCGCCGTGTGTATTGCCGAACGTTTCGTAGCCGACGAACGTCACGCCCGCATAGCGGGCAGCGAGCTCGCGCTCGAGAATCGGGAACAGCTCATCGCCGCGGAACAGGTAGTCCCACAGGAACCCGATCCGCTTGCCGGCCAGCGTGTCGAGCCTCGGCGCCAGCTCCCGCTGCTCGATGCCCGACGGCGCTCCAGGCCAGACGACGTCATACGACGGTTCAGTCATGGGAGCGTCCCCCTGCGGTGCCTGCGCGGGCCCGGGGCTCAGCCTCTTGGATCGGGCACGTCGACGTGGACGGTCACGATATCCACCTCGTGATATTGCTGATGGTTCACCGATGCGGCGTGATGCTGCAGCACTCGAAGCGAGAGGTCCCGCTCGACAGGCCGTTCTACGCTGTGGGCATCCAGCACGGCGAGCCGGTCCTCGATGTTCTCCCCGCTGGCGGTGGCCACGAACTCGAGCACGGCGCCGCCGTCCTGCTTGCTCGCTGTCAGCCGCAAGTTGCGACCCTCGCCAGCGCCCGCAGGCCGTTCGACCTCGATCAGCGTCAGCAGCGCTTCCTCGGCCACTGCGTCGAGACGGTCTGACATCGCTCGGCTCCAGCCGTTGCGGTCTGCGAAGCGGCCCACGAACAAGCGAACCTGCGGCAGCGCCGACGCCGCCAGATCGCAGCGCAACCGCTGGGGACGGGCCCGCGTGACCTCATCGAACAGCGTCAGAACGATGGCGGTGAGCCCGCCGGCGGTCATGCCGTTCTGGAGGAAGCCGCCCGCAAAGTCAGACAGGTACTCGGGGAAGATCTGGTTGTTCTGAAAGCCCACGCCGATCCAGAACGAGAAGCCCGCAATCAGCCCCCGGCGGTAGTCGGTGGCGTCGGCGATCACGATCTTCATGCCCACCACGAACAGCAGCGCCAGCAGCACGGTCACGTAGGCCGCGACCACTGCGTCAGGCACAGCCAGCACCAGGGCCAGCAGCTTGGGCACGAACGCCATCACGATGAATGAGATGCCGATGGCCACGCCCACCCGGCGCGCCGCCACGCCGGTCAGCTCGGTGATGGAGATGCTGGTGGAGTAGGTGGTGTTCGGCACGGTGCCTGCCAGTCCCGACAGCAGGTTGCCGGTGCCGTCAGCGGCCACGGCGCCCTGCACGGCCCGGTAGTCGACGGCCCGGGGCCGGCGCCACGACACACGCTGGATGGCGACCGAGTCGCCGATGGTCTCGACGGCGCCGATGAGCGTGACGAAGATGAACGCGGGAAGCAAGCCCCAGAATTCGGCGCCGAACGAGAAGTCGAAGCCGGGCCAGCCACCGTCGGGCAGGCCGATCCAGCCTGCCTCTGTGACCCGGTCGAAGTCGTACAGCCCGAAGAGCGCCGCGACGATCGATCCGGCGACGATGCCGATGACCGGCGCCCACAGCCTCAGGCTGCCCCTGGCCTTCAGCGCGATGACGATGATGACGCCCATGGCGGCGAGCGCGCTCAGCGGAGCACTCGCCGCTGCACTGCCTTCAGGCGAGGCCGTCACCATGTCGAAGATGAGCGGCATCACCGTCACGGCGATGAGCATGACCACGGTGCCTGCCACAGTCGGCGTCAGCAGCCGCCGAAAGAGCGACAGCTTCGTCGCGAGCAGGAACTGGAACAGCGATGAGGCCACGACGAGGCTGGCCAGCAGGCCCGGCCCGCCGTCGGTGAGGGCAGTGACGCAGACGGCGATGAAGGCGCCGGAGGTGCCCATCAGCAGCACGTACCCGGCGCCTATGCGGCCGAGCCGGACGGCCTGCAGGATCGTGCTGATGCCGCTGATTGCCGCGGCGGCGAACACGGCCCACGTCAGGTATGCGTCGGTTCCGCCGGCAGCCCGGACGACGATCGCAGGCGTCAGCACGACACCGGCGATGGCCAGAACTGCGAACTGCAATCCCAGCCCTGCGGTGAGCGGCAACGGTGGCTTGTCGTCAGCCTCGAAGCGAATGTGCCGGGAGGAGGTCGGTGCTTGTTCGGGCATCCGGCGATCCTCGCGGCCGCCACTGGCCAGCGCAAGCACCGCCGGCTCGCCTCCCGAGGGCTGGGACGCGGGCGGGGCCGGTAGCTTCGGCCGGCGTGATCGACCTCCGCCGGCTTCGCGAGGACGCCGCATACCGCGATGGCGCTGCCCGCAAGGGCGCCTCGCTGGAGTTCATCGACGACGTGCTCGCGGCAGACGAGGCGTGGCGGTCAGTCACCCATCAGGCTGAGCAGGCGCGGGCGGCGCAGAACGCCGCATCGCGAGACATCGGGCGGGCGGCTCCCGACGAGCGTCCGGCGAAGATCGCGGAGGCGGCGCGCCTCAAGGACGACGTGGAGCGCCTGGAGGTCGCCGAGCGGGAGGCCGTCGAGCGGCGAACCGAGCTGGCGCTGCAGGTGCCCAACCCGGCCGCGGCCGAGGTGCCGTCCGGCGGCGAGGAGCACTTCGAGACGGTGCGTGAGGTGGGGGAGCGAGGCGATCCGCCTGCTCACGACCATGCCGAGATCGGTGCGCTGGCCGGCCTGGTCGACTCCGAGAGCGGTGCCCGCAACAGCGGCTCGCGGTTCGCCTACCTGAAGGGCGCGGCGGTGCGGCTGGAGTTCGCCCTCGTGCAGTGGACGATGGACCTGCTGGAGCGCAACGGCTTCCTGCCTGTCGTGCCGCCGGTGCTCGTGCGCGAGGAGATGATGGTCGAGGCCGGGTTCTTCCCCGCCGACCGTCACCAGGTGTACGAGATCGACGGCGACGACCTGTTCCTGATCGGCACCTCGGAGGTGGCGCTGGCGGGCCTGCACCGGGGCGAGCGGCTGGAGCGGGCTGGGCTGCCGTTGCGCTATGCCGGGTTCTCATCGTGCTTCCGGCGCGAGGCCGGCACGTACGGCAAGGACACCCGCGGCATCTTCCGGGTCCACCAGTTCGACAAAGTGGAGATGTTCTCGTTCTGCGACTCCGACACGAGCTGGGACGAGCTGGAGGCGCTGCGCGCCATCCAGGAGGAGATCGTCGGCTCGCTCGACCTGCCCTACCGGGTGATCAACGTGGCGGCCGGCGACCTAGGCGCTGCGGCGGCCAAGAAGTACGACCTCGAGGTATGGCTGCCGTCCGAGCGCGCCTACCGCGAGGTCACCTCGTGCTCGAACTACACCGATTACTCAGCCCGGCGCCTCGGCACCCGCTGGTTCGACGAGGACGGCCAAGGGCTGGTCCACACCCTGAACGGCACGGCATGCGCCGTCGGCCGCACGCTCGTGTTCATCATGGAGAACCACCAGCAGCCCGACGGCTCCATCTCCGTACCAGAAGTGCTCCACCCCTGGCTCAACTTCACCGAGATCCCCGCCCCGGCCTGAACCGCACCGGCCAGCTGGCTGGCGCTAGACGAGTCGGAGGCCGAGCGTGGCTGCGGCGGTTGCGCCGGTGATGGTGAGCGAGACGTAGCCGAGTGCGAGCAGCGGGCTGGCTCGCATGAGACGTGCGCTCTCGGGGAGGATGCCTGACACCGTGGTGAGGGCCCCGAGGCCCGCGGTGGCGAAGATGGTTGCTGCGGCGCCTGACGCGCTTGCGAGCAGGCCGAGTGCGAAGGCCCCTGCGATGTTGATGAGCAGCGTCCCGCCCGGCCCGAGCGTGGTGCTCGCTCGCCAGCGGAGCAACGTGCCGATGGCGGCCGCCACGCCGAAACCGACCGCTGTGGCGAGCACCGTCATGGCCGTGTGCCGCAGGCGAATACGACCGCGAGGCGGCTCATCACAAAAGCAGCAGTGCACGCCGCGGCCGTCAGGCCGAGCCATGCGCCCGCGGTGGCGATACGGCCGTCGTCGAGGTGCGTCGCGAGCTGCAGCGCGAGCGCTGACATGCTGGTCAGCGCCCCGCAGAAGCCGACCGTCAGCCCGGGCGGCGGGCCGGCAGCACTTCGACTGGCGCTGCTGATGCGGGGCTGAACCAGCCTGCGGTGTCGGGTCTGCTCGTGCCGGGCGGTGGCCCAGCCCACGACGCCGCAGCCGATCACGTTGACGATGAGCAGCGCCCAGTTGTCGTCGATCTGCGTGGCGACGCTCCAGCGCACGGCGGCACCGACGATTCCTGCTGCCGCAACCGTGGCTGCGACGCGCAATGACATCGAGGGCGTCTCAGTCGGCCAGAGCAGGCTCGGGCACCAGCTCGCTGCCGGCGCCGTGCGAGTCCTCCGAGGCCGTCCATGCACGGGCCGCCGCAGCCAAGCCTTCGATGAGCGCTTCGTGATGGGGCACCCGTCCGGGGCCGCGGAATCCGGTCCACATCGGGCTCTTGCCGCGGATGCGCGGCGGCAGCTCGATCTGGACGCCGCCGCCACGGGGCAGGTTGCACGGGTTGCGCGGGTGCTGGCCGGCCAGCGTCTTGGGGATCTCGTCGAGACGGTGCAGAACCTCGTAGTGCGGCAGCCGCCCGATCAGATGCACCGCGACATGGGCCGCCAGCGTCCGGTTGCGCCCGCCCAGCAGCACCGCTCGCAGCAGCCGGGGGCTGCCGAATCCGTGGACTGCCACGACGACATCCACATGGTCGAGGAACTCGCGCAGCACCGGCGAGTCTGCGGGATCGAAGCAGTGGCTGGGCAGGTGCCACTGATCGTCGGGGCCCTGCAGGCACGCATACACCGAGGCGCCGCTGCGCTCGGCGGCCGCCGAGGCGATGTCGTCGGTGACCTCTTCGAGCCACCCGCCGTGAAACGCCATGAAGCCGAATCGCGAACGGAGTTGCAGCACCTCGGTCACACCCGGACGGCCGAGCAGCTCGGCAAATGGCCGCTCCGCGTCGAGAAGCGTGCGGTCCTTCAGGTGCAGTGCCACGGTGGCTTAGTTCAGCACCTCAGCGGCACTGCCCGCTTGGTCCGGTCCTGAGGACTCATCTGCGAGGTCCGTCGCCGCCGAGTCGTCGCCGCCGCGCCCCGACACGAGCATGGCCATGCCGCCGATGGCGAGCACGATGCTCATTACGAGACCCAGCCGCAGCCCGCCGACCGAGGCGACCCAGTTGCTCAGGCTGCTGCTCCACCGTTCGACCGTCACCACCAGCCCGTCGCCGCCGCGGTCGGTCAGGTCGATGAACCAGTACCAGATGGTGAACGCACCGGCGGCGATCATCAGCACTGCCGCGATCGTGTCGGTGTAGCGCATGAGCACGCGGAGCTTGCTCAGCAGCCAGCCGCGAGCCAGCGCCAGGCTGACGGCCAGCGAGGTGAGCACCAGGCCCATGCCGAGCGCATACAGCACGAACGACACGATGCCGCCGACGAAGCTGTCGTCGCCGGCCGAAGCGGTGACCACCACCAGGAATGTCGCCAGCCCGCATGACACCGACGCCACGGCGTAGCTGACGCCGAACAGGAAGAGCGAGCGCACATCCCGGCCCGAGGCGCCCCGCTCGAACTTGGGCAAGTACGCCGTGAGGCGGAAGCCGGCGAGGATGGCGACACCGAGTGCGATGAGGCCGACACCGATCACGATGGCTGCCCACGGCACGTAGTCGCGCAAGGCGCTCAGACCCGCCGACAGCGCAATGCCGACGATGCCGAAGACCACCACGATGCCGGTGGTGACGACGGCACCGGTGGCCAGCGCCCGGCCGACGCCGGCGCGGGCGCTGCCCCCGCTGGCTCGGCGGTCGATGCCCAAGAAGAACGACAGGTACGCGGGCAGCATGGCGAAGCCGCACGGGTTCACCGTGGCCACGATGCCAGCGGTGAAGGCGAAGGTGAGTCGAGCGCTGTTCATAGACCGCTGTGTCCTTTCTTCGGGCTCATAGACCGAAGTGCTCCTCTGCTCGGGTGGTGATGTCTTCGAGGGTGAGCAGGCCGCTGTGTGTCTCGAGAATCTGGCCTTCGGGCGACACGAACACCGTGGTGGGCATGCCCAGCCCGCCGAAGTCGATGAACAGCTCACCCTCGTCGAGCCCGGTGGGGTAGGTCACGCCGCGGTCGATCACCGTGGCAATGGCGTCTTCCAGCCGATCATTGGCTGCCAGACCCAGCACCGCGACCTGCGTGCCGTACTCATTCCAGAAGCGTTCGAAGTCGGGCATCTCAGTGACGCAGGGCACGCACCACGACGCGAAGAAGTTCACGATGAGCGGGCAGCCCTCATACCCGGCGAACGCTGCCGGTTGTTCTTCGAGCGTCACGAAGCCCAGCGCGTGCACGCCGGTCAGGCGCGCATCCACGTCATGCTCGACGGGGTCGATGTCACTGCATGCCGGAGGCGGTTCGGGCGCTGTGGCTGTGGAAACCGACGCGGCCGCATCGGTTGCAGCGCCGTCGGCAGTGGACGCGTCGACCGAACTGGATTGGCCGGAGTCGGCTGCAGCCTCGCCGCCCTCGACCTCGGCTTCCATCGCCACCAGCGAGGTCATGGCGGGTTGACCGCCGCCCGCCAGCAGGAACACGGTCGCACCGAGTGCGTAGAGGCCGAGCAGAGCGAACAGCCCGCCGCGCCAGCCCCTGAGCTGTGTTCGCCAGCGTGCGCCACCCCGTGACTCCATGCAGGGGCGAGGCTACTTGCGCCCCTTGCGGCGATTGATTCAGGACGGCAACGGCGACGGGGCTGCGCCGACGAACCGCGATGGCCGCATCGCATCACCGCTCGACGGCCCGCCCCGGGGCTGCCGGCCGCCCATTTCGGGCAGCCTCAGTCCGCCGGGGCGGGCCGTCTCGATGAGGCCTGCGGGGGCAGTGCAGGCCTTGGTGCCGGGCTTGCCGGAGGGGGTCGGCAGACCCAGCAGAGGGACCCGTGGCAGAGGCTCGGTCCACTCGGAGGACGCGCCTGAGCAGGGGAAGACTCAGGCGCGGGCCAAGTCGGGAGGCAGCGGCACCTCCTCGATCACGAGTTGCGGGTGGCCGCTCCTGGGCGGCCGGCCGCGCGGGCGTTTGTCGCTGCAGACGCGCCCGTTCTCGAAGAGCTCGCCGCCCCACACGCCCCATGGCTCGTGGCGTGCCTTGGCGGCGTCGAAGCACTCGCTCATCACCGGGCAGGCCGAGCAGATGGCCTTGGCGCGAGCGATCTCGTAGAAGTTCTCCGAGAAGAACAGCGGCGTCAGGGTGCCCACGAGGTCGCGGCAGCGACCCCGTGCGCGCCAACCCTCATTGGTGAGGGCCGCGGCGTTGTCGGTGTTGTCGATGACCAGTTCCAGCATGAGCTTTCTCCTGTGTCGTGTGGGTTGCGAAGTGGTGGTGGTTGAGGGGCAGTGGTGTCGGTGCGTGTACCGGAAACGAAAAACGGCCGCCGGGTTGTCCCAGCGGCCGTTCGGAGAGTTCTGGTGTCTCAGTGGACTACATCAGATACTCCGAAGGCCGCAGGTGGTGACGCTTGGTCGTTGCCGTCGGGTTGGCACCGTGACCGCGCACCGCATGCTGGAACATGACCGGCATGGGACCCACCGCCGCGAATTGGCCGATGGCCGTGCCGCGCTCCCGCATGCGGGTGATGGGCCGCCAACAACGCACGCCAGTTGCCGGCACCCGTACGCGATACCCGCAGGCACGCGCTGTGGTGTAGGCGCCGTGGTCGAACATTGGGGATCCAATCCGGTGGATGGTCGGGGCTGGTGGCCAGCTGCGGATACCCGACGATAGGCCGCAGCGGCGCCAACAGCACCACGTCCCGGCAGGTCGTGTCAAGTTATTTTCAGTCGAACTCGTATTCGAGCACGTCATCGGCGCGCCGGGAGACGCTGACTTCGCCGATGTAGCGCAGATGCTCGAGGTGAGCGAACGTCTCACTCTCGGCCATCGGGCCCCACGAACGCTCCTTGAACAGCTGCTTCATGTAGTCCTGCACCGGGGCACGGCCGAGCCGGTCCGAGGAGGTGCGAAGCAGGTCCAGGCGCTCGTTGTGGTGACGCTTGATGTCATCCACTCGCCCCGACAGGTCAGTGAACGGCTGGCCGTGGGCCGGCAAGCCCACCGTCACGCCGTCGAAGCTGGCGACCCGGTCGAGGCTGGTGAAGAAGTCCTTCAGCGGGTCACGCGCCGTGGTGATACCCGAGATGTGCGGCGTGATCGTGGGCAGGACATGGTCGCCGCAGATCATCAGCCCGCCCTCGGGATCGAACAGGCACAGGTGATCGATGGTGTGCCCGGGGGTGTGCACTGCCACGAACTCACGCCGCGCCAGCTTGATCCGGTCGGCATCTTCGACGTGATGCGTGGGGTGCGGTGTGGCGAACCAGCGCCCGCCCCAACCATTGCGCATCGCCCAATAGCCGAGCTTGGCCCGGATGGGCATCTTGTAGCGCTGACCGCCCCATGGTGTGGGGCCGCCCGGACCGGTGTCGCGCCCGCCGTAGACCGGGTCGGCCACGAGCTCGTTGTTCTCGCCGTCGGAGGACACCTGCTCCAGCGCTTCCTCGTCCTCGTCGGCGGTGTCCCACCACAGCCGGAAATGCCTGTGGGTCACAACATCGGCGCCGTACTCGCGGTGGAAGCGCCCCGCAGCCCCGAAGTGATCCGGATGGCTGTGGGTGACGATGATCGAGTGGATGCGCTCCGGCGGCACCTCGGCTTCGGCCAGCCCCGCCATCAGCGCCTTCCAGTTGGCCGGCCCCGGCAGACCGGGATCGACGAGGGCGGCGCCGCGATCGTCGTCAAGGATGTAGCAGTTCACGTGCCCGAGACCGGGCATCGACATCGGCAGCTGCAGCCGGCGCACGTCGGGCGCGAGCTCAGTGATCTTGCCGTCGGGCGGCATCTGCTCCTCGCGAGTCGGACGTGACACGGGGTGCAGACTAGCGAGCCGCCCCAACCTTCTAAGGAGCGTTCGATTCTGTGCCGGGCTCTGCAGCTGCCTCGGTGGTTGAGCCACTGCCACTCGGTTCGAGCCACTGGTCGCGGTAGAAGCGCAGCTCGTCGATGCTTTCGAGCACGTCGTCGAGAGCCCGGTGCTTGGTGGTGCCGGCACGGGACCGGCTCAGATCCGCCCAGGCCGCAGCGACGCCTGGCCGCCAGCGCTTGGCGAGTTCCTTGATCGACGACACGTCGACCACCCGGTAGTGCAAGTGCTCTTCCAGCGCCGGCATGTACTGGTCCAAGAAACGGCGGTCGGTCCCGATCGAATTGCCGCACAGCGGCGCGGTACGGGGCTCGGGAACGTGTTCGGTCACGAACGCGAGCGTGCGATCCTGCGCCTCGGCCACGGTGACCTGCGACGCCCCGATCTCGTCGAGCAGCCCGGTGCTGGCATGCATGGTGTGCACTTCCGGGTCCATCGCGTCCAGGTCTGCCTGTGAGGCCCCGATGACCAACGACGGACCTGTGGCGATCACGTCGAGTGCATCGTCGGTGATCACTGTCGCGATCTCCACGATTCGATGGCGTCGATGATCCAGTCCAGTCATCTCCAGGTCGAGCCAGACCATCACGGCGGCCATCGTAGAGGCGCCGCAGGCGGAGCTTCTCGTTGCGCTGGCTGTTGTTGCCCGCTCTTGTTCGCTTCGCTCACGGGCCGCTCGGGCCACGGCTTCGCCTGCGGCTCAGCCTCTGGGGCACGACCCGGGCTACTGGCCGCAATAGCGTTCCATCGATGAAGGTCGTGTTGGGACGACGGCAGGCGCGCCGCGCTCAGCGATCTCGCGGCGGATCGCGGCGACGCCTCGTTTCCGGCGGACTTGAGCCCGTTGAGCGGCTCATCGCCGGCCTCACGGTGCTTGCGGTCATCTTGGCGGCCGGCACAACGGGGTATGTGCTGCTCGGCCTCGATCTGCTCGACGCGCTGTATCAGACGGTCATCACCGTCTCGACGGTTGGCTACAGCGATCCAGCGGGCACAGGAGGCCGCTACCAGATCTTCACGATCGCCCTCATCCTGTTCGGCACCGGCACGTCGCTGTACACCGTCGGTGTTGTCATTGAAATGCTGTTCGAGGGACGGCTCGACGACCACATCAGGAGGCGGCGCATGCAGCGTTCCATCGACAGTCTTTCCGGCCACGCGGTGGTCTGCGGTTACGGCCAGGTCGGCCAAGCCATCGCCGCGGCCATGATCGACGCAGGCACCGATGTGGTGCTGATCGACAGCAACTCCGACGTCGATCCCGGCGACCTGCACTTGGTGCCCGGCGATGCCACCCACGACAGCACCTTGCGGAACGCCGGACTTGAGCGGGCCAGCTCGCTCGTGGTGGCCTTGGATTCCGATGCCGACAATCTCTATGTGGCCTTGAGCGCCCGCGCCCTGTGCCCCGAGCTGTTCATCGTGGCGAGAGCCAATTCGGGCGACGCGTTGCCGAAGCTGCAACAAGCCGGTGCTGATCGCGTCATCAACCCGCACCAGATCGGCGGAGCGCACATGGCCGAGGCCGCCCTGCGTCAGGACGCAGCCGACGACGGCGCCGGCCAACCGGTGGCGTGACAGCGACGGCGTGACTCAGTCGGCCACGAGGTGGAGCGCCCGGCGGGCCTGCTCGATGCGCTCGTAGCCCTCGGTGTCGGCGAGGTACCGGCGCTTCGCCAGCCGCGCCCGTGCGCGACGCCTGCGGGCCTGCACGGTCTCGGTGCTTGCGACCGTTCGGGCAGCGCCCGCGACAGCAAGGCCGCTGGTTGCTAGCCCCGTGGACGGGGGTCGGGACGGCGTCTTGGCCGTGCGATCGGCCTCGAATTCGAACTGGGAGAGATCGAACAGGGTGAGCGGTGGCTGCGTCGGCGGGTTGGTGGCCATGCCGTCATGGCTACCGATGGGGTGTGACAACCGAAGCGAACGATGCTCGGCTTCAGCGGCCGGAGTGCCCGAACCCTCCGAGACCCCGCTCGGTCTCGTCGAGAGAATCCGCCTCGTCCCACTCGGCCTGCTCGACTCGCTGGATGACCAGTTGGGCGATCCGGTCGCCGCGCTGGATCTCGTAAGGCTCGCTCGGATCGGTATTCAGCAGCAGCACCCGCAGTTCGTCCCGGTAGCCGCTGTCGATCAGACCGGGTGAGTTGACGCAGGTGACCCCATGCCGCCACGCCAACCCGCTGCGGGGCTGCACGAAACCTGCATATCCAGGCGGGATTGCCACGGCGATGCCGGTCGGCACCATGGCCCGGCCACCGGCTGCGGCCAGCGTGACCGTCTCGGCGGCCAGCAGGTCGCATCCTGCGTCGCCGGGCTTGGCGTACGCCGGCAGCGGAAGGTCGGGGTCGAGGCGCCGTATCGGAACTGCCACCACGGCGAGCACTGTAGGTGAGGCCTGAGCCGGCTCGATGCCGGTGATTGGTCGCTGCGGTAGGCCGCCCGGGACTCGAACCCGGCACCTTGGGATTAAAAGTCCCCTGCTCTACCCGATGAGCTAGCGGCCCGACGTCCGCGGGCGCCGATCCGGCGCTCCGGCACTCATATCGAGGCTACTGGCGGAGGTTCTCACCCTAGCCTGACGCCAGTGTCACCAGCATCCGCGCCCGAAGAGATGCCTTCGCCTGCCGCAACGCCGGCTGCACCCCCCGAGTCGGAGCTGCTGAGCGATGCTGAGCTGGATGCCATCGAGGATGATCTGGCACGAGCGGAGCGAACCTTGAGCCTGCTGGCCGACGACGACATCGATGCCGCAGCGGCGACGGCCTGGCTCGCTGAGTCCTGAGCGGCGGCGCGAACAGGCGAGCCTGCTTGCCGGCGCAGCTACTCGATGGTGAGGTCGATGTTCGACGAGACCAGCTCGACCCGGTTACGAGGCTCCAGCTGATCCCAGCTCCAGGTGGCGTCGGCTGCTGCGCCGTCGAGCCAGAACCAGCGGCCCGCCAGGTTCGGCACCCGCTCGTCGCCGAGACCCACACGCGCGTCGATTGTCTTGAGCACACCTGCGTGGCCCACGAGCAGGACGCGGCCGCAGACGGACATATGCCGCCGCAGCGCCGGCAGCAGCCGCCGGGCAATGCTGTCTTCAGACTCGAAGCCCGGCGGCCATCTCCTCGCTGCGACATCGCCGGGCCAGCCCTCGTCGATCTCGGCCCGGGTGAGGCCTTCCCACGGTCCCGCACTGCGCTCGCGCAGTGCCTCATCGGTCACGACATCGCCCACGCCGAGCTGCTTGGCGATGATCTCAGCGGTCCGCCGCGCCCGCTGCAAGTCGCTGGACACGATCAGGTCGAACGCAGGCAAGTCGAACCCATGCCGACCGGTGTGCAGATCGCGCCCCCGCATCACCGGCGTCCGCCAGCTGTCGTCCGCGGCAGCGAGCGTGGTGGCCAAGGCGTCGCCGGCAATCTGCGCCTGCCGCTCGCCGAGGCCGGTCAATACCGGATCGGCCTGTCCCTGCCAGCGGCCGCGCAGATTCCATTCGGATTGACCATGCCGCACCGCCAGCAGCTCTGAATACTGTGTCACGGCGCCCGACCCTAGAGGCTCGTCCGCGTTGCCTCTGGGACGTGATCGGTAGCATCGCGGCGATGCCGACGGTGACAATCCGCCTGTTCGCGGGGGCGCGCGAAGCGGCCGGTCTCGGCAGCACCCAAACCGAGGCGTCCTCAGTCGCTGAGGCACTGGACTGGGCGAAGGCGAGCTTCGGTGAGGGCTTCAGCGCTGTTCTGGCCGCCAGCAGGGTCTGGCTGAACGGCGAACCGGCGCTCGGGGAGTCGAAGCTCAGCACCGGAGACGAGATCGCCGTCTTGCCGCCCGTCTCGGGCGGCTGAGCGGCGGCCGCGCCGTGGCAGCGTCGCCGGATCTCGAGCTGGCGCGGCCGCGAACCTCCGCAGCGGCGCAGTGGCTCGGCCCTGCGGTCGAATTGGGTGACGCCACCATCAGCGGCGGACTGATCTGGTTCGTCGGGCTGATCGGTGCCTTGTGGGCGGGGGCGGTGACGTTTGGCATCGCACTGACAGCGGTCGCCATGCTCGGCGCCTGGCAAGCTGCGGGCGTTCGCAGCCGCGCCGGAGCGACACGCCCATCGTCGAGCGCGACGGGGGCGCGGCCGCAGATTGCCGAATCGCTGGTGCTTCCCCAGAGTCATCGGCTGCCCGCTGCCGCGCTCGCCGGTGCAGTCGGATTTGCAGGTGTCCTCGACACCCGCCTGGCGGGGGTCGTTATGGGCGGGGCGGTCGCCGCCAGCTTCATCGTGGTCGCAGCATTGCGACCCCGCCGCCCCGCCCCCGGCACTGCGATGGGGGGACAGGCGTCGCCGCTGCGGTACGTGAGCGGTGCAGGGCTGCTGATCCGCACCTGGATGCAGGTCGCCGTCGCGGCCGCGTGCTTGGCAGCCATCGCTCGCTACTCGCTGGGAGCGGCACTCGTGCTCGTGAGCGCGGCCGCCGCTCACGACGCCGGCGCGCACCTCAGCGCGTCGGGTCGGCAGCCGGGGCTTCGCGGTCCGCTGACGGGAGCGATTGCCGCCGTGATCGCCGTCTTTGCCCTGACCGGCCTGAGCGTGCCGCCGTTTGCACCCACCGACGTCTTCAGGTTCGGTGTGCTCGCGGCGTTGACCCTGCCGCTCGGCCCCGCGCTCGCCCGGCCGAATACCGCGCTCGCCGCACGCCGAGAGCATGTCCGGGCAGGCCCGCCGAACGCCAACAGGCGATCAGCCGCCGGCAGCGGTGCATCGGAGCCCGCCGGCAGGCTCCAGCGTGCGCGGGAGCGTCTGGCCGGGGAGTGGGCAGTGCGCAGGCTCGATTCGCTGAGCGTCACGGCCCTGGCGTGGCTGTGGGGCTTGGGACTTCTCGCCATCTGAACGTCTCATCCCACGGCGCTGCGGCGCCATCAGTTCGTGACGCTGCGGTGATCTGCGTAGCGTTGTCGGCCGTGGCTCCCGATGTCCCCGACCGCCAGATGCCTGGCCGCGTCTTGCGGGTCGCCGTGCTGTGCATGCACACCTCGCCGTTGCACCAGCCCGGCAGCGGCGACGGCGGCGGCTTGAACGTGTACGTGCGCGAACTCACTGCCGCGCTGGCGCATCTCGGCGTCGACTGCGACATCTACACGCGCCGCACCGATCCGTCGCAGCCCGATCAGCTCGAGGTGGAGTCGGGGGTGACGGTCGCCCATGTCGACGCCGGTGCCCCGTCGCTCGACAAGGACGACCTGCCGGCGGTCGTTGCAGCATTTGCCGACCGGGTCGGCGAACGCCTCGCACATCGCCCAGTCGACGCAATTCACGCTCACTACTGGTTGAGCGGCATGGCCGGTCACCAACTGAAGCACCGCTTGGACATTCCGCTGGCAGTCACGTTTCACACCTTGGGGCGCGTCAAGACGAGCACCGGCGACGCCGAGCCACGCCACCGGGGTGACGCGGAGCAACGAGTTATCGACTGCGCGGACGCCGTGTTCACCTCCGGCGACGCTGAGGCGGCCCAGCTCACGTCGCTGTACGACGTTGCGCCCGAGCGTCTCCACGTGCTGACACCCGGCGTGGACCGGGCCATGTTCGCGCCCGGCCAGCGCCATGGGGCTCGTGCAGCGATCGGCCTTCCACCGGGACCGGTGCTGCTGTTCGTGGGTCGCCTGCAGCCGCTGAAGGGCGCCGAGCTGGCCGTTGAGACGCTCGCAGCCACGCGAGCTGCCGGCGCAGCGGGCGCCCACGCCCAGCTCGTCGTCGTCGGTGGGCCCAGCGGTCCGCGCGGCGAGGCCACGCTGTCCCGCCTGAAAGCCATGACCGACGAGCTGGCCGTGACAGACCACGTGCGGTTCGTCGATCCGCTCCCGCACTACCTGCTGTCGACCTACTACCGGGCCGCCGATGTGTGCTTGGTGCCCAGCCGCTCAGAATCGTTCGGGCTGGTTGCGCTCGAAGCCGCGGCGTGCGGGACACCGGTCGTCGCGTCCGACGTCGGCGGTCTGCGCGACAACGTCGTCGAGGGCGATACGGGCTACCTCATCTCCGACCGCAGCAGCGACGCGTTCGCCCGCCGGGTCATCGACATCCTCGCTGATCCGCTGCTGGCGCTGCGCCTCGGCGATGCCGGTTCTCGCCGCGCCGAGCGCCATAGCTGGCGTGCGAGTGCGGCCGCGGCGCTGGACGTGCTCGACACCGCGGCCCGGCGAGAGCTCGTCGCCTGTCTGTGAAGCGCCCGGTTCGCGCACCATGACCCGCCGGCCGGCGACCGACGCCGAGCTTGATCGGCTCGAGTCTCGCATGGACGATTGGCTCGCCGACTGGGCCCACTCACAGGCCGATGGCGGCGCCGACGAGCGCCCGATGCTGCTCGACGTGACCCGTGACGAGGAGGTTCCGCGGCGCTGGTACGTGCGTCTGGCCGGGGAATCGCGCGATGTCATCGCCATCTGGCTGACGCTGCGCCAGCGCACGCTGGCGTATGAGTCCTACGTGCTGCCGACGCCGCAGCATCGAGCAGACCAGGTGGCCGACTTCGTCCTGCGCCGCAACTACTCGCTGGTGGGCGCCCAATACGGCATCGGCCCCGAGGATGCCGTGTACCTGACGGGGGAGCTGCCCACCCACTGCGTCGACGAGGACGAGCTGGACCGGATCGTCGGGTCGCTCTGGGCGTACATCGAGCGTGACTTCACGACGCTGATCCGCTTGGGCTTCCAACCAGGTCGCGCGGACGGCTGAACCTCCCGTTGCTGCACCAGTTATCTCCCGCTCTTGTTCGCTGCGCTCACGGGCCGCTCGGGCCACGGCTTCGCCTGCCGGCTCAGCCTCCGCATAACCCGCGAAAATCATTTGACGCTTTTCATTGATTTCTGATTGATTTGAGTTTCGCCGGGGCACTCGCCTGCAGGCCGCAGGGAAGCGTCCCACTTCACCGCGAGTGCCCCGGCACCGCCATTGGGCTTGGCAGCGGTCCTGATGCCGTCCGGTACCGTGACCGCATGGCTGACAGCGTCGAACTGCTGATCGTCGGCGGCGGCAAAATGGGCGAAGCGCTGCTGGGCGGGTTGCTCACGGCCGGCCGAAGCGCCGAGAGCATCTGCGTCGCTGAGCCGATTGCCGCGCGCCGCGATGAGCTGGCCGATCGTTACGGCGTCGCTGTCGCCGGTGACGTCGCGGCGTCGGCCGGTGCCATCCTCGCCACCAAGCCCGACGTCATCCCGACCGTCGCCGCCGCGGTCACGGCCGCCGGCACCGAGCGCATCCTCTCGATCGCTGCCGGAGTCACGCTCTCGACACTCGACGCCGCTGCCGGCGCTGGCACCCCGATCGTGCGGGCCATGCCGAACACACCCGCACTGGTGTCGGAGGGCGCGGCGGCGATCTGCGGCAACGACCGAGCCACCGAAGATGACCTCGGATGGGCTGAGGAGATCCTTGGTGCAGTAGGCCGCGTTGTGCGCGTCCCCGAGCACCTGATGGATGCGGTGACCGGTCTGTCTGGGTCCGGACCGGCGTATATCTTCCTGGTGGCCGAGGCAATGATCGAGGCGGGCGTGCTCATGGGCCTGGGCCGACCGGTGGCGGCGGAATTGGCCAACCAGACATTGCTGGGTGCCGCGACGCTGCTGGCCGAGGGACGTTCGCCGGCCGATCTGCGAGCCGACGTGACGTCGCCGGGCGGCACGACGGCGGCTGGGCTCCGCGAGCTGGAGGGCCACGGCGTGCGTGCCGCATTCGCTGCGGCCGTCGAAGCAGCCACGCGCCGCTCCGCCGAACTCGGCTCGGCGTGATCGAGCGCCCGCGACGACGAGCCGGCCCCTAGCCATGACAGGTTTCGACACGATCACGTGCCTGAGTGATCTGGGCACCGCAGACGAGTCGGTGGGCGTCATTCACTCGATCGTGCGACAGGCCGCTCCCCATGCCGCCGTGATCGACTTGTGCCACGAGATCGATCCGGGCGATACGCGCACGGCGGCCTTGATGCTGGCGCGCAGCGTGTCGCACCTAGCGCCGGGCGTGGTGCTCGCATCGGTCGGACGCCGTTTGGACAGGCCCGCCATCGCCGTCTCGGTCGGCGACGGCCAGTCGATGCTGGTCGGCCCCGACAACGGAGTGCTCGCCGCTGCCACCGCCGCGGTCGGCGGCGCGGACATCGCAGTGCGCATCGAGACCGCCGGATGCGGCGATCCCCAATCCGTGCTTCACCCGGCGCGCGATGTGCTCGCGCCCGCAACC
This sequence comes from Acidimicrobiia bacterium, assembly GCA_022820505.1. Classification (GTDB taxonomy): domain Bacteria; phylum Actinomycetota; class Acidimicrobiia; order Acidimicrobiales; family Poriferisodalaceae; genus Poriferisodalis. Next base: position 46,155 of record JAJEFK010000026.1, on the reverse strand, counting down.
GGCCGGCTGGCGGCCGGAGAGCCGATTGAAGCCCTGGGCGCGCCGATCGACCCCTCGCTGCTGCTGCCGTCGCTCGTTGCCGTGCCCCGCGTCGAGGACGACGGTTCCGTGACCGCCGAGGTGCTGTCTGTCACGCGCTGGGGCACGGTGCAGCTCAACGTCGACCGCGAGACGCTGGCGGCCCTCGGCGATCTCCTGGTCATGGAATGGACGGCAAGCGCGAGTGCGTCACAGCCCGGGGAAGCGAATTCGCAGTCGGTCCGGCTGGCGGCGGCGGGATCGGCGGACTCGGGCAGCCTTGGGTTGTGCGACGATCCTTTCGGCCTGCTCGAGTTGACGGTCGCCGGCGGGAGCGCCGTTCATCTCGGCTTCGCGGTGGGCGCCGAAGTCCGGCTGCGCGCTGCTGCATGAGAAGGTGACATGAGGCCTCGAACAGCGCTCGTGCTGGCCGTGCTCGCGGCAGTCATCCTGCTCGCCGCCACCATCCAACTGCTCGTAGCCCTCGACTGACCGCCCTGTGTCCCCGTTTGCTGCGCGATCTTTCGTTGAACGCGTGGAAACGGGGTGCCGGATCGGCGAGACTGTGCGGGCCGCATTTCCGAACCCTGGGTAGTCCGCGTGTCCATCGTTGTCATGGGCGTGAGCCATCGCAGCGCACCGCTTGAGCTATTGGAGCGCTGCACGGTTGGCGCCGCCGACGTGCCGAAACGACTTTCTGATCTCGCATCGTGCGCGAACGTCAGCGAGGCCGTCGTCGTGTCCACCTGCAACCGCACCGAGGCCTACGTCGTGGCCGAAAAATTCCATGCGGCTTTCGGCGAGATGCGAGATTTCTTCTGCACGCTGTCGGGTGCGGCACCCGCTGAGCTGTCCGACCATCTCTACGTCCACTACGACGACGACGCGGCGCGTCACCTGTTCCGTGTGGCCAGCGGTCTGGAATCCGCCGTGGTCGGGGAGCACGAGATCTTGGGCCAGGTCCGCGCTGCATGGGACACGGCACGAACCGAGGGCGCAACGGGCGCAGTCCTGAACCAGCTGTTTCGCCACAGCATCAGTGCCGGCAAGCGCGCACGCACCGAGACCGGCATCGCGCGGGGGACGGCGTCGATCAGTCACGCGGCAGTGAGCATGGCCAAGAGCCATCTCGGCACCCTGGAGGATGCCCAGGTGCTCGTCGTGGGCGCCGGCGAGATGGCCGAGGGCATGATCGTCGCGCTTGCGGCAGCCGGTCCCGCGGCGGTGCAGGTTGCCAACCGCACGCCTTCGCACGCCGAGGCCTTGGCAGCTCGGGTCGGAGGCCATCACTTGCCGCTCGGAAGCCTGGAAGATGCGTTGGTCGAGGTCGATCTGCTGCTGACGTCCACTGGTGCCAGTTCGGTGATCGTCGACCACGCCAGCGTCGGAGCGATCATCGAGCGACGGGCCGGCCGGCCGCTGCTGATCGTGGACATCGCCGTGCCGCGCGATGTCGACCCGGCCGTGGCCCGCCTGCCGGGCGTCACCCTCCTCGACATGGACGACCTGTCCCGGTTCGCCGAGGTCGGCCAGGCGGGCCGGCAAGCGGAAGTGGCGGCAGTCGAATCGATCCTGGCCGATGAGACGGAGCGTTTCTCCGCCGACCGCACCGCCCGGGAGATGGCACCGCTCATCGAATCGCTGCGCGGCAGGGCTGAGGCGGTGCGCCAATCCGAGCTGGCACGTGCGCTGGCGGCTCACCCCGATCTCGACGATGACGCACGCGAGGCGCTCGAGCGTGCAACCGCCGCGCTCGTCAGCAAGCTGATGCATCAACCCACCGTGGCGTTGAAGTCCGCGGCAGGCAAGGCCAAGGGCGACCGGCTCGCAGACTCAGTGCGCGACCTGTTCGATCTGTAGATCTTGATCGCGTGAGGATCGCGACACGATCGAGCCCGCTGGCGACTTGGCAGGCGCGCGCCGTCGCCGCCGCGCTGGAGGCAGCCGGAGCTTCCCGGGGCGACATCGAGCTCGTGCCCGTGGGCGCAACGGGCGATCTCGACTTGTCCACGCCGATCTCGGAAATGTCGGGCAGGGGCGTATTCGTGACCGAGGTGCAAGCAGCGGTGCTGGACGGCCGCGCCGACATCGCCGTACACAGTGCCAAGGACATGCGCTCCGAACCGACCCCGGGCTTGACGCTGGCAGGCTGCCTGGTGAGGGGCGACTCGTGCGACGCGCTCGTCGGCCTGGCGCTCGATGACATTCCCCGCGACGGGGTCGTGGCAACCGGATCACAGCGCCGCCAGTGCCAGCTCGCGGCACTCCGCGGTGATCTGCGCTTCACCGGTCTGCGCGGCAACATGGCTCGTCGCATCGCAGCGGCCGCCCAGTCCGACGTCGACGCCGTGATCGTGGCAGCGGCGGCGCTCGAGCGTCTCGGCGAATCTCACCGGATCGCACAGCGATTCAGCCCCGACGAGATCGTGCCTCAAGCCGGCCAGGGCGCCATCGCGATCGAGCACCGCACCGGCGACGCTGACACGGCTGCTGCCGCCGGCGCGATCATCGACGAGGTGACGACACGATGCGTTCACGCCGAGCGCGCGTTCTTGCGAACGCTGGGCGGCGGCTGCGACCTGCCCACGGGCGCCCATGCCACCGTCGATGCCGACGGGAACATGGCCATGACCGCTGTTCTGGCCACCGCAGACCGGGACCGTGTGATGCGTGCGTCAGGCGGCCACCTCGACGGCGAGATCCTCGGCGTAGCGCTCGCCACTGAATTGCTCGCCCGTGTCGACTCCGCAGAGCCGAAAGCGTGATGTCCCCCCGCGACCTACCGATCTGCGCGCGGGATCGTGAGTGACCCGGTGGCTGCGGATCTCGCCGGTCGCACGGTTGTTGTCACGAGGGCCTCGCACCAGGCCGGCCCGCTGACCACGGCGTTGCGCGAGCGCGGGGCGACGGTGGTGGTGGCGCCTGCGATTGCGGTGGTGCCCCCGCTCGACGGCGGCCAGCCGCTCGACGATGCCCTGCTGCGGCTCGAGCAGTACAGCTGGGTCGCGTTCACCTCGTCGAACGCCGTGGCAGCCACGTTCGCTCGTGCCGACCGGCGCGGCGTTCGCCGCCGCTTCGCACGCATTCGCACAGCGGCTGTCGGACCTTCCACTGCCGCGCGCGTCGAGGCTGAGATCAACCGCCCGGTCACGCTGGTGCCGGACCGACACGACGCTGCCGGGCTTGCCGAGGCCTTTCCCGAACCCGGCGAGGATGACTGGTGCTTTGTGCCCCAGTCATCACAGGCCCGGCCGGAACTGGTCGACGGGCTGCGTGCCCGCTGCTGGAATATCGATGCCGTGAGCGCATACCGCATCGTCACGCCCACGCTGTCCGATCATCTGGTCGCCGATGTGTCCGGCGCAGATGCCGTGATATTCGCCTCGCCCTCCGCTGTGCGCGGTCATCTGTCGCAGATCAGCGGCAACGCCGTCACCGGTGAAGTGGTCTGCATTGGCGGCACGACAGCGGCTGCGTGCGCCGAGGAGAACCTGCCGGTGGCGGCAGTGGCTGCGCATCCCACCGATGACGGTCTCGTTGAGGCTGTCATCGCCGCGGTGCTTGGCTGATCAAGCCCTGGCTTGACGGCGGTCAAGGGCCGCTTGGGTCCCGCTTGGGCCCGTAGTTCGACGGCGACTGCTCGCAGGGGCGTGGCCTACGCTGCGAGGCCGTGACCGAGCCGCGTTCGACGAACGCCGACCTGTTCGAGGCCGCTCAACGTGTGATTCCCGGTGGAGTGAATTCGCCGGTGCGGGCATTCGGGTCGGTCGGCGGCACGCCGTACTTCGTTGCACGAGCCGAAGGGCCACACGTATTCGACGTCGAGGGCCGCCGGTATCTCGACTTCGTGCAGTCCTACGGCGCGATCATCCTGGGCCACGCTCATCCGGCCGTCACCGAAGCCGTAGCGAAGGCTGCGGCCGACGGGACGTCGTACGGCGCGCCGACGCAGCGCGAGGTGCTGCTTGCCGAGCGGATCGCCGAGGCCGCGCCCGGCGTGGAGCAGGTGCGCCTGGTGAGCAGCGGCACTGAGGCCACCATGACCGCGGTACGACTCGCACGGGGTCACACCGGCCGGCCCCGCATCGTCAAATTCGCCGGCTGCTACCACGGCCACGCTGACGCGCTGCTGGCTGCGGGCGGCAGCGGCGTCGCCACGCTGGGCCTGTCCGGCTCAGATGGCGTACCGCCGAATGCCGTGGCCGACACGCTGGTCGCGCCCTTTAACGAGATTCCCGAGCTCGACGCCCAAGTGGCGGCGGTCATCGTGGAACCCGTGGCGGCCAACATGGGCGTGGTGCCGCCCGCGCCTGGATTCTTGGAGGGCCTGCGTGCCGCCTGCGACGAAGCGGGCGCACTGCTGATCTTCGACGAGGTCATCACCGGCTTCCGCCTCGGCCGTGGCGGCGCCGCCGAGCGATTCGGCGTGCCGCCCGACATCGCCTGCTTCGGCAAGGTCATCGGCGGCGGTCTGCCCATCGGCGCGCTCGGCGCCCGCGCCGAGATCATGCAGACGCTGGCCCCGACCGGTCCCGTGTACCAAGCCGGCACGCTGTCCGGCAACCCGCTCGCCACCGCCGCCGGCCTCGCAGTGCTGGACCATCTGACGCCCGGGTTCTACAACGACTTGGAAGCAACGGTCACAGCAACTGCGGCGCAGCTCGACACGATGCTCTCCGAAGCCGGTTACGAGGCGTCGATCATCCAGGAAGGCACGCTGCTCGGCCTCTACATGGGCCAGCCGCCGATCGACGATGCAACCTGGCGCCCCAAGAACTACGACGAAGCCCGCACCACCGATGAGCAGGCCTATGCCCGTCTGCATGCCGAGCTGCTCCGGCGCGGCGTGGCCTTCGCGCCCGGCGCCTACGAGGCGATCTTCGTCGGCCTCGCCCACACGCCCGACGTCATCGACGAAACCCTCACCGACATCGCCGACGCCGCCTCAGCCGCATCGCAGGCCTAACGCACCCGACGCTCAGGTGCGGTCGCGCCAGAGCCGCGCCATCCCGGCCGCCGCCCGGTAAATGCCGCGGGGGCCGAGCGGACCGGCTCGGCCCTGCAGCAGATCTGTCGAGACGCGCATGGCCAGGTTCCCCATGCGGGGGGAGCGGATCGCAAGCTGTGTCAGCTTCCTCATCAGCCCGGGCTGGCCCAGCGCGCGGGTCGTCAGCCGACCGAGATGGTGGTACCGCTCCCAGCGCGCGGCGAGCACTGCCTCATAACGCTGCAGCTCGAGCCCGTCGTCGGCGTCGAGCGCCCGCCCGATGACCTCGGCCGCCAGCCGGCCGGTAGCGAGTGCCGGACCGACGCCGTCGCCGTTCCAGGGATTGACGCTGCCGGCTGCGTCGCCGACCACCACCCAGTTCGGTCCCGAGCGCGGGCGCACCGACCCTCCCATCGGCAATCGACCGCCGGCAGGTTCGCTGCGAGGCCCGGCAGGATCGATCTCCCAGTGCTCGGGGACCTGCTGGGTCCACTGTTCAAAGAGGTGCTCCAGGGATATGGCCTCGTTCCCGTAGTGGTGGCTGAGCAGGCCCACTCCCACATTGGCCGTGCCGTCGCCTACCGGGAACACCCAGCCATAGCCCGGCAGCTGGCTCCCAGCGCGATCGGCCAACGCAAACACTGACTCGATCCACGGCTCGGCGTGGCGCGGCGTGGGGTAGTAGGCCCGCATCGCCAATCCCTGCGCGTAGGTCCGGGTGCGCACGGTGCCGAGCGCCCGGCCGAAGTTCGAACGCGGACCGTCGGCGATGACGACATAGCGAGCGCGTGCAACCACGTTCTCGTGCAGCGCTCCGCTGCCGCCCCGAGCGATGCAGCCACGCAGGTGACCATCGGTGATCAGCGGCGCTGTGACCTCCGTGCCGGTGAGCACGCGCGCCCCCGCCGACTGTGCTCGGGCGAACGTCAGCGCGTCGAGGCGTGACCGGCGCACCACCACGCCGTAGCCGGGCCACTGCTCGCCCTGGGGCCACGACACCTCAAGGCTCTGCCCGTGGGCGGTGATCCGCAGCCCGTGATGCCGGTGCCAGCGCGCAGCACCCGGATCACAGCCCATGTCGATGAGCTCGCCCACAGCGACGGGTGTGAGCGCATCGCCGCAGACGCGTTCGCGCGGATGGGTCGAGCGCTCGATGAGCAGCACATCGCGTCCTGCCTGCGCCAACCAGTACGCGGCAGCGCTGCCCGCTGGCCCGCCACCGACGACGAGCACATCGCAATCGAGTGTCTCGCTCAAGGCATGGCGCTAATGGCCGCCACCCCCGCCGCCGGACAGGGCACCGCCGCCGAGATGCTCCCACTCGGCATCGCGCTCGGCTGCCACCTCGTCGCTGATCGCTTCACCGCCGATCACCTCGCGTACGTAGCGCGCGACCGAATAGAGCTGATGGTCGTTGAGCACATCGTCGAATGCCGGCATGGCCGCTGCGTTGTCGCTGCCGCCGGAGATGTGCGCGCCGCCTGGCCGGTTGGGATCGCCGTAGACCTGCCCGAGCCCGAGGCCCTCGGAGCCCACCGAGATCCACTCGATGAACGAGTCGTCCAGGCTCGGGAACGTCAGCAGCACCTCGCCGTTCCACAGCGGGCGCCCTACCAAGCCCCCGTCGGAACCAGCGCCGTCACCGCCGTGACAGCTCGAGCACCTCACTGCGTAGGTGGCCGCTCCCTCGTTGATGGCGGTGATCGGTTCGGGGGGCGGCTCGGTGAGCTTCACGTACACGAACGCCCACAGCGGCAGGCAGAACAACACGGGCAGCACCCAGATCGGTATCCGATGCCTCGTCTGGGCCGCGATCACCCATGACGGATCAGGCGGAGTCTCAGGTTCCACCTCGAGCTGTGCCGCCTCACGCGCGGCGGCAATCATCTCGGCTTGGGTCGGCCCAGCGGCCGCAGCTGCTCCGGCTTCGGGTGCCGCTGCGCCCGCAGCTCCGCCGCCGCCGCTGCCGTCGTCTTCGAGCACCCCCAGCGCGATGCGACGCTGTCGCGAGCGCTCCAGCAGGTACTCGGGAACTTCGGTCACGGGATCCTCCGCGGGGTCGCCCCCAGGGGTTCTGGCACAGCGGCAGTGCCAAGTTCGCAGGGCACGATACGCGCCCGAACGCACCGAGGCGCAAGTCTGCCATGCAGCCACGCCGATGGCGCAGACTGTCACGCCCAATTGGGCCATCCGATTGGGCCGTCCGAATGGGTCAGCCCGAATTGTGGCGAGTGCTGGCTGTCGTGCTAGAACATCACGCGCCATGGCCGGGGCGCCGGTAATCTTTGCCCCGGTCTCGCTGCGGCTGACGCACTCGATGCATCATCGATTGGGCCAGTTCGCAACAGTCCTGACACGCCGACGGGAGAACGCGGGAGGAACACCGAGTGGTTGCACTCGTCACATCGATCCTCGTCACCGCGCTGATGGTTTACCTGCTGGTGTGGTACGGCAAGCGCCGCCCGACCGACCGCCCCACCACCTGGGGCGAAGCCATGCTCGGGGCCGCCTACGTCTTCATGCTGATGCTGCTGGTGTTCGGCATCGTGCCCGACCGCTGGATCCGCCTGACCGACAACGAGTGGGGCTGGTCGGTGGAGCGCTTCCTGGTCACCGAAGGCCAGTTCATGGAGTCGCCGATCCTGTTCCCGCCGACGCGTATCGACCTCAAGAAGGTCAGCGACATCGTGGTTGTCATCGAGCACCTGATCGCGTTCATCGGACTGCCGGTGCTGGCGATGTGGTGGCAGAAGCGCGACAAGGCCCAACCCGCCGCCGAGCCGATCTCCGACTACGGCCGTCCACTGGTCAAGGGCAACTGAGGGCAAGACGAATGGCTGCCAACGACGCGAACCCGCCGATGCCCAAGTTCCGGGATGACTACCTGCTGCAGCAGGTCGACGCCTCGTACCTCGATGCGGCCGTCAAGCCCAAGCAGTTCATCAACATCGACCAGTCCGAGTGCATCCAGTGCGAGGGCTGTGTCGACATCTGCCCGTGGAAGTGCATCTGGTACGTGTCCACCGAGGCGGTCGACGAAGCCGTCGGCGTGGATCTGCCGGGGCTGGACCCCACCGACAACGCCATCTTCATCATCGACGACGACGTGTGCACACGCTGCGCGCTGTGCGTCGACCGTTGCCCGACCGGCGTGATCACGCTGGGCCGGGTCAGCAACAACCCTCCGCCGTCGGGCGACGTCCACGGCCGCACCCACACCCACGGCTACGCCTACGGAATGCGCCTGTAGGCCGGCGCGAATACTCGTACCGCAGAGACTGCGAAGGACCCGGTCCACCTAGATCGAAGAGATATGGCGAACACGCTCGAGTCCCCCGATACCAAGCCGAAGCTGCCGCAGCGTCTCCAGAACGCGCAGCAGCAAGCGGCCGATTGGATGCAGGACAGCCAGTTCTGGACGTCGATCTTCCGGCCCGGTTCGATCTTCCGCAAGGGCTACACCGACAGCCCCCGGAACCGGTCCTACGTCATCATGAACAGCGTCCTGTACCACCTTCACCCGGTGAAGGTGAAGCGGCACGCCGTGAAGGTGAGCTACACGCTGTGCCTGGGCGGTCTGAGCTTCTTCCTGTTCATCCTGCTGACGATCACGGGCATCTTCCTGATGTTCTTCTACCGGCCGACCGACACGGCGGCTTGGGCAGACATCGAGAGCCTCCACACGCAGGTGGCGTTCGGCCTGCTCGTGCGCAACATGCACCGATGGGCCGCGCACCTCATGGTGATCACCGTGTTCCTGCACATGGCCCGCGTCTTCTATCACGGTGCCTACAAGGCGCCGAGAGAGTTCAACTGGGTCGTCGGCGTCATGCTGCTGCAGCTCACGTTGCTGCTCGCCTTCACCGGCTACCTGCTCCCGTGGGATCAGCTCGCACTGTGGGCGGTCACGGTGGGCACGAACATGATGGGTTTCACGCCGGTATTCGGCGAGCAAGTCCGGTTCGTCCTGCTCGGCGGCCAACAGATCGGAGCGGAGACGTTATTGCGCTGGTACGTGCTGCACGTCTTGATGCTTCCCTTTGTCATCGTCATCTTCATGGCGATCCACTTCTGGAGAGTGAGAAAGGACGGAGGCATTTCGGGGCCGCTGTAGGAAGCCTGAACGTCCCGAGCCATCAGCATGACTGAGATCCCCGAACACCTCCTGCGCCGCAGCGCCGAAGCCAGGGCCCGCGCGACCGGCGCGCCCGCAGCCGGCGAGGGCGAGGCGCCGGCTGCCGCGCAGCCCGACGACGATGACGGTGTCACGATCCCTCGCTCACTGCTGGAAGCCAGCCAGCAGCCCGGCGGCGCACCCGCGGTTGCCGGCATGGCGGCGCCTGGGGGCCCCGCGGCCGGCGGCGGGGGGGTGGCCACCGCGCTGCCGCCGCTCATGGGCGGGCCCGCAGGCAACACGCACCGGCTGCTGACGGTCGTCAAGTCGGGCTCGATCCAGGACGTCAAGGCCAGCCCCGGCGACAAGGTTCACGTCTGGCCGCACCTGCTGGCCGCCGAGTTCACCGCAGCGCTGTTCATCACGGCCTTCACGCTGGTGTTCTCGCTGTTCATCAACGCACCGCTGCTCGAGCTCGCCAACCACAACGAGACGCCCAACCCGTCCAAGGCGCCGTGGTACTTCCTGGGCCTGCAGGAACTGCTCACGATGTTCGACCCGATGATCGCCGGCGTGACGATCCCCGGCGTCGCGCTCATACTGCTGGCCTTCGCCCCCTACGTCGACAGGAACCCTTCGCTGCGGCCCGAAGACCGCAAGTTCGCCATCTCGGTCCAGACGATCCACCTCATGTTCTGGGCAGTGCTGGTGATCATCGGCTCGTTCTTCCGGGGGCAGGGCTTCAACTTCACCTACCCGTGGGACACCGGTCTGCACGGCATCTTCCACCTGTAGGAGCACGTCGGCATGTCCACCGGAACGATTCTCGCGATTGCCATCCCGGTCATCGTCGTGCTGGGTGCCGTGGTCGCGTTCGTCTCCTTGCGCCGCCGCGACGCCACCGGCCTGGGGCACCTGTCACGCGAGACCCGCCGGCGCGACGAGCTGGCCGCCGCTGCCGGCGACGACGCCGCTGCCAGCGACGACACCGGTGCATTCGGCGTCAGCGTCGAGGCACAAGAGCTGGAACGCGCGGTGGCCTCCGAGCGCCGCCCGTCGCCCGTCGCCACCGCGGAGCCCGAACTGCCGCAGGACTGGGCGCCGCCGCCGTCCGACGAGGTGGGTGTCACCCGCCGGCAGTTCCTGAACCGGTCCTCGGTGTTGCTGATGGCGACGGGTCTGGGCACCTTCAATGCGGCCATGCTCGCCTTCCTGTGGCCGCGCCCGACCGGCGGATTCGGCTCGAAGATCAAGATCGGCACAGTCGCATCAGTTGACGAGGCGATCACGTCGTCCACCCCCGCCGAGAACTTCTCGTACTTCTCCGAGGCACAGAGCTACATCCAGCCGTACCCCACCGATTCCGCGACCCTGTCCAACGCCGAGTCGGTGTACGGCGGCGCGATCCTCGACGGCATGCGGCTGGGCTACGTCGCGCTGTGGCAGGTCTGCCCGCACCTGGGCTGCAAAGTGCCGGTGTGCGGCAGCTCGCAGTGGTTCGAGTGCCCGTGCCACGGTTCGAAGTACAACCGTGTGGGCGAGAAGAAGTCCGGGCCGGCGCCCCGTGGCATGGACCGCTTCCCGGTGACCATCGAGGGCGGCAGCGTCTTCGTCGACACCGGCAAGGTGTCGCAGGGTCCGGCGATCGGCACCGACTCCACGGGCCAGGGCCTCGAGGGGCCGCACTGTGCCTGAGCTCAGCCACATGCTGGCCGTCAGCACGGAGCGTTCGGTCGCGATCGTGCTCTTGGCGGTCGTCGTGGTCGGCTGGGCGATCTACGTCTTCGTCAACATCCGCCAGGCGAAGGCCGAGGCGGGCAGCGAGATCGAGCTGGCGCCCAATCGCGGCAACCTGCCCGACGACGAGGAACTCGAAGGCCGCCGGCTGGAGAAGGTGCAGGCCTTCGGTGTGCTGATGCTGCTGATCATGGCGCTGGTGCTGCCCGTCTACTGGATGCTCGAAGGCGGGCGCCGTTCGGGTGCGGAGACGTCGTTCTCGGAAGCTGCCGTGAGCCGCGGCGAGGCCGTCGCAACCGCAGCGGAGTGCTTCGACTGCCACGGCGCTGATCTCGGCGGCGCGCGTTTCGCTCCGGTGGTGCTCGACATCGGCCACCAGTTCTCCGACAAGGAGTCCTTCGTCGTCAACACGACGTGGGAGGCCCCGTCGCTCGACGACGTGTTCACTCGTTTCGACACCGATGCCGAGACGCTGGACGAGGTCAGCGAGGTGCGGCAGATCCTGGTGTACGGCCGAGGCGTGATGCCGGCGTGGGGCCTCGAGGGCGGCGGTCCGTACAACGACCAGCAGATCGACGACCTCGTGGCCTGGCTGTGGGACAACAGGATCACCGACGAGGAAGCGCAGGCGCGGGCTGCGGCCCGCTATGAGACCGAGTTCGCGGCTCAGCGTGAGACGAATCCGGCGGTGACCCAGGGCGAGGTGTTGTTCGACCTCCACTGCGCCCGGTGCCACACGCCGCGCTGGCCTGGCCGCGGCGGTGCCCAGTTGCCCAACAACGGCGGAACGATCGAGGTGCTTCCCGGTCCCGATGGCGCCGGACGCTATGGACCGGCGCTCAACAGCGTGAGCCTCCAGAGACTGTTCCCGGAATTCGAAGACCACGTCTCGTTCATCTCCACCGGCGCCGCGGACAACGTGGCCTTCGGTCAGTTTGCACGTCTCGGCAACTACGGCATGCCCGGCTTTGGGCGGGTGCTCAGCGAGAGGGAGATCCGCGCGATTGCCGCCTACGAGCGCAACCTTGACCCGCAGCGCCAGGCCGCGGTCGGCTTCGATCTGCTGCACGAAGCGGGAGACGACGAATGACCGCCTCGCATCTTCTCGGCATCGTCAGCTGGGATCCGGTTCTCACCGGATACCTGGCCGTCATCATCGGCATCGCCGTGCTGTGCGGGTCGGTGTACCTGCTGCTGGCCACCAACCTCGGGGTCCGGCTCGGCTTCCTGGTTGCTTGGACCGGGCTGTGGGGCTGGATGCTGCTGATGTCCATCGTGTGGTGGGTGTTCGGCATCGGATGGATCGGCAGCCAGCCCGGCTGGAACGTGCTGCAGGTGACTTCCAATCCCGCGACCGTGCTGGTGGACGAAGTGCAGCAGCTCGAGGGCGTCCGGGTTGATCAGCCGCCCCCCGGCTGGATCGAGATCGTTGTCAAGGAGAAGTCCGACGACGATGCCGAGGAGGAGATCACCGATCCCGAGATTGTCGAGGCTCAGGCATTCGCGGCTGACGCCCGCTCGGCGGCCGATGGACATGTCGTCTGCGATGGTGCCGACCCGCGCCGGCTGCTGGCGGTGAACTCGTGCTTGTTCTCAGCCGCGGACCAATACAAGACGTACCGGGTGCTGATCCGCGGCGGTGAGCGGTACCGGCCGTTGAGCATCCCCGACAACGCCGTCACGCAGTACTTCCTGCCGAGCAGGGGCAGGCCGCACTACGCCGTCGTGCAGATCCAGCCGTACCAGCCGAGGGTCGAGATCGATCCGAACGTGTTCGGCGACGACGGAAAGATCGTGGTGCCCGATCCGCAGATCGACGAGAACGAGCCGGTGTACTCGGTGGTGCTGGTGCGTGACCACGGCAGCGTGCGGCTCCGCCCGGCCTTGCTCACGATCTTCTCTGCCCTGCTTTTCGGCTTGGGCTGCTACCACCTGCATCGACGGGACCAGGCGATCTGGGCGGTGCGCGAAGCTGCGGGCCAGTGACCGGCTGGCCTGTTTTGGGCCAGACTGGGGCCGGCATCTGATCACCGACGCGCCGAAGGGGTCCGGGGCATGAACAATGGCTTGGCGGAATACCTGCCGGTGTTGGTTCTCGGCGTGCTTGCCGTGCTGTTCGTGCTGGTGAGCATCATCGCATCGCGGCTGCTGGCGCCCCAGCGCAGCACGAATGCCAAGCTGGCGTCGTACGAGTGCGGCATCGTCGACCAGGCCGCCATTCCCGAGCGATTCCCGGTGCGCTTCTACCTCGTGGCGATGCTGTTCATCATGTTCGACATCGAGATCGTCTTCCTGTACCCGTGGGCGGTCGCGAACAGTCAGCTCGGCCTCTTCGGATTCATGGCGATGCTGATCTTCGTCGTGATCTTCTTCCTGTCGTTCGTCTATGAGCTGGCAATGGGCGGGCTGGAGTGGGGCCCGCGCAAGCGCCGCGTCCTCCCGCTGCCGCCGGCCAGCCGCAGCGGCGTTCAGGGTGTACGCACCGTCGGGCTGACCGGCCGCGAGCACGTCCCCGACGCCACATGGAGTGGCGCAGACCAACCCAGCACTGCGTTGATTGGTGCGGGTCAACCCAACAGCGGGACGGCGGCAGGCTGATGGCGGGCATCGACGACCTCAAGTCGCGGCTCGGCATCGACGACGGTCTCGCCGGGCTCGGTCACAACGTCTTCACTGCACCGGTGGAGGAGCTGGTGAAGTGGGCACGCCGGCGCAGCCTGATGCCGGCCACGTTCGGGCTCGCCTGCTGTGCCATCGAGATGATGGCGACGGGCACGGCCCATTACGACCTGGCCCGCTTCGGCATGGAGACGTTCCGCGCCTCGCCTCGTCAAGCCGATCTGATGATCGTGGCGGGCCGCGTCAGCCAGAAGATGGCGCCCGTATTGCGCCAGATCTACGACCAGATGATGGAGCCCAAGTGGGTGCTGTCGATGGGTGTGTGCGCGTCCAGCGGCGGCATGTTCAACAACTACGCCATCGTGCAGGGCGTCGACCAGGTTGTGCCGGTCGACATGTACGCACCCGGCTGCCCGCCGGGACCCGAGACGCTGCTGCATGCGATCCTTGCGCTGCACGAGAAGATCCGCACCGGCGAGCTGACCCAGCGCCGGGCCGAGCGCGGCGGCGGCGCTGCTGTGGACCTGGCGGCACATGGTGTGCCGCAATCGGGCACGGCGGCACATGGTGTGCCGCAGTCCAGCACGGCGGCGCGCTGATGGCAGACGAGGGCGCAGCAGCCGACGACGCCGCGCCAGCGACAGAGATCGCTGAGCAGCCGACCATGTTCGGCGTGCCGTGCACCGACGAGCGTGGCCAGCAGGTGCTGCATCCGAGCCGCGACGAGTACCTCGATGTGCTCGGCATGGCCGCTGCCGATGGTTTCGAGCTGTGCGTCGATGTGTGTGCGGTGGACGGGCTCACCAATCGCGGCCGTGCCGTGGCGCCCGGCATTGAGCCGGAACGCTTCGAAGTGGTGGTGAACTTGCTCGATCTCCGTGGCCGGCGACGGCTGCGCATCCGCACCCAAGTACCGGCCGACGATCCGCAGGTGCCCTCCGCCGTGAGCCTCTACCCGGGTGCCGAGGCCCCCGAGCGGGAGGCGGCCGACCTGTTCGGCATCAGCTTCAGCGATCACCCCGATCCGAGCCGCATTCTCATGCCGCCCGACTGGGATGGCCACCCGCTGCGCAAGGACTACGCCATCGGTGCCATCCCGGTGCAGTTCAAGGCGGTGGAAGGCCGATGAGCACTGCAACGGCCGCCGCCATCCGCCGACCGGCGGACGCCGTGCTGCGCATCTCCGAAGAGGCTGCGCTGGAAGCTGCCGTTGTCGAAGATGACATGGAGGCCGTGACAGCAGAGCCTGGCGACGGGCCGATGCTCATCAACATGGGCCCGCAGCACCCGTCCACCCACGGCGTGCTGCGCATAGCGATGGAGCTCCAGGGCGAGACGGTGCTGCGCTCCAAGCCGATCATCGGCTACCTGCACACCGGGATGGAGAAGACCGCGGAGGATCTCACATTCCTGCAGGGGCCCACGAACGTCACCCGAATGGACTACGCCTCGCCGCTGTTCACCGAGCTGGTGTTCTGCCTCGCGGTCGAGGATCTGCTGGGAACGGAAATCCCGCCGCGAGCCACGTGGATCCGCATGCTGATGTGCGAGCTGAACCGGATGAGCTCCCACCTGCTGTTTCTCGCGACCAATGGCATGGACCTCGGCGCAGTCGGGATGATGCTCTACGGATGGAAGGAACGCGAGGAGATCCTGCGGTTCTTCGAGAGCGTCACCGGCTTGCGGATGAACCACAACTACATACGCCCAGGCGGCGTGGCAGCCGACCTGCCCGACGGCTGGCAGGACGACGTGGAGCACATTCTGACGGTGCTGCCCGACCGGCTCGAGCAGTTCGACACCTTGATGACCGGTCAGCCGATCTGGCGAGACCGCACCCAAGGCGTCGGTGTCATCACCGCCGATGAGGCCATCGCCATGTCGGCCACAGGGCCGCTGCTGCGCAGCACCGGCGAGGCGTGGGACTTGCGCCGCACCATGCCGTACCTGGCCTACGACGAGGTCGACTTCGACGTCGTGGTGGGCGCCTACGGCGACACGTTCGACCGGTACTCCATCCGCCTGAACGAGATCCGCGAGTCGATGCGCATCGTGGCGCAGTGCTTGGACAAGATGCCGAAGGGCCCCTACCGCACCGAGGACCGCAAGGTCACGCCGCCTCCGCGGGCTCGCATCGACGAGTCGATGGAGGCGCTGATCCACCACTTCAAGATCTTCACCGAGGGATTTCGGGTGCCGCCCGGGGAGACGTATGCGGCGGTCGAGTCGCCCCGCGGCGAGCTGGGCTGCTACCTGGTCTCCGACGGCGGGCCCAAGCCGCAACGGGTGCACATCCGCGCGCCGTCGTTCGTGAACCTGCAGAGCCTGCCCCATCTGATGTACGGCGGCCTCCTGGCCGACGCCATCGCCATCATCTCCTCCGTCGACCCGATCATGGGGGAGGTCGACAGATGAGCTTTTTTTCTGAGGAGAACCGCTCGCTGGCGCGCGAGATCATCGGCCGCTACCCGAAACGCCGGTCGGCGATGATTCCGCTGCTGCACGTCGCACAGGCGCAGGCCGGCTGGGTCACTGAAGAGGCGATGGTGGAGATCGCCGAGCTCGTCGACACGACGCCCGCCGAGGTGCTCGGCACCTGCTCGTTCTACGAGATGTTCAAGCGGGAACCCGTCGGCAAGTACCTCGTGAACATCTGCGCCACCATGTCGTGCGCGCTGGCCGGCGCCGCGGAGCTCATGGAGCACGCCGAGGAGCGGCTCGGCGTGCGCGCCGGCGGCACCACCCCCGACGGCCTGTTCACACTGGCATCCGCGGAATGCCAGGCCGCCTGCACCGAGGCGCCCTGCCTGCAGGTGAACTACCGCTACCGCTACCGGGTCGACGCCGACGGGTTCGACCAGCTCGTTGACGATCTCGCTGGGGGTGCCCTCGACGACGAGATTCCGCCGCACGGGGTCACTGCTCGCGTGCGCCAGCACATCCCGGCCGACCGAGCAGTCGGCGCCGTGCCACCCGAAGCGGTCAACGAGCCGCCGGTCTGGATGGCAGCACCCGCCGGCAATGGGGCAGGTTCAGCGTGAGGGCCCCCAGCCGCCGCGTCGGCGTGCGGTCCGCGTCCGACGGCGGAAGGCTCAGCTGATGGCGTCGTACACGATCCCCCACGCGCCCGGCTTCGTGGCCAACGATGCGCCCCGCATCGTCACCGAGCGATTCGACCATCCCGACAGCTACACGCTCGAGCGCTACCTGGCCACCGGCGGCTACGAGGGCCTGCGTGCCGCCCTGGAGCGCACGCCCGAAGAGGTCCATGGCGAGGTTCGCAGCGCAACCCTGCTCGGGCGCGGCGGCGCAGGCTTTCCCGCCGGGGTGAAGTGGGGCTTCTGCCCGCCGGGAGTATGGCCCCGCTACCTCGTGGTGAACGGCGACGAGTCCGAGCCCGGCACCTACAAGGACCGCCTGCTGATGGAGCTCGACCCGCACCAGCTCATCGAGGGGTGCCTCATCGCTTGCTACGCGGTCGGGTTGTCGCAGTGCTTCCTGTACATCCGCGGCGAGATGGCCGTCGCGCAGGAGCGTGTGGCACAGGCCCTCAACGAGGCCTACGAGGCCGGCTGGGTGGGCCGCAACATCTGCGGCACCGACTTCTCGGTGGACATCGTGCTGCACTGGGGCGCCGGCGCATACGTGGTGGGCGAGGAGACCGCGCTCATCGAGAGCCTGGAGGGCAACCGCGGCATGCCGCGGCTCAAGCCCCCCTACTTCCCGGCTGCTATCGGCCTGTACGGCCAGCCGACCATCGTCAACAATGTGGAGACGCTGGCGAACCTGCCGTGGATCCTGCGACACGGGGCCGAAGCGTTCACCGCCATCGGCACCCCCACGTCGCCCGGCACGCGCATGGTGGCGGTGAGCGGTCACGTGCAGCGCCCCGGCGTGTACGAGATCACCAACGGCACCACGACATTCCGAGACCTGATCTACGGCGAGGACTACTGCGGCGGCATGCATCCGGGCCGCGAGCTCAAGGCCTTCGTTCCGGGCGGCGGCTCGGCGCCGTGGTTCACGCCTGCTCAGCTCGAGCTTCCGTTCGAGGCCTCCGAGGTGGGGCCGCAGGGATCGATGCTGGGTTCCGGCGCGGTGATGGTGATGGACGACACCACCGACATCCCCGCAGCAGCGCTCACGCTGACGAAGTTCTATGCCCACGAGTCATGCGGCAAGTGCGTGCCGTGCCGGGAAGGAGCGACTTGGCTGGAGCGGGTGCTGCGGCGGGTGTGCGACGGCACCGGCACGCCACGCGACCTCGACGTGCTGTTCGAAGTGGGCGCCTCGATCTGCCCCGGCGACTTTCCCCACGCGGCGGTGCCCGAGCGGGGCCTGGAGCCGAAGCCGTTCCCGTACCAGATGACCACCATCTGCTTTGTGGGACCGTCCGCATTCGCTCCCGTGCACTCGGCCATGACGCTGTTTCCCGAGGAGTTCGAGGCTCGGGTCGCGCCGAATGCGCATCTCGACACCGGGCCGTCCCACGGCCCGGCATCAGGCACTGGCCCGTCTGATGGCTCTGCACCGAATTCCATCTCGGAGGTGGCCATCCGTGTCTGACGCCACTGCCGCCGAAGCAGCACCGAGCACCGTGCAGGTGACGATCAACGGCATCGCCGTGGATGCGCAGCCGGGCGAGCTGGTCATCGCGGCCGCGGACCGTGCTGGGGTGCATATTCCGCGGTTCTGTTACCACGAGCGGATGAGCCCGGTGGGCATGTGCCGCATGTGCCTCGTCGAGATCGACACCGGGCGGGGGCCGCAGCTGCAGCCCTCCTGCATGGTGCCCGTCTCGCCGGAGATGGTGGTGGACACCACCAGCGAGCGCACGCAGCGGGCGCAGGAAGGCGTGCTGGAGCTGCTGCTCATCAACCACCCGCTCGACTGCCCGGTCTGCGACAAGGGCGGCGAGTGCCCCCTGCAGGACCAGACCATGGCCTATGGCCCGGGCGAATCCAGGTTCGTGGAGGAAAAGCGGCACTTCCAGAAGCCGATCCCGATTTCGGACCTGGTGCACCTCGACCGGGAGCGCTGCATCCTGTGCGACCGCTGCACCCGCTTCGCAGACGAGGTCGCCGGCGACCCGCTCATCGACTTCACCGAGCGCGGCAACGAGACGCAAGTGCTCACGTTCCCCGGCGAGCCCTTCTCGTCGTACTTCTCGGGCAACACGGTGCAGATCTGCCCCGTCGGTGCGCTCACCGCATCGCCGTACCGCTTCAAGGCGCGGCCGTGGGATCTCGTGGAGACCGAGTCCACCTGCACGACATGCGCCGTGGGCTGCCGCATCGCCGTGCAGTCGTCGCGCAACGAGCTGGTGCGCTACCTCGGCGTCGACATCGACCCGGTCAACCACGGCTGGCTGTGCGACAAGGGTCGCTTCGCCTTCGGCTCGGTGGCGAGCCCGGACCGGGTGACGAGGCCACTGCAGGCACGCACACCGTCGGGCACCACCTCCGACATCGCCGACGCTGAACCGCTGCGGCGCTTCCAGCCGACCGACTGGGCGAGTGCCCTCGGTGCCGTGGCCGCTGCGGTGAAAGCGGCCCGACCCGGCGCGATTGCCGTACTCGGCGGTGCCCGCGGCACCAACGAGGACGCCTACGCCTGGTCGAAGCTGGCCCGCACGGTGCTGCGGACCGACCACGTGGATGCGCAGCTCGGCGACGGGCTGCCCGCAGAGCTGACGGTGGGCCTGCCGGCGGCGACCATCGATGAGGCGTGCAACGCCGACACCACTCTGCTGGTGTGCGGGGATCTCCGTGAGGAGCTGCCGGTTCTGCACCTGCGCCTGCGCGGCGCGGCCCGAGCCGGCACGACTCGGCTGGTCGAGATCGCCCCCACCACCACGGGCCTCACGCGCAACGCAGTTCGCAGCGAGCAGTGCCGCGGCGGCGAGGCAGCATCGGTGCTGCGGAACCTGCTCGACGGCGATGACCCGCTGGCCGGCGAGCTGGCATCCGGATCGGTCGTCGTAGTGCTGGGCCGCTCGTCGGTGTCGGAATCGGCCGAGGCGACGGCTGAGGTGGCCGCGGTGATCAGCGCTCGCGTCCCCCATTCCCGCTTCCTTGTTGCCGCACGCCGGGGCAATGTCCGCGGCGCGCTCGACATGGGCTTGGCGCCGGGGATGCTCCCGGGGCGGGCACTGAGCGCCAGCCCGCCGCGAGAGCTTGCGGCGGCGTGGGGCGAGCCGCCTGGCGAACGCGGGCACGACGCCACGGGAATCCTTGCGGCAGCCGCCTCCGGAGAGATCGACGTGCTCTTCCTGCTCGGCGCAGATCCTTTGACCGATTTCCCCGACAGCATGCTGGCGCGCCTCGGCGTGTCGGGCGCAGGCATGGTCGTGGCGGTGGACTCGTTCGTGAGCCAGTCGGCGGCGGAGGCCGACATCGTGCTGCCTGCCGCCGTGTTCGGGGAGAAGTCGGGCACCACGACCAACCTGGAGGGACGCGTCTCAGCCGTCGGCGAGCTGGTGACCGCACCCGGCTCAGCTCGCCCCGACTGGATGATCGCGGCTGAGCTGGCCGTGATGTGCGGCGGCGACCTCGGCTTCCTGTCGGTGGATGAGATCACTGCCGAGATCGGCGCCGTGTGTGCCACGCACGCCTCGGCGATCGGTCCGGACCTCGCCGCTGACGGGGTGCTGGCGTCGGGAGCGGCCTTCGAGCCCGAGTTCCCGCCCGAACACGTCGCACCGGCGCGAGACGCCTACGGCCTCCGCTTGGTCTGCAGCCGCAAGCTGTACGACGGCGGCGTGACGGTCGGCCAGACGCCGGCGCTGGAGTCGCTGGCGGCCGACACGGTGATGCGGGTGCACCCGGTGGACCTGGAGCGAGTGGGCGTCGAGTCGGGCACCGAGGTCGAGGTGCACTCCGACCGCGGTGCGCTGCGGCTGCCGATCGTGGCCGACGCCGGCATCGCCCGCGGCAATGTCGTGGTGCTGTTCCCCTCGCCCGATATCGATGTGGGGGCCTTGATCGACGTGACGGCGCCGGTCACCGACGTGCGGATCGAGACCCGCGGCGGCGAGGCGTCGCGGTGACCGGCGACCCGCTGTTCGCGGATGGTGTCGACTGGGGCGACATCGGCATCATGGGCATCAAGGTGCTCGTGGCGTTCGCCGCCCTGCTGGTCGCCACCATGTTCATGATCTGGTTCGAGCGCAAGCTGATCTCGGACATGCAGCATCGCATCGGTCCCAACGTGGCCGGGCCGTGGGGCCTGCTGCAGGCTTTCGCCGACGGAGTCAAGTTCTTCTTCAAGGAAGACCTGCGCCCCGCCAATGCCGACCCCCTTGTGTTCCGGCTGGCTCCCTACATCTCAGCGGTCACCGCGTTCGTCGCTTTCGCGATCGTGCCGATCGGCGGCGTCTTCACCGATACACCAGGCCGCAGCGGCACGGTCACGCTCTTCGGCAAGGAGACCATCCTGCAAGTGGCCGATCCGCCGGTGGGCATCCTGCTGCTGCTCGCGATGTCGTCGGTCGCGGTCTACGGCGTGATGCTGGCGGGCTGGTCCTCAGGTTCGAAGTACCCGCTCATCGGGTCGGTGCGGGCCTCGGCGCAGGCCATTTCCTATGAAGCCGCGCTGGGTATGTCTGTTGTCGCCGTGGTGATCACGGCAGGCACGCTGTCCACTCACGAGATTGTGAGGGCTCAAGCGGGCGGCGTGAATGAATGGCTCCTCATCACGACGGGCTTCGTTCCGTTTCTCGTCTTCCTGATCTCGGCTACCGCGGAATTGAATCGTCCCCCGTTCGACCTCGTCGAAGCCGAGCAGGAACTCGTGGGCGGCTTCCACACGGAGTATTCGTCGATCCGGTTCGCGCTGTTCTTCTTGGCCGAGTTCATGAACGTGATCACTATGTCGGCGATCATGGTGACGCTGTTCTTCGGCGGGACGGCCGGGCCGGTGTTCTTCGGCCTGACATGGCTCTGGCCCACCGTGTGGTTCCTCGCCAAGGTGCTGGCGTTCCTGTTTGTGTTCGTGTGGTTCCGCGCGACGCTGCCCCGCCTGCGCTACGACCAGCTGATGTCGCTGGGGTGGAAGGTGCTCATCCCCGTGATGCTGTTCTGGCTGATGTTCTTGGGGCTGCGACAGCTGGTGGTCGACCAGGGCTGGAGCACGCTGCAAGAAGTGGTGGTGGTGCTGGGGTTGAGCGCTGCTGGGCTTGCGCTGGGCTGGTCGTTGCTGGCGGCGGCACTGCGGGCAGCCAAACGCAACACCGACACCGAGGGTCTCGGCGATCACGATCCTGAGGACTTGATGCCGGCAGGTGCGTCGCCAGATGCAGCCGGCCCGGGAGAGGACGGCTGATGGGCTACCTCGACGGCTTCAAGGTCACGTTCGGCAAGCTCTTCGGCGAGCGGGTCACCACCGAGTACCCCCAGGAGAAGCGGCCGAAGCCGCCCCGTTTCCACGGGCGTCACGTGCTCAACCGCTACCCCGACGGCATGGAGAAGTGCATCGGGTGCGAGCTGTGCGCGGGTGTCTGCCCGGCCCGGTGCATCTACGTGCGCGGGGCCGACAACCCGCCCGACGACCCGGTGTCGCCGGGGGAGCGCTTCGGCTACGTCTACGAGATCAACTACCTGCGCTGCATCCACTGCGACCTGTGCGTGGAAGCCTGCCCGACCGAGGCCATCACCGAGACGAAGGTCTTCGAGTTCAGCTTCCCCACCCGCCGAGACGCCATATACACCAAGGACGAATTGCTCACCGACGACGACGGGCGGCCCCGGCGGCAGCCATGGGAGCTGTGGCACGACGGCGACGACGAGCACACCTCCGGCTGGATGCGGGCTACCTCGCCGTCGGGCCAGCCCGACTACGAGGGCCGTGTCGGCTGGAGCGGCGAGCTGGGCTACGGCGTGCGAGCGCCCGAGCTGGGCCAGCACGCCGACTACGACGGCGGGGAAGACGAACCGCCCGCAGCCGGCGACGAGTCTGCTGACCTCGACGAGCACGGCCACGCGTCGGCGGCAGGAGATCATCACTGATGGTCGAAGTGGTGGTGTTTGCGGTGGCCGGTGCCGCATGTCTCGTCGGCGCGGTCGGCGTGGTGCTGTCGCGCAATCCGGTGCACGCGGCGCTCATGCTGGTGATGACGCTGTTCGGCATTGCGGTGCTGTTCGTCGCGCTGCAGGCCCACTTCATCGCCGCCGTGCAGGTCATCGTGTACGCCGGCGCCATCGTGGTGCTGTTCCTGTTCGTCATCATGCTGCTCGGCGTGGATCGGGCGGCCGAGCTGTCGCTGGGCGCCCTGCCGGCCCAGCGGTGGACCGCGGCCGCATTCGGGTTCGGCGGTGCCGCCGTGCTGGTCTGGCTGGTCGCCGCAGTCGACCGGATCTTCAAGGGTGCTCACTCGTATGAGCTGGAGAGGGCAGGCATCGTCGTAACCGAAGCCGACGCACCCGCCACGAGCTACGCAACCGACGTCAGCGCAATCGCCCGATCGCTGTTTTCCGACTATGTCTATGCCTTCGAGCTGACATCGCTGCTGCTCATCGTGGCGGTCATCGGCACGGTGATCCTGGCCCGACGGAGTTACGGCGCCGATGGACGGCGCGCCGGCCAGCACGGCGGCGAATCGGCGCCTGCAGAGAGCGGTGCGACGCCGCAGGAGGCACGCCAGTGAGCGGCCTCGAGGTGACCACCGGCTGGTACCTGACGCTCGGGGCAATGCTGTTCCTCATCGGCGGCACGGGCCTGCTGGTGCGGCGCAACCCGCTGATCATGCTCATGTGCGTCGAGCTGATGCTCAACGGAGTCAATCTCAGCTTCATTGCCTTCGCCGACCGCTTCGGCGATGTGCACGGGCACACGGTGGTGCTGTTCGTGCTGGTCGTTGCGGCGGCTGAGGTGGTGGTAGGTCTCGGATTGGTGGTGGCGGTGCTGCGCGCTTCGCCCCGGGCGACAGCGGACGACCTGTCGGCCCTGAAGGGCTGAGGCCGGGGGACTGAGTCGATGGTCGAGCTCGTATGGCTTATCCCCGCGCTGCCCCTCGCCGGGTTCGCGGTGCTGCTGCTGGCCGGACCGCGCCTGGGCGAGCCCCGCGCCGGCTGGCTGGCGACGGCGGCCAGCGCCGGATCATTCCTGTTCACGCTCGTCACGTTCGGCGGGCTGCTGGGGCTCGAGTCGGCCGACGAAGGCGGTGCCGGTGGGCACGGCGGGCGCTGGTTCGTCTCGACGCTGTTCGAGTGGATGCCGATCGGCGGTCTCGAGGTCGACGCTGCCCTGCTGGTTGACCCGCTGTCAATGACGATGGCGCTGTTCGTGACCGGTGTGGGCACGCTCATCCACCTGTACTCGGTCGGCTACATGCACGGCGACCCGAAGTACTCCAAGTTCTTCCTGTATCTCAACCTGTTCCTGTTCTCGATGCTCATGCTGGTGCTGGGCGAGAATCTCGTGGTCACGTTCCTGGGCTGGGAGGGCGTCGGCACCTGCTCCTACCTGCTGATCTCTTTCTGGCACGAGCGGCCCAGCGCGGCCACTGCCGGCAAGAAGGCATTCGTCACCAACCGCATCGGCGACTTCGGCTTCATGATCGCCACGTTCCTGCTGTGGAC
Organism: Acidimicrobiia bacterium; assembly: GCA_022820505.1. Lineage (GTDB taxonomy): Bacteria > Actinomycetota > Acidimicrobiia > Acidimicrobiales > Poriferisodalaceae > Poriferisodalis. Next base: position 22,103 of record JAJEFK010000026.1, on the reverse strand, counting down.
GACGCTCGGCACGGTGTCCTACGCAGGCATCGCGGCAGCGTCCGGCGACTTGGCGACGGGGACTGCCACAGCGGTGTCGCTGCTGCTCTTGCTCGCTGCTGCCGGGAAATCGGCCCAGCTACCGCTGTACGTCTGGCTGCCCGACGCCATGGAGGGCCCCACCCCGGTCTCGGCCATGGTGCATGCGGCCACGATGGTGACCGCCGGCGTGTACCTGCTGGTGCGGCTCAACCCGGTGCTCACTGACACGGCGCTGCTCATCATTGCGATCGTAGGCGCAGCCACAGCGCTGTTCGCGGCCCTAGCCGCAGTGGCACAGCACGACATCAAGAAAGTGCTGGCGTATTCCACGGTCAGCCAGCTCGGCTACATGTTCCTGGCGATCGGTTCGGGTGCGTACGTGGCCGCGATCTTCCATGTCGTCACCCACGCGTTCTTCAAGGGGCTGCTGTTCCTGGGCTCGGGCTCGGTCATCCATGGCCTCGGCGACGAGCAGGACATGCGCCGCATGGGCGCGCTGCGCGCGGTCATGCCCGTCACCGCGGTCACGTTCATCGTCGGCTGGCTGGCGATCGCGGGTGTGCCGCCGCTATCGGGCTTCTGGTCGAAGGACGAGATCCTGCTGGCCGCCTGGGAACACTCCTACGTCACTCTCGGCTGGCTGCGCGTTGGACGTGTGCTATGGGCCGTGGGCTTGGTCACCGCCCTGCTCACCGCCTACTACATGAGCCGCCAGACGTTCCTGGTGTTCTTCGGCGGCCAGCGGTGGGATGACAGCGCACACCCGCACGAGTCGCCGACCACCATGACGCTGCCGCTGGTCCTGCTCGCAGGCGCGGCAGCCATCGGCGGCATCATGAATCTGCCGCTGGTGGGCGACTGGCTGGTGCTCGAGCACTTCTTGGAACCTGTGCTTGCGCACCCGCACCACTTCAGCTCACCCACTCGGGACAAGATTGTGCTGGCTGTGGTCGCGGTAGTGATTGCACTTGGCGGCATTGCCTTCGCGATCCGGGCATGGCTGCAGTCGCGCATCCCCACCGACAAGCTCGAACCGGCGCTGCTCGAGAACGTCTTCTACTTCGACTCGACCATCTCCAACTTCGTCGGCGGGCCGGGCACCAAGGCGTTCGAGGCCGCTGCCACGGCTGACCGGCGCTTCGTCGACGGCGCCGTCAACGGCGTGGCACGGCTCGTCCGGATGCTGGGCGAAGCCGTGCGGCCGCTGCAGTCGGGCTACCTGCGGCACTACGCATCGGGCGTCGCCGTCGGTGCAATCATCCTCGTCATCTGGCTCGCGCTGCGGGGCGTCTCATAGCCATGGGCTCCCTGCTCGCCGCCTCGGGCTCCGTCGGCGATTTCCCGCTGCTGAACGCACTGATCTTCGTGCCCGCAGTGGGAGCGCTGGTGGTGGCGCTGCTGCCGCGCAGCCGCCCGGATCTGGCCCGCCCGCTCGGCACGCTGTTCGCGGCCATCGGCGGTGCGCTGGCGCTGGCGCTGGCGTGGCAATTCGAAGCTGCCGATGCTGGCTTCCAGTTCGTCAGCCAGCAGTCGTGGATCCCGGCGCTCGGCATCTCGTGGCACGTCGGTGTCGACGGCATCTCGCTGTGGCTGGTGGTGCTGACCAGCGTGGTGGTGCCGATCGTGCTGGCCGGCGTCGACCCGCACCACGATCCCAAGCCCTACACGGCATGGATGCTGCTGTTGCAGGCCGGCTCGGTGGGCGCCTTCGTCGCGCTCGACCTGTTCGTGTTCTTCGTGATGTTCGAAGTGGTGCTGGTGCCCATGTACCTGCTGATCGCAGGCTGGGGCTACGAGGGACGCCGCTACGCCGCAACGAAGTTCTTCATCTACACCATGGCGGGCTCGGCACTGCTGCTCGTGGCGATCGTGGCCACGGCCGTGCTCGGCTCGCCCGACAGCGGCATCACGTTCGACCTCCAGACGCTCGCCGAAGGGCAGCTGCTGGGCGAGAACACCGCACGCCTCTGCTTCGTGGCGTTCGCGATCGCCTTCCTGGTGAAGGTGCCCGTGGTGCCATTGCACACCTGGCTGCCCGATGCGCACACCGAAGCGCCCACCGCGGGTTCGGTGGTGCTGGCGGCCGTATTGTTGAAGCTCGGCACGTATGGCCTGCTGCGGTTCGGCCTGTACCTGTTCCCCGAGGCGTCCGACTGGGCCGCGCCCGTGCTGGTGACCGTCGGCGTGGTGGGCGTCATCTGGGGTGCGATCACCGCGGCCATGCAGCGAGATCTCAAACGCCTCGTGGCGTACTCCTCGGTGGCCCACATGGGCTTCATCGTGCTCGGCATCTTTGCCTTCACCGCCCAGGCAGTCGGCGGCGGCGTGATCCAGATGGTCAACCACGGCATCAGCACCGGCGCCTTGTTCTTGCTGGTGGGGATGCTGTACGAGCGTCGGCACACCCGCCAGATCGACGAGCTGGCCGGCATCCAGTCAGCGGCGCCGGTCTATGCCGGGGTGTTCACGCTGATCATGCTGTCGTCGGTGGGCGTGCCCGGGCTGAACGGCTTCGTGGGCGAGTTCCTGATCCTGATCGGCTCTTTCGAGACCCGCCGCTGGTGGACCGTCATCGCCGCCACCGGGATGATCCTGGCAGCGCTGTACCTGCTGTGGGCCTACCAGCGGGTGTTCCACGGGCCGCCAGCCGCGGCCGACCGCCAGACAGCCGACTTGCGCCGGGGAGAGCTGCTGACGCTGGCGCCGTTCGTCATTGCCGTGGTGGCGCTCGGCGTGTACCCGAAGCCCCTGCTCGACGCAGTGGAGCCGGCTGCCGACAAGCTGCTGGAGCACTTCGAGGAACACAGCGGCTTCGAGGTGCCCGAACCCGGCGACCCCGTCGTTGTGGACTACGGCGACGGCGCCGGTGAGCACGACGAGGACGGCCACTGATGGGCCAGGTCGAGATCGCGTTCGAGGCCCCGGCCGTCGACTGGTGGGTGCTCACCCCGCAGATCATCCTGGTGGGCGCTGCGCTCGGGCTGCTGCTGGTGGCCTCGCTGGCGCCCCGCGCGCTGCCGGACTGGGTGTCCACGATTACTTCGATCGCCACCGGCGCCGCGGCAGCCATCGTGGCCGCTGTCCAGTGGGCTGCCTGGGACCTCGCACCGCGGCCCACCCTGAACGGGGCCTTCGTGAGCGACGGCTTCAGCCTGCTGCTCACCGTGCTGGTGGGCGCCGGCGTGGTCATGACGGCGCTGGTCGCGCATTCGGCCCTCGACCGCTATGACATGGCGCCGCCGGAGTTCGCGGCGCTGCTGCTCGCCTCTGCCGCGGGTGCGGTGGTCATGGCCGGCGCGAACGACCTCATCGTGCTGTTCTTGGGCCTCGAGTCGCTGTCGATTGCGCTGTACGTGCTGATCGCACTGGCAGGGCGGCGGGCGTCGGCACGCGAGTCGGCCATGAAGTACTTCGTGCTGGGGGCGTTCAGCTCGGCGTTCTTCCTCTACGGCATCGCGCTGGTCTACGGGTCCACCGGCAGCACGAACCTCAGCGGGATCGGCGGTTTCCTGTTCGGATCGATCAGGGAAACCGACTACCTGCTGCTTGCCGGCATTGCGTTGCTGCTGGTCGGCTTGGGCTTCAAGGTGGCCGCTGTCCCGTTCCATTTCTGGGCACCCGATGTGTACGAGGGCGCGCCCAGCCCGGTCACCGGCTACCTGGCGTCGATCGCCAAGGCGGCCGGCTTCGCCGCGCTGGCGCGGGTGCTGTACGTGGCGGTGTTCGAGCAGAGCACTGCGTGGACGCCGATCTTGGTGGCGCTGGCGTTCGCGACGCTCGCCGTGGGCGCAGTCATGGCCATCTGCCAGAACGATGTGAAGCGGATGCTGGCCTACAGCTCGATCAGCCACGCAGGCTTCGTGCTCGTCGGCCTCTCGGCGGTCCCGGCGGCCAGCGGGGTGCTGCAGTGGGCCGAGGAGGGCGGCGGCGACGCTGTGTCGTCGTCGGTCTTCTACCTCATCACTTACTCGTTCATGGCGCTGGGCAGTTTCGCGGTGCTGTCGGTGGTCGGTGCCGAGCTCCGATCGCCCGAAGCCGATGCGAGCGCCCACGCCCTCAGCCGCTACGGCGGGCTCGCACGTCGCCGCCCTGTTCTGGCACTTGCGTTCACCGTGCTGCTGCTGGCGCAGGCCGGAGTTCCGCTCACGGCCGGCTTCGTGGCCAAGTTCGAGGTGATCCGGGCAGCCATCGACGCCAGCGGCTACGTCCTGGCCGCAGTCGCCATGATCACAGCGGTCGTGAGCGCCTTCGCCTACCTGCGAGTCGTGCTGGCCATGTACGCCCCTGAGGGTTCGGCCGACGATGACGACAGCGCACCGGCCGCCCGAGCGGGCCGGCCTCGCTGGGGCGGCCTGCCGCTGACATCGGTGTTCGCCATCAGCCTCGCGGTAGCAGTGACCGTCGTCGTCGGCGTGCTCCCGCAGACGCTCCTCGAGTGGAGCCGCGACGCCGTCCTGTCGATCATCCTGTAGCTGGTCCTGACGCGGCAGATCCCCCGGCCTGGACGGCTCGCTGCCGTGGAGACCGGGGGATCCCTTGCGTGTCAGCCTGCGCCTCCCTCGTTGCCTTCAGCGTGGCCGCCCGCCCCTTCAGCACCCTCGCCGCCTTCGCCTCCGGTGTGAGGGATGGGGCCGGGCCCGTTGCAGTCGAACACCTCCATGTGCACCACGTAGCCGTCGAACGGCACGCCGGCCATGGACGGCTCGCCTGCGACTGGCAGCACCGATGTCGCCGACTGGCCAGGCGCCAGATCGCCGAGCTGCTCAGGCCCCAGCTCACCGACCGTCTGGGCTCCGAACTTCATGTGAGGCTCGGACTGCACGTAGCACAGCGTCCCCGACGTCGTGTTGCGAACCGAGGTGCGCACGGTCCGGATTGCCGTGTCGTAGCTGGCCGCCACGTCCAGGCCGCCCAGGTTGCCGGTCCAGGTCTGATCCAGCGGGATCACCGGGCTCGACATCAGAGCCTCGTTGATCTCCCCGCTGCCGCCTTCGCCGACACCCTCAGCGCCTTCGGCGTGCGTCGGGTTTGCCTCGGCACCCTCGCCGCCGCCGCGGTCGCCGATGACCTGGCTGCCTGCCTTCTCGCTGACTTCCGGGCCTTCCCCGGCGCCGACGGCGAACCCGCCCAGCGCAGCCGCCGACAGCGTGACTCCTGCGAGTGCTCCGGCAAGCCATTTCTTTCCTCTTGAATTCGTCGACCCCATGTCATTCTCCTTTCGTGAGGTTCTGACTTGGGGTGCAACGTAAGAATCGAATGTGACCCAAATGTGACGGCACGAAACGAATCCGGGAGAACCCCGGGCCGTGTTCCTGTGTGCAGAACTGCCGTCATATCTCTGGCTTCCAGCGCAGGCAGCGGATTCGGCGCAGGGTGGCGCGAAGTCGCTAGCGTTGCGGTCCGTGTCCGACCTCTTGCGGAGCTATCTGACCGTCGCAATCTTCGGCGCAGCGGCAGTCCTGATGGCCTTCACGATGTTCGGAGTCGCACGGGTCCTGCGGCCGCAGCGACCGACGCCCCAGAAGCTCATCGCATACGAGAGCGGCGTCGATCCGGTCGGCAGCGACTGGACCCAGAGCCAGATCCGCTACTACGTCTTCGCGGTGCTTTTCGTGCTGTTCGACGTGGAGGCCGTGTTCATCTTTCCGTGGGCGACGCGGCTCGAGGTCTATGCCCTGTTCGGCCTGGTCGAGATGGCGATCTTCATCTTCATCCTCGTGCTGGGCCTGTTCTACGCATGGCGCAAGGGCGTCCTGCGCTGGGTGTGAGGGGCTGAGGGAATCCCGCGATGGCACTGGTTGACAAAGTCAAACTGCCCAAGCCGCTGAGCTGGCTGCTGAATTTCGGCCGGGCGCGCTCGCTGTGGGTGTACCAGTGGGGCCTCGCCTGCTGCGCCATCGAGATGGGCGCCGCATTCGGCTCGCCCCGCTATGACGTGATGCGTCTGGGCGTCATCCCGTTTCCGGCCAGCCCGCGCCAAGCCGATCTGGTGGTGATCTCCGGCACCGTCACCGACAAAATGGCGCCGGTCATCCGCCGCCTGTACGAGCAGATGCCCGAGCCCAAGTACGTCATCTCGATGGGCTCGTGCGCCAACTGCGGCGGGCCGTATTGGGACAGCTACTCAGTGACCAAGGGTGTCGACCAGGTCATCCCGGTCGATGTGTACGTGCCCGGCTGCCCGCCACGACCCGAAGCGCTGCTGGAAGGCATCGTGCTGCTGCAGGAGCGCATCCAGCGCGAGGACATGCAAGAACGCTGGCGCGGCGAGCCGATAGTGGTGCCAGCAGCGCCGGGAGCATCGCGCACTGCGCCGACGGCGCCGGCAGCACCCGCGGGATCGGCGCAGGCGTAGCCATGGCCGACGGCACCGGCGACGAGCAGCCCGACGACCAAGCAGGCGACGAGGCGCGCGAAGCGCTCGCCGCGGAACTGTCCGAGCTGCTCGGCGATGCGGTGGTCGAATCCCACGTGGAAGCAGGCCAGAACCTCTGGCTGCGCGTCGACATCGAGCAGTGGCATGCCGCGATGGCAGCGCTGCGCGATGCAGGCTTCGCTTACTTCGGCTTCCTGTCGGCCATCGACTGGACCGATGCGCCCGAAGGCCGCTACGAGGACACCGAATTCGACGCCGCTGGTGCCGGCGAGGAAGACGACGAAGCATCCAGCGCCACGGCCGAGGAGACCGTGCGGCGAGGGGGCGGCGAGACCCGTTTCCAATTGCTCGCGCAACTGCACTCGCCCGCCCGACACGCCGCCGTGCTCATCAAGGCCGACGTGCCCGAGGCCGACGGCGCTCCCGCATCGGTGCCGTCGATCATCGACGTCTTCTCCGGGGCCGACTGGCACGAGCGAGAGGCCCACGAGATGTTCGGCCTCGTCTTCGACGGCCATCCGAACCTGGAGCACATCTACCTGCCCACCGAATTCGAGGGCCACCCGCTGCGCAAGGATTTCCCCTTGCTGGCTCGTGCGGTCAAGCCGTGGCCCGGCGTAGTCGACATCGAGGAGATCCCGCCCGAGCTCGAAGCCCAGCTCGAGGCCGAGGTGATGGCCGAGTTCGAAGCATCGGGAGCGGGCGCGTGAGTCCCTTCCTCGTGGTATCGGCCGTGTCTGATGGCGCTCGCAGGCTCGCGTCTGGGGCGGGCGCATGAGCCCCCCGCCGACGGCATCTGCGCTGCGCGAGCAGCAGGCCTATGTGGCGGCCCAAGCCGCCGATGCCCGCGTCAATGTCGAGCTCGACACCGGCGACATGACGCTCAACATCGGCCCGCAGCACCCTGCCACCCACGGCACGCTGCGCATCGCCTGCCAGCTCGACGGCGAGCAGGTCATCTCCGCCGAGCCCCTCATGGGCTACATGCACCGCGGCTACGAGAAGCTCTGCGAGGTCCGCACCTACCCCCAGTGCACCACGCTGATCAACCGCATCGACTGGCTGGGCAGCTTCGCCAACGAGGTGCCGTTCATCCTGGCGGCCGAGCAGCTGATGGGCGTGGAGGCCCCGCCCCGTGCGCAGTGGATCCGCACCATCCTGTTCGAGCTGAGCCGCATCGCGAACGTGTCGCTGTTCCTGGGCGACATGGGCGTGCAGGTCGGCGCGCTCACCCCGGTGTTCTTCGCCTTCCGCGACCGCGAGCGGGTGCTCAACCAGATCGAGGAAGTCACCGGCGGTCGCTTCCACCCCAACTTCGACCGCATCGGCGGCCTCAAAGACGACATCCCCCGCGGCTGGATAGCCGAGACACACGCGGTCATGGCCAAGATGCGCGGCTTCTGCGACGAGATGGAAGACCTGCTCATGGGCAACGAGATCTTCCAGACTCGCTGCCGCAGCGTGGGCGTGATCCCGGGCGACGTGGCGCTGAGCTACGGCCTGTCGGGCGCCAACCTCCGCGCCAGCGGGGTCGACTGGGACCTGCGCCGCGATGCCAACCCGGGCCTCGCCTGGGACCAGGTGGACTGGCGGGTCTGGACCCATCCCGACGGCGACTCGTTCGCCCGCTACTGGGTGCGCTTGCAGGAGACCCGCGAGGCCACCAAGATCGTCGATCAGCTGCTCGACGGCATCCCCTCGGGCCCGATCATGGCCAAGGTGCCGCGCATCATCAAGGTGCCCGCCGGCGAGGCGTACGTCTCCACCGAGAACCCGCTGGGCGAGATGGGCTACTACGTGGTGTCCAAGGGCGGCCTCGGCCCGTTCCGGGTGAAGATCCGCACGCCCAGCTTCAGCAACATCTCGGTGGTGCCGTGGGTGATGCGGGGCACGTACGTGCCCGACATCATCACCATCCTCGGCTCGCTGTACTTCATCCTCGGGGACATCGACCGATGACCGGGGCACTGGGCCTGGCGTACTGGGCCGAGACCAGCATCAAGCTGGGCGTGGCACTCATCGTCATCCCCACAGCCGCGCTCATGCTGGGCTACCTGTTCCTGCTCAAGATGATGGCGTTCATGCAGAGCCGGCTCGGCCCCCAGGACGTCGGCCCCTACGGCACGCTGCAGCTCATCGCCGACGCGGTCAAGTTCCTGCAGAAGGAAGACATCCACCCCGCCGCCGCCGACCGGCGAGTCTTCCGGGCAGCCCCGGTGGTGGTGCTGGCGTCGTCGTTCCTGCTCTTCGTGGTGCTGCCCACCGGCCCCGACGCGGTGGTGGAGAACCTCGACACGGGGATCTTCTACGCGATGGCGGTCTCGTCGCTGTCGGTGCTGGGCGTGCTGATGGCGGGCTGGGCGTCGGCCAACAAATACGCCTTGCTCGGCGGCCTGCGGGCGGCGGGCCAGCTCATCGCATACGAGCTGCCGCTGATCCTGGCCGTCATGGGCGTGGTCATCCAGGCCGATTCGCTCAACTTGCAGGAGATCGTGCGTGCCCAGGCCGAGGGCGAGATCTTCGGCTTCGGCCTCATCGGCAACCCGTTCATCCTGACGCAGTTCATCGGCTTTCTGATCTTCATGATCTCCGCGCAGGCGGAGCTGACCCAGACGCCGTTCGACATGCCCGTGGCCGAGACCGAGCTCGTCGGCGGCTTCCACGTGGAGTACACGGGCTTCCGCTTCCTGCTGTTCTTCATGGCCGAAGTGGCCACGGCGTTCGCCTTCTCGGCGCTCGCCACCGTGATGTTCCTGGGCGGCTGGTGGATCCCCGGCTTCGACTTCGACGCGCCGGTGCTCAACGTGCTCGGCCCGGTCGTGATGCTCGTGAAGATCCTGGTGGTGGCCTTCATCATCTTCTGGATCCGCTTCACCTACCCCCGCCTGCGCGAAGACCAGCTCCAGAAGTTCGCCTGGAAGGTCCTCATCCCGCTCTCGCTCGCGAACATCGTCGTGACCGGAATCTTCAAGGTGGTGCTGTAGATGCCACAACTTCCCGGACTGCTGAAAGGCCTTGGCGTGACGGCGCGCACCGCGATGCGCACGCTGTTCCCCAAGCGGGGCATGCGCACGCTCATCCCTGCGCCCCAGCAGGGCTCGGTCACCGTGCAGTACCCGCACGAGAAGGAAGCCCCGCCCGACCGCGCCCGGGGCGTGATCGCCCTGCACGAGGAGAACTGCACGGCCTGCATGCTGTGCTCTCGCTCCTGCCCCGACTGGTGCATCTACATCGAGGGCCACAAAGTGAAGGCCCCGCCCCGGCGGGCCGGCGGTGCGGTCCGCTCGGTCAACGTGGTCGACCGGTTCGACATCGACTACGCGCTGTGCATGTACTGCGGCATCTGCGTGGAGGTGTGCCCGTTCGACGCGCTGTTCTGGTCGCCCGAATACGAGTACTCCGAGCCGCACATCGCAGATCTGCTGCACGACCGGATCCGCCTCAGCGAGTGGATGGAGACCGTGCCGGAGTTTCTCGAGTACGAGCCTGGCTCGGAGCAGAAGGTGCGCAAGGTTCCCGACTTCGGCACTGACGACTTCGCGCCCAAGCGCCAGCTTGGGGCAGACGACGCAGGGCCGGCGCGCAAGCTCGAAGCCGATGGCGCTCGCGAGCTCGCGTCTGGAGCGGGGAGCTAGGACGCCCGATGGTTGCGCAGAACATCGCCTTCGGCATCATCGCGGCCATCACCGTGGCGGCCGCGCTCGGGATGGTGACGACGCGCAACATCGTGCACGCAGCCCTGTTCCTGGTGGCCGTGCTGGGCGGTCTCGCAGCCAACTACGTGCTCCTCACCGCCGAGTTCATTGCCACCACGCAGGTGCTCGTCTACATCGGCGCGGTGATGGTGCTGTTCCTGTTCGGCATCATGCTCACCCGGGCGCCGATCGGGCGAATACCCCAGATGACCGGGGCCACTTGGCCGGTTGCCGCGCTGTCGGCGCTGGCCTTGGGCGGCATCACCGTCTACGCCCTCATCGACCGTTTCGGCACCGACTCACTGGCCACCGACAACACGGTGTTCCGCACGGCCGACGTCTCCGACTCGGTGTTCTCCCAATACATCATTCCGTTCGAAGCCGTCTCGGTGCTGCTGCTGGCCGCACTGATCGGCGCTGTCGTGCTGGCGCGCAGGGACTGAGGCGGGAGATGCGACGATGACGAGGGCCACGGCGGTGGGTACGACGGCGATGGACGCCGGGATGGTCGGCTCATGCTGCTGAACCAGTTCCTGCTGCTTGGTGCGCTGCTGTTCGCCGTCGGCGTCTACGGCGTGCTGGCGCGCCGCAACGGCGTGATGGTGCTGATGTCGATCGAGCTGATGCTGAACGCCGTCAATCTCAACCTGGTGGCGTTCGGGCTGCAGCACGACGTGGTGTCGGGGCAGGTCTTCGCCCTGTTCATCATTGCGGTCGCAGCAGCCGAGGTCGGCGTTGGCCTGGCCATCGTGCTGCTGCTGTACCGCAACCGCAAGTCGATCGCGGTCGACGAGTTCGACCTGATGAAGGGCTGAGCACGCGCGTATGGACTGGATTCTGGAGAACGCGTTTCTCATCCCGCTGATCCCGGCGGTCTCGTTCCTCGTCATCCTGCTGTTCGGGCGCAGCGTCATCGGCGTCGAGCGGGTCCACAAGGTGGGCATCACCGCGGTCGGCATCGTGTGGGTGCTCTCGATGATCGCGGCGGTCTCGTGGATCACCCGGGTGGAAGACAGCACCTCGTCGAAGTACGACGACGCCGAGCACGCCCAGATTGCGGTCACCGAGGGGCTGAGCGCTTCAAGCGCCGGAGGGCTCGACGGCGAGCTGCATCTCGCTGCCGAAGACGACGGCTACGGCGGCGACGGGGGCGGCTACGCCACCACCGAGCCGGTCATCTCCGAGGTCGACGGCTGGTGGTCGAGCAGTGGCGTTGACTTCGCCGTGGGCACGCTGGTGGACGGCCAGACGGTGCTGCTGCTGCTCGTGGTGACGTCGATCTCGTTGCTGGTGCACATCTACTCCAGCGAGTACGTGAAGGGCGACCGGCGATTCGTCCACTACTACGCCTTCCTGAGCCTGTTCACCGCCTCGATGCTCTTCTTCGTCATGGCCCAGAACCTGGTCCAGATGATCGTGGGCTGGGAGCTGGTGGGCGTGTGCAGCTTCGCGCTCATCGGGCACTGGTGGGAGGAACGCCCCAACACCGACGCGGCACTCAAAGCGTTCCTGACCAACCGCGTCGGCGACATCGGCCTGCTGGTCGGCGTCATCATCCTGTTCGGCGAGTTCCAGACGTTCGACATCGACGCCATCAACCGGATGGTCGGCGAGATGGGCAGCGAAGTCCACTTCGCCATGCTCATGGCATCGATCGCGCTCATGGCGGCGGTGTGCTCCAAGTCGGGACAGTTCCCGCTGCACACCTGGCTGCCCGACGCCATGGCCGGGCCCACACCGGTCTCCGCGCTGATCCATGCAGCGACCATGGTCGTGGCGGGCGTGTTCATGATCGGCCGGCTGTACCCGGTCTTCTTCGAGGGCTTCTCCATCGGCACCTCGTCGATCAACCTGATGGCGTCCATCGGCGGCTTCACGGCGCTGATCGGCGCCGGGCTGGCGTTCGCCCAGTGGGACATCAAGAAGGTGCTGGCCTACTCCACCGTCAGCCAGCTCGGCTACATGGTGATGGCACTGGGCGTGGGTGCCTGGACCGCGGCCATGTTCCACCTGTTTACGCACGCCTTCTTCAAGGCCTGCCTGTTCCTGGGGGCCGGCTCGGTCAGCCACGCCGCCCACCACACCTTCGACATGCGGGAGATGGGCGGCCTGCGCAAGCACATGCCGCACACCTACAAGACGTTCGTGATCTCCACGCTGGCACTGGCGGGCATCTTCCCATTCGCGGGCTTCTGGTCGAAGGACGAGATCCTCCTCGGGGCCTTCGCCGGGCAGCAGAGCGCCTACCCGCTGATGCTGATCTTCGGCTGCGTGGTGGCGCTGCTCACCGCCGCCTACATGACCAGGGTGATCTGGTACACGTTCTGGGGCGAGTACCGGGGCCACGGCCACCCGCACGAGTCGCCCAAGGTGATGACCGTGCCGCTGTGGATACTGGCGGTGATGGCAGTAGTGGCCGGTGCGTTCAACCTGCCGACACCAGTGCTGGAGCGCGTCGGCCTCGAAGGCTTGGCGCATCTCGTGCAGACCTACGCCGAGCCCACGCACTACCTGAATGCGATCGGCCTGTCGCATCCCCCTCCGTCGTTCTGGCTGGCAGTGGTGGGCCTCATGCTGGCGCTGGCCGGCATCGCCATCACGTTCATGTACTTCTGGCGCAACGCCGGGCCGCACGGGCTCACCGAGCGGAACCGCTACGCCAAGGCGGGGTACACCTTCCTCGAGCAGAAGTACTACCTCGACCACCTCTACACCGACATCGTGGTGGGCTCGATCAAGAGGCCCATCGCCCGGGCCGCGAACTGGTTCAACGACAACGTGATCGACTTGGTGGTCAACCGTGCCGGCGAGGGGGCACGCGACAGCGGCCGCTGGGTGTACCGCTGGATCGACCAGGGCGCCATCGACAACACCGTCAATGCGCTTGGCAGCGGTGCCGATGCCGGCGGTCAGGGTCTGCGGGTGATGCAGACCGGCAAGGTCCAGAACTACGGCTCGCTGCTGTTCGGCACCGCAGCCGTGGTTGCCATCGTGTTCGTGATCGTCCTGTGAGCAGTGAGATGACGCAGGCAAAGAGCCCGTCCGCTGTGACATCGGGCCGCAATCGAGAGGGAGCTTCCTAGTGGACGCAACTGGATTCGACGCTTGGGCGCTGACGCTCGCGGTGTTCTTGCCGGCCGTCGGCGCGCTGGTGATGATGGCGGTGCCGCGCGCTCGCGAACTCGAGCTGAAGATGATCGCGCTCGGCGCTTCGCTGGCGACGCTGGCAGTCGGCGTGTACCTGCTGTTCGCCTTCGACTACGGCAACGCGGGAACACTGCAGTTCGGCGTGCACAAGGGCTGGATCGACGCGATCAATGCCGACTACATCCTGGGTCTCGACGGCCTGTCGTTGCCGCTGCTGATCCTGTCGATGGTGATCATCCCGCTGTGCGTGATCTACTCGTGGGAGCACATCCCCGAGCCGGGCAACGCCAAGGCCTTCCTGATCCTGATGCTGATCCTGGCATCGGGCATGAACGGCACCTTCGTGGCGCAGGACCTCATCCTGTTCTTCGTCTTCTTCGAGGTCGTGCTGCTGCCGATGTACTTCATGATCGGCGTGTGGGGCGGCGAGAACCGTCGCTACGCCTCGCTGAAGTTCTTCCTATTCACGCTGTTCGGCTCGGCGCTGATGATCGTCAGCTTCGTTGCGCTGTACTTCGTGGCCACGAACGACGCAGGCGCGGCGTTGAACACGTTCAACATGAGCGAACTCGCCGCTGCCGCGGGCGGAGACCTCGCCCGGGGCACCCAGGCGATCATCTTCGCCGGGCTGTTCATGGGCTTCGGCATCAAGGTGCCGATGTTCCCGTTCCACACGTGGCTGCCCGACGCGCACACTGAGGCGCCCACCGTGGGCTCGGTGATCCTGGCGGCCATCCTGCTGAAGCTCGGCACCTACGGCTTCGTGCGGATCGCGCTGCCTTTCCTGCCCGAAGGCGCAGCGGCGTGGGCGCCGTGGATCGGCCTGCTGGCGGTGATCGGCATCATCTACGGCGCCTTGGGCTGCTTGGCGCAGACTGACATGAAGCGCCTCATCGCGTTCAGCTCGGTGGCGCACATGGGCTTCGTGATGCTGGGCATCGCCACGCTCACCCCGATCGGCATCAACGCCGCCGTGTTCGGCATGGTGGCCCACGGGATCATCACCGGGATGCTGTTCTTCCTCGCCGGCTCGGTGAAGGAGCGCTACCACACGCTCGAGATCAGCCGGCTGGGCGGTCTGCTGAAGTCGGCGCCGCGCATGGGCTGGATCCTGGCGATCTCTGCGATGGCGTCGCTGGGCCTGCCGGGCTTGGCGGGCTTCTGGGGCGAGTTCCCTGCGATCCTGTCGGCCTACGACCCCGGTGCCGGGCTGTCCGAAGCGACGTTCCGCACCTACATGGTGATCGCCGCGGTGGGCACGGTGTTCGCTGCCGGCTACCTGCTGTGGCTGTTCCAGCGCAGCGCGTTCGGCGAGCCCAAGCCCGAATGGGAGGGGCACGTGATCGCCGATGTGAACCGTTACGAGTGGGCCGCGTGGACGCCGCTCATCATCGCGATGGTGCTCTTCGGCTGGGTTCCCGGGCTGATCTTCGGCGTGGTCGATGACGTGTCGACCGGCATCGCCTGCAGCATTGGAACGGCAGTGGTCGGGGATTGCCCATGGACCGGATGAAGCGTGGCTGGGTTCGCCAGTCTGAGGCGGCGGTCGAGGCAGTCGTGAGGCGGTGCCGACGATGAACCTTGGTTCGATGCTCGCATTTGTGCGGCCGGACCTCGACTGGCACGCGCTCGCGCCCGAATTGACCCTGCTGGCGGTGGGCACGCTGGTGACCGTCGCCGACATCGCACTCGACGACAAGGCCAAGCGGATGATGCCGACGCTGACCGGCATCGGTTTGCTGGTCACGCTCGTGCCGATCCTGACGCTGGCGGTGGACGGCGCTGAGCGACCCATGTTCGGCGGCGCCTACGTGGTCGACGACTTCTCGCTGGTGCTCAAGGCGCTGTTCATCCTGGTCGGCTACGTGGTCGTGCTCATGTCGGTCGACTACGTGCGCGAGGGCGACTACTACGAGAACGAGTACTACACGCTGCTGCTGACATCGCTGCTGGGCATGGTGATGATGGCCAGCTCGCGCGACCTCGTGAGCGTGTTCGTGGCGCTGGAGCTGCTGTCGATCCCGGCGTACATGCTGGCTGCTTGGCGCAAGGGCGGGCCGCGGTCCAACGAGGCCGGCTTGAAGTACTACCTGATGGGGGTGTTCGCCTCGGCAGTGATGCTGTACGGCATGTCGCTGGTCTTCGGCGTGGCCGGCGACACCGACTTCGGCACCATTGCCGCTGCGCTGACAGGCGAGGGAGCGAGCCCGATCGTCATCGTGGCGATCCTGTTCGTGCTGATCGGCTTCGCCTTCAAGGTGTCGGCAGTGCCGTTCCACACGTGGGCGCCCGACACGTACGAGGGCGCGCCGACACCGGTGACGGCGTTCCTGTCGGTGGCGTCGAAGGCGGCGGGCTTCGTGGCGCTGCTGGGGCTGGTGTTCGTGGCCTTCGAGGGCGCAGCCGACGTGGTGCAGCCGTTCTTCTGGGTGCTGGCTGCGGTGACGATGACCGTGGGCAACCTGATCGCGCTGCGCCAGACGAACATCGTGCGGATGCTGGCGTACTCGGGCGTGGCGCAGGGCGGCTTCATGCTGGCGCCCTTCGCCGTGGCGTTCGAGGACGATGCCTGGCAGGTTCCTGGCACCGACATCACCACGACGCCCTACTTCGCGATAGTCGTGTATGCCGTCATCTATGCCTTCATGAATCTCGGGGCGTTCAGCGTTGTGCTGGCAGTGTCGCGGCGGACCCGCTCAGGCGACATCTCGAGCTACGGCGGGCTGTTCAGCTACGCGCCTGGCATGGCGGTGCTGATGACGTTGTTCCTGGCGGCGCTGGCGGGCATACCGCCGGCGAGCGGCTTCTTCGCCAAGTTCGTTGTCTTCTGGGCCCTCGCCGGTGCGGGTACGCCCGCCGGTTGGGTGCTCGCCGTCATCGTGGCGGTGAACGCGGTGATCGCGTTCGGCTATTACGCCCGGGTACTGCAGCAGATGTGGTTCGAGCCGGTGCCCGAGATGGTGGCCCTGGGCGTCGATTCCGGAGGCGACGACGAGCTCGATCTCGCCGAAGCAGCCGATGCGACCGCCAACCAGGACGAGCACGGCGATGCATGGTTGGCCACCGAGACCCGTCAGGCCACGATGGTGCGCTTCACTCCGGGACGGATCCCCATGACCGGAGCATTGGCGGCGGCGCTGGCGATCACGGCACTTGCCACGCTGGCGTTCGGCGTCCTCCCGGGTCTGGTGAGTCACTTCGGCGACGTCGCAACGTTCCACTTCGGCGGCTGAGCACTGGCGGGGCGCATGGTCCCGACGCCCAGCCCCATGCCTGAGGTCCACCGCTTTGACCAGTTCATGGACGAAGCGCTCTACGGCCCCTCCGGCTTCTACGTGCGCGGGGGACGGCCGGCGGCTCGGGGCGGAGACTTCGCCACATCGGTCGAGTTGGGCACGCTGTTCGCCCAGTGCATCGCCGGTTACCTGGATCGCACATGGGATGACCTGGGCCGGCCCAGTCCATTCGTCGTGGTCGAGGGCGGCGCCGGTCGAGGGACGCTGTGCCGCGACGTGCTCGCGCACGTCGAGGGGTGCAGCGACGCACTGCAGTACGTGATGGTCGAGCGGGTGGCGCGCCAGCGCAACGAGGCGCTGGAGGCGATTGGCGAGTCCCAGCCCGTCCGTGCAGCGCCGGATCTTCCCGACGGCCCCTTCGTGGGCGTCGTGCTCGCCAACGAGCTGCTCGACAACCTGCCGTTCCGCTTGCTGGAACGCTCAAAGACCGGCTGGCAGGAGATACATGTTGCGCCCGAAGGTTCCGCCGAAGTGCTGCGGGAGGCGCCGGCCGATTCGGCGGCGATGGCCGAGACGTTGGCCCCGGGCACCGCACCGGGTGCGCGCGTGCCGCTGCAGCTGAAAGCGGCGGTCTGGGTCCGCCGGGCGCTGCGATCGCTCGAGCGAGGCCGGCTGCTGGTGTTCGACTACGGCGTGCGCCGTACCGCCGAGCTGGCACAGCGTCCGCAGAGCGAGTGGCTGCGCACCTACCGGTCCCAACGCCGTGGACAGAACCCGCTGCATGCGCCAGGCACCGCAGACATCACCTGCGACGTGGCCTTCGACCAGCTGCCGCCCGGTGCGACGTTGAGCACTCAAGCCGATTGGCTCATTGGGGCCGGCATCGAGTCCATGACAGCGAATGCTCGGGCACGCTGGCAACGAAGCCGATCCAACCCGACGGCCGAAACTCTTGCCGCCCGGACGCTGCTCGACGAAGCAGCCGCGCTCACCGACCCCGACGGCATGGGCGCCTTCTGGGCGGCCGAATGGCACGCCGGCTGAGGGCTGGCAGCGGCACTGCTCCCGAGCCGGCACGCCTGCGGGACGCCGAGCGGGCGCCCACTACTCTGCGAATCTGGCTGAGCAGGATCGGGCCCCGCACGCGACGCTGACCCGATCCGCACTCGCACACCGCCAGCACGACGAGACAGGGGCACCGATGGCCACGACACCAGCGAACGGCACGAGCACCGAGGCGACGATCGAGGACTACTACGTCGAAGACCGCATCTTCGAGCCCGCGGACGGCTTCCGCTCGTCGGCGCTGACGGCTGACCGGTCGCTGTACGACGAGGCCGCCGCCGACCGGCTGGCGTTCTGGGCGCGCCAGGCCCGCGAGCACGTCACTTGGTTCACCGACTTCCACACCGTGCTCGAGTGGGACCTGCCGTTCGCGAAGTGGTTCTTGGGTGGCACCCTCAACGTGTCGTACAACTGCCTCGACCGCCACGTCGAGGCCGGCCGCGGCGACAAGGTGGCCTATTGGTGGGAGGGCGAGCCCGGCGACACCCGCACCATCACCTACGCCGACCTGCTCGACGAGGTGTGCAAGTTCGCCAATGTGCTCAAGGGCCTCGGGGTCGAGCGCGGCGACCGCGTGTGCATCTACATGCCGATGATCCCCGAGCTGCCGGTGGCGATGTTGGCCTGCGCCCGCATCGGCGCCGCCCACTCGGTGGTGTTCGGCGGGTTCTCCGCCGACTCGTTGTCGGACCGCATCGACGACGCCTCGGCCAAGCTGCTCATCACCGCCGACGGCGGCTACCGGCGCGGCGAGCCGTTCGGGCTGAAGGACACCGCCGACGCCTCGGTCGAGGCCACCACCACCATCGAGAACGTGGTCGTCGTGCAGCGAACCGGCCAGGACGTCTCCTGGAACGACAGCGTCGACTACTGGTACCACGAGCTGATGGACGGCCCCACAGCGTCCGCCGACTGCCCGCCCGAGCACATGGACTCCGAGGACCTGCTGTACCTGCTCTACACCTCGGGCACCACGGCGAAGCCCAAGGGCATCATGCACACCACCGGCGGGTACCTCACCCAGGTGGTGTTCACCCACAAGTACGTGTTCGACCTGAAGCCCGACACCGACGTGTACTGGTGCGCGGCCGACATCGGCTGGGTCACCGGTCACAGCTACATCGTGTACGGCCCGCTGGCCAATGGCGCCACCTCGGTGATCTACGAGGGCACCCCCGACACCCCGGGTCGCGACCGCCTCTGGGACATCGTGGAGCGCTACGGCGTCACCCAGCTCTACACCGCCCCCACCGCCATCCGCACCTTCATGAAATGGGGCGCCCAGGAACCGGCCAAGCACGACCTGTCCAGCCTGCGGGTGCTGGGCACCGTGGGCGAGCCCATCAACCCCGAGGCGTGGATGTGGTACCACACCCACATCGGCGGGGGCAGTTGCCCCATAGTGGACACATGGTGGCAGACCGAGACCGGTGGCCACATGATCTCCCCGCTGCCCGGCGTGACCACCACCAAGCCGGGGTCGGCCACCCATCCCATTCCCGGGGTGTTCGCCGAGCTGGTGGACGACGACGGCCGCCCAGTGGAGCGGGGCGGCGGCTACCTCACCATCACCCGCCCGTGGCCGTCGATGCTGCGGGGCATCTGGGGCGACCCCGAGCGCTACCGGGAGACGTACTGGAGCCGATTCGAGGGCCGCTATTTCGCGGGCGACGGGGCCAAGATCGACGACGACGGCTACCTATGGCTGCTGGGCCGGGTGGACGATGTGATGAACATCTCCGGCCACCGCATCTCCACCACCGAGGTGGAATCGGCCCTGGTGGACCATGCCGCGGTGGCCGAGGCCGCTGTGGTGGGCGCGGCCGATGACACCACTGGCCAGGCCATCATCGGCTACGTGATCTTGCGGGGCAGCCACGACGCTACCGACGAGCTGGGCGAGGAGGTCCGCCAACATGTGGCCACCAAGCTCGGGCCCATCGCCCGCCCCAAGACGGTGGTGCTGGTTCCCGACCTGCCCAAAACCCGCTCGGGGAAGATCATGCGCCGTCTGCTGCGGGACGTGGCCGAGGGCCGCAGCCTGGGCGACACCACCACCCTGGCCGACCAGTCGGTGGTGGACGAGATCCGCACCCGGGCCGCCGAATCCCCCCAAGAAGATTGAGCGGCCCTACCGACACATCCCACTGGAGATGGCGCGACGGCCCCATCGGTGGCGGCCCCGCGGTGATCGTGGACGTGGACGGGGTCATTTCCGATGCCAGCAGTCGCCAGCACTTGGCCAAGGCCCGCATCTGGGATGAGTTCTTCGCCGGCTGCCCTGACAACCCCCCGCTGGAGGCGACGGTGGCGTTGGTCAGCTCAATGGCCGCCGACCTCACGGTGGTGCTGCTCACCGCCCGCCCCTGGCACCTGCTCAGTGACACGCTGGTCTGGCTGAAGATGCACGAGGTCCGCTGGGACCTGCTGATCCTGCGGCCCCCCAACAGCGGCGGCTCGTCGCGGGCGTACAAGGCCACCGAGGTGGACAACCTCCGCCACCACGGATTCGACTTGCTCTACGCCCTCGAAGACGACCCCCGCAACGTGGAGATGTACGCCGAGGCCGAGGTTCCCTGCGTCTACGTCTACTCCGGCTACTACGACCGCTGACAGGCGTGATCTGAGGTGGCGGAGTGTTGTGGCCAGGCGCCCACAACCGGATGGTCGGCGTCGACAGGTCCCACACCAGCAGCACCGCCTGGTACTTTGAGGCCTGTCACCTCGAAGAATTCAGCGTTGACGTCGATGAATTCCTGGTATTCAGCGGGGAGAAACGTCTCGGGGTAGATGGCTTCCACGGGACAGGCTGGTTCACAAGCCCCGCAGTCGATGCATTCGTCGGGATTGATGTAGAGCATCCGCTCACCCGTATAAATGCAGTCCACCGGGCATTTGGACACGCAGGCAGCATCTTTGACATCAATACAGGTGGGGCCGATCACGTAGGTCATGAGCACTCCCGATAGCCGGGATGGCGCTCGTAAACCCGCTCGAGCATGTCGAGATAGTCGGGGTCGGATGCGACCGACAGCGGGTTGGGCTGTTGGCCGGGATAGCCGATCAGTCGACGTACCTCGGCGCTGAGAAAATAGGCACCCACAATAGTCGTAGACAGCACGCCAAAATCGCCGGGCCGCTGCGAGGCCAGATGGCGCACGAAGGCATCGAGACCTTCCGCAGGTGCCTCATCGAGAAGAGACAGCAGCGGCTCGGCAAGAGCAGGGGCAGCGTCCAGAAACCGATCGAGCAGGCCCTCCGAAACGCCGACCGCTGAGGCCGCAGGCATATTTTGTCCCTCAGGCACGAGCACATCGGCCAGGCGGTCCAGCGTGAGACGTTGGGCTGGTGTCGGCCCAAAGCCACTCATGCAGGAATCTCCTGCGACGCCCGAGCCTCAATCAGATGATCGGTCACCCGCAGCGCGTTCGCCATGATCGTGGCCGTTGGATTGGCCGACCCGCCGGTCACAAATACACCTCCGTCGATCACATAGAGGTTGGGCACGTCGTGGGCGCGGCACCAACGATCCACCACTGAAGTCTGAGGATCGTTGCCCATCCTGGTAGTGCCCAGCACATGACCGATTCCGGTAGGCCACACGTCGCGCACGAGGGTGGACACCGCTCCCGATGCCTCTGCCGCCTCAACGGCTCGTGCCACATTGAAGTCGAGCATTCTTCTGGTGTTCTCCGACACCCGGTACTCGACGTGAGCGGCGGGCAGTCCCGACGAGTCGCATATCGTCGGATCAAGGGTGACCCGGTTGTCGTCTTCGGGGAGATCCTCGCCCTGGATGCCCCAGGTGAAAGCGTGTCCGAACACCTCATCGGCCGCCCGATGGAAGTTCGCTCCCCACATGGCTTCGAAGCCATCGTGACGGTGAGCCTCCTGGTACTCCGCCGTGGCAAACATGGGCCCTCCATGCGGCATCACCATCCACTTGGCACCACGCACGAAATCGCGGTCGGGGTCGGTCTCGGCGAACTCCAGCGAATAGATGACCTGCCCCCAAGGACCCTGCCAGCTGTCGAGGGGCTCCTCGCAAACGACCGTCACCGTGCGGTAAGGATGCTGCATAAGTCGTCGCCCCACCAGTCCCGAAGAGTTGGCCAGACCGTCGGAGAACCGCGGTGACACCGACAACAGCAAGAGACGAGCGGTCCCCACCGCGTTCGCGGCCAGCATCACCACCTGCGCCGGCTGGAAATGCTCGACGCCATCGCGGTCCAGGTAGATAGCGCCTCGCACCCGGCCCCGCTCGTCCACGGGGATCTCCGTCACACGAGCGCCGGTAACTAGGCGGGCTCCGGCGGCCTGCGCGGAAGGCCAGTGGGTGAGCGAGGGGGTGGCCTTGGCGTTCTCCGGACATCCGATCATGCATGTGCCTCGCCGTTGACAGGCTTGAAGGTTCCCGTGGCGGCGTGAGGCGATTGCATTCGCGCCGGGCCACCAGTGCCAGCCCAGGCGGTCCATCCCCTCAGCGGCGACCCGTCCGATCTTTCCGATGGGTATCGGCGGGTTGGGATAGGGATCCATCTCGGGCATAGCCGGGTCGCCGCC
>JAJEFK010000028.1 GCA_022820505.1 Acidimicrobiia bacterium | reverse complement strand
ATCTGGCTTCGGGGCATCCCAGTGCAGAGTTGCGCCTCATCGAGGGTGCCGACCATCGCATCCGTCACGATCCGCGAGCGGTGGCCATCCTGCTGGGCTGGCTGGAGCGCCAAGCAGCCGCCCAGTACGCCTAAATCGCTGTCGCACCCGTCGTTTCCCGCTCTTGTTCGCTGTCGCTCGCGGGCCGCTCAGGCTCGGGACTCAGCCTCTGGGCCGTCGGGCGATCATCATGTTCGCCACCGAGCGCACCACTGTGATGCCGTGCTGGTTGACGAGTTCATGGGCCATCTTGACGATGCCCCGGTCGGGCTTGGAGTGGCTCGGGCGCAGCTCCAGCACGTCCACCACAAGGGTGAGACGGTCGCCCGGATGCACCGGCGCAAGCCACCGCAGCTCGTCGAGACCGGGCGAGCCCATGCTGGATGGCCCCAGCAGGTGCTCGCCCAGCAGCTTCATCATGATCGAGCCGGTGTGCCATCCCGAGGCGATCAGCCGGCCGTACACCGTGTCACGGGCGGCTTCGGGATCGATGTGGAACGGCTGGGGGTCGAACTTGCGGCCGAATTCGATGATCTCGGCCTCGTCAATCGTCGTGGAGCCGAAGGTGAAACGCTCGCCGGCCTCGTAGTCGTCGAACCACCGCTGTGGGCACGGGATGTCGTTGGGCACCGGGACAGTCTGCTCACTGCGACCGCCCAAGCGGCCACGAATCTCGGATCTGTCCGTTGGTGTCCCGACTTGGCCTGCTGAGCCGGATGCCGGCGGGGCAGGTCGTTCAGTGTGCGGAGGCGGACCAGGGGTCGGCGCTGTCGGTGGCCAGGCCGTAGCGCTTGATGGCCTCCGCCGCCGCGGTCGCATCGATCTCGCCGAGCTCGGCCAGGCGCCACAGCACCGCCACGGTGATGTGCTCGGCGGTGATCTCGAAGTGCTCCCGCAGCCGGCTGCGGGTGTCGCTGTGGCCGAATCCGTCGGTGCCCAGCGAGGTGTAGTCGCGGCCGATCCAGCGCGACACCTGATCGGGCACGGCCCGCATGAAGTCGGTCACGGCGATCACCGGCCCCATGCCGTCGGCCAACTGCCGGGTCACGAAGGGCACCTGCTGGGGATCGTCGGGGTGGAGCGTGTTCCACCGCTCGCACGACAGCGCCTCCTCGCGCAGCGCCTTGTAGGACGTGGCGCTCCACAGGTCGACGCCCACGTCGTGCTCGGCCGCCAGCAGGTCGGCGGCCGCTCGCGCCGCGCCCTGCGCCGAGCCCGAGAACAGGATTGTGCCGGAGTGGGCGCGCCCGGGCGGCGATGGGGCGTAGCGGTACAGCCCCGCCAGCAGATCCTCCACAGCGAGATCGTCGGGCTCAGGCGGCTGGACGTAGTTCTCGTTGTAGATGGTCAGGTAGTAGAAGATGTCCTCGTTCACGCCGTACATGCGCCGGATGCCGTCCTGCACGATGGCGGCCAGCTCGTAGGCGAACGCCGGGTCGTAGGCCTGACACGGTGGCACCACCGAGGCCAGCAGCGGCGAGTGACCGTCTTGGTGCTGGAGACCCTCGCCCATCAAGGTGGTGCGACCCGCCGTGGCCCCCATGAGGAATCCGCGCCCTCGCATGTCGGCCAGCGCCCAGATCATGTCGCCGACCCGCTGAAAGCCGAACATGGAATAGAAGGTGTAGAAGGGCACCATCGCCACGCCGCGGGTGGCATACGACGTGGCCGCGGCAGTGAAGCTGGCCAGCGCACCCGCCTCAGTGATGCCCTCCTCGAGGATCTGACCGTCGATGTGCTCGGTGTAGGACAGCAGCAGGTCGTGGTCGACCGGCTCGTACAGCTGCCCCTGGCTGGCGTAGATGCCCAGTTCGCGGAACAGCGAGTCCATGCCGAACGTGCGGGCCTCGTCGGGAATGATCGGCACCACCCGGTCGCCGAAGCCCGGCTCACGCGTCATCGCCCGCAGCATCCGGGTGAACGCCATGGTGGTCGACACGGCCATCTCGCCCGACCCCGCCGAGAATTCCTCGAAGGGCTTGGAGCTGGGCATCGGCAGCGCCTTGCGGCACCAGTTGCTGATGCGCTTGGGCAATGGGCCGTTGAGCGCCTTGCGGCGTGCCATGAGGTACTCGTGCTCGGCGCTGCCGGGCGCCGGCCGGCAGTAGGGCGGGTCATCGGGATCGAACTCGGCGTCGATCTCGTTGTGCAGCCGCAGTCGCTCGCGGATCGTCATGAGCTGCGTGCGGTTCAGCTTCTTGATCTGGTGGGTGGCGTTGCGGGCTTCGAGGTCGGGCCCCAATGACCATCCCTTGACCGTCTTGGTCAGGATGACCGTGGGGCTGCCCTCGTGCTCGACGGCCGCCTGGTAGGCCGCGTACAGCTTCTTGTAGTCGTGGCCGCCGCGAGGCAGGGTCTGGAGGTCTTCATCGGAGAGGTGCTGCACCATCTCGCGCAGCCGCGGATCGGGGCCGAAGAACCGCTCGCGGATGTACTGCCCGCTCTCCACCGAGTAGCGCTGGTACTCGCCGTCGATGGTCTCGTTCATCTTGTTGAGCAGCACGCCGTCGCGGTCGCGCGCCAGCAGCTCGTCCCAGCGGCCGCCCCAGATCACCTTGATCACGTTCCAGCCCGAGCCGCGGAAGTTGGCCTCGAGCTCCTGGATGATCTTCCCGTTGCCTCGCACGGGGCCGTCGAGGCGTTGCAGGTTGCAGTTCACGACAAAGATCAGGTTGTCGAGACGCTCCCGTGCGGCGAGGTGCAGCGCGCCGAGTGTCTCCGGCTCGTCGGTCTCGCCGTCGCCCACGAAGCACCACACCTTCGACTCGGACGTGTTGTCGATGCGGCGGTTGTGGAGATAGCGGTTGAAGCGGGCGTGATAGATGGCCGTGATCGGCCCCAGGCCCATCGACACCGTCGGGAACTCCCAGAATTCGGGCATGAGGCGGGGATGGGGGTATGACGACAGGCCGGTGCGGCCGATCTCGCGCCGGAAGTGCTCGAGATCCGTGTCGTCGAGGCGGCCTTCGAGATAGGCCCGGGCGTAGATGCCCGGCGCCGCATGGCCCTGGATGTAGATGTGGTCGCCGGGCTCGCCGTCGTCCTTGCCGTGCCAGAAATGGTTGAAGCCCACGTCGTAGAGCGCCGCGGAACTTGCGAACGTGGACAGGTGGCCGCCGATGCCGTCGGCCCACGAATTCGCATGGGTCACCATCGCGACGGCGTTCCAGCGGATGAAGGCCCGCAGGCGCTTCTCGATCTCCTCGTCGCCGGGGAACCACGGCTCGTCTTCGGGGGCGATCGTGTTGATGTACGGGGTGGAGACGGTGGCGGGGAAGTCGACCTGCATCTCGCGGGCCTTGGACATGAGCCGCCGGATCAGGAAGCGTGCGCGGTTCTTGCCCCGTTCCTCGACGACTGCCGCGAACGACTGCAGCCAATCGTCGGTCTCATCGGGGTCGATATCGGGGATCTGCTCATGCAACCCGTCGAAGAGCATGGGTTCTAGTGTCGCACTTGGATGAGCCAGAAATCGAACGCGGCAGCGCGAGAGGTCTTCACCGACGGGTCATGCCTGGGCAATCCAGGTCCGGGCGGCTGGGCCTACGTGGTCGACGGCGGGCCGTGGGCCTGCGGCTTCGAGCCCTCCACTACGAACCAGCGCATGGAGGTTGCGGCCGCGGCGCAAGCCGTCGAAGACCTGGACGGGCCGCTGCGGGTTGTCAGCGACTCCACTTATGTGGTGAAGTGCTTCACCGATGAATGGTGGAAGGGCTGGCACCGGCGCAACTGGCTCAACACTGCGAAGAAACCGGTGGCCAACCGCGACTTGTGGGAGCCGTTCATCGAGGCCGTGCTGGCGCGGGGCGATGTGGCGTTCGAGTGGGTGAAGGGTCATGCGGGCCAGCGGCTGAACTCGGCTGCCGACGCGCTGGCCGTGCATGCTGCGGGGGCAGGCGCCGGCCAGAGCGGCAACCGGTTCGACGATGACGTGCTCGATCGGCTGAGCGACCCGCGTTCGACGTCGCACCGCCCTGCCAAGGGTGCCGTGAGCACCGACGAGCCGACGTCGGGGAACCGGGAGATCGCCGGTCACGCGGTAGCCGTGCTGGGCCACCGGCCGCCGGAACTCGGCGGATACAACGAGAACCCGGTTTCGCGCAGGGTGCTCCGGCAGCTGAGCGACGTCATTGCGGCCAAGCGCGAGCTGCATCCCGATCTCGTCGTAGCGACGGGCCTGGGGCTCGGTGCCGAGACCCTGGGTGCCGAGGCTGCGCTCGCGTCCGGTGTGCCCTATGTGGTGGTGCTGGCGTTCGAGGGCGTCGAGCGGCGGTGGCCGGGGCCGTCACGCCAGCGGTTTGCAGAGCTGCGCCAGCGTGCGGGGCAGGAATTCGTGCTCGCGAACCGCGTGCCGGCGGACACCGAGGCATTCGGCAAGGCGATGCGTCGCCGGGACACCTGGTTCATGCACAACTGCGACGAAGCCGTGCTGGTTCGCCGCGCTGACGACCGCACGCTCGGCGATCTGAACCGGCGCCTGGAGGATGCGCTGGCCGACGTCTGGGTGATCGAACCCGGCGACTAATCGCCGTCGGCGGGCGTCTCGACGAGAGCGGCGAGCCGCTCGAGCGTCTTTTCCATGTTGGCCACGTTCTTCTTGTGAGCCCCGATGAGCTCGACACTCCGCGGCAGCTTCGCAGTGGACCAGTCGAACGTCTCGCGCACCAGCGTGCTGCCATCGGGCTGTGGTTCGAGCCGGTAGCTCCAGCGCTGGCCCTGCCAGTGCGCCCAGGTGATCAGACGGTTCTCCTCGAACTCCAACACCCGATTCTTGACGGTGTAGGAAACGCCGACTTTGATGCGCATCGAGAACGTGCTGCCCAGCGTCAGCGGGGCAGCGCTGGTGGTCAGGCGAGCCAGTGTTCCTGAGCCGTCGATCTCGCAATGACGGCCGGGATCGGTCAGCACGGCGAAGATCTTCTCCGCGGGAGCGACTATGAGCCGTTCCACACTCACGCTCCGCTGCTTCGGCTTGGCCATGGCTGTTCTCAGGCGGGCGTAAGGGCGTCGTGAACGATGTCGGGCGGGGGCGTGCCGCCGCCGCGCTCGATGCTTCCGTCGGCCCGCACCAGCATCCACCTCGGCTGGTAGCTGTTGCCGAGTTGG
This sequence comes from Acidimicrobiia bacterium, assembly GCA_022820505.1. Lineage (GTDB taxonomy): Bacteria > Actinomycetota > Acidimicrobiia > Acidimicrobiales > Poriferisodalaceae > Poriferisodalis. The sequence continues at coordinate 7,160 of JAJEFK010000028.1, read as the reverse complement.
TCCCACAGATCGCCGTCCTCGTTGCTGAGCTGCGGGACGTCGCCGAGCTGGTGCTTGGCCACGAACTTCCGGTAGGAATCCTGGGAGTCGCCGCCCGGAACGCCCACCAAGACCAAGCTGTCGCCGTGCTCTGCCTTCAGCGCTGCGACCGCAGGCGCTTCACGATTGCACGCCGGTCACCAAGGCGCCCAGAACCACAGCAGCACGTCATTCCCTGCTGCGGCTGCCAGATCGAACTGCTGCCCGTCGAGCAGCGCGCCTTCCAGCAGCAGGATCTCGGCCCGGGTTTCCTGGGCGACCGGGGCAGTCGTCGCTGCTGGCTCGGCAGCCGCACCGGTGTCGGTGCCGCCGGAGGTGGTCGCGGGCACCTCGGCAGCAGATGTCGTGGCCGCCGTGTCCCGGGACACGCTGACCTCAACGCTCCCGCAGCTGGCCAGAACGCCGAGACCTGCCAGCCCGGCCAGCAGCACGATGACCGCTCGGTACCGCGGATACGTCACCTTGCCGAGCCTATCCCTGGGCTCAGGATGCACTAGCGCGGGATACATTCAGCCCGGTGAGCACCCGGGCTCTGATTGCGATGGCTCTCGTGACCGGGATGGTCATCCTGATGGCGTTCGCAGTCCAGGTGCTCATAGCGCTGTAGTACAGCCTGGCTCGGGCGAAGTGCATGCTGCGGGGCCGCGGTGCGAACCGGTCGGCAACGCGGCGTACCCTCGTCGCGCGATGGCAGATGACACGAACACCGGCGAGACAGGCAGCCCGGTTCGGTACGACCTGGTGGTGATCGGCGGAGGCCCCGCGGGCTACGGGGCAGCCCTGTACGCCGGCGCCGCAGGCATGAGCGTCGCCCTCGTGGAGCGGGACCGGCTCGGCGGGACGTGCCTGCATCGAGGCTGCATTCCCGCCAAGGAACTGCTCGAGACTGCGGCGGTCTGGCGCACCGTCGGCGAGGCCGCTGAGTTCGGCGTCAACGTCGAGCCGCCCGAGCTGGACTTCGCCGTCTCGCAGGGCCGCAAGCAGCGCATCGTCGACGGTCTCGAAACCGGGGTGAAGGGGCTGTTGAAGCGCCGCAAGGTCACGACCTACGAGGGGACGGGCCGGCTGTGTGCCGACCGCTCCGTCGAGGTCGACGCAGGCGAGTCGGGCATCCAGACGCTGCAGGGAGACCACGTGCTGCTCGCTGCGGGCTCGGTGCCGATCACGCTGCCGGGATTCGATCGCGATGGCACGCTGGTGATGACGTCCGACGAGGTCTTGGCACTCGACGAGGTGCCGAGCCGTGTGGCCGTGATCGGCGGGGGTGCCATCGGCTGCGAGTTCGCTTCGATGCTCGCCGACCTCGGTGCCGAGGTCACCGTCCTCGAATACGCGCCGCAGATCATCCCGGGCGTCGACGCCGACATCGCCAAGGCCCTCGCTCGGGCGTTCTCCAAGCGGGGGATCACGGTGCTCACGGGCTGCCGGGTCACCGGCCACACGCCGGGCGGCGGCGGAACGACGGTGCAGTACGAGATCGCTCCCCGGTCTGGCGGCGGCGACATGACCGAAGCGTCGCTGGAAGTCGACGCTGTGGTGGTGTCGGTGGGACGCCGGCCGTACGCAGATCATCTCGGCCTCGACGGCACCGGGGTGAAGCTCGACGAGCGGGGCTTCGTGGTGGCCGACGAGACGTGCCGCACGACCATGGCCGGCGTCTATGCCATCGGCGACCTCATCAACACGCCGCAGCTCGCCCATGTCGGGTTCGCCGAGGCGATCGTGGCCACCAAGGACATGCTCGGCGAGGAGCCGGCTCCGGTCGACTACGCGAACGTGCCCTGGGCGATCTACTGCCATCCCGAGGTGGCGTTTGCGGGGCTCACCGAGGCGGCGGCCCGCGAAGCGGGCTACGACGTGGTGACGTCGAAGCACCGCTTCACCGGCAACTCGAGGGCGATGATCGTCAACGACACCGAAGGTCTCGTCAAGATCGTGGCCGAGCGTGAGGCCGACGGCGCCGCCGGGCGCGTGCTCGGCGTTCACATGATGGGGCCGTGGGTCACCGAGCAGCTCGGTCAGGGTTACCTGGCGGTGAACTGGGAAGCCACGGTCGCCGAAGTGGCGGCGTTGGTGCAGCCCCACCCCACGCTGTCAGAACTCTTCGGCGAGACGATGCTCTCGCTCACTGGGCGAGGTCTGCACGGATGAGTCCGGCGGCCGCCGCCGTGTGCCGTTCCGGGGCGCGACATGGCTGACTTGGTGCTGCCCCAGCTCGGCGAGACGGTCACCGAGGGCACCATCACCCGCTGGTTCAAGAGTCCGGGCGATGCGATCTCGGTGGGCGAGATGCTGTACGAGGTGTCGACCGACAAGGTCGACAGCGAAGTGCCCTCGCCGATGGAAGGCGTCATCACCGAGATACGCGTCCCCGAGGGCGAGACCGTGGACGTCGGGACGGTGCTGGCGATCGTGGAGCTGGCCGAAGGGGCCGTCGCGCCGCCGCCCGATGCTGCCGTCCCGGTGCCCAGCGGCGGGCCGGCAGAACCGGCTGCTGCTCCTGAGGCCGCGTCGGCGCCGGCCGATCCGCCTGCGGCGCCCGCCGTTGCTCCGGTTGCGGTCGGCGCACCGGCCAACGGCGCGGCAAATGGGCCCGCGACCGACCATGGCAGCCACTTGCTCTCGCCAGTCGTCCGACGCCTGGTACGAGAGCACGGCCTCGACCCCGCAGCGCTGCTGGGCACGGGAGTGGGCGGCCGCATCACCCGTTCCGACGTGCTCAACGCCATCGACGAGCGGCAGCGCGCCGCGGCTGCGAGTACTGGCTCCACGACGGCGCCGGCCAGACCGGCTGCCGGCGAACGCCCATCGGCGCCCAACCCGCCGCCGGTGCCGGCACCCGTTGCCGCTGCTGCCGCGGCCGCATGGACCGACGGCGACTCGCGCTACGAGTCGTTCAACAACATCCGCCGCCGGACGGGCGAGCACATGGTGAACTCCATGGCCACCTCGCCGCACGCTCTCACCGTCGTCGAGGTCGACTACGAGAATGTGGAGCAGGTGCGCCGGGCCCACCGGGAGGCGTGGCGGACTGCGGAGGGATTCAGTCTTACCTATCTGCCGTTCATCGTGGTCGCCGTCGCTGACGCCCTGGCCCAATGGCCGCGGCTGAATGCCTCGGTGGAGGACGGCGGCCTGCGCATCTGGCGCCGCCGCAACGTCGGCGTCGCGGTCGACCTCGACTACGACGGGCTGATCGTGCCGGTGCTGCGCGATGCCGACTCGTTCAGCTTGCGAGGCGTCGCCCGCACGATGAACGAGCTCGCGGCGCGTGCCCGGGAGCGCCGTCTGACACCCGACGACATCAGCGGCGGCACGTTCACCATCTCCAACAACGGCTCGTTCGGCACCTACACCACTGCAGCCATCATCAACCAGCCCCAGGTCGCGGTGCTCTCCACCGACGGCGTCGCCCGGCGCCCGGTCGTGGTCACGGACCGGTTCGGCAACGAGAGCATCGCGGTGCATTCGGTGGGCCACCTGGCGATGGGCTGGGATCACCGTGCATTCGACGGCAGCTACGCCGCCGGCTTCCTGGGCCACATCCGCCAGATGCTCGAACAGCACGACTGGGGAGCGGAGTTCTGAGGCCGGTGCCCGGGATGCTGCAGGTGCGCTGGCTCGGCAGGGTCGGCTTCCGCGAATCGCTTGACGTGCAGCGGCGCCTGTGGGCCCACAGCGCGGACAACTACCTGCTGCTGCTCGAACACCACCACGTCTTCACTGCGGGCCCGAGCGCAGACCAGGCCAACCTGCTCGTCGATCCCGGCGAGGTCGGGGCGGACTGCGTACGCATCGACCGTGGCGGCGACTTCACCTACCACGGCCCCGGCCAGCTCGTCGGCTACCCGATCCTGACGCTGCCCGGTCGCCGCGGCGGGGGACTGGCCGAGACGGCGGCGTACGTGTGCGACCTGGAACAGGTGCTCATCGATGCGCTGGCCGACCTGGGGCTGCCCGGCTGCGGCCGTTTCCGCGGGTACCCGGGGGTGTGGCTGGATCTCGAGGGCACGCCTCGCAAGATTGCCGCCATCGGCGTGCGCCTGAGCCGCGGCCGCACGATGCACGGCTTCGCGCTCAACGTCGACACGGATCTGTCGTGGTTCGAGCGGATCATCCCGTGCGGCATCCGCGACTTCCGGCCGACGTCGTTGCGAGCTGAGGGTGTCGTAGCGACCATGCGCGAGGTGTCCGATGCTGTGGTCCGCCGTTCGGCCGAGCGATGGGGCAAAGCCGGCTGCGAGCGCGCGGACGTGGCGTGGCGCCACCGGCCGTCCGACCTCAGTGCCTTCAGCCGGGGCCTGGGACCGGGACCACAGTCCGGACCGGTTGAGGTCTCGCCGCCGCGCAGCCGCGCGCGCTTGGCCGAAGCCGGAATCGATGGCGGTTTGCACCTCGGCGAGCGGAAGCCGTCGTGGCTGCGTGCCGGGATGGACCTGAACGATGGCTATCTCCGGCTGCGCCGGGTGATGCGACAACACGAGCTGGTGACGGTGTGCGAGGAAGCCGGCTGCCCGAACATTTTCGAGTGCTGGGGGGCGGGCACGGCCACGTTCATGCTCAACGGCGAGCGGTGCACACGCGCATGCGGCTTCTGTCTCGTGGACACTCGCCAGCCTGCGCCGCTTGATCCCGGCGAGCCGCGCCGCGTCGCCGATGCGGTCACCGAGATGGGGCTGGATCATGCGGTGGTCACCGCCGTGGCCCGGGACGATCTTCCCGACGGTGGAGCCACTGCGTTCGCCGAGACCATCGCCGCCATCCGGGATCGGTCGCCGGGCACGACCGTCGAGGTGCTGGTGCCCGACTTCGGCGGCGATGCCTCCTCGCTGCAGACCGTCCTCGACGCGAGCCCCGACATTCTGAATCACAACATCGAGACCGTCGCCCGGCTGCAGCGGGCGGTACGGCCCTCGGCGGGTTACGCCCGCAGCCTCGCCCTGCTGGCGCGCAGCGCTTCGGCCGGGCACGTCACCAAGTCGGGCATCATCGTCGGCATGGGCGAGCGCGACGCAGAGGTCGATCTCACACTGTCCGACTTGGCGGCTGTCGGCGTGAGCATTGTCACGATCGGCCAGTACCTGCGACCGACGAGCCATCACATTCCCGTCGCCCGCTGGGTGCCGCCCGAGTCCTTCGAGCGGTGGCGGGAGGCAGGCACCGCGCTCGGCATCAACCATGTCGAGTCGAGCCCGCTGACCCGTTCGAGTTATCACGCCGCCGAGTCCGCCGCAGCTGTAGAGCTCAGCTCCCGGGCCCGCCCCGTCCCGGCGTAGCCCCCCCGGTCAGCGAGAGGCAGCATGGCGATGGCTGAGGGCGCACCGGTGGATGTGGCGACGGTGATGTGTCAGTGGGCCACTGGGGGGTTGGCGTACCTGTGGGTGACCACGCGCCGGCGGGAAGTCGGGCTCGGCTACGGCTGGCTGCTGCGCTCGCTGTACGGGGTGATCGCCGCCATCGGGGCGGTCACCGGCTTCGTGTTCCAGCCGAACGCTGTGCGCGATGTGGCGTGCATTGCGATGGCGCTGTGCGCCGGCGCGACGCTCGTGCGCTCGGCCGTGCCGAACGCGCCCGGGGCGGATCTCCAGGTGCAAATCGGAGATGCCGGCAGCGATGGCGGGGCAACCGTTGATTGCCCCCCGAAACGGACGATCGAGGGCTTCGACCCGCGCTGGGACCTCGCGGCGCCTCTTGTCGGGCTGGTCGGGGTCGTGGCGGCAGGGATCGGCGCCAGCGGCGACATCGCACCGGCACTGCACCTCGCGCGTGTCGTCGCCGGCGCTGCGTTCCTGGGAGTCGTGAGCAACTCGATGCTGCTGGGCCACTGGTACCTCGTGCAGCCCGGTCTGCGCCGTGAGCCGCTGCGGGAGCTGGTGCGCCATCTCGGCGGCCTCTGGCCGATCGAGGTAGGTCTGTTGCTGCTGCCCACCGGCATGATCGCCGTGCTGACCGGCAGCATCGACGACGGTTACGGCGGGTTGCTGGGCTGGTTCTGGATTGCGTGCGCGGTCACCACGGTGGCGCTGGCCGCCGTGGCCATGGCGGCGCTGCGCGAGCGCCAGTACGCCGCCGTCATGGCGGCCACCGGGCTGCTCTACCTGGCAATTCTCACCGGCTTCGGCACCGACCTCGTAGCGCGCCTCACCCTCGCGGGCTAGCTCCGTTCAGCGGCTGCGCGCCTAGGCGCCGGTCCATTCGGGCGGGCGCTTCTCGGCGAAGGCTCGCCCGCCTTCCTTGGCGTCATCGCTGTCGCCCACGATCTTGCGGATCGACTCGCCCATGCGCAGGGCCTCGGTCCAGCCCATGCGCTGGCTGCGCCACGCCACTTCCTTCACGGCCCGCACAGCGAGGGGCGCTCCCTGACACAGCCGCCCGGCGAGGGTGCGGGCTTCGTCCATGAGCGTGTCGTGCGGCACGACCTTCCACGCCAGCCCCATCTCGTGAGCCTGCTCAGCGTCGAAGTTCTCGCCGGTCAGCAGGATCTCCATGGCGTTTGCCCAGCCGATCTTGTGCGGCATCCGCATGGAGCCCACGATGGTCGGCACGCCGATCCTCACCTCGGGCATGCCGAAGATGGCGCGGTCAGACGCAATGAGAAAGTCCGCCACCAGGGCCCCGGTGAGCCCGTAGCCGATGCACGCGCCGTTGATGGCCGCAATGATCGGCTTGTACAGCTCGAGACCGCTCTCGAGGCTGTTGATGGTGGGGATCTCGAAGTACGACCCCGACCAGGTTCCCGCCGAGCCCCGGGTGGGATCGCGCAGATCGGCGCCGGCACAGAACGCCCGGCCTTCCCCGGTCATGATCGCCACCCACGCGTCAGGGTTGTTGTAGAACTCCATCCACGCGGCGTTCAGGCACTGCCGCATGTCGCCGTTGATCGCGTTCATGGCCTCGGGCCGGTTGTATGTGATGGTGGCGATGTGCCCGTCGAGCCGGTACGTGGCGGCCGCGTCGGGGTCGGAGATGTCGGGCACTGGGCCCTTAGAGGCCGCGCGGATAGGTGGCCGTCCACGGGTCGTCTGGTTCCCCGGTGTATTGGTGGGGTCGTCGATGACCTGACGACCGTGGAGGCCGGTTTCATCATGCGTGCTTTGTCCAGGAGAGTGGTGGATGTCATG
>JAJEFK010000011.1 GCA_022820505.1 Acidimicrobiia bacterium | reverse complement strand
GACGCCCCAGACCCCCACCACACCGACCCCCAGGAGGCAACCGGCACCAAACTCGACCAAGCCCGATAGAACAACCAGCCAGAGGCAGACCCGACGATCACCGCGACCATCCGTTACACCACCTCACGGGACTTGACCCGCCGTTCTCGCCGCACTGTTGGCTGAGCGTGGTCGCGATCCGGCGTACTCTGATCGAGGGGCAGATGGGCTCGTACGGCCTCTGATCTGCCCCCGACAGCGACGGCTGCTGGGAGCGGCAACATGGCTATCTCGAACCTGTCCGAGCTGCGAGAGACGTACCGTCCGCCGGCGGCACGGGCACATCAGAAGGTGCTCGACCGCATCGACGAGCACTCGCGGCGATTCATCGAGTTGTCTCCGCTGTGCGTCATCAGCTCGATCGGGGCCGACGGGCGGGCCGACACCTCGCCGCGCGGCGACCCGCCGGGCTTCGTGACCGTGCTCGACGAGCAGACCCTGCTGATCCCCGACCGGCCCGGCAACCGGCAGGTCGACACCTTGCAGAACGTTCTGTTCAACCCGAACGTGGGGCTGCTGTTCCTGGTGCCCGGCATGAACGAGACGCTGCGCGTCAGCGGCGCCGCCGAGATCGTGACCGACGCCGACCTGCTGGCGTCGCAGTCGATCAAGGACCGGCCGCCGCTGTCAGGCCTGCAGGTCGCCGTCGAAGAGGCCTTCCTGCATTGCGGACGGTCGCTGATTCGCTCCCACCTGTGGGACCCGGACGCTCGGATCGACAGGTCCGCATATCCCACCTACGGGCAAGTGCTGGCCGACCAGATCAACGGTGCCGATGCCGTCGAGATCGACGCGTCCGAGGACGAGGCCAACCGAGACCGCCTGTACTGACTGAACACTGCTGCCGTTAGCGTCCGCCAGTACAACGTTCCACGGGGGAAGCGGACGATGGCGACGACACTTGACCAGTGGGCCGGTCGGAGCCCCGATGGGGTCGCGACCCGCGAGTTCCGCATTTCTCGTGTCGGGAGGCGCGACATCACCGGTGCCCTGTGGATGCCGGACACGCCTTCGGGGGCGCGGAGTCTGGTGTGCTTCGGTCACGGAGCTTCTGGCGACCGGTATCAGTTCCCTGCGTCTCGGCTCGCAGCCGATCTGACGGCACAGGGCATCGCGATGCTGAGCGTGGAGGGCCCCGATCATGGTCTGCGGCAGACCGGTGAGGGCGGACGGGCCGGGATGATCGCCGACCTGCTGCGAGAAGACGCCATGTCGGATATGTGTGACGACTGGAACGAGGCGGTTGAGCTGGTGTGTGCCCGCAACGCACTCGATCCCGCCCGGATCGGCTATTTCGGGCTCTCGATGGGCTCGGCCTATGGCATCGGGTTCCTCGCCCAGCGAAGCCGTGTCGCGGTGGCGGTGCTCGGCCTGTGGGCCGATGTCGAGGCCATCCCTCACAACGAGACGGTGCTTGCCTGCGCACGCGCCCTCACCGCGCCGACGCTGTTCCTGACCCAGCTCGATGACGAGTTCCTCCCGGTCGACGGATCGATCTCGCTGTTCTCTGCAATCGGCTCGGCCGACAAGCGCCTTCACCTCAATCCCGGCGTGCATGCGGAGATTCCGCTGGACGAGGTGGACTTTGCCGCGCAGTTTCTGACCGAGCACATGACCGGGCCGAGGCACGGCTCGCCTGATCGCGAGATGGGCCAGATCGTCGACGCAGAACCGGTGCACTAGCGCCCCGCACCAATGGGCCGGTGTTCGACGAGGACGGTCTGCGCGTGACCGCAGCAGTCGTCCCTGTCTGCAAGCGAGCGAGTGACGCACGCCGGTTCAACAAGGGCGAGAGCTAACTCAGGCGCTCGAGTCCGCCGATGGCATCGAAGCCTTGATCGAAGCTGAATATGCGAGTCACAGCTGCGCTGCCCATCACCGCCGCGTGCAATGCATTTCGGGCTGACAGGCTGCTGACGTTCTCCAGCAGTGTCCGTGCGGCACGAATCTCGGCCACGCCGAATGCGAAGACATCGTCGACCAAGGCATCGAGGCTTGCGAAGGCCGGGTCGATTGCGTCGAGCCGATCGAGAGCGACATAGCGGTGGAGAATCTCTTGGTAAACCTCGACGTCAGTGACGAACCTCTCGCCGGCTTGCGTCAGGCGAGTCAGCACAGCGACCGTTCGATCCTTGTTCGGGTGTGCAGCGCCGACCAGGTACATCGGCACGTTGGAGTCGATGAATATCATTGCCGCAGATCACGAGGCCAATCGGCCGGCTTCGATGTCTCGGAGCATCCCGTCGATGTCGGCTGTCGGGAATTCGTGTTGTGATGCTTCTGCGATTGCCTGAAGCCTCGCCACAGACGGTTCGGGCAAGCGGCTCGAGTCGCGCAGCGCTTGGCGCATCGCCTGCCGGACCCACTCAGCGATTGTCAGGCGACATGTCTGCGCCGCTCCCTGGATCTCCGTGTATTCGTCCTCATGCACCAACACCTGGAGTCGTTTCGACACATGGCTTAGCCTATCTGACTGCAAAAGATCTCAAAACTGGCTCATGCTCTCGCAATAGGCAGGGATGAACACAGTCAAGGGAGCCATTCGGCACGACGGACTGCCTTCCATCGAGCGGCCTATCTACTGTGAGGAAAGAGTCGCTACTCACGAGGGCTGTTCGACTTCGTGCTGGGCGTGCATCGCTGGGGTCTGCGAGTCGGCGCCTACATGTGGTTCCTCATTTCCACACGGCTAATTCAAAATTGGACTTTGAAATAGCCCGCAGTCGCGTAGTCTGAACTCGTGCCGATTGAGCGCGATCTCGCACCCAAGCTCCGGGCGGCGGCCGAGCAGTGGCCTGCGGTGACGCTGACTGGGCCTCGCCAGAGCGGCAAGACGACACTGTGCGCGGCGGTCTTCGGCGACCATCCGCAGGTGTCTCTGGAAGATCCCGACACGCGGGCGTTCGCCGAGGAGGATCCGCGCGGCTTCTTGGCCCGGTTCGACGACGGGGCAGTCATCGACGAGGTGCAACGCGTTCCCGACCTGCCGTCGTACTTGCAGGGGATCATCGACGCCGACCCGGTACCCGGCCGCTGGATACTGACCGGCTCGCACAATCTTGCGCTGGTGCAGTCAGTGAGCCAGTCGCTGGCCGGGCGTACCGCTGCGCTGCACTTGCTGCCGCTGGCCCGCAGCGAGGCGATCCGCTTCAACAGCTTCCCGCACAGCCTGGACGAAGCCCTGATCGTCGGCGGCTTCCCGCCCATCTACGACCGCGGCTTCGAGGCCTCCGATTGGCTCGCCTCCTACGTCGCCACCTATCTCGAACGCGATGCCCGAACCATCACCAACGTCGGCGACCTGAACACGTTCAACCGCTTCGTGCAGATCTGCGCGGGACGCAGCGGGCAATTGCTGAACTACTCCGCGCTGGCCGGCGACTGCGGCATCTCGCAGCCGACGGCCAAGGCTTGGCTGAGCGTGCTGGAGGCGCTGTTCGTCGTGTTCCGCCTGGACGCGTTCGCCGTCAATACACGCAAGCGCTTGGTGCGAATGCCCAAGCTGCACTTCTACGACAGCGGGCTGGCCTGCTGGCTGCTGGGCATACGCACGCCCGAGCAGCTGCACTCCCACCCGCTGCGCGGTGCGATGTTCGAGACGTGGGTGGTCTCGGAGATCGTCAAGCATCGTGCCAATCGAGGCATCCGCGGCGGTGTCACGCACTACCGGGACCGCAGCGGCACCGCAGTGGACCTCGTGGTGGAAAACCCCGACGGAGCGCAAGCGGGCATCTCCCTCGTCGAAGCCCGTGCAACTGCCACGCCAAGCGGGCGCCTGCTCGACGGTCCACGTCGCGTCCGGGCACAGCTTGCGGACGAGCACCCAAGCGCGTCCGCCGTCGCCGTCTACGGCGGCACCGAAACCCAGCACCGCAGCGACGGATCACTGGTGGCCTGGCACGAACTCCACCACAGCACCCTCGGCACGGCCCCATAACGCGCACACCACCACCGTCAAGCAAACAGCCACGGGAGACAGACATGGGAGTCGCACCGATGTGGATTGGGCCGAGTCCATGGCGTTCGAAACGCTGGCGTTCAACGCTCTGCATCACTACACGAGACCTGGTGACGCCGCAGTCCCTGTTTCTCTACTCAGGGGAAAGTGTCGCTACTCAGATTAGATATCATCTCGGGAATTGTGCTAGGTTGCGGCGCGGTTCGGGCACGTTCGAAGGCGGGTGCTGCGAGGCGTTACGGTTCGCATGAATCCATCAGCCATGCCGACAGGGGGAGCAATGGCCACAGATCTTGAGATGTTCGTCAACGCCGACGGCCGCGAGGAACAGATTGCCGAAGTCGAGCGCCGGATAGAGGCCGACGGCATTCAGTACCTCTACTGCCAGTTCGTGTCGGTCACCGGCCGGATCATGGGCAAGGGCATCCCCGCCAAGCACTTCGGCATGATCGCCCGCAAGGGCTTCCAGCTCGTCTACGGCTCCACCGCCAACCTCTTCATCGATCGTCACGGCAACTACATCGGCTACGGCCCCGAAGCCCGTGAGCTCGTCGGCATCGGCGAGCCCGAGACGTTCATGCCGCTGCCGTGGGATCCCCGCACGGCACGGGTCTGGTGCACCCTGTTCCGGGGCCGTGAGGAAGAGGTCGACGGCGGCGCCTTCCTCACGTCGGACTGTCGCGGGAATCTGCGCCGGCTGCACGCGGAGTTCGAGGCCAAGCACGGGCTGCACCTGCGGGCCGGCTGCGAGCCGGAGATGATGTGGCTCAAGGCCGATGCAGACGGCAAGCCCACCGTGGAGGGCATGACCAAGCCGAACTGCTACCACATCGACCAGTTCGCCGAGCTGCAGCCCATCATCCACAAGGTGATCGAGTACTGCGAGGCCATGGGGCTCGACATGATCCAGGGCGACCACGAGGACGCTCCCGGCCAGCTCGAGCTGAACTTCAACTTCGACCGGGCCGAGCTCACCGCCGACCGCCTCACCACTTACCGGCAGGTGTGCAAGCAGGTCGGGCGTGAGATGGGCGCCTTCCCGTGCTTCATGCCCAAGCCGTTCATGGGCGTCTCGGCCAACGGCTGCCACCACAACATCTCGCTGTGGGACACCGAGGGCAACAACAAGTTCTTGCCCGAGGGCGACAACCCGCAGCTCCCCGGGCCTGTCGGCATGAAGGCCATCGGCGGCATCCTCGAGCATGTCCGGGCGCTGACGTGCCTGTCGTCGCCGACCGTCAACTCCTACCGCCGGCTGTGGGACACCGGCTTCTGGGCGCCGGTCTTCGCGGACTGGGGCTTCCAGAACCGCACCACGGCCCTGCGGGTGAGCGCGCCCGGCCGTTTCGAGTACCGCTCGGCGGACAGCTCGGTCAACCCTCATCTGTCGTTCGCCGGGCTGCTCATGGCGATGGACGACGGCCTCGACCGCAACCTCGACCCGGGCGAGCCCGAGGAGCGCAACATCTACGAGGCCATGGAGGCCGGCAAGGACGTGCAGAAGATCCCGCTCACGCTGGGCGAGGCCCTCGAGGCGCTGCGCAACGACGAGTGCGTCATGCGGTCGCTGCCCGGCGAGATGTCCAAGGTGTTCTTCCATTACAAGACCGACGAGTGGGAGCGCTTCCTGCACACCGTTTCCGACTGGGACGTGGAGGAGTACCTCGACGTCCTGCCGTGAGAGAGGCCGACAGCCGTCCGGCCGGTTCGCCGAGGCGGGCCGGCACACAACCTGAAAGACCAACAGCACCCACGAAGGGGGGAGCACCATGTGCGGCATAGCCGGAGTGATCCACCGCGACGGAACCGCCGACATCGGGGCAGAGCTCACGGCGATGCTCCAATCGATGAAGCACCGGGGGCCCGATTCCACCGGCTACGCCGTGTACGGACCGGCCGACGACCTGGTCGTGATCCGGTTCGTGCTGGCCGAGCCCAACAAGAGCACGGGCATCGGCATGGCCGAGCGCCTCGAACGCAACCGGGCCGAGGTGGAGAGCCGCCTGGCCAAGATCGGCGCCGAGGTGGCCACGGTCACGAGCGAGACCGGGTACGCCTTCCGGGCCACCATCCGCTACGGCGGCGATCTCAAGGCCCTTGCCGATTACCTGGAAGACGTTCCGGGCTGCGAGGTGCTGTCGCTGGGCAGCTCGCTGGAGATCATCAAGGACCTGGGCGACGCTTCCACCGTGAGCGACCAGTACAACCTGGGCTCATTCCGGGGCACGCACGGCATCGGCCATGTGCGCATGGCCACCGAGTCCGAGGTGGATCTCGCCAGCGCACACCCCTACTGGGCCTACCCGTTCGCCGACGTGGCGGTGGTGCACAACGGCCAGCTCACCAACTACCACCAGTGGCGCCGTCGCCTCGAGCAGCACGGCCACCGCTTCCAGAGCGAGTGCGACTCGGAGATCATCGCTGTGTACCTCGCCGAGTACATGAGCCGTGGCCTGACGCTCGAAACGTCGATGAAGCACAGCCTCGATGATCTCGACGGCGTGTTCACCTATGTCTGCGTCACCGGCAACCAGCTGGGCGTCGCCAAGGACGAGATGGCGGCCAAGCCGCTGGTGCTGTTCGAGTCGGAACCGCTCGTGGCGGTTGCGACCGAGGAGGTGGCCATCAGGTCACTGGTGAAGCGAGAAGTCGAGACCCGTGATCCCTACGAGCGGGAGGTGCTGGTGTGGCAGGTGTAGGTTCCCGCAGCGGCGTCTCCTACGACGCCCGGGGGCTCGTGGAGCCCCATGCCGACATGCCCGACAACGTCGAAGTCGACGGCGGGCGGGCTCGCTTCGATGCGGCCGATCTGACGATCCGCCAGATCAACATGGCACTGCGCAAGCTCATCTACGACGACGGCATCACCGACGTCACCATCCTGAACCCGGCCTCCAAGCACTCGCTGGCAGTCGGGATCCTGAAGCGCTGCCGCATCCACTTCGAGGGCAGCCCCGGCTGGTTCGCCTGCGGGCTCATCGACGGACCCGAGGTGACGATCAACGGCCGCGTGGGCTGGTCGGTGGCCGAGAACATGATGTCGGGCGTGGTCACCATCGAGCGCAGCGCCGGATCGCTGACCGGCGCCGCCATCCGCGGCGGCGACTTGATCGTCAAAGGCGATGTGGGCGCCCGCACCGGCATCGACCAGAAGGGCGGCACGATCATCGTGCTCGGCGACGTCGGCATCAACACCGGCTTCATGATGCAGCGGGGCCGGCAGATCATCTGCGGCAACGCGGGCGTGAACCTGGGCGACTCGATGTACGACGGCGAGATCTACGTGGCCGGCACGGTGGCCTCGCTGGGGGTCGACTGTGTACCTGGTGAGTGGAACGATGCCGACACCGAGCTGATCGAGCGCAAGTTCCGCATCCACGGGCTGGGCGTCCCGCCCGAATTCCAGAAATTCGTCTGCGGCAAGGTGCTGCACAACTACGACCAGCTTGAGCCTTCCGAGCGCAAGCTCGTGATCCACTAGAGGCAGGGGAGGAACCGTCATGGCTGACGAGAATGAGGTCAACAAGAGCACGGATGTGCTCGGCAAGAGCCGGATCTTCACCCCCGAGGTCATCAACGACATCCACGTGAAGGCCGAGTTGGGCCGCTACCGGATGCGGGGCTTCTCGATCTTCAAGAAGATCCCCCACTGGGACGAGCTGGTGTTCTTGCCTGGCACCCTCACCCGGTTCGTGATCGAGGGTTACCGGGAGAAGTGCGAGACCAAGACCATCATCGGCTCCCGTTTCGCCGAGAAGCCGCTCGAGCTCGACATCCCGGTGTACATCACCGGCATGAGCTTCGGCGCGCTGTCGCTGGAAGCCAAGATGGCGCTGGCCAAGGGCGCCTCGATGGCCGGCACGGCGACCTGCTCGGGCGAGGGCGGCATGATCCCGCCCGAGCGTGACCTGTCGACCAAGTGGTACTACCAGATCATCCAGAGCCGCTACGGCTTCAACCCGCACCACCTGATGCTGGCCGATGCCGTGGAGTTCTTCATCGGCCAGGGCTGCAAAGTGGGCCTCGGCGGCCACCTGATGGGACAGAAGGTCACCGAGCAGGTCGCGGAGATGCGTTCGCTGCCCGCGGGCATCGACCAGCGCTCGCCGGCCCGACACCCTGACTGGCTGGGTCCCGACGACCTGTCGCTGAAGATCCAAGAGGTGCGCGAGGCCACCGACTACCAGATCCCGATCCAGCTCAAGCTGGGGTCGGCTCGGGTGTACGACGACGTGCGGATGGCCGCCAAGTGCGGCCCCGATGTCATCTACCTCGACGGCGCCGAGGGCGGCACAGGCGCCGGGCCGCACCTGGCCACCGAGGAGACCGGCATCCCGCTGATGGCGGCCATCCCCGAGGCCCGCCGGGCGCTGGAGGACGTCGGCCTGGCCGACGACATCGACCTGGTGGTGGCGGGCGGCATCCGCAACGGCGGCGACGTGGCCAAGTGCCTGGCGCTGGGTGCGAACGCGGTCGCGCTCGGCACTGCAGCGCTGATGGCGCTCAACTGCAACAAGGAGATCCCCGGCGTCACCGACTACGAGGGCACGATCGGCGTGCCGGCGGGCGAGTGCTACCACTGCCACACCGGCCGCTGCCCCGTGGGCGTGGCCACTCAAGACGTGGAGCTGCGCAAGCGCCTCGATGTCGACGAGGCGGCGCTGCGGGTCTACAACTTCCTGATCACGCTGACCATGGAAGTGCAGATGCTGGCGCGAGCGTGCGGCAAGACCGACATCCACTCACTCGAGCCCGAGGACCTGGCGGCGCTGACGCACGAGGCGGCAGCCATGGCCAAGGTGCCGATCGCCGGCACCAACTACATCCCGGGCGTCACCGAGGAGCGGACCCTGGCGGAGATCCGTGACCTCTTCGACAAGCACGTGATCGACGGAGGGCTGTAGGCATGGCTGGACAAGCAAGCACAGGCGAGAGCACGCGCGAGACGCGCACCGTTGCCATCGACGCGGAGGTGCTGGCGGGCAAGCGGTTCCCGTACCAGGAGGACATGTCGCTGGTGACCGACATCGACCTGCTGGCGCTCACGCCGGGGCCCGACATCAACTGGCTCGAGGACATCACGCTGCTGGAGGAAGACGGCGTTCCCGCTGTGTTCGACCGCTACTCCAACTCGTTCCTGAAGATCTACTTCGACATCCCCGCAGGCCGCGAGGACGAGATCGCCCGCAAGGTGCTGATGAAGCATCTCACCGAGGGCAACAGCTACGGCATCACGCTGAAAGACATCCACTGCAAGTTCCCGCAGGTGGAGCTGGGACCCTGGGTGGAGAACTCCCGCATCGTCGGCACCGATTGGCGCGCGCCGGTGCTGGAGGGCTGGGAAGCCCCCGCGGCTCACTGAGGAAGGTTCTGGTACATGGCACTGCCGAGCAGCGCTCGTTACGTCATCATCGGCTCGGGCATCCACGGCCTGTCCACGGCGTGGAACCTGGCCCGCGACCTGCGGTCGTCAGGCCGGGGCTCGGGCGCCGACATCGTCGTGATCGACAAGTCGGGTGTGGGCGCGGGCGCCTCGGGCATTGCCTGCGGCGTCATCCGCAACAACTACTTCCAGCCGGCCATGCGCGAGCTGATGGCGCACTCGGTGGACGTGTGGGACAGCGACCCCGAGGCGTTCTCGTACCACCCTGTCGGCTACATGCAGATCAGCCACGAGGCGATGCGCGCCGACGTGGCGTCGATCCATGCCCAGCAGCAGGCCATCGGCTACTCGTCCACGTTCGTCGAAGGCGCCGCTGCCTCTGACAGCTACATGAAGGGCATCTTCGACGACTGGCAGGCCCAGGGCATCACCAGCGTGCTGCACGAGCACCGCGGCGGGTATGCCAACAACATGGCCTCGCTGAAGGGCTTGCTGGGCAAGGCCGAGGCCGAAGAGGTCAACGTGGTCGGCGGCGTGACCGTCACCGGGTTCGACCAGGACGCATCGGGGGCAGTCAGCGCGGTGCTCACCGATCAGGGCCCGGTGCGCTGCGAGCATGTGGTGGTGGCCGTGGGGCCGTGGGTGCAGAAGATCTGGGCGATGCTGGACCTGCCCACCACCACCGACATCCTCGGCGGCGACGGCGAGCTGCACAACGTGCCCACGTGGACCTACATGTGCCTGCAGGAGGGCACGCTCACCGTCGATCCCGGTTACCTCACCGACAACGAAGGCAATATGCCGCCGGTCGTGCACGTCGACACCGACGCCCCGCTGTATGACGCCGACGGCTTGGTCACCGAGGGCCCGTGGGGCATCTACTACAAGCCCGACTTCAACTTCGGCGGCGTGCAGGGCGGTTACATGCCCTACGTGGTCGACAAGCCGTCCGACGAGGTGGCTGTGGACCCCTACGGGCCCGACTCGCCCGACTTCGTGGTGGGCGGCGACTTCTACCGCACCTGGACCGCGGCGCTCGCGCACTGCCACAAGCGTTTCGAGGGCAAGAACCACCTCATCAGCGACGAGCCTTCAGGCGGCATCGGCAGCTTCTCGCCCGACAACTTCCCGGTGTTCGACACCTTCTGCGACAACGCCTTCTTCATCGCCGATTCCAATCACGGCTACAAGATGATCGGCGTGGGCGCACTGGTTGCACAGGAGCTGCTCGGCCAGCCTCAGGCCCTGCTGGAGCCGTTCCGCTACTCGCGTTACGCCGAGGGCCGGCTCCACCCAGTGAGCAACTCGCCCTATCCCTGGAGCTGACTGTTCTCTGCGAGCGCCGAAGCTTCGCCGGCGCTCGCCCCAGAAGGCGGCTAGGCGCGGGCGCTGGGTCCGTAGGACAGGTGCATCAGGTCGCCCTCGGCGAAGCGTGAGGGCCGCAGCGCGCTGATGTCGATGGGGGGTGCGTCGCCGACCTGATCGACGCCGAGCACGCGTGCGGCGACGATCTCGCCGAGCGCCGGCGAGAGCTTGAGCCCGTGGCCCGAGAGGCCGATCGCCAGGTACAGGCCGTCCACCGGCGCGATGTCCGATGCCCAGCCCAGGATCGGGTGGTAGTCGGGCGCGACGTCGTAGGCCCCGGCGGTGGTGCTGACGGTGGACGCGACGGTCAGGCTCGGGAGCCGCTCGGAGATGGCAGCCCGCAGCCGCACGTCGTGAGCTGCGTGATCGGCTCCGGACGCATCAGCGAGCGGGTCGTCGACCACCGGCATCTCCGGCGGGTAGGCGACCGCCACGATGTGACGGCCCATGTCCGGTCGGATCACCAGGTTGGAGTTCCCGTCGGTGATGCAGGTTCCCAGTGCTCGTGCTCCTGCGCTCTGTTCGAGCACTGCCATTTCCAGCCGCCGCCGCTCGATGGGCACCTCCACGCCCAGCGGATCCAGCAGGTCGCGTGCCCAGGCCCCCGTGGCGGCGACAACGACTGGTGCGCGGATCTCGCCGTCGGCAGTGTTCACGCCGGCGACGGCCCCGCCCGAGGTCATGACTTCCTCGACGTTGACCGGCGCGAGCACATCGGCACCGGCGGCGCTCGCCGCGGTGAGCCAGCTCAGCACCATCTTGGTGACGTCGATGTAGCCGCCCTCGGGCTCGTAGGCACCGCCGGCGAGGCCGTCAGCGTTCACCAGCGGCTCGACCTCGGCGATCTGGCTGCCGACGACGAAGCTGGTGTCCACGCCGAGGCTGCGGCCGAGCTCGATGTTGTAGCGCAGACCGTCCAGCTGGTCCTCGACGACCAGCAGCATGTAGCCGAAGCGGGCGTAGCCGGGGTCACCGAAGCCCACCACCGAGTCCCAGTTCTGGATGCAGTGGAAGCCCCGCTGCGCGATGCGCACCATCAGCTCGTTGGAGTAGTGCTGGCGGATCTGCCCGAACGTGCGCCCCGAGATGCCGCCCACCGGCGCCCGGGCATCCACGATGGCCACCCGCAGGTCCGAGTGCCGAGCGAGCTGGTACCCGATGCTGGCACCGGTCACCCCGGCACCGATGACCACGATGTCTGCTTCAGATGGGATCGCCTGCACCAAGCGGCCCTTCGGTGTTCTCCGGTGGCGAGGCCCGCCGATCAGCCCTCAGCCAGGTACGACTCCAGCGAGTCGTCGAGGGCGTCCTCCCACGACGTGTGGTGCACCGGTGCCAGCGTGCCGGTCACCGGCGAGGTGTGGCCGTGGTCGCGGTAGCCGATGATCGACTGCTTCTTGTGTCCCTTCCAGTCCTTGAACATCTTGTTGATGAGCTGCGTGTTCGGGTCACCGCAGTCGGTCTGGTCGATCAGGTCCTGGGTGTAGTCGCCCTGGAAGTCGATGGCTCCGTAGTCGTCGGCCACGGCGTCCTCCGCGGCCTGGAAGTCGTCGATCCAGCGGGCCTGCTCGTCCGCGCTGGGCAGCTCGATGCGGCCCAGGATCACGTCGCGGGCGTACCAGGCCTGGGCGTCGAACATGTTGAACGTGTACCACTGGTCCTGCATGCCCAAGTAGAGGACGCGGTTCTCGGGCTGGAACACCACACCCCGGTAGAGCATCGAGCTGGCGAGCCGGTTGGCGGTCACCAGGCGCAGCTCGTCGTCCATGAACGGGAAGTGGTGCAGGTAGCCAGTGCACGAGACGATGGCGTCCACTTCGGCGCTGGTGCCGTCGGTGAAGTGCACGGTGCGGCCTTCCACATGGGTGAGGATCGGCTTCTCGCTGATGCCGGCGGGCCAGTCGAAGCCCATGGGCCCGCTGCGCGAGGAGCAGATGACCTCCGACGCCCCGTACTTCCACAGCTGCGACGCGATGTCCTCGGCCGAGTAGCTCGAGCCGATCACCACCACGACATCGCCCTCGAACTGCACGGCGTCACGGAAGTCATGGGCGTGCATGAGCGTGCCGCCGAACGTCTCGTAGCCGGGGTAGTGAGGCATGTTGGGCGTGGAGAAGTGCCCGGTCGACACCACCACCCAATCGAAATCCTCACTGGTGGTGGCGTCGGTGGCGTGATTGTGGGTGGTCACCGTGAAGCCGTTGCCGGAGGCGGACCGGCTCACGCCCCGCACGGCGTGGTTGAAGCGGATGCTGTCGCGGATGCCGCTGCGCTCAGCTCGCCCGATGATGTAGTCGTAGAGCACCTCGCGGGGCGGGAATGACGCCACCGGCTTGCCGAAGTGCTCTTCGAAGCCGTAGTCGGCGAACTCCAGGCACTCCTTGGGGCCGTTGGACCACAGGTAGCGGTACATGGAGCCGTGGCAGGGCTCGCCGTGCTCATCGAGGCCCGTGCGCCATGTGTAATTCCACAGACCGCCCCAGTCGTCCTGCTTCTCGAAGCAGACAAGTTCGATGTCTGCGGCCTCTGCCGAGCTGTCGCTGGCGAACGCATGCAGCTGCGACAGTCCGCACGGTCCCGCACCGATGATGGCTACCCGTGTCATCTCTCGATCCCCCCTGTGAGTAGACGTTTATGCAATGAGAGTAGAACGTCGCCCAGTCTTGCACCTGCGTGCTCAGCCGCAGGACACGCCGCGCGCCCGCTGCGGTGGCGCCGCTAACCCCAACTGCGAGGCTTGGGAAGTATGCGTATCCAGTCGCCATGATGTTCAGCAGATGCGGCTAGCGAGGCGCGGACCGGTTGACGATGATCTCGCCGCATGCAACGAGCACTTACGCGCTGGTTGTCACTTGTCGGTGTGCATCGAGTTGAGCGAGCGCCGCCATCTGGACTTCATTGAGTTCGGCATCGACCGTATCGAGGTTGCGGGGCCCGCTGTTGACACTGGTGACGAGGATGCCCAGAACGTCGTTGAGCTTCTGCTCCATCCAGTAGAGCCGCGAGCAGACACCGCAGTAGTCATGCGGGTGACCCAAGTGATCGATACCTGCGACGTTGACGCATCCACGGGTCTTGCAGGTGATCGACGCTGAGTTGGACATTCTGCATCTCCCCGGTTCTCCCAATTTTGCGCATGAAGGCAGCGGAGAAACGCGGATACCGACAAGGTCGGATGAAGCGTCGGTGTTTCCGAGTCGTCTGTGACTCAAGCGCCATTGATCAACGCGTCAGCCACAAGCTTGCGAATGCGGGAAGCCACGCGTAGCTGCATATGAGACCCGCCATTGCCAAGCGACGACCGTTGCCGACGAGCTTCTTGGCGCGGTGCCTCCCCATATGGCCCATGACGATGCCGAGCGGGGCAGTCACGCCCGAGCTGAAGAAGGCGGCGATGCCGAGGAGGAGAGCGGCTCTTGCGGCCCGGTTGATCTCGCCCTTCGTGGACCTAGGTGCCATGGAAGGCATTGGGGGATGCCGCGGCTTCCGACTCGATGTCGACGGCTTTCTGAGACCTGCTGGTCTCCAAGTCCGAGGGGTGCTCTGGCTATTGGTTTGTACACCGTCTCCCAATCGTCTGAGGAGGTTCGCCTTGGCGTCCCAGCTCTCATCGAATGCCGTTTCCATCTCGCGCACGATGCGCCGCGCCTCGTCACCGACGACCCGCGCGACAAGTTCCGTGTTGTGATGCAGCCCCTGTTTCGTCAGGTTGGCTGAACCGACCACGACCCCGGCTGCGTTACCACGGGCACCGTCAGGCATCACCGCCCAGGCCTTCGCGTGCACTGTGCGATAGCCGCCTTTGCGCCGGTACCAGTTCGTGATCCGGACGTCTGGTCGATTGATGAATCGCATGGCACCAATACGGTCTTCGACTGAGACCCTGTCCTTGGCGAATCCGACTCGTGTGTCCCCAATCAGGAGCCGCACTGGCCGCCCGATCGTCCGTTCGTCAAGCCAGTGGGTCAAGTCCCGTGAGGTGGTGTAACGGATGGTCGCGGTGATCGTCGGGTCTGCCTCTGGCTGGTTGTTCTATCGGGCTTGGTCGAGTTTGGTGCCGGTTGCCTCCTGGGGGTCGGTGTGGTGGGGGTCTGGGGCGTCGG
>JAJEFK010000022.1 GCA_022820505.1 Acidimicrobiia bacterium | reverse complement strand
GACGCCCCAGACCCCCACCACACCGACCCCCAGGAGGCAACCGGCACCAAACTCGACCAAGCCCGATAGAACAACCAGCCAGAGGCAGACCCGACGATCACCGCGACCATCCGTTACACCACCTCACGGGACTTGACCCTCTCGCTAAACGACGATGTGCACCTGAATCGGTTGATCAACGACATCCGCGCCAAGGTCTCGACGTGGCGGGCTGGCGGTTACCAAGGCGCAACCTCGGTGACCGTGCGACTGCTGGAGCACTGGGCCGACGAGCGGGGCTGCAAGCTGCGGCCGTTCTTCGCCCAGCGCGAAGCCATCGAGACCTTGGTGTGGCTGCGCGAGGTCGCCACACGACAGACGCCGGAACGCCGGGAACTGGAAACACTGTCGCGTCAGCACAACGACGAGATCGTCCGCCACGCGGTGAAGATGGCCACCGGCACTGGCAAGACGGTCGTGATGGGAATGCTGATCGCCTGGCAGACCCTCAACGCCGCACGCACCACCCGCCGCCGCAACCTCATGCACGGCGAACGATTCCTCGTGCTCACCCCCGGCCTCACGGTGCGCAATCGCCTCGCCGAACTGAAGCCGTCCAGCCCGCACAACGTCTACGACGACATGGGACTGGTGCCTCGCGACCTGCGACCGGTGCTCAATCGTGCCCGGGTCGAGATCATGAACTTCCAGGCGTTCAACCGCCAGAACCTCAACACGCTGGGCTTCCCACGCAGCGGGTCGAAGGGCGGCCGAGCGCATCGTGACCTGATCGGTAAGCCCGAAGGCGACGAGCACCTCGAGAGCTACGAACAGTCCGCCCAGCGTGTCCTCAAGTCGCTCCTCACGGCGAACGCGTACGGCAACCTCGTCGTGCTCAACGACGAGGCGCACCACTGCTACCTGCCCAAATCGCAGGCCAAACGCAATGCCGAGGACAAGAAGGAAGACAAGCGCGCCGCGGTGTGGTTCAACGTGCTGCGCAGCCTGCGAGACATGGGCCAGCTCGGCCAGGCGAACCAGTACGGGCAGGCCTCGGTGGTCTACGACTTCTCGGCCACACCGATGTGGATCGACACCTCGGGGCGGGCCACGCCCGAACCGTTCCAATGGGTCGCATCCGACTTCGGCCTCATGGATGCGATCGAATCCGGGCTGACGAAGGTGCCACGAGTGCCCGTCGATGACGACTCAATCCAGGAGCGAACCGTCTGGCGCAACCTCTACGAGGCGACCGACAAGAAGAAGATCCCGAGGCCCAGCGAGGACGGCCCGGCCGCAGTCATCCCGGCGCCGCTGAGCAACGCGCTCAACGCCCAGTACGACGACTACAAGGACCACCTGGCGCTGTGGTCTCGGGTGCGTCCCGAGACGGCGCCAGTGATCATCGTGGTGGCAAACACCATCGACAACGCCAACGCCCTGTACGAGCACATCGCCGGCTGGGAGGACAGCGACGGCGTCCTGCACGAGGGCGCCTACCCGGAGCTCTCCAATGTCGTGCAGGGGCAGTGGACGGACGATCTGCGCACCATCGTCGTGCACTCCAACATTGACGACAGCAGCGATCTGCCGGCCAAAGCGGAGAAGCTGATCAAGGCTCAGGGACAGCGCCTCAACGAGCGGCGCGGCCGTTCCAAGGATGCGCTCGAGACGGTGCGAGAGGTCCTGAACACTGTCGGCAAAGCGGGACGGCCAGGTGCCCGGGTGCGCTGCGTGATCTCGGTAGGGATGCTCACCGAAGGCTGGGACGCCCGCAACGTGTCCCACATCGTCGGCTACCGGGCGTTCTCGACGCAGTTGCTGTGCGAGCAGGTCACGGGCCGTGCGCTGCGTCGCACCTCCTACGAGGACTTCCGATTCGACGGGACGGGAAGGCTGCGGCCCGAGTACGCCGAAGTGGTCGGTATCCCGTTCGAGTTCATGCCCTCACGGGGCGGCAACACCGTCACCCCTCCGCCGCGACCGGTCACCCGTGTGCACACGGTGCCAGGGCGCGAGAAGTACCGGATCGTGTGGCCGCAGGTGCGCGAGTACCGGCGGGTCACGCCGAGCCTCAAGCTCGAATTCGATGAGTCCAAGTCGAAGGCGTGGAAGATGAAGCCGCAGTCGGGCGCCTCGATGACCGTGCTCAGCCCGCACGTCGGCGAGGAGAAGATCCTCCACGCCAATAGCCGGCGCGGCGAGGCCGAATTCAGAATCGCCCAGGACATCGTGGCGGAGTTCCGCAGCAGCACCAACGACGACACCGACGGCACGAGCCTGTCACTGTTCAGATCAGCCCGGCGCATTGTCGGTCACTGGCTCACGCTCGACTACGTCGAGTGCGACGACCCCGCCGTGCTCCTCGTGGAAGAGGGGCAGCGGCGCGATGCGGTGCTCACGATCCTCGACGCATGCACCAGCGAACGAGGTCACGAGCACCAGCGAGTAGCCGTGCTCGACAGCCCGCCGCGGCTCGACACCAGCGACATCGACTTCGACACCACGCTGCACCACATTCACCCGGCACAGCGAAGCGAGCTCTCCCACGCCGCATGCCACTCGAATCTTGAGAAGCGGGTCGCAGAGATCCTCGACACGCACAAGCAGGTCGAGGCGTGGGCACGCAACTTCCAGACCGGCTGGTCGGTGCCGTATTTCTTCAATGGCTCATGGCGACGCTACGAACCCGACTTCATTGCCCGCCTTGCCGACGGCACGAACCTGATCGTCGAATGCAAGGGCGTCCGCGACGACAAGGCGATCGCCGCAGAGAAGTACGTGGTGGACCACTGGATCCCCTGCGTCGCCGGCACCGCGGCATTGCCCTATGCGCTGCGCCGCTGGGCCTTCATCGAGATTCAAGACGCCAACTTCGCACGGCATCAGATCGAGCAAGTCGCAGGCGCTGCAACCGGCGACACGCTCGCGATGGCGTCGGCCGGCTGAGAACCCGAGGAGCACCCTGTGGCGACCGACTCCTACCGGCACAAGACAGCGACCCGGCGCAACAACCCCACGCCGGAAACCGAGTCGATGATGACCGACGAGGATCGCAAGCCAAGGCCGTTCACCATCGACCGGCGCGAGATCGCCACGCCGGTACTCAAGTGGGACCGCCAGGGCGAGACTTCGACATTCAGCGGCGATGACGCCGAGGATGCGTTGCTGCGCATGGAAGCGCTGCCGCTATACGTGCGCGAGAAGGTCTCTCCGGTCGAATTCGTCAACCAGCTCCGCAAACCCAACAGCGGCGTCCAGGTCAGCATGGACGATTTCAACGGGCTGCCTGAAGGAGCCGACCCGCTCAATTTCTACGAGCACTCCGGCAACTGGCAGAACCGCCTGATCCACGGCGACTCGGCCGATGTAATGAAGAGCCTCATCGCCAAGGACGGGCTCGCTGGACAGGTGCAGATGATCTACTACGACCCGCCCTACGGCATGTCGTACCAGTCCAACTTCCAGCCCACCACCGACAACCTCGACGTCAAGGACAACGGCACGGCGGTGCCGGCAGGCGACGCCCTGCCGATACGGGCCTTCCGCGACACCTATCGCAACGGCGTGCACTCATACCTCGACGGCATCCACAAGCAGTGCGTTCTCGCCCGCGAGCTGCTCGCCGACAGCGGATCGCTGTTCGTGCAGATCGGCGACGAGAACGTCCACCGGCTCGGAGTGCTCCTGGACGAAGTGTTCGGCGGCGACAACCGCGTCGCCACCATCACCTGGCGACCTACGGGAATGCCCTCCGCCAAGCTGCTCGGAGAGAGTGCCAGCTACATCCTCTGGTACGCCAAGGACAAGGATGCGATCAAGTTCCATCCGATCTACGAGCCTCGCGATCGCCAGGACTTTCTCAACGACATCACTTATGCAGCGGGTGTCGAGATTCCTGGCGAACCTGACCGCGCCCCGTCAAAGGAGGAACGAGACGACGTCGAACATATGCCTGTCGGAGCTCGGGTCTTCGCGCGATCTCGACTGGCTTCGCAAGGCCACTCGACGACTGGCAGGTCTGTCGACTATTGGTACAACGGCAAGAGGCATTCGTGCGGAGCCACCGATCAATGGCGAGTCTCTGTTCACGAACCAAGTGCCGACGGTGGCGATACGTGCCCCGGCGACCCTGACGGACGTCAGCCCGAGTGCGGGATGTGCACTCTCAAGCGCCTAGGTCGGCTTTGCGACATGGGGGCGTCACTTCGTTGGAAGCTGTATGAGGATGAGCGGCCTGGCCGCAAGATTGACAACGTGTGGCACGCGGTCTCGGCTCCCTCGTCGAAGCGCTATGTGGTTCAGACATCGGATCGCATTATTGAGCGCTGCCTGCTCATGACCACTGACCCTGGCGATCTGGTTCTCGACCCCACATGCGGCAGCGGCGCTACAGCCGATGTAGCCGAGACTTGGGGCCGTCGATGGATCACCTGCGATGCACAGCGAGTCTCCGTCGCAGTTGCGCGATCCCACCTACTTGCTCGTGTCTATCCGTGGCACAAGACAGCAGACGCGGGGCTGGACCCTGCTGCTGGATTCGTGGAGGACACGATTCCAAGGGTGACTGCCGCGACGCTCGCATACGGCACGGTCGATGACCCTGAGAATCAAGTCCGTCTCGTTGACCGGACAGAGGTTGAACCTCGGAAGCCGCGCATCTGCTCGGCGTTCACCGTGGAGTCGATCTCCCCGTACACCTACCTGCCGCTTGAGGATGGAGAAGCGGACGAACTCCCTGCAGCCGATCCAACCGACGCAGAGACCCTGCTGCAACTCCTACGCAGCACACCGGTGTGCGACGCCAACGGAAGACCGGTGTTCGATGTCGCCGAGACGGTTCCATGGCCCGACACGAAACTCGTCGGATACGGCGCGCGTTGCGCATCCGAGGGCAGGGATTCCGAGTTCACTGCCGGTGTAATGATTGCTGCGGCCGATGCCACAGTGACGACCGAGGTCGCCCGCCGAGCAGCAGTCGAGGCCCGTGAGAACGATCCGGACTGCGAGAACCTCGTCATCATCGGCTACGACTTCGAAGCAGGCATCCCGCCAGCCGTCGGACCAGTCCACGTCCACCGTGTCGTTGCCTCCCGCGACCTTCGCTTGCCAGAAACCGTCAAGCGCTCGGCGGACGGCGGCTCATTCGTGCTGCTCGCCGAACCCGACGTGATCCTCGGTACGAGCGACGAAGGCGTCACCGTCGAGTTGCTGGGCTGCGACACCTACGACCCCGCGGCGAACCGAGCTCGCGGCTACGGCACCGACGAGGTCGAGTGCTGGATGCTCGACACCAACCACGACGGATTCTCGTTCCGAGTGCGCCGCGCCTACTTCCCGAACGGATTTCGCAAAGGCAGTGACATCAAGAAGCTCGTCGCCAAGATCCCCAAGCGCGAGCGAGACGAGCACGCCCTCGACAACATCCAGTCCATAGTCTCCCAGCCGTTCGCGCCGCCCGACCCCGGCCGCAACATCGCCATCAAGGTGATCACCACCACCGGCGCTGAAATGACCACCACCATCGACGAAGGCTGGTAACACTGCGGCGGAATCCGCGGGGCGAGCCCGTAGAGCCAACTTGCCGCGCGCGCTGCAACCATGTCGGCGTCACGAGATTAGGGAAGAACGCATGCACGCGACATGTTTGAGCGCCTTGTAGCAGGCACTCAAGGGTGCTGCAGGCAGCCGTTACTCCCACGGCAACCAGATGTGGTCTTGTGCGCAGGGCCCTAGTGGTTCGTCGTTGATTTGGTTGGGGCGCGTATGGTGGGGTGCGTGACTTGTGGGTTTGTTCTGTGCGATGAGGAGCGGGCTGCGCTGGAGCGTGTGGCGCGTTCGGGCTGCGAGCCGTGGCGTCGGGTGCGGC
>JAJEFK010000042.1 GCA_022820505.1 Acidimicrobiia bacterium | reverse complement strand
CGACGAAACACCGACCGCCAGCCCCGCCACCGCCTCGCCCAGCTCGCACTCGCCGTCGCACTGATCATCACCATCAAACTCATCGACCACCGCGACCGCTGGAGCCCCCAATGACGCCGCCTATCCGCTAATCCTCTAAGGCCGCCTGGCGCGACCACACCGGCCACAAGGCCGGGCGGGGCAGACTGCAACGATGCAGCGGGCGATGCAGGTGCTGGTCGATGAGCCGGCCATCGACCGCGAGTTCACCTACCTGCTGCCGCCGGAGCTGGCCTCCGGACGTGTGCCAGTGACCGTCGGCACGATCGTGCGAGTGGTGCTCAACCGCCGGCGCCTGCGCGGCTGGGTCACCGAGCTGGACGCGCCCGTGCCCAGCGGCCGGGAACTGGCGTCAATCAGCAGCGTCGTCGGCGTTGGGCCGCCGCTGCATGTGGTCGAGCTGGCCAGATGGGCCGCGTGGCGTTGGGCCGGCACCCGAGCCCACTTCCTCCGAACGGCGAGCCCGGACCGAGTGGTCGGCGGTCTGCCGGTCGCCCGTTCTGCGAGCCCGCCAAACGCCTTCGCCCGCGAGTCGGCCGACATTCCCGGATGGGCCCGAGCTGCTTTCGGTGCTGCAGTCCCGTCGGCCGGCAGCGACGGGCTGCCGACCGTCGTTCGTCTCGGCCCGTGCGCCGACGAATGGCCGCTCGTGGTCGAGGCGCTGCGCCGCGGTCGCTCGCTCGTGCTCGTGCCCACCGCGGCGTGGGCGGCCCGGCTGGTGGGCAGGCTGCGTCAGGCAGGCGTGCCGACTGCATTCGCTCCGCGAGACTGGGCCGGGGCAGCCTCGGCGCATGCGGTCGTGGGGACCCGCGCCGGGGCATGGGCCCCGTGCGGTCGGCTCGACGCCGTCGTCGTGCTCGACGAGCATGACGAGGCGTATCAATCCGAGGCGGCGCCCACATGGAATGCCCGTGACGTGGCGGTCGAGCGGGCCCGCCGCGACGGCGCCCGTTGCTTGCTGGCAGGGCCGATGCCCTCGCCGGACGCACTGTCATCCGTGTCATCGGTCATCACTGCCGCGAAGGCCGATGAGCGAGAGGCGTGGCCCCGGCTGCAGATTGCGGACCGGCGCCAGGACGACCCGGCGACGGGGGAGTGGTGCGGTGAAGCCCTCGCCGAGTTGCTGCGCAGCGACGGCACCGTGGTGTGCGTGCTGAATCGCACTGGTCGGGCGCGTCTCGCCTACTGCGCTTCGTGCGGCGAGCTGGCGCGCTCGCGCACGAGCGGCCGTGCCCTGCGGCTGGAGAAGCAGCAGTTCACCGACCCCGACAGCGGCGACGTCCGCCCCGCGGTGTGCGAGTTCTGCGGAGCGACGAAGTTCCGGCGTGCTCGGGTCGGGGTGAAGGGCGTCGCCGAGGAGATGGAGCGCCTGGCTCGCCGCCCCGTCACCCAGGTAGTCGGCGGTGCATCGCCAGATGCAACCGGCGCCAGCACCGGCCCCGCTGCTGCTGACGCTGGCGCCGGAGCATCGTCCCGTCGCCGTCTGCCGCGACCACAGGCGATGCGGCCAGCGCTCTTCATCGGTACTGAGGCGGTGCTGCATCGGGTCCCGGCTGCAGATGCGGTCGCCTTCATCGACTTCGACCAGGAGCTCACGGCGCCCCGCTACCGGGCAGGCGAAGAGGCCTTCGCGCTGCTGGTGCGTGCGGCACGCCTAGTGGGCCCACGCTCAGGCCGTGGCAGCATCCTGGTGCAGACCCGGCTGCCTGCTCATCCGGTCTTGACGGCGGCGGCCGAGGCCGATCCCAGCGATTGGCTGCGTGCCGAGGTGGAGCGTCGTTCGGCCATGCGCCAGCCCCCCGCTTCCACGTGGGCGCTGGTGTCGGGCGTCGCTGCCCCCGGATACATCAGCAATCTCTCGGCGGGTCCCCATGCCGACGCACTCGACATTGCTGGACCAGTCGACCGAACGTGGCGCATTCGCAGCGATGACCGAGACGTACTGCTCGATGCGCTGGCTGCCGCGGAGCGACCGTCCGGGAGGCTGCGAGTAGCGGTCGATCCGCTGCGAGCCTGATGAGCCGCGTGAGAGCGCGCCGGTAGCCTCCGAAGCCCATGGGAGGCACGTTCGAGATCCGGCTGATGGGCGATCCGGTGCTGCGCCAGCGCGCCGCGGAGATCACCGACATCGACGGCCGCGTGGCGCGCATGGTCGACGACATGCTGCCTGCCATGTACGAGGCCGAGGGCATCGGGCTAGCGGCCCCGCAAGTGGGCATCCAGCGCCGTCTGTTCATCTTCGACCTCTATGAGGGTGACGGCCCCCAGACGCTCATCAATCCCGAGATCGTCGAGAGCGAGGGCGAGTGGACCTACACCGAGGGATGTCTGTCGGTGCCCGGTCTCACCTTCGACATCGTCCGGCCGAAAGAGGTGCACATCGTCGGACGCGACCTCGACGGCAACGAAGTCAGCATCGAGGCCGACGAGCTGCTGGCGCGCCTGTTCCAGCACGAGCTGGATCATCTCGACGGCGTGCTGCTCGTCGATCACCTCGAAAGGGCCGAGCGCAAGGAGGCGCTGCGAGACTGGCGAGTCCAGCTCGCGCAGCTGCAATCCGGCACCAACGGACCGGCCGAAAGCGGCCCCGTCCCGCTCGTGGGCCGCAATGCCGCGGCGGACTGAGCGCTCCCTGGCCGTCACTCGCAGCCCACGCACGGCGATACCGCCGTCTCGGGTCCGGCCACGCTCGATCGCCGCAGCGGGCAGGCCCGATCACAGAGCAATCTGCCCGTGACGTCGCCCGGCTTGCCGCTGCCGCCAGCACGGCCACGCCGGATCGTCTTCGCTGGCACCCCGGATGAGGCCGTGCCGGCCTTACAGGTGCTCGCCGAAGCAGGGTTCGAGATCCCCGTCGTGGTGACGGGGGAGCCACGTCGGCGCAGTCGCCGCGGCAGCAACACCCCGAGCCCTGTCGCTGCCGCCGCCGCAGAGCTGAACCTGCCCGTCAGCCACGACCCGGTTGACCTCGCGGGCTGCGGCGCCGACTGCGCGGTCGTGGTGGCCTACGGACGCCTGATCAGCGGTGGCCTGCTGGCAGTCACCCCGATGCTCAACCTGCACTTCTCGCTGCTGCCGCGCTGGCGTGGCGCGGCTCCGGTCGAGCGTGCACTGCTGGCGGGCGATGACCTCACGGGCGTCTCGCTCATGGCGCTGGAACCCGAACTTGACACAGGACCCGTCTACTGGCGCCACGAAGTGCCCATCGGCCCGGCCGACACCGCAGCAGACCTTCGCCACAGGCTCGCGCACGAAGGCGCACTGCGCCTCACGGAATCGCTCGCTGACGGCCTCAGCACGCCCCAATCCCAATCGGGCGAGCCGACCTACGCACGCAAGCTGACCCCCGCAGACCGGCAGATCGACTGGTCCCAGTCGGCGGCCTTCATCGACCGGCAGATCCGGGTCGGCGGCGCATGGACCACGCTCGACGGCGAGCGCTTCATCATCCGAGTGGCGGCCCTGCAGTCAGGCGAGGCTGTGGCGCCGCCGGGGACGCTGGTCGACGATGCGGTCGCGACGGGCGACGGCCTGGTCCTCCTGCGCACCGTCCAGCCGTCAGGCCGAGCAGCGCTCGATGCTCAGGACTGGCTGCACGGCGCTCGTCTGCCGGCCGGCACTCGCTTCGGCTGACCGCCCCGGGCCGAGCTGCTGGTCCGTCTTCTAGCGTGGTCGAATGCGCATCGGGCTGATCTCAGACACGCACATTCCTGAGGCCGCGCCCGAGCTGTGGCCCGAGGCATACGCGGCCATGGAAGGCTGCGACGCCATCTTGCACGCGGGTGACATTTACGACATCTCGGTGGTCGACCGGCTCAACGACATCGCGCCGACGTGGGCTGCCCGGGGCAACGGCGACGACGGTTCGTCGGGCCGGGACGTGCAGCCCGACCATCCCCTGCTGGCCAATGCGTGGGCGCATACGTTCGACGGCGTGCGGGTCGGCCTCACCCACCACCTGCCGGTGCCCGAGCTGTCGTTCTACTCAGTGGCTGATGCTGTTGAACGGCACTTCGGCGCCGACGAGCGGCTCGACGTATGCGTGTACGGCGACACCCACGTTCACCGCATCGACACCCTGTCGGGCGTGCTGTGCGTCAACCCGGGATCACCCACGTTCCCGCGCAACCTCAGCGCCCAGCTCGGCACTGTCGGCTATCTCGACATTGCCGACGGGATCGCCTCGGCCTCGCTGTGGCAGCTCACCCTCGACGGCCTCGAACCCACCGAATCCTGGGACTACGTCTAGTCTGCGGCGAGTCTGGACGAAGGGGGAGCTGCAGTGGCTGACGACAAGGATGCGTGGCTGGCAGCCACCGTTGAGCAGCCGATCGACGCCGACGAGGAGATCGTCGATCCGCATCACCACCTGTGGGACTTTCCTGCCGGCACCTACCTGGTGCCCGAACTGCACGAGGACACCGGCGCCGGCCACAACGTCACCCAGACCGTCTTTGTGGAGTGCGCTGCCGGCTACTACACGAGCGGGCCTGAGCACATGCGCCCGGTGGGCGAGACGGAGTTCGTCCGCGAGCAGGCGGCGATCTCTGCGGAAGCCGACGGCGCCACGATCTCGGCCATCGTCAGCTTCGCCGACCTGACGCTGGGCAATGCCGTCGAGGAGGTGCTGGCGGCGCACGACGAGGCCGGTGAAGGGCTCTTCCGCGGCATCCGCCACGCCAACGCCTGGGACGGCAGCGACCAGATCCGTGAGAGCCACACCAAACCGCCGCCCGAGCTGCTCGCCGACCCGGACTTCCGGGCCGGCTACGCAACGCTGGGCCGGATGGGCTTCAGCTTCGACGGCTGGATGTTCCACACGCAGGTCAGCGAGCTGGTCGACCTCGCTCATGCAGTGCCCGACACGCCCGTCGTGCTCGACCACCTCGGCGGTCCGCTGGGCATCGGCCCCTATGCCGACCGCCGAGACGAGGTGCGTGCCGTGGTGCGCCCGGCGCTCGAAGCGCTTGCCCGCCACCCGCAGGTCACCGTCAAGGTGGGCGGGATCGGCATGAGCATCTACGGCGTGGGCTTCAAGCGACTCCCGCAGGCGCCGTCGTCGGAGCACGTCGCCGCCACCTGGAGCGACGACATCCGCCACTGCATCGAGACCTTCGGCCCCGACCGCTGCATGTTCGAGAGCAACTTCCCGGTGGACAAGCAGGGCTGCTCGTACACCGTGCTGTTCAACGCCTTCCAGCGCATCTGCGACGAGGCGGGCTACACCGCTGCCGAGCGCGCCGACTTGTTCGCCGGCACAGCGCGCCGCTTCTACCGCGTCGACCCGCCTGCGTAACTCAGCGAGCTAGGTCAGGCCGACCCCTTCGTGGGGCAGCGTGGCCCATTGGGTCTCGTCGTGCCCGTACAGCAGGCGGCAGCCACCCTCGTCGCGCAGCGACTTGAGGTGACGCATCGATTCGAGCTGCATGTCGTGGTCGTAGCCGAATGGCGGCAGCAGCATCCGGTCGAGTACGTCCTCCCAGTAGACGCAGTCGCCGGTCAGCACCACGGGACCGCTGTCGAGCTCCACCCGCAGTGACTGGTGGCCGGCGGTATGCCCCGGCGTCGGGATGCAGGTGACCGAGCCGTCACCGAACACGTCATGCTCGCCTTCGATGAGCAAGAGATCGTGCCCTAAATCGAAATCCTCGGGCTTGTACACCTCGTACTCGATGAGCTTGGGGTGATGCCCCGACTCCCACTCGGCCCGCTGGCAGATCAGCCGCGCATTGGGCAACAGCTCGGTGCCGCCGCAGTGATCGAAGTGCAGGTGACTGAAGATGACGTACGTCAGCTCCGCCGGATCCACATCGACGCTCTCCAGCCGGGCTGACACTTCATCGCCAGCTGAGTAATCGGCCGTGAACGACTTGGCCAGCAGCGGGTACCGCGCACCCACGCCTTCCTGCACCTGGGGGTGCATGCCGGTGTCGAACACCAGCGTCTGGCCGCTGGGGTGGCGCACCAGCCAGCTCGGAATCGGCAACCGCACGTTGCCGGGCGCGTCCTTGATCACCGACGCAGTCGGCGTCGACAGCCAGCCGCACTCAAGCGGGACGAGTGAGAGGCTCATCAGGCTCGGTACCTCCGTCGCGCCTTGTCAGGCGCCGTATCTCCTGCGCGCCTTGTCAGGCGCCGAAGCCCTTGCCCATGGGGCGGTGATCGGGGAAGTCGGGATCACGGCGCTCCATCTGGGCCCGGAAGGCCTCGCCCATGTCGTCGGTGTCGAACATCGCCGCGTTCCACGTGGCGATGTACTCCAGCCCGTCGGCGACCGAGTGATCGCGGCTGAAGTTCATCGACTGCTTGGTGCCCCAGATCGCCATCGGGCTCTTCGCGGCAATCTGTGCCGCTATATCGCCGACCGCTTCCATCATCGAGTCGTGGTCGTCGTAGACGGCGTTCACAAAGCCGCGGTCGAGCGCCTCTTCAGCATCCATACGACGGCCGGTAAAGGCCAGCTCGCGCACCACTCCCTCAGGCACCAGCTTGGGCATGCGCTGCAGCGTTCCCACATCGGCGGTCATGCCGATGTTGATCTCCTGGATCGTGAAGAACGCGTCCTGTGTGGCGTAGCGCAGGTCGCAGGCCGACACCATGTCGACGCCGCCGCCGACGCATGCGCCCTGGATGGCCGCGATGACCGGCAGCCGGCTCTGCTCGAGGGCATTGAATGTCTGCTGCGCGCGCAGTGCTGTGTTGCGGATCTGCGCACGTGTCCGGCTGCTCTGCCCGCCGCCCACGCCGCTGGTCGGCTCACCGAAGTCGCCGAACACGGAGAGGTCCATGCCCGAGCTGAAGTGCCTGCCGATCGCCGACAGCACGACGACCCTGGCGTCGGACCCAGAGGTGATCTCCTCGGTGATGTCGGGCAGTTCCTTCCAGAACTCCAGGATCATCGAGTTGGCCTTCTCGGGCCGCTTCAAGACCAAGTGGGCGACGTGATCGCGCACCTCCACGTCGAAGCAGGTGTACTCGGACTCGCTCATCGCGCATTCCCTTTGTCGTGGGTCAGACCGTCATAGTCAAGCGCAACGGAGGCCTCCTCGGGCGGGCCGGCATCGTGCCGGCAACGGGCCCGGCGCTACTGTCGCCCGCGATGACCGCCGAGCCGGAGCACCCGCACAGCGACGAGATTGCCGCAGAGGCGCCCCTTGCCGGGATCCGCGTGGTCGAGATGACGATGTACGTGCAGGGGCCCACGAGCGGGCTCACCCTGGCCTCCCTCGGTGCCGACGTCATCAAGATCGAACAGGTCGGCCAGGCCGATTACATGCGCAACTTCACGAGCCTGTTCGGCGTGACCTTCGACGAGCGGGGTCAGGAGTGGCTCTACGGGTCGGTGAACCGGAACAAGCGATCCTTGGTGCTCGATGTCGCATCTGTGGCGGGACGCCCGGTATTCGAGCGCTTGATCGGTCAGGCCGATGCGTTCATCTCGAACATGCGAGCCGATGGCCTCGCCCGCTTCGGGGCCGACCCCGACACGCTGCTCGGGATCAACCCCCGGCTGGTGTACTGCCGGGGCGGCGGATTCGGCATGAGGGGCGAGCTGGCCGACGACATGTGCCAGGACACCGTCGGCATGGCTCACGCCGGCTTCATGGATGCAATCTCGGATTCGGACGTGCCGACCTACCCTCCCGGTGCGCTGAGCGACATCCTGACTGGCACGAACATGGCCTCGGGCGTCATGGCCGGCCTGCTCAAGCGTGCACGCACGGGCCGGGGCTGCGTGGTGGGCACATCGCAGACCCAGGCGCTGCTGTGGCTCACCAGCCAGGCCGTGGGCGTTGCCGCGAATGTCGGCCAGCGCATGGATCGCTTCGACGTCTCGGGAGCGTGGAACCCGCTCTTCACGGTGTACGAGACCGCTGACGGCTGGATCGCGATTGCCGCCCTGCAGGACCCGCACTGGCAAGGGCTGGCCCACGCTGTCGGCATCG
Organism: Acidimicrobiia bacterium; assembly: GCA_022820505.1. Classification (GTDB taxonomy): domain Bacteria; phylum Actinomycetota; class Acidimicrobiia; order Acidimicrobiales; family Poriferisodalaceae; genus Poriferisodalis. The sequence goes on along the minus strand of JAJEFK010000042.1, from coordinate 49,605 downwards.
ATTCGTGGCTGGATGACCCCCGATTCGCCACCTTCGAGGACCTCGTGGCCAACCGCGACGAGTTCACCCCGCTGTTTGCCGAGCACATGCGGACCGACACGACGGATCGGTGGTGGCGGGCCATCCGAGGGTCCGGTGCATGGGTGTCGCCGGTGAACCGAGTCGAAGACGTCGCCGGCAACGAAGACATCTTGGCCAACGAGTACCTCGTGACCTTCGACGACGGCTTCATCGGCCCGCCGGCCATGTTCGACGTCGACGAGTTCCGCGGCGTGCGTGGCAGCACCGCGGACTACGGCGAGCACACCGACGAGATCCTGGCGGAGCTCGGCTATAGCGAGGAGCAGATCCTCGAGCTCAAGATCGCCGACGCCGTCTGGTAGCGCTCGCCCGGCGGGGGGCTGGCACTAGAGCATCACGCCGAACAGCAGGGCTGTCAGGCCGCACAGCAGCGACACGCCTGCCCCGGCGCCCCGCTTGGCCGCGTTGTCGCCGGCGTTCTGATGCACCAGGGCGCCCACGCCGGAGATGAGCACGAGCAGCATCTTGATCCCGAGCAGCATCGACCAGCCCGTGCTCGTCTCCTCGCTGGGGATGGCCAGCATGCCCCACAGGCCGGTGACGACCGCAATGCCGAATGCGGGCCATGCCACCCGTGAGAAGGCCTTCGCCGCGACCTTGCCGGAGCCCGGGAACGCCCGTCCCACCACAGGCACGACGGCCCCGACCACGATCTGGCCGCCGATCCACACCGTCACCGCCAGCACGTGCAGCACGACACGGACTGTGTCGAGGTCAAACGTGACGACCCGGCTCACTTCGCTGATTGCTGTCATGGCTGATCTTGCTGCTCTCGTTCGGGATGCTCAGGATCGGTGGCCGATCAGCTCCGCCATGTTGTCGGCGAAGAACCGGTCGAGCACCCCGCCCTCGAAGCCTTCCAGCGATGCGTTGAAGCGGCCCAGCGGGTTCCGGCCCCCCTCGATGTGGGGGTAGTCGCTCGAGAACATGTACAGGTGCTCGTTCGATTCGCGGATCATGGCGCCGACATCTTCGATGGGGTAGGGCGTGAAGGCCATCTGCCGGGTGATCTGCTCCGACGGCCGTTCGCTGAACGCGGCCAGCTCGGGCTCGGAGCGCTTCCAGGTCTCCACGGTCACGTCCAGCCGCCGCAGCATCTGGGGCACCCAGGCGGCGCCCAGCTCGATGACACCGCCTTTCAGGTTCGGGTGCCGGCTCAGCACCCCGTCGAGCACCATCACGCCCACGAACGTCTCGGCCGCATGGTGCAGCGCCACCATGTCCTTGCCGCGCACGTTCTCGCCGCCGCCCAGCCAGTCGGTCGGGGTCGGGCGGCCGGTGTTCATCCATTCGGGCGCGATCTGCAGCGGGTTCCCGCCCACATGCAGCAGGAATGGAACGCCGGCCTCGGCCATCTGCGCCCAGACCGGGTCGAGGTCGTTGTGACCCGGCGAGCGGCCGCCGGCAGGGCGGTGAGGCACCCACATGGCACCGAGCCCGGCTTCGAGCGCAAACGACATCTCGTCGATCGCCATCTGCGGATCGTCGAGCGGCAGCAACGCCACGCCGATCATGCGGTCGTCGTCGGCGCAGAACTCGGCCATGCCCCGGTTGTGCGCACGGGTGGCCCCGTAGCGCACATCGAGGTCGAGCTTGGGGTCGAACACCACACCGGCGCTGAAGGTGGCGAACACGAACTGCCGGTCGAAGCCCAGCAGGTCGAGCGCCGTCGTGCGCTCGGCCGCGTTGAACGCCCCCAGCGCCTGGTACCCCTTCGGTCCCCGGATCAGGTCGTCGCCCAGGGCCACGAGATCAGCCACCGCCTCAGGCGAGTGCGAGCGGCTGCCGCCCGCCGCCTCGAAGTTGTTCACCGATTCGCCCGCGCTGGAGAATTCGATCTGCGGGAGGCGGTCCGCCATGTCCCCCTCGGCATGTGACTGCAGGAAGTCCGGCAGCTCCATGAGATGGCTGTCGGCATCGAGATAGGTGCGGTCGCTCGCGTAGGCCATAGGCGCAGGCTAGTGAGGAAGCCGATGGGAGTCGCCGGATGGCGAGGCTGCCTCTGTCCATTGTCAGCGTCGCGCTCAAATGGCCGTCGGTAGCCTGCCGCGATGGCCACCGATCACGGGGCGCACCGGCATCAGCACGACCAAGCGCACACCGCAGACGGCGAATATCCGCTCGCGGCCAAGGTACTGACGGTCTCCGACGGCGTGATCGCCGGCACCCGCGAGGACCGCAGCGGCGAAGCGTTGGCAGCAGCACTCACCGCCGCCGGATACGAGGTTGTCGAACGTCGCGTGGTGGCCGACGGCGTCGACACGGTCTCTGAGGCGCTCGCAGAGATGTCAGCCGGCTTCGAGGGGCTGCTCGTGTCGACCGGCGGCACCGGCTTCACGGAGCGAGATCTCACACCCGAGGGCACCCGCGCCGTGATCGAGCGCGAAGCGCCCGGCCTGGCAGAGGCGATGCGACTGGTGAACCCGCTGGGCCGGCTGTCCCGAGGCGTGGCTGGCATCATCGGCCACACGATCGTGCTGAACACACCTGGCTCTACCAAGGGCTGCGTGGAGTGCTTCGACGCCGTTGCCGACGTGCTGCCCCACGCGCTGGCCCTGCTCGCAGGCGAACGGCTGCACTGATGCCCGCCGAGCATCCGGCTCCAACCGGCGCGCTGGCGGGTTCCGCTGCCGACGTCGCCCACATGCACCGTGCCGTGCAACTGGGGGAGCGCGTGCGGGGCACCACTGCACCGAATCCGTGGGTGGGCGCGGTGCTGGTCACTGTCGACGACGAGATCTACGAAGGCGCCACCGAACCGCCGCCGGGCCGCCATGCCGAGATCGTGGCCCTCGACGCCGCACGCAGTGCCGGTGCGGATCCGGCCGGCGCGGCGCTGTACACCACGCTGGAGCCTTGTTCGCACACCGGCCGCACGGCGCCGTGCATCGATGCGATCATCGCTGCCAGCATCAGCCGGGTCGTGGTCGGAGTGACCGACCCCGATCCCCATGTGGCCGGCAGCGGAGTTGACGCGCTTCAGGCCGCGGGCATCGACGTCGAGGCGGGCGTTGCCGCCGACGCTGTCGCGCATTCGTTGCGCCCGTACCTGCACCAGCGCCAATCGGGTCGGCCGTGGGTTGTGCTGAAGCTCGCCGCCACGCTCGACGGCCGCACCGGCGCGCCCGACAGCACTTCGCAGTGGATCACCTCGCCGGAGGCGCGTGCCGACGCTCACGCACTGCGCGCACGCTGCGATGCCGTGCTGGTGGGCGCAGGCACCGTGCGTGCCGATGACCCGTCGCTCACCGTTCGTGAGCTTCCGTCCTCCGATCCCCGTCGCCCCCTGCTGGACATGCGTGAGGCAGGCGACGAGCCGGACGATCTGCCGCTGACCCGCGCGGCTGCAGACCGGCTCGATCCGCGCCGCTTCGTGCTCGGCATGGCACCGGCGGAAGCCAAGGTGCAGCCGTGCATGGAGGTCAGCGGATCGTTGCGGTCGGTGGTGCCCCGCCTGACCGACGACGGCGTCGTCGAGCTGCTGGTGGAGGGCGGCGCCAATGTCGCGGGAGAACTGCACCGAGAGGGCTTCGTCGACGAATACGTCGTCTACCTGGCGCCGGCGATTGCCGGCGGCGACGACTCGCTGCCGATGCTGGCGGGTCCAGGAGCGCCGACGATCGCCGAGTTCTGGCGCGGCCAGATCGTCGACATGCGCAGCATCGGACCCGACGTGCGCATCACCGTGCTGCCCTGAGATGTGCCTCAGCCTCGTTCCAGGCGACTCCGCCGGTACCGTCAGCGGCATTCGGCGCTCCTAGCGCCCGTCCGTGAAAGGACACCCGATGTACACCGGACTCGTCGAGGAACTCGGAAGCTTCGCCAGCAGGGACGGCGAGCGTTACCGGTTCACTGCCGCGATCGTGCTGAGCGACGCCGCGATCGACGATTCGATCTCCGTGAACGGCTGCTGCTTGACCGTTGTGACCCTGGGCGACGGCTGGTGGGAGGCTGACGTCAGCGCCGAGACGGCGCGCCGCACGGCGCTGGGGTCGCTGCAGCCCGGCGACCCCGTCAACCTTGAACGCTCCATGCGCTATGCAGACCGTCTCGGCGGGCACCTCGTGCAGGGGCACGTGGACGGCGTGGCCACGATCGTGCGGTCGGGCCCCGACTTGCGCGTGGCGGTGCCGCCCGAGGGCGGCTTGCGCCGCTACATCGTCGAGAAGGGCTCCGTCACGCTCGACGGCGTCAGCCTCACTTGCTTCGGCATCACCGACGACGACGCCGGCGGCTGCGAGTTCTCCGTGGCGCTCATCCCGCACACCATGGCGATGACCACCATGGGCACCGTGCAGCCTGGCGACCTGGTCAATCTCGAAGCCGACGTGCTGGCTCGTTACGTCGAGCGTCTGCTGGGGCAGAATGGTGCAGTGACCGACGACGAGCGAGTCCGGCATGACTGACCGCCTCGCGGCCGACGTCGCGCCGGCTGCCTCGCCGTTCGCCGCGATCCCAGATGCGGTCGACGCCATCGGGCGCGGCGAGATCGTGGTGGTGGTCGACGACGAGGACCGCGAGAACGAGGGCGACCTCATCATGGCGGCCGAGCACGCCACACCCGAGTCCATGGCGTTCTTCGTGCGCTACACCTCGGGTGTCATCTGCGCTCCCCTGATGGGGGAGCGCCTCGACGAGCTGGCGCTGCCGCTCATGGTGACGGTCAACACCGAGTCGATGCGCACCGCGTACACCGTCACGGTCGATGCCGCCGAGGGCACCTCGACCGGGATCTCGGCGGCGGACCGCTCCCTCACGCTCAACCTGCTGGCCGACCCGAAGTCGAGCGCGAACGACTTCAACCGTCCCGGCCACGTCCTGCCGCTGCGCTACCGGCCCGGCGGCGTGCTCAAGCGGGCAGGCCACACCGAGGCGGCCGTCGACCTGGCCCGGCTGGCTGGCTGCCATCCGGCGGGCGTGCTCTGCGAGGTGGTCAACGACGACGGGACCATGGCCCGCGTGCCCGATCTCATCGAATTCTGCGAGCAGCACGACCTGCTGCTCATCTCCATTGCCGACCTCATCCGTTACCGGCGGGTCAACGAACGCCTGGTCGATCCGATCTCCCAAGCCCGCATCCCCACTATCTACGGCGAGTTCACCGGACACGTCTTCCGCGACTTCGACGACACCGAGCACCTGGCGCTGACGTACGGATCTGTGATGGGCGCAGAGCCCGTGCTGGTGCGAGTCCACAGCGAATGCCTGACCGGCGACATATTGGCGTCAATGCGCTGCGACTGTGGCTCGCAGTTGCACGGTGCCCTCGAGGCCATCGCCGAAGCAGGTGCCGGCGTGCTCGTGTACCTGCGGGGCCACGAAGGCCGCGGCATCGGCATCGGCCACAAGATCGCTGCGTACTCGCTGCAGGACCGTGGGCGCGACACAGTCGACGCCAACCTGGAGCTGGGCTTGCCGGTCGACAGCCGGGAATACGGCATCGGGGCGCAGATCTTGGCCGAACTCGGCGTGCAGCGGATGCGGCTGATGACCAACAACCCCAACAAGATCGGCGGTCTGTCCGGCTACGGGCTGGAGGTGGTCGAGCGAGTGCCGACGTCGTCGAATGCGAATCCCTTCAACCGGGCCTACCTGCGCACGAAGAAGATGCGCCTGGGCCACCTCATGGAGGACGAGGCCGACGGCGCAGCCGAAGCCGACGCCGACCTCGAGGAACCCACCGCCCTGGCCGACTAAGGGACGTTCGACTAAGGGACGATCACCGAGATCGGCATCTCGCCCGGGTTGATGTCGTCGAGATGCCTGTGGCGTGGTGCGCTCAAGGGACGATCTTGGAGATCGGCATCTCGACGATGTCCGTCGCGCCGCGTTCGATCAGCTCGGGGATGAGCACGTTGATCGTCTGCTTCGGGGCCACCGTCTCGACGGCGTAGGCCTCGCCGCCCCACAGCTCGTTCACGGTCGGCGCCTTCATCGACGGCAGCACATCCACCACGGCGTCGAGGTGCTCACGGCCCACGTTCAGCTTGACCAGCACCTTGCCCCGCGCGTCGAGCACACCGTCGAGCAGCGTCTTGATCTGTGTCATCGCTCGCCGCTTGTCCGGGTCGTCGTAGGCAGCCCGGTTGGTGAAGATCTCGGTATAGCTCGTGAGGATCTCGTCGATGATCCGCAGGCCTGCCGCGTGCAGAGCCCGGCCGGTCTCGGTGAGGTCGACCACGGCGTCCACGATCTCGGGAGCCTTGGCCTCGGTTGCTCCATAGCTCAGCCGGACGTCGGCATCCACGCCGCGCTCGGCGAAGAACCGCCGGGTGAGCTCGGGGTACTCGCTCGACACCCGCACCCCGTTCGGCAGGTCGCTGAGCGCCCCGAACTTGCTGTCGTCGGGCACCGCCACCACGATGCGCACCGGCCGTGAGGTGGCCTTGGAGTACCGCAGCTCGCCGAGCGATACCACGTCGCTGTCGGTCTCCTCGATCCAGTCGCGCCCGGCGATGCCCAGGTCGAACAGCCCGTCAGCGACATAGGACGGGATCTCCTGGGGTCGCAAGATGCGCACGTCGTCGATGCGCGGGTCGTCGATATTGGCGCGGTAGTCCACCGCCGAGCCCCGCCGCACCGGCAGGTCCGCATCTTCAAAGAGCTGCAGGGTCGCTGCTTCGAGCGAGCCCTTGGGGAGCACGAGCTTGAGCACGGGCGGTAACGGTACCCGCAGCGCTTCGCTGCGCCCTGCTGATTTTTCTCGCGCCGGACGGCGGCGTGCCCGAGCCCCGAGACCGCGTTGCTTCGGGTGCCTCGTCTATTCGGCTGCTGTCTGGCGCTTGTGGATCTCGACGTAGGCGAGGCGAATCTGCTGCAGCGCACCTTGCAGCGTGTCGCCGGCCGGCAGCTGGTCGGCGAGGTTGTCCACCAGCAGGCCCAGGGCGTCGATCGGGAGACGTGCCTCAGCAAGGTCGGGAGGGTCACGCCGCAGATGCAATGCCGCCAGCTCGAACAGCCCCATCATGTGGTTCTGCACGATCTCGGCCGCAGGTACCGAGACGAGCTGTTCTTGGGCCTCGCGCAGCTGCTCCTGCATTGCGGCCAGCTCTTCGGGATCGAACGGCTCGCCAGTGCGCGGATCGATCGGGAGCCCGGTCTCGGGGTCGATGTCGAGTTCGCCGGCGAAGGCGCCGCCCTCTCCTTCGTCGGCCGAGGGCGGTGGCCCGCTCGGTGGCTCGTCGGCGCTCTCGCGAGGCACCCGATGCTCACCCTCGGGTGTCCACAACGTGCTCATCGGCAATCTTCCCCGCTCGTGTGGCTGTGCTGGCTTTCCCCAGCGCTGTTACCCTACGGCCCCTACAACAGGAACAAGCGGGGTCTGACCCCCACCGGACCGCCCGAGGGCGCGTTCTGGTACCGGGCTCGCACAGGATGCCGCGTGGACGAGGAGCGTCCTTTGGACAAGCGAGTACGGCCATAGCACGCGCAAGTGACGGTGACGCCCGGATCAACGAGGACATCAGGGTCCGCGAGGTCCGCTTGGTCGCCCCCGACGGCGAGCAGATCGGCATCAAGTCGGTTCCCGAAGCGCTGCAAATCGCCCGCAACATGGACTTGGACCTCGTCGAGGTGGCGCCCAACGCCGCCCCGCCGGTCTGCCGGATCATGGATTACGGCAAGTACAAGTACGAGGCGGCACAGCGGGCGAAGGAATCGCGACGCAAGGCGACCCACGCCGGGCTGAAGGAAATGAAGTACCGCCCCAAGATCGGGACCGGCGACTTCGGCACCAAGACGTCCAAGGTCTGCAAGTTCCTCGAGGACGGCCACAAGGTCAAGGTGACGGTCATGTTCCGGGGGCGCGAGGTCTTCCATCCCGAACTCGGCGGCCAGATTCTCGAACGGGTTGCCGAAGCGGTCGCCGACGTCGGCAAGGTCGACCAGTTTCCCCGCCTCGACGGACGCAACATGACGATGTTGCTGAGTCCCGATCGCGTTTCACGCCAGCGTCGCAAAGCCGCAGATCCGCCCAACGACTAAAGCACAGCAAGCAATACGGCGACACGGCGACTGAGTCCCTGAGACACTGCGGCGCGAGCGGCCCGCGAGGCTGAGCGTTTTCCGCGCCGCCCGAGGCCACGCAACCAGCCCGGCTGACTCAGATGTGTCGGGCCACTCAAATCGATCCATATACAAGCAAGGCAGCAGCACCATGCCCAAGATGAAGACTCACAGCGGCGCCAAGAAGCGCTTCAAGACCACCGGCACCGGCAAGCTCGTGCGCCGCAAGCGCAACCGGAACCACCTGCTGGAGAAGAAATCGTCGGCGCGCAAGCGAAGGCTGGCACTCGAAGGCGAGGTGTCAGCAGCCGACGCCAAGCGCGTCAACCGGATGCTCGGCCGCTGAGCGGCAACCACCGGGACACCACCCGCGGACGAGACGATCCGCAGAGAAGCGAGGACAGATCAACGTGGCACGAGTCAAGCGATCCGTAGCCAGCCGCACTCGTCGCAAGGCGACGCTCGGCAAGGCGAAGGGCTACTACGGCAACAAGAGCAGGTCATTCCGGGCCGCCAACGAGCAGGTCATGCACAGCGGGCAGTACGCGTTCCGCGACCGCAGGGCCCGCAAGGGCGAGTTCCGGCGCCTGTGGATCCAGCGCATTAACGCCGCTGCCCGCCAGAACGGCACCACCTACAGCCGTCTCATCCACGGTCTGGACGTTGCAGGTGTCGCTGTCGACCGCAAGAACCTGGCGGACTTGGCCGTGAGCGATCCCGCAGCATTCACTGCGATCGCCGAGCGCGCCGAGGCCGCACTCACCGAAGCAGCAGCCTGAGCGCACATTCCGGCCCACAGCCGCCGTCGAAGGCCGCGCTGGCGCGGCTGTCACGCTTGGTGCGCGACCGGCGCCAGCGAGATGCCTCTGGTCTGGCTGTCGTGGAGGGGCCTCGGGCGGTCGACGGAGCGTTGGCCAGCGGGGCAACGCTCGAAGCCGTATTCGCCCGTCCCGAGCTCGTCGGCCGTTACGCGCCGCAAGGTGCTCCCGATGATCATCCCGACGCGCTGCGGTTGGGCGCCGGCTACCGGGACCGGATCGGAGCGCTCCATCCGGTGCCCGCAGACGTGCTCGACCCGCTCGCCGATGCCATGAATCCCCAAGGCGTGCTCGCGATAGTGCCCTTCGCCGATGCAGCTCTCGACGAGGCGGCGACAGCAGAACGGGTGGTGGTGCTCGAAGCAGTACGGGACCCCGGCAATGCGGGTGCCGTCGTGCGAAGCGCCGTCGCTGCCGGGTTCGGCGCGGTCATCGCCACGCATGGCACGACCGATCTGTGGAGCCCGAAGGCGCTGCGCGGCGCAGCGGGGCTCACCTTCGGGCCGCTCGTGTGCCGCGGGCACTCGACCGCCGAGGTGCTCAGCGCGCTGTCCGACGCCGGCCACGTGCGTGTGCGAGCAACGCCCGACGGCGACGTCGGTGCGGACCAGCTGCCGAGCGCTGAACGCATGGCGCTGGTGGTGGGCAACGAGGCGCATGGGCCCTCGGCCGAGGCGATCGGGGGCACCGACGTGGCTGTCTCTATTCCCATGCAGCACCCGGTGGATTCGCTCAACGTTGCCGTGGCCGCCGCCGTGCTGATGTACGCGATGAGAGAAGCGGCCGGTAATTCCTGACCATTCGGCTCTGTTGCGTCGTACCCTGCCTGCCGTGAACGGCCCGGCCACCGACACCCCCGCCAGCTCTCCCGCCGACGTATCACCCGAAGCGCTGCTTGCCAGCATCGACGCTGCGCGCGGCCAGGGGTTGGCTGCGGTCGCCGCCGCCTCGACCAGCGATGAGCTGGCACAGGTTGAGTCAGGATTGTTCGGACGCAGAGCCGCGCTCGGGCAGATCAAGCAAGGCCTGGGCTCGCTGCCGCCCGAACAGCGAGCCGCGGTCGGGCGTGCGCTCAACGAGGCCCAGCAGGCATTGCGCGCGGCGCACGCGGGGGCCGCCGATGAGCTGGCCGCTGCGGCACGCCGTGAACAGCTGCAGCGCGAGTGGCTCGACCTCACCGAGACGCCGCCGGGACCCGAGCGGGGCCACCTGCACCTGGTGACCCAGACAACCGAACGTCTCGAGGACGTGTTCGTCGGCATGGGATTCACCGTGTCCGAAGGGCCACAGGCCGAGACCGACTGGTACAACTTCGAGGCGCTCAACCTGCCGGCCGCGCATCCCGCCCGTTCCATGTGGGACACGCTCTACCTCGACTTAGGCGAGCGCACTGAACTCGGCGACGGAGAGGGCGGCGAAGCGTCCAACGTGGTGCTGCGCACGCACACCTCGCCGGTGCAGATACGGGTGATGGAAGATCAGCCGCCGCCGATCTACACGATCTGCCCGGGCCGCGTGTTCCGGCGCGACACCGCCGACGCCAGCCACATGCCCGTGTTCCACCAGATCGAAGGTCTCGTGGTCGACCGGGGCATCTCGTTCGCTGACCTCGCGGGCACGCTCGAAGAGTTCACGTCGGCCTACTTCGGCAAGACGATCTCCTCGCGGCTGCGCCCGTCGTACTTCCCGTTCACCGAGCCGTCCGCCGAGTTCGACATCACCTGCGTGATCTGCGAGGGCGCCGGCTGCCAGACGTGTCAGCGCACGGGCTGGATCGAGCTGGGCGGCTGCGGCATGGTGCATCCCAACGTGCTCGCCAACTGCGGCGTCGATTTCGAGGAATGGACGGGCTTCGCGTTCGGATTCGGCATCGACCGCTTGGCGCTCATGCGCCACGGCATCGACGACCTGCGCGACATGTACACCAACGACATCCGCTTCCTCAGCCAGTTCTGATGCCCGCAGGTTTGCTTCGACGTGGGGGACAACCCCGATGAAGGTGCTGCTGAGCTGGCTGCGCGAGTTCGCGCCCATCGAAGGTGATCCTGCAGAGCTGGCCGATCACTTGAGCGACCTCGGCATGGCCGTCGAGGAGATGCGCATCCTGCCCTCGCTCGACGGCGTTGTGGTTGCCCGTGTGGCGGGCCTGCGGCCGCATCCGGAGGCCGACCGCATCCAGCTCGTGGATGTTGAGTTGCCCGGCAGTGTCGGAGAGGGAACAGCGGGCGCGCTGCAGGTGTGCTGCGGCGCGTTCAACATGTCTGTCGGCGACCTGGTGCCGCTGGCCACCGTCGGCACGACCATGCCGGGTGGCCTTGAGATCGGCGAGCGCCGCATGCGCGGCCAGCTCTCCCAGGGGATGTGCTGCTCCGCAGCGGAACTCGATCTGGGCGCCGACGCCGAGGGCATCATGATCCTGCCCAGTGAGTTTGAGCTCGGCGCTCCGCTCATGTCGCAGCTCGGCCTGGCCGGTGACGTGCTGTACGACCTGGAGGTCAACCCGAACCGTCCCGACGCCATGTCGGTAGCCGGCGTGGCGCGCGATCTGGCGGCCCGGCTCGGTGTGCCCTTCCGGATCCCCGTGCCGGTCGTCAGCGAGACCGGCGAGGACATCTCGACGGTGGCATCGGTGGAGATCATCGACGCTGATCTCTGCGGCCGGTTCGGTGTGCGGGTCATCCGGGATGTGACCATCGGCCAGTCGCCGCTGTGGATGCAGGCCCGGCTGACGCTGTGCGGGATGCGTCCGATCAACACCGTGGTGGACGTCTCGAACTACGTGATGCTCGAGCTGGGCACGCCGAACCACACCTACGACTTGGCACTCGTGCCCGGCGGTTGCCTGGGAACACGGCGCAGCTCGGGGGGAGAGCGTCTCGTCACGCTCGATGGCAGCGAACGCGAGATGCTCCGGGGCGACGGCTTGATCGTCGATCGTGACGATCGGCCCATCGGCATCTCGGGCGTGATGGGCGGCGAGAACACCGAGATCAACGACGGCACCACGGCGGTGCTGCTCGAGCTCGCGTGGTGGGATCGCCTCTCGATCAGCCGTACCTCCCAACGACTCGGCCTGCGTTCAGAGGCCTCGATGCGTTTCGAGCGAGGCACCGACCATGAGCTTGTGCCGATCGCATTGGACCGGTTCTGCGAGCTGCTGGACCGGGTGACCCCCGGCGGTGTGTCGGTGTGCAGCGGCCGGCTCGACGGCCGGGGCGATCTGCCTCTCGTCACCCGAGTCCGCGTGCGCCCAGCCCGCATGAGCCACCTGCTGGGAAGGCCATTCAGTGCCGATGAGCTGCGTGGCCTGCTCGATCCCATTGGTTTGCAGTGCGCCGTACTTGCAGACGACGCAGACGGAGCGCTGGAGGTGACGATCCCGAGTTTCCGTCCGGATGTGGAGACGGAGACCGACGTGGCCGAGGAGGTCGCCCGCCACTACGGATACCAACAGCTCGGGCGCACCGTCCCGCGTTCACCCGAACCAGGTCGACTGACGCCGGCCCAACGCTTGCGTCGCGACCTGCGACGTGTGCTGGTGGGGGCGGGCCTGTCCGAAGCCATGCCCAACCCGTTCTTGGCCCCCGACGCTGTGCGTCGGGCCGGGATAGACGGCGCAGAACCAGTGCGGTTGCTGAACCCGCTCGCGACCGAGGAATCCGTCCTTCGGCCGTCGCTGCTTCCGGGCCTGCTCACCGCAGCCGCGTACAACTCTTCCCACCGCAACGACACCGTGTCGCTGTTCGAGATCGGAGTCGTATTCGGGCCCCCGCCGGCGGGAGGCGCCGACGATACTGCTGCAGACAAGACTGCCGCAGCGGTGTTGCCCGTCGAGACGGAGCACCTCGGCGCCATCTGGGCCGGCGGTGAAGCGGCCGATGCAGTGCATCTCACCGAGCTCATCGCGGCGGCATTCGGCCTCGAACTCAATCTCGAGAATGCGAACGACCTCGACGGCATGCACCCCGTGCGGGCAGCCCAGGTGTTGCGAGGCGAGCAGGCCATCGGCGTCGTGGGTGAGGTCGACCCGGTGGTCTGCGAACGTCATGGTCTCGCACAGCGCTGTGCTTGGCTTCAGGTCAGCGTGGAGCCCCTGCTCGCAGCGGCGTCCGCAGCCGCCGAGCGGCCCTACGAGCTGGTCTCGACCTACCCATCCAGCGACATCGACCTGGCGTTCGCAGTTCCTGATGACGTTCAAGCGTCGCAGGTACGCAGCACGCTGGTCGATTCAGGCGGCGACGAATTGCGCTCGGTCGACCTCTTCGACATCTACCGAGGCGACCAGATGGACCCGGGCACGCGCTCGCTGGCCTATCGCCTGCGCCTCCAGGCCGACGACCGCACGCTCACCGACGAGCAGGTAGCCGACATCCGCCAACGCTGCATCGACGCCGTAGAGCACGCCCACAGCGCAACCCTCCGCTGACCCTGGGCAATACCAGATCAGTAGCCCAGGTCGAGGTACACGGGGCCGATCAGCGGCTCGCCCGCAAGCCGCAGCGCCACGTTGGCGGTGACCCGCTCGGCAAGCAGCGCAAGACCCATCTCGGGCGTGTTGCCGATGTGCGGCGTGATGAGGCAGTTGGGCAGGCTCCACAGCGGGTGGCCGTCGGGCAGCGGTTCGGGATCGGTGACATCCAGAGCGGCTCCGCCGATCTGGCCGGCCTGGAGTGCTTCGGCGAGTTCGTCCGTGACGATGTGCCCGCCGCGTGCCACGTTCACAATCCACGCGTGGTCGGGCAGCGCCGCCAGTTCGGCCGATCCGATGATGCCCGCGGTGTCGGGCGTCAGCGCCAGCGCGAGGAACAGCACATCGGTGCCCGGCAGCACCAGTGCCAACTCATCTGAACCCACAACGCGCGCGGCGCCGCTCATGGGTCTCGGGCGGTTGCGTACCACGGTCACTTCGCAGCCGAACGGTGCGAGCAGGCGCAGCAGCGAGTCGGTGATGCCGCCGCCGCCCAGCACGGTCACCGACGCGCCGAGCAGGTTGCGACCCTCCGGCTGCTCCCATTGATGGGCGCGGGCGTAGGTAGCCATGCCCCGCATGCCGGCCAGTGCCAGCATCAGCGCGTGCTCGGCGACGGGCTCCGCATACACGCCCTTGCCGCAATACCACTCGATGGCAGGCCGGGCGGTCACGATGTCGACGACCGGTTCGATGCCCGCGTAGGGCAGCTGCACCCATTCAATGCCGGGATTGGCGTCCACCAGTTCCCCGATCAGGTGTGCCTGCGTGGGTTCGGCCCACACGAGTGCCGATGCTCCGTCGGGTGCGCTGACCGTGCCCCCGCCCCGCTCCACCGCCTCAGCCAGCACGGGGCGCCGCCAGCAGTCGGGCTCGACGGCGACCAGCACGCTCATCGCGCCGTCCTCCTGTTGCCCTGCGCGTGACGCACCGCCCGGGCTCCTCAGCGGATGTCGGCAGCAAGGCCGCCGTCAGCGCAGATGATCTCGCCGGTCACGAAACTGGCCTCATCGCTGCACAAGTACAGGCACGCGTTGGCAATGTCATCGGGCTCACCGAGCCGCCCTAGAGGGGTTTCGCGCTCGCGTCCGCGCACCCACTCGTCGCTATGGGTCATGAACGCCGTCATGGGCGTGCGGATGTATCCCGGAGCGACGGCATTCACCCGGATGCCGTACCGGTTGAGTTCCAGCGCCGCGCAGCGAGTGAGCATCCAGACTCCCGCCTTGGACACGCAATAGTCCGCTCCTCCGGGCAGCGCCATCAAGCCGGCCACCGAGGCGATATTCACGATGGCACCGCCTCCGCTGCCCCGCATGCGGCGCGCAACCGACTGGTTGGTGAGCATGACCCCGGTCAGATTCACATCGAGCACTCGCTGCCACGACTCGATCGACTTGCCGAGCAGCCACTGGTCGCCTCCCTGCCAGGAGTCCCGGCCGACCTGGTCGGGGATCTCACGGCTGACGTAGCCCGCATGGGAGATGCCCGCGGCGGCAACACAGGCGTCGAGCCGTCCGAACGCAGCGACAGCGGCGTCGGCCATCGCCTCGTTCTGGTCAGGATCGGCCGTGTTCACCTGCGCCCAGGTCGCCTCGCGCCCGCGATTGGTGATCTCGGCGGCGACCGCTTCGGCCCGATCCGGATTCAGGTCGGCCACAACCACCGATGCTCCTTCTTCGGAGAAGCGCAGTGCACAGGCCCGGCCGATGCCCGACGCGCCGCCGGTGATCACTGCGACCTTGCCGTCCATTCGGCTCATCGCGCTGCCTCAGCGGCCGGCGGCCATGACGCCGCCGTCGGGGAAGATGATCTCGCCGGTCACGAAGCTGGCGTCGTCGCTGCACAGGTACAGGCAGGCATTGGCGATGTCATCGGGTTCGCCGAGACGCCCCAGCGGGGTCTCGCGTTCACGCGCCTGCACCCACCGCTCGTTGCCCAGCACAGCGCCGCTCATGGATGTCTGGATGTAGCCGGGACCCACAGCGTTGACGCGGATGCCGTAACGGCTGAGCTCGAGGGCCGCGCAGCGAGTGAGCATCCAGACACCGGCCTTCGACACGCAGTAGTCCGAACTGCCCTTGAGCACATTGGTGCCGGCAATCGACGAGATGTTGACGATGGCGCCGCCGCCGTTGTCGCGCATCTTGCGAGCCACGGCCTGGTTCGTGAGCATCACGCCGGTCAGGTTCACATCGAGCACCCGCTGCCACGACTCCAGCGACTTGTCGATGAAGAACATGTCGCCGCGGTCGAAGCGATCCTGACCGGCCTGGTCTTCGATCTCGCGGCTCACATAGCCCGAATGCGAGATTCCTGCTGCTGCCACACATGCATCGATGCGCCCGAAAGCCTCCACCGCGGCGTCGGCCATGGCGTCGTTCTGCTCCTGCAGCGACGTGTCCACCTGCACGGCGACGGCATCGCGGCCGAGCGCGTTGATCTCGTCGACGACGCTTGCCGCACGGTCGGGGTTCAGGTCGGCCACCACGACCGATGCGCCCTCCGACGCGAAGCGCAGCCCGCAGGCTCGCCCGATGCCCGACGCGCCGCCGGTGATCACCGCCACCTTGCCCGCCATACGTCCTGCTGAAGCCATTGCCTCTCCTCATGCACTCGACCGGCCAATCCCGCTGACCGTGCAAGATCATGCCCCAACCGCGCAACTCAGGCCGGCGGAGGCTGTGCGTCAGCCGGGGTTGCTCACCCGCGCCTTCAAATTCTCCCGTCGCCCGCGGATGAGCCGCCAGGTGACCCGCTCATGTTTGGGCGAGATGCCCATGGCCTGGCGGATGATCCGTTCGTCGACATCGTCGGGTGCCGGAGAGAAGCCGATCTCGGTGGCCATCCGGACGCCATTGCGGGCGAAGAACGACGACGCAATGCGCTCGAATTGGGCCAGCACCTCCATCTCGGGCTCCAGCTCGCCGGTCACCGAGCACAGGTAGGCAAAGTTCTTGATGAACAGCATCAATTCCTTGGGAATGCGTGCACCGTTCGCCAGCAGCCCCGAGATGAGCGCACGGAACTCGGCAGTGAACTCGTCCTCGGTGAGCTCGAGCGGGTCGAAGCCGGGCCGGTCGAGGCGCAGATCTTCAATGACTCGCTCGGGGTTGCTCCCGGGTCCGAACGCACCCAGATCGATCATGCCGGCGATCTGCGACTGCAGGTCGCCGGTGAGCAGACCGACCACATAGCGCAGGAAGGCCACCCGCTTGGGCCCTTCGAGCCGGCCGGTGATGCCGAAGTCGACGAGCCCGATCACGGGCGGCTCGCCCGGCGGCGTCCCTTCGGTGTCGATGAACACGTTGCCGGCGTGGAAGTCGCCGTGGAAGACGCCGGTCATGCACGCGCCGTGCAGCAGCGCATCGTTCATCTGGCGGAAGATGGCAGCAGCTTCTCCGTCGGCGAGGTCGTCAGGGCGCAGCTCGCTGAGCGGCCGCCCGCTCACGGGGCTCATGACGATCACCCGCTCGGTGACGCCGTCGAGCATCACCGAGGGCAGCTCCCAGCGACCTGACGTGGTCGCCCGCAACGCATGGTCCACCTCGAACAGGTTGGCGACCTCCACCCGGAAGTCGAGCTCTTCGGTGATGGTCTCCGCGAAGAGCTCCACGAGCGCCGGCGGGTTGGCGAGCGCGGTGATCGGGATGCGGCCGACGAGCTTGGGAGCGATCCATGCCAGCACCGCCAGGTCCCGCTCGACGCGTCGCCGGATGCGCGGCCGCTGTACCTTGACCATCACCCGTGTGCCGTCGGTGAGCCATGCCTCGTGCACCTGCGCGATCGAGGCAGCCGCGGTGGGCTCGGACTCGAATCGTGAGAACCGGTCATCGAGCGGCCCCAGCTCACCCTCGACCAGCTTGCGTATCGCCGGCCACCGGTCGGCCGGCACCCGGTCGCGGCACTTCCGGCACTCGGCCACCAGCGCGTCGGGGAAGACGCCCTCGCCTGCCGCGATCAGCTGCGCGAGCTTGATGTACGCCGGACCGAGCTTCGTTGCCGCGATGCGCAGTCGCCGGTAGATGCGCTCCCGCCGCTGGTCGGCATCGAGGCGACGGTCCAGCAGGCGACCCGCGTAGGTGGCCCAACCGATGCGGGCCGCGGTGACGACGAGGCGCCGCAGCGGGGGCAACCGCGGGCGGTCGATCAGCTCGGGCACGCTGGCGTGGATCGCCTGGCGCAGCGGCGCCACCGAAGCCAGAAAGCTGTCGCGCTCGGCAGAAACACCCCCGCGGACCTGACTGTGCACCGCCGGCAGCGTGCCGGCTTCGATGTGTGTCTCCGATGGGGGAGCGTTCAGGCGCAGCTGCATGCGTTCGGGTCCCCAGATGCCCATCGACAGCGGCTTCCACACCACCGGCTCGCTCACCTCGAAGCGCTCTACCCGCTCGACGAAGGCGCGAAGCGCTTCCTGCAGCTCCGCACGCGCCAGGAACGCGCCGAGGCAGTGGTGAGCGCCACTGCCGAACGCCAGGTGCGGGTGTTCACGAGGGATCGACGGATCGAACTCGTACGGATCTGCCTCGACAGGTGCGATTTCCGATCGCGCACCCGACGCCGCCACATCATGCGCCGGGCAGCCGCCCGACAGGCTCGCGGCGTGCAAGCCGATCATGACCACCGTGCCGGCGGGGAACAGCAGATCGTCCACCACGATGTCGTCGGTCGCGATGCGCATCGCGGTACGGACAGCGCCGATGTAGCGCAGCGACTCCTCCACGCAGGCCGGAATCCGGCCGGGATCTGCCCGCAGGGCGGCGTACTGGTCGGGCCGATCCGCGAGCACCGCAAGCGTGGCGCCGAGCTGATTCCGCGTCGTGTCGGTGCCGGCGATCAGCAGCGCCTCGACCATGCCGATGAGCTCATCCGCGCTCAGCATGTCGCCTTCGTCGGAGACACCGATCAGTTCGGTCAGCAGGTCGTCGGCGGGTTCGCGGCGCCGTTGTTCGATGAGGTCCACCACGTACGCACCGAGCTCGGCTTGCGCGACGGCGATGTCGCCCAGCCGCTCCAGAACGGCCTCCGCGTCGCCATCGAAGAGCCCGAAGATGGTCTCCGCCCAACGACCGAATTGCGCCCAGTCGTCGTCGGTCACCCCCAGCAGGCGGCAGATGACCGGCACCGGGTAGGGATCGCACAGCGCTGAGACGATCTCGCCGCCGCCCGCAGACACCAACGGGTCGATCAGCCGCGCCGCGTGCGCCGCCATGAAGGGCCGCAGCCGATCGGCTGCCGCGGGCGTGAAGGCGCGGCCGAACAATCTGCGAAGCCGGCGATGATCGGCGCCTTCCAGCGCCAGCACATTGGGCCGGGCCCGCATGGCGTCGCCATTCGCAGTGGGTGAGCCGTCGCGGCGAGCTCGCGCCATGAAGGCGTTGAAGTTCACCGGCGCACGACCGTTGTCGTGCCGGTCGGTCCCGTCGAGCATGGCGACACCGGCCAGCATCGAGATCCAGGCGGGCTCACGCAGGATCGTCCGTGCCTGGTCGTAGCCGTGGACGAACAGCCCGAACGGTGTCCGCACCACCCAGTCGCCCGTGCGGCTCAGTTCCCGGCTCATCGCAACCAGGTCAGCGAACGCCCCGATTGCGAAATCCGCGTACGGCACCGCTCCCTCGTCGTCGACCGATCGGATCGGCGCCTCAGTCAGGCTCAGCGCTGCCGCCGTGCTGTTCACAGTCCCTATCTCATCATGATCGGCGGGCTCTCCCACCGCGCGCCACGCGCACCTCGGCACACTCCTGGGATGAGTGCGGTTCGCTGGCTGGCAGCAGGCTGCGCCGCCGTGGCGGTGGCAGCCGGCTGCTCGGTGACCGAATCGACGAGGAGCGGAGGACTCGTGCCGCCGGCCGATACCGCTGCTGCGACAACAGCACCCGCCGTCGTGACCGTCGGTCCAGGCGACGACTTGGCCGCTGCAATTTCCGGTACGAACCGCGCTTCGGTTTCCCGTAGCTCGACCCCGGCGACGGCCGCGCTGCCGACGAGCGAAAGCGCAACGCTCCATACGAGCCCGGCTGTCACCGCCAGCCCGAGCGACGCACCCGAAGCGGCGGCGCTGGCCGTGCTGGCGACAGCGGTGCCCATCGAGGGCTTCCGCGAGGGCCTGCTGGGTGTCAGCGGACCGGCGGGTGCCCACGTGTGGCCGGTCATCATCGCTGACACTCCTGATTCCCGTCAGCGCGGTCTCATGGGAGTTGCCGACTTCGCAGCGCTGGGCGGCTATGCCGCGATGGTGTTCGTCTTCCCCGACGACACCGGCGGCGCGTTCTGGATGCGCGACACGCCGCTTCCGCTGCGCATCACTTTCGTGGCCGCAGACGGCTCGGTGGTCTCGGGCGCCGACATGGTGCCCTGCTTGGCCCCGACACCTGCCGACGAATGCGAGCGCCACTTCGCAGCGAGGCCTTACCGGCTGGCCATCGAGCACCCGGTCGGACCGGAGTACGACCTCGGCCTCGCCGACGCTGATTTCGTCGAAGTGACCGTCGAGTAGTGCCGGAGCACCAGGCGAGAGCCCATAGGAGCGAAACCAAATCGCGCTGCTGGCAACTACGCTTCGGGCCGCGGCCGCCGGATGCGGCCCCGCCACGCCGTCACGACAGGAGTTGAGCCGGAACCATGCTGAGATTCGCCGAAGAAATCCTCCTCCTGCTGCTGCGAGACGAAGACGGCAAGCTGATCCATGTGCCCGAGCGCACGCTCGATCGCGTCATTGCCGGCTCGGTGCTCATGGATCTCGCTATGGAGAACCGGATCGACACCGATCTCGAGAAGCTCATGCTGGTCGATTCCACGCCGATCGGCGACGGTCTGCTCGATCCCACGCTCGCGCAGATTGCCGCGCAGCAGGAAGAAAGCGATTCGCGCTACTGGGTGGAATTCGTGGCGTCGCGCGCTGAGGGCATCCGCGAGGAGGCGTTCGCCCGTCTCGTGGACAACGGAATTCTCGAGCGCAAGGACGATCGTCACCTGTGGGTGTTCCGCTCCCGTCGCTACCCGATGATCGACGGCAAGGCCGAGCGCGAGGTGAAGCTGCGGATCATGGGCGTCCTGTTCAGCGATGAGATTCCCAGCCCGCGCGACGTCGTGATCATCGCGCTGACCGATGCCTGCGGCATCTTCGGAGAGCTGCTCTCGAAGGCCGAGCTGGAGCAGGCGGCGCCGCGCATCGAGCAGGTGCGCAAGCTGGACCTCATCGGCCAGGCCATGACCCAGGCCATCCGCGATATCGAGATGTGGCTGGCCAGCTCGACGGTCAGCCGCTTCATGCTCTAGCGCGCCTCGGCGCCCGAACTCAGTCCTCGAGCGTCTCGCTGCCGCGATACATGGCCTGGCGGCGGACACCGCTGACGTAGGCCTGCACGGCGTCGTCCGCCTGCGTGCGCTCCGGGTCCCAGCGTCCCCAGTGGATGAGCTGGTCGAGCGGGTGGCGGTAGCGCGATTCGGCTCGCCGGTGCGGCCAGCCGATGGGGACGGTGGCGATCGGCACCAGCGGCTCGGGCACCCCGAGCAGGTCCCGCAGCTGCCGGGCGGTGGTGTCCTCGCCGCCGCCGCTCAGCCACGCCGTCGTGAGCCCGTAGGCAGCCGCCGCCAAGTGCATGTTCTGGGCTGCCGCGCCCACCGATGCGAGCAGGATCTTCTCGTTGTTGGCGGCGTACTCGTCTCGCCAGCCGTCGTGGTCGCTGACCGGGTAGGAGTCGACCCAGCGGGGATCGCAGAACAGCAGCACGATGGCCAGTGAGTTGTGCAGCCAGTGCTTCTTGTGGACGTGTGGGAATCCCCGGCAGTGCTCCACCAACCGGTCGGCCTGCCGCACGAACACATCGGACACGGCGAGTACGTCGTCGCGGTCTGCCGCGACGACAAAGTGCCACGGCTGCGTGTTCGCCCCCGACGGCGCCCACCGTCCCGCCTCGCAGATGCCGCGCAGCACCTCGGTGGGCAGCGGCTCGGGTGGCGGCTCGAAGCTGCGCACCGACCGCCGCAACCGGACGACTTCCATCAGCGAATCGAAGCGCGTAGCGGTCAGGTCGGCGTTGGTCGGGGTCGGGCCAGCCATGGCCGCAAGCTACTGAAGCGCAGTTCGAAAGACAGCAACGCTAGGGCGAACGCCCTCACTGCCTGAGATCGCGGTATCCGGCCGCGCATTCACTCGAATCACAGCGGGCACTGCTGCACGAGATTCTGCAGTCCTAGATCGGATTCAAGTGTTGGGCGACCGAGACCCCTCACACCGGCGGTTCGACGATCTCCACGGTTTGGCTCTCGGACTGGTAGATCCAACAGATCAGCGATCTGTCTGTGCGGATTGCGCAGCCGGAATCGGCACCGCCATCTACGGCGCTGAAGCTGCCCATGACGGGAGGAGCTCGGGTCGCCAGTACGCCGTCGACCCCGGTTGGGTATTCGGGACGCCAGCAGTTCAAGGCGCGGTCAGCTCGGATCGCGCAAATCCCAAAGCCGCTGCCACCCCAGTCGATGAACTCGTCGCCGACGGCACCTTCCGCAAACCGCAGTTCGAAGTCGACCGTGCCCCAGCAGACGACATTGAGGTCAGTGCGCCGCGCACAGCCCGAAATCGGGTTGCCAATCACTGCAATGAACTCGCCGCTGATTGGCGAATCGACTGATGTGCCGCCGGCCCAGCAGTCGAGGCTGAGGTCAGCGCGAACTGCGCAGCCGTAGCCCGCACTGGTGTCCCAATCGACGTCGTTGTCCTTTACGGGCGGTGGATCTTCAATCTCAAACATGCCGGCGTCGCTGAGCAGGTGGCTCCAGCACACAAGGTCTCCGTTCGCGCGCTGCGCACAACCATTCAAGGCGTGGCCCGTCAGGGCGGTGAGCTCACCGAAGACGGGCGGATCGTATCTCTGCACAGTCCCGCTTGCGAAGAGCGCCCAACAAGCGATGGTTCGGTCTAAGGCGATCGCACACCCGTACCGACCACTGCCGATCACGTCTATGAAGCCCAGAGCGCGGGCGTCGGTTTGGCCGCGGCTGTTGCGTCCCCAGCAGGTGATGCTCCTATTGGCGCGCAGTGCGCACGAATGATCCTCGCCTGCGGCGACGGTTGTGAATGCGCCTTTTGGCGCGTCGGTTTGTCCATGTTCGTTGAGGCCCCAGCAGGTGACGGTGTCGTCGCTGCGCAACGCGCAGGTGTGATGCGCTCCGGCGGTGACGGCTTTGTATGTGTCTTGTGGTGCGTCGGTTTGTCCGTGGTCGTTCCAGCCCCAGCAGGTGACGCTGCCGTCGATGCGCAATCCGCACGAATGGCCGCCGCTGACGTGGCCGCCGCCTGCAGCCACGGTCGTGTATGCGCCTTTTGGCGCGTCGGTCTGCCCGTGATCGTTGAGGCCCCAGCAGGTGACGGTGTCCTCGCTGTGCAACCCGCACGAGAAGCCGTTGCCGGCGGTGACGGCTTTGTATGTGTCTTGTGGTGCGTCGGTCTGCCCGTGCCCGTTTGAGCCCCAGCAGGAGATGGAGTCGTCGGCACTCAACGCGCACGAGTGCCAACTGCCGGCTATGACAGCCACGAACTCCCCCGGCGGCGCGTCGGTCTGCCCGTTTCCGTTCCAGCCCCAGCATGTGATGGTGTCATCGGCGCGTAACGCGCATGAATGCCAATTCCCCGCGGTGACGGCTTGGTACGTGCCCGGTGGCGCGTCGGCTTGCCCGTACCCGTTGTGGCCCCAGCAAGCAATGGTGCCGTTGAGGCGTAACGCGCATGAGTGATGCTCACCGGCGGCGATTCCGTTGGCCCTGTTCGCACCGTCATCGGATGTGAGGGAGTCGTCCGAAGACTCGGCGGTGCTGGTGCCGACGCCGGCATCGCCGCGGGCGTAGCGTCCGACAAGTTGTGCGGTGGTCCATCGGTCGGCGCCGGCGATACGAGTCGCCACGCGTCCGCCGAGCTTTGCGGCGGGCAACGCGCTCTTGCCGCCGACGACGTAGCCGCCCGCAGCGGCTGCTTCCAAGCGCACGAACTGGCTCCCTGGAATGTCGCCGTCTCGTGGCCCGGCGAGTATCACGCAGTGTGTGCCGATTGCGCCGGCGAGTGTGATCGCGCTGTAGATGTCAGATTGGGCCGCAGCGTCGGAGGCGACCACGATTGGCGTCGCGCCGCTGCAATCCGACGCGATCCACTGCTGCGCCCCGTTCAGAAAGACGTCGGGTGATCGGACATCGGCGGGAACTGTCAGACCCGCACTTGGGGTGCCGGTGGTCGAGGCTGGCGAACCCCCGGCAATTGACTGCGCACGAAGCCCGACGAGTTGTGCGGTGGCCCAGCGGTCCGTGCCAGCGATACGTGCCAGGTCGTACCCCTGAAGCTTGCTGGCTGGCACTGCCGCTGTGCCTCCGACGGTCCAGCCTCGTCGAGCAGCTTGCTCGAGCCGTGAACGTTGCTCGGTCGGCATGTCGTCATCTCGTGGTCCGGCGAGTATTACGCAGTGTGTGCCGATTGCGCCGGCGAGTGTGATCGCGCTGTAGATGTCAGATTGGGCCGCAGCGTCGGAGGCGACCACGATCGGAGTGCTCCCATTGCAATCCGACTCGATCCACGGCTCAGCCCCGGCGAGATTGGCTCCGGATGGCTTGGCTCCGGCAGGGACTGCGAGAAATGACCCGATGAGCGCTGCCCCGATGGCAGCGGCCTTGAGTGCCCGGCGCCGCCTCGAGGCGCTGCACGGCACGACTGCAGGGCCATGCGAAGTCATGCCTCGGGTCGTCGAGATGGCGTGGGCATTTCGGGATTGGGCAAGCTTCCTTGGCGCGATGCGGCCGGTGAACTGGCTTGGTGTAGCCGGAGACTACCGACCTCGGTCCCGGCAGGCCGAGAGCGTTGCTTCTGCGCACACAACTGTCGAGTCCTAGAGTCGCGACATGGCGGCAAGGGTGATTGACCCCGAGCAGCTCCCGCTCGCTTAGCTCGACGCTGCCTACGCAACGATCATGGGCGAGGTCGTGGCCACCGGCGTGGCGCCTCACTATGCGGAACTGTCCCGCACGATGGGCATCGAGCCGGTTCGGGCCAAGGCACTCGTCAAGCGGCTCATCGATCTCACGCCGGGCTGGCTGCACCCGGGCACCGACTGGATTGCGTCGTTCCCGCCGTTCAACAATCAGCCCACCCAGTACCGGGTGAGCGTCGACGGCGAACAGCGCTGGTTCGCTCAGTGCGGCTTCGAGGCGTTGGCGTGCCGCTGGCTGTTCGAGGGCCGCACCGTGACTGTGGATGCGCCGTGCCTGCTCGGCGGCGAACCGCTGCAGATCGTGATGCGCGACGAGGAGATCATCTCGATCGATCCGCCTGCGATGGTCGGCTACACCCGCAGCATGGTCGGCGGCGATGCCGCAACCCGGCCCTTCCGCTGAGCGGGCATGAACCTCTTCCGGTCGGAAGAGCACGCCCGCAACTGGGAGGAATTCGATCCCCGCATGGCACACCTGCTGCAGCCCGTGGAATGGTGGGCCGACACGTTCGCGACACCGATGTTCCGGGCGCGCGCCCGGAACGACTTCATCAGCTGGGCGACCGGTCCCGAGGGCGCTGCGGCATTCGGCGAACTGCGAGAACGGTTGACGCCGCCACGCCCTGACGTGAAGGCCACGACGACGGCCGCTGTCGCACTGAGCAAAGTTGACATCAGCGTGATCGACGGCGCATCGCCCGACGACCGCAGCGTCGAGCAGCAGCTGTTCGGCGATTGGCCCGGCGAGGTGCCGGTGGATATCGCCCGCCACTGGCGCAACACCGCCAGAGCAATGATCGTGGCCATACCCGCCGAGCCGCTGTCTGGCGTCGACCAGCAGCTGTGGACCGAGACCCGAAGGTCAGCGGTACGCGACGCCCAGGCTGCCGCCGGCTGGCTCGCCCGGGCCGATGTAGGCGCCGGCGATGTGCGGCTCACTCATCGGCTGGCGCAGATGGGCTGGCGGGGCGAGGTGGCCGACCAACCGGCATGGACCGCCATGGAACAGTCTGCCCGGGCGATCCTCAAGTGCCAGGCGTTGGCCGAGCTGACCTGAGCGGCGCTAGCCCGCCAACAAGAGCACTGCATTCAAGGTGGCCTGGGCGCCCGCTGTTGCGTGCTCAGGGAGAATCGATTCGGCTTCGTTGTGCGACAGCCCGTCGGCGCACGGGATGAACAGCATCCCGGTGGGCGCAACCCGGGACACGTAGCAGGCGTCGTGGCCGGCCCCGGAGGTGATGTCGACCGGCTCGAAGCCCGCCGCGAGAGCACCTTCCCGCACCGCATCGACCACTGTGGGATCGAACACGATCGGCGGCGAGTACCAGATCGGGGTGATCTGCGGCTGGGGGAGCGAGCGTCCGCTGGGTTGGCTGACGCCGCTCAATGCGGCGCTGGGCTGCCGTCCGAAGGCAGGGCTCTCGGCGAAGGCCAGCAGCTCGTTGTGCATGGCTTCCAGCTCGGCGGCGTCGGGATGGCGCAAGTCGACAGTCAGCGAGACTGAGCCCGCCACGGTGTTGCGTGAGCCGGTGCCGACCGACAGCGTGCCGACGGTGGCGCGTCCCTCGGGAGCACGGCGAGCGGCGATCTCGTCGGCCTCGCACACCAGCCGTGCGGCGGCCACCATGGCATCAGCGCGGTGCTCCATCGGCGTGCTGCCCGCATGCGCCGACTGACCTTCAATCGACACGTCGTACCAGCGGATGCCCTGCACCCCGGTGACCGCGCCGAGCGTCACCTCGGCGGCCTCCAGGATCGGACCCTGCTCGATGTGCGGCTCGATGTAGTGCCCTATGGGTCGGCGACCGGCACCGTCAGGGGCGCCGCATGGGTCGTCTCCGGCATAGCCGATGCGGGCGAGCTCGCTGCCGAGGGTGGTGCCGTCCACTCCTGGTGCGGCAAGTCCCTCGTCCAGGCTGAACGCTCCGGCATAGACGCCGGAACCGATCATCGCGGGCGGGAAGCGCGCTCCCTCCTCGTTGGTCCACGAGACGACCTCGACGGGTGCCGCAGTGCTGATGCCGTGGTCGTGGAGCACTCGCAGCACCTCGAGGCCCACCATCACGCCGTAGGCACCGTCGTACTTGCCTCCCGTGGGCTGGCTGTCGAGGTGGCTGCCGACCACCACCGGTGCCCGCTGCGAATCGGTGCCCTCGCGACGTGCGAACAGGTTGCCCATCTGGTCGACATGGACGGCGCAGCCCAGCTCCTGCACCCATGCCACGAACTGGTCGCGCCCCACCCGGTCCTCGTCGGTCAGCGCCACACGGGCGACACCACCGGCGGCCGTCGCGCCGATCTCTGCCAGGGAATGGAGCGTCTCCCACAGACGCTCGCCGTTCACCGGGTACTGGCTCGTGCTCACCGCCGTCACCTCCGTCGCTCAGTTGAGCGGGCGCGCCGAGGGGGGAATCGGGTACGGGAGCGCCGTATGACCCATGAGGGCCTCGTCGACCGCCGCAGCGCACGCCCGGCCCTCGGCAATGGCCCACACGATCAGGCTCTGCCCTCGGCCCATGTCGCCGCACACCCAGACACCGTCGACGCTCGTGCGGTACTCGTCGTCGCGCACCACGTTGGAGCGCGCATCGGTCTCCACGTCGAGCTGCGCCAGCAAACCCTCCTGCTGCGGCCCGAGGAATCCCATGGCCAGCAGCACGAGCTCGCATTCGAGCTCGAATTCGGTGCCGTCCACCTTGGCGAACCGGCCGTCGCTGAACACGACCTCGTGCGCCCGCAATGCCCGCACCGAACCTGCGCCGTCGTTCAAGAACTCTTGCGTGTTCACCGAGTAGACGCGGTCGCCGCCTTCCTCATGCGCCGAGGATGTCCGGTAGATCATCGGATAGGTCGGCCAAGGGTTGGCGGAGTCTCGCTCGTCGGGCGGACGCGGCAGGATCTCGAATTGGTGCACCGAAGCGGCACCCTGGCGGTGCGCGGTGCCGAGGCAATCGGCACCGGTATCGCCTCCGCCGATGATCACCACGCGCTTGCCAGCGGCGTTGATCGGCACGTCGCCCGGGTCGAGGTCTCCTTCTTGGGCCTTGTTGGCCCACGGCAGGTACTCCATCGCCTGGTGGATGCCGTCGAGCTCTCGACCGGGGATCGGCAGATCGCGCCACGCCGTCGCGCCACCGGCCAGCACCAGTGCGTCGAAATCGGCCTGCAGATCCGCCACCGGAATATCCGCACCGACCTCGACGCCGGTGCGGAACTTCGTGCCCTCGGCGCTCATCTGGTCGAGGCGCCGCTCAATGTGGCGCTTCTCCATCTTGAACTCGGGGATGCCGTACCGGAGCAGGCCGCCGAGCCGGTCGGCACGCTCGAACACCGTGACATCGTGACCGGCACGGGTGAGCTGTTGCGCCGCAGCCAGCCCAGCGGGCCCTGAACCCACCACTGCCACGCTGCGGCCGGTGCGCACGGCGGGCAGCTCGGGGCGGACCCAGCCCATCTCGAAGGCCTTGTCGATGATCGCGACCTCGACCTGCTTGATGGTGACCGGATCGGCGTTGATGCCCAGCACGCACGCGCCCTCACACGGCGCCGGGCACAGCCGGCCGGTGAACTCAGGGAAGTTGTTGGTGGCGTGCAGTCGCTCGATGGCGTCGTGCCAGCGATCGCGGTACACGAGATCGTTCCAGTCCGGGATGATGTTGCCCAGCGGGCAGCCCGAGTTGCAGAACGGCACACCGCAGTCCATGCAGCGACTGGCCTGAGTGCGCAAGTCCTCGTCGGCAAATGGCTCGTACACCTCGCGCCAGTCGCGCAGGCGCACCGGCACCGGGCGCCGCGTCGGCAGCTCCCGGTCGTGCCGCATGAATCCCCGGATGTCACCCATGCGCAGCCCCTGTGCTTGCTTCGGTGGCGGCTGCGCCGAGCGGATGATCGCGGTGCCTAGCCATGCGCAGCCGCCATGACTGCCTCGTCGGGGTCTTGGCCGAGCTCGGCCGCTGCTGCCCGTGCTTCGAGCACGCGCCGGTAGTCCTTCGGCATCACCTTGCGGAAGCTGCGCACCTCGCTGTGCCAGCGTCCCAGGATGCGCTGGGCCGGAGCCGAATCGGTCTCCGCGACGTGCTGGCGCAGCACCGTGCGCACCGTCGCTGCGTCGGCGTCGTCGAGCTGGGTCTCGAGGTCGACCATTTCGGCGTTCAGGTGTCGCCAGAAGACGTCGTCGGGGTCGTACACGAATGCCACCCCGCCCGACATCCCCGCGCCGAAGTTGCGGCCGACGCCGCCGAGCACCACCACCATGCCGCCCGTCATGTACTCGCACGCGTGGTCGCCCACCCCTTCGACCACGGCGGTCGCTCCGGAGTTGCGTACGCAGAAGCGTTCGCCGACCGTGCCGCGGATGTACGCCTCGCCACCGGTTGCGCCGTACAGGATGACGTTCCCAGCGATGATGTTGTCCTCGGCCACGAAGTCCGGGTGTGTGTCACGCGGCGGTCGCACCACCAGGCGCCCGCCCGACAGCCCCTTGCCCAGGTAGTCGTTGGCGTCGCCGTACAGCCGCATCGTCAACCCTCGCGGCGCGAATGCGCCGAAGCTCTGCCCGGCCGACCCGTTGAACGTGAAATCGACCGTGTCGTCAGGCAGGCCGTCGCCGCCGTGGGCAGCGGTGATGCGATGGCCGAGCATGGTGCCGACCGTCCGGTTCACGTTGCTGATCGGCAGCTCTGCTCGCACCAGCTCGCGGCGCTGGATCGCGGGTGCCGCCAATTCGATGAGCTGCTGGTCGAGGGCCCGGTCCAGGCCGTGGTCCTGGCTCTGGGAGCAGTAGCGATCCTGCGGCCACGGCGTCTCGGGCTCCGCCAGGATCGGCGACAGGTTCAACCCGTGGGCCTTCCAATGGGCAACCGCAGCGGTGGTGTCGAGCCGGTCCACCCGCCCGATGGCCTCGGGCAGCGACCGGAAGCCCAGCATTGCCAGGTACTCGCGGACCTCCTGGGCGATGTACTCGAAGTAGTTCACGACGAACTCGGGCCGGCCGCCGAAGCGCTTGCGCAGCTCGCGGTTCTGGGTGGCGACGCCCACGGGGCAGGTGTCGAGATGGCAGACGCGCATCATGATGCAGCCCGAGACCACCAGCGGCGCTGTGGCGAAACCGTATTCCTCGGCGCCCAGCAGTGCCGCCACGATCACGTCGCGTCCGGTCTTCAGCTGCCCGTCGGTCTGTACGACGATGCGGTCCCGCAGCCCGTTCAGCAGCAGCGTCTGCTGTGTCTCGGCGAGGCCGAGCTCCCACGGCGCGCCCGCGTGCTTCAGGGACGTCAGCGGCGACGCCCCGGTGCCGCCGTCGTGGCCGGAGATCAGCACCACATCGGCCTTCGCCTTCGACACGCCGGCGGCGACGGTGCCCACGCCCACCTCGGCCACCAGCTTGACGTGGACGCGCGCAGCCGGGTTGGAGTTCTTGAGATCGTGGATGAGCTGCTTGAGATCCTCGATCGAATAGATGTCGTGGTGCGGAGGCGGGCTGATGAGCCCGACACCGGGCGTCGAGTGGCGGGTCTTCGCGATCCACGGCCAGACCTTGGGCCCCGGAAGCTGCCCGCCCTCGCCGGGCTTGGCGCCCTGGGCCATCTTGATCTGCAGATCATCGGCGTTGGTCAGGTACTCCGAGGTCACACCGAAGCGCCCCGAGGCCACCTGCTTGATGGCGGAGCGCCGCAGGTCGCCGTTGGGGTCCGGCACATAGCGCTCTGGGTCTTCGCCGCCCTCGCCGGTATTGGACTTGCCGCCGATGCGGTTCATGGCGATCGCCAGCGTCTCGTGTGCTTCCGCGGAGATCGAGCCGTAGCTCATCGCTCCGGTGGAGAAGCGCTTCACGATCTCAGCAACCGGCTCGACCTCGTCGATCGGGATAGGACTACCGGGCGCCGGACGGAGCTCGAACAGGCCCCGCAGTGTCGCCAGCTCGGTGGACTGATCATCCACCAGCTGCGTGTACTCCTTGAAGATCTCATAGCGGCCGGCGCGCGTGGAGTGCTGCAGCTTGTAGACGGTCTCGGGGTTGAACAGGTGGTACTCGCCCTCTCGCCGCCACTGGTACTCGCCGCCCGCCCACAGATCGCGGTGCGCGGCCTCGGTGGGGTTGTCGGGGTAGGCGAACCGGTGGCGCTCGGCAACCTCGGCAGCGAGCACGTCGAGACCGACGCCGTCGAGCTTGGATGTCGTCCCGCTGAAGTAGCGATCGATGAGGTCCGCCCCAAGGCCCACCGCCTCGAACACCTGTGCCCCGGTGTAGCTGGCCACGGTCGAGATGCCCATCTTGGACATCACTTTGAGCACGCCCTTGGTGCACGCCTTGATGTAGTTGCGCTTGGCGGTGCGCTCGTCGACTTCGGTGATGACGCCGCTGCGCACCATGTCGTCGATCGACTCGAAGGCCAGGTACGGGTTGACGGCGCTCGCCCCGTAGCCCAGCAGCAGGGCCATGTGGTGCACCTCGCGTGCATCGCCGCACTCGGTGACCAAGCCCACCATCGTCCGGGTCTTGTTGCGCACCAAGTGGTGGTGCACCGCGCCCGTCAGCAGCAGCGAAGGAATCGGCGCATGCTGCTCGTCGCTGTAGCGGTCCGACAGGATGATGATCCGGGAGCCGCCTGCGATGGCCTCGTCGACCTGCTCGCACACCTGGGCGATTGCCCGCGCCATTCCCGCGCCGCCCTCTGTGACCGGGTACAGCCCATCTACTGCGAACGGCCGGAAGCGGCCGGCATCGACATCGGGCTCCGCCGCGCCGTCCGATGCGGCGCCATTGGCCTGCGCGGGCGCTTGCTGCAGGTCCTCGTCGATGTACAGGATCTTGGCGAGATCCTCATTCGACAGGATCGGGTAGGGCAGCACGATCTGACGGCACGAATCCGGGCCGGGCTGCAACAGGTTGCCCTCCGGGCCGATCTTGGCCTTGGTGGACGTCACCAGTTCCTCACGGATCGCATCCAGCGGCGGATTGGTGACCTGCGCGAACAGCTGGCTGAAGTAGTCGAACAGCAGTCTCGGCCGCTTCGACAGCACGGCGATCGGCGTGTCGGTGCCCATCGACCCGATCGGCTCGATGCCGGTGCGGGCCATCGGCGCCACCAGGATCCGCAGTTCCTCGGTGGTGTAGCCGAAGGTGCGCTGGCGCAGCGTCACCGAGGAGTGCTGAGGCGTCAGGCTGAAGCGCGGCGGCAGGTCCTCCAGGTGTGCGAGCCCGTCGGCGAGCCAATCCCCATACGGCTCCGCGCTCACGAGGTCATGCTTGATCTCGTCGTCGCCCACGATGCGGCCCAGCGAGGTGTCCACCAGGAACATGCGACCCGGCTGCAGGCGGCCCTTGCGGACGATGCGGGTCTGGTCGATGTCCGCGACGCCGACCTCGGATGCCATCACGACCAGACCGTCGGCGGTGACCCAGTAGCGGGAGGGCCGCAATCCATTTCTGTCGAGCACTGCACCCACGACGGTGCCGTCGGTGAAGGCGATGCTGGCCGGGCCGTCCCACGGTTCCATCAACGAGGCATGGAATTCGTAGAAGTCGTGCTTGTCCTGGGGCATGCGGGCATGGTTCTCCCATGCCTCCGGGATCATCATCAGCACGGCATGGGGGAGACTCCGCCCGCCGAGATGGAGCAGTTCGAGGACCTCGTCGAAGCTGGCGGTGTCCGACGCGCCCGGCGTGCACACCGGGTAGGTGCGCTCAAGCTGGTTGCGTCCATCAAGGTCAGCGAACAGCGGGCTCGACAGCGTGCCCTCACGCGCACGCATCCAGTTGCGGTTGCCCATGACGGTGTTGATCTCGCCGTTGTGAGCCAGCATGCGATACGGGTGCGCGAGCGGCCATGAGGGGAACGTGTTCGTGCTGAAACGCGAGTGCAGCAGGGCGAGCGCCGATTCCATGCGCGGGTCGACCAGGTCGGGATAGAACTCTGCGAACTGGCTGCAGGTCAGCATTCCCTTGTAGATGAGCGTGCGGCACGACAGTGACGGGAAGTAGGGCGCGGGATCGATCTCATGCTCGGTGCGCTTGCGGGCGACGTACACCCGCCGTTCGAGCGCCAACCCCTCGAGCAGGGGGCGCCTACTGGCGAACCTCCCGGTTGAGGCACCGGTTGCTTCCCGCTCTTGTTCGCTCCGCTCACGGGCCGCTCGGGCCCCGGCTTCGCCTGCCGGCTCAGCCTCCGGGGACGGGGCGGCCACGAACAGCATCCGGAACACCGGCATGGGATCGGTGGCGAACTTGCCGAGCGAGGAGGGATCGGTGGGGACCTCGCGCCAGCCGAGCACCTCGAACCCCTCGTCGACCATGATCGCTTCGATCGACGCTGCGGCTGCGTCAGGGTCGGCGCGGGGCAGGAACGCCGTGCCGACTGCATAGTGGCCGGCTGGCGGGAGCTCGAAGTCGCAGACCTCGCGCAGGAACCGGTCGGGCACCCCGATGGTGATGCCGATGCCGTCGCCGACGTTGGCCTCAGCGCCCGTCGCGCTGCGATGGTCGAGGTTGACGAGGCACTGCAGGGCCTGGTCGACGACTGCGCGGCTCGGCACCCCGGACATGTCGGCCACGAAGCCCACGCCGCACGCGTCGTGCTCGAATGCGGGGTCGTAGAGGCCTTGTGCGGGTGGCGGCGTCGAGAAGGGGCCCGTGCGTACCGCAGGACGGTCTTCGGCACGCGGCGCAGCCGCAGTGTCAGCGGCCGCAGTGTCATTGATGGGCATCGGCGACGTCCCGGTGGGCTGATGGAGCTCCGATGTCGGAACTCGGCGGCGGCAGGGACGTCGTTGGCCCTGAGAGCGAACAGTTTACCGGCGCCGTGGCGAACGGGGCCGTGCATCTCGTGGATTCATTTGGGATGAATAATTTTGCATAACAATGCATATTCGGGCAGTGCACCTGCTACAGTGGGCACCGATCTGAGAGATAGGCACGCCGCCATGAACACCGATACCGCACCGGCCTCGCCGGTGCGCATGGACACAGGGTCGACCCCGCCGGTGCGCGTCGGCATCGTGGGCGCGTCCGGCTACACCGGCGCGGAGCTGCTGCGACTGGCGGCAGCGCACCCGTTGTTTGATGTGGTCGCCGTCACCGGCGACACGCAGGCGGGTGCCGCGGTCCGCGACCTGTATCCCAGCCTGGCGGCCGATTACGGCGATCTTCGCTACTGCGCATACGACCCTGAGATCTTCGTCGGGCTCGACGTGGTCTTCCTGGGCCTGCCGCACATGGCCAGCGCGCCTGTCGTTGCCGACCTGTACAAGCGCGTCGGCTGCGTGGTCGACCTGGGTTCGGACTTCCGGCTGACCGACCCGGAGCTATACCCGCAGTGGTACGGCGCAGCCCATCCGATGCCGGAACTGCTGGGCGAGTTGCCCTACGGGCTACCCGAGCTCGGCCGTGAGGCGCTGCGCGGCGCCGCGGGTGTCGCCGTGCCCGGGTGCTACCCAACGGCTGCTGCCCTGGCCCTGGCGCCGTTCGCGCGCGGCGGCCACATCTCGACGCGCGGGGTCGTGATCGATGCCGCATCGGGGGTCAGCGGCGCGGGCCGGGCGCCCAAGCCCAACACGACGTTCTCCAGCGTCGACGAAGATTTCGTGGCCTACGGCTTGCTCAGCCACCGTCACACGCCGGAGATCGAGCAGGCAACCGGATGCCAGGTGCTGTTCACACCGCACTTGGCGCCGATGGTGCGCGGCATTCTGGCTACCTGCTACGCCCGACCGCTGTCGGATTCGATTGGAGGCCTGTCCACCGATGACGCGCTCGGCGTGCTGGTAGATTTCTATGCGGACGAGCCGTTCGTGGTGGTGCATCGTGACGCCCCCCATACCAAGGCAACGCTCGGTGCGAACACCTGCCATCTGAGTGCCAGGGTGGATCCGCGAACTGGTTGGCTGGTCGTGCTCAGCGCAATCGACAACCTGGTCAAGGGTGCGTCCGGCGGGGCCGTGCAGTGCGCCAACATCGCACTCGGACTCCCCGAGACGGCCGGCCTGCCGACGACAGGGTTGATGCCATGATCGCCGGCGGCGATCATTCGGATAAGGCGCAGCTCGAGGGCGATGTTCACGCCCAGCAGGTCGAGCGTGCCGAGTTGCTCGTGGAGATGCTGCCGTACATCAGCCGATGGCGGGGCAAAGTGGTGGTGGTCAAGTTCGGCGGCAATGCGATGGTCGACACCGCGCTCACCGACGGCTTCGCCGCCGACATGGTGCTGCTGCGCCAGATCGGCCTGGCGCCGGTCGTCGTCCACGGCGGCGGCCCGCAGATCGGCGATCTCATGGCTCGCCTCGGCAAGACCTCGGAGTTCCGCGACGGGCTGAGGGTCACCGACGCGGAAACGCTGGACATCGCACGCATGGTGCTGGTCGGCAAGGTCAACCGCGACATCGTCGGCGCCATCAACGTGCACGGGCCGCTGGCCGTGGGCATCTCCGGCGAGGACGGCCGGGTCATTACCGCGACCGCCCGGAACCCTGATCTGGGATTCGTGGGCGAGGTCACCGATGTGAACACCGACCTGCTGGAGCGCCTGCTCGCCGAGGGGTTGATCCCGGTGATCTCCACGATCGGCGCCGATGCCAAGGGGCAGGCATACAACATCAACGCGGACACGGTGGCCGGCGCGGTGGCCGCGGCTCTCGAAGCCGAGAAGGTCGTGTACCTCACCGACGTGGCGGGACTGCTCGACGATGTCGACGACCCGGAATCGCTCGTGCCGCGGACGACGGCCGACTCGCTCGATGCCCGGCTGGCGAGCGGCACGATCGCAGGCGGGATGATTCCCAAGATCGAGGCGTGCATCAGCGCGGTGCGCAACGGCGTCAACAGCGCACACCTGCTCGACGGCCGCGTTCCGCACGTCGTGCTCGTGGAGCTGTTCACCGATGCCGGCGTCGGCACCATGATCACCCGGGATCGGCCGACAGCGCTGCAAGCCGGCCACTAGCCCAGACACCGTGTAACCCAGACACCCGAGAACCCGAAACGCAGAGAGCGAGCCACGATCTCATGACACAGACGACCACGGCGACAAGTGCAACGAACGGGCTGTCGCCCCACGCCGCTGCCATGGGCGCCGCAGAGCTGGAGCATTGCCCGCTCATGCCCACCTACGGGCCGCCGCCGGTCCAGTTCGTACGCGGCAGCGGCTGCGAGCTCTACGACCGCGACGGCAAGCGCTACCTGGATTTCCTGGCGGGACTGGCGGTGACGTCGCTCGGCCACTCCCACCCTGCGGTCGCCGACGCGGTCGGTGAGCAGGCGCGCACGCTGCTGCACGTGTCGAATCTGTTCGGCACCGAACCGCAGGTCGAGGTCGCCCAGACCATCGACCGGCTGCAGGGCGGCGGCGGGCAGGTCTTCTTCTGCAACAGCGGCGCCGAGTCGCTCGAGGGGGCGATCAAGCTGGCGCGCAAGCACGGCGGCCGCGGCTGTTACGTCGTGGTCAGCGCGCTGCGTTCGTTCCATGGGCGCACGCTGGCAACGCTCCACGCCACGGGACAGCCTGAGAAGCACGAGACCTTCCAGCCGCTGCCGGACGGATTCCGGCATGTGCCCTACAACGACGCAGATGCACTGGAGGCGGCGCTGGATCCCAGCTGCTGCGCTGTGCTGCTCGAGGTTGTCCAGGGCGAGGGCGGCGTGAACGTCGCCGACAGCGCCTACTTGCATCGCGTCCGTGAGATCTGCGACGAGCGCGGCATGGTGTTCATCGTCGACGAGGTGCAGACTGGCTTGGCGCGCACCGGCGAGTGGTTTGCCTGGCATCACCACTTCGATCCGGCCGGAGGACCCACCGGCGCGGCTCGACCCGACATCGTGACCATGGCCAAGGCACTGGGCAACGGTGTGCCGATCGGTGCAGTCTGGGCGCGCCGCGAGGTCGCCGCCGCGTTCCAGCCGGGCGATCACGCGACCACTTTCGGCGGGCAGCCGCTGGCCGCGAGCGCGGCGCGTGCCGTGCTGCGCACCATGGAGGCCATCGATGCGCCAGCGGTGGCTGCTGCCCGTGGCGAAGAACTGGCCGGCAAGCTCATGGGCGTTCCCGGCGTCGTCGACACCCGCGGCCTCGGCCTGCTCATCGCGGCCGAGATCGATACCGATGCCGCCGGTCGCAGCGGTCCGGAGATCGCTGCAGCGTGCCTGGAAGCTGGCCTCGTGATCAACGGGATCACGCCGACGGCCGTGCGTTTCGCGCCGCCGCTCGTGGTGTCCAGCGAGCAGATCGACGAGGGCCTCGCAATCTTCGCGAGCGTGCTCGCCGGCAACGGGATGCTGGGCTGATGCGCCACTTTCTGGAAGTCGATGATCTGTCGGCCGACGAGCTGCAGTGGGTGCTCGACATGTCGTCGCGCGCCCCGGAAGCTGCGCCGCCAGTCCTGCAGGGCAGCGGCGTTGCATTGGTGTTCGAGAAGCCGTCGAACCGCACGCGCAACTCGATGGAGATGGCGGTCCGCCAGCTCGGTGGGCATCCCGTCTACATCCGTCCCGAAGAAGTGGGCATCGATGTTCGCGAGACCGCCGAAGACATCGCGCGGACGCTTGCCTGCTTCCACGACATCATCGCTGTGCGCGTATTCCGGCACAACCACCTCGAGCGCATGGCGGCTTGCGCAGTGGCACCGGTCGTCAACTTGCTGTCTGATGAGGCGCACCCGTGCCAGGCCTTGGCAGACCTGCTCACCCTTTCGCAGTGCATCGGTCTGGACCGCATCGAGCGCGTCGCATTCGTCGGCGACGCCAACAATGTGTGGCGATCACTGGCCATCGGCTGCGCCATGCTCGGCATCCCGAGCACGCTCGCGGTGCCAGACGGCTACGGGCCGTCAGGGGCGACGCTGGACCGCATAGCGGCACTGGGCGGCGAGTGCACGGTCACGGACGACCCCGCAGCGGCAGCGACGGGCGCCGACGTCGTCTACACCGATGTCTGGACCTCGATGGGCCAAGAAGACGAGCAGGTCGAGCGCCGAGCAGCATTCAGCCCGTACCAAGTCACGCCGGAGCTGATGTCGCTCGCAGCCGACGGTGCCATCTTCTTGCATGATCTGCCGGCGCATCGGGGCGAAGAAGTGGCGGCAGAAGTCATCGACGGTCCGGCCAGCCGCATCTGGCAGCAGGCCGAGAACCGGATGCATGCCGCGCGGGGCCTGCTGGCCTTTTTGGCCGGATCAGCGCCGCATGGAGCGGCGTCGGCCGGTTCAGCGCCGCATGGAGCGGCGTCGGCGGGTTCAGCGCCGCATGGAGCGGCGTCGGCAGGAGCAGCATCATGAGCACCAAGGCGCAGCGCCAACATCTCATTCGTGAGCTGCTGGCCAGCCACGAGATCAACAGCCAGGCGCAGCTGGTCGGCCTGCTGGCGGAGCGCTCAGTGGAGGTCACCCAAGCGACCGTTTGCCGCGATCTCGACGAGCTGGGCGTCGCCAAGATGCGCACCGCAGGGCGCACCGTGTACGCGGTGCCCGAAGCCGACGCACCTGAGGCGCTGCCGCCCAACACCCTGCGCAGAGTGTTCTCGGACTGGGTGCTCGACGTGCGTTTCTCGCAGAACATCGTGGTGCTGCGCACGCCGCCGGGATCGGCGCACGTCGTCGCCTCGGCGATCGACCGCAGTGCGGTCGACGGCGTGGTCGGCACCGTGGCGGGAGACGACACGCTGTTCATCGTGGCCACCGAGGAACTCGGCGGCCCGGCGGTTGCCGAGCACTGCCGAGATCTGGCCGACTTGTGACTGTGCTGTCCGATGCCTGCTGACGGCACTCCTGCCGACGACACGCCCCCGCCACCGATCGGCCCGTCCCGAACCGGCCCCGCCACCCTGTGGCACGGCCGGTTCGCTGGCGCGCCCGCGGATGCCCTCGCGGCGCTCAACGACTCGCTCGGATTCGACCAGCGCATGTTCGCCGAGGACATCGCTGTATCTCGGGCTCACGTATCGATGCTGGCCGCCGTGGGTCTGCTGACCGACGGCGAGCGTGACGACATCGTGGCGGCTCTCGATGAGGTAGCAATCGAGATCGCCGAGGGCCGTATGGTCTGGGCTCCGACCGACGAGGACATTCACACCGCAGTCGAGCGCCGCGCAACCGAGCTCTGCGGAGCCGCGGCCAAGATGCACACCGGTCGCAGTCGCAACGACCAGGTCGCGACCGACCTGCGCCTCTGGACTCGCGGTGCGATCGACGAGCTGACCGGGCTGCTGCTGGGCCTGGCGAGCACGCTGGCCGCCAGGGCACGAGAGGCACATGCCGCGGGCCTGCGACTGCCGGGCTACACGCACCTGCAGCAGGCGCAGCCGGTGGGGCTCGCGCATCACCTGGCAGCGCACGCATGGGCGCTGCTGCGAGATGTCGAGCGCCTTGGCGACGCCAGGCGCCGCACGGATGTCTCGCCGCTCGGTGCCGGTGCGCTCGCTGGCTCGACGCTGCCGCTGGATCCTTCGGCGACTGCTGCCGATCTGGGGTTCGCAGCGGTCTTCGAGAATTCGCTCGACGCTGTCAGCGATCGCGACTTTGTCGCCGACACCCTGTTCGCGTTGGCGATGTCGGGGATTCACCTGTCTCGGCTCGGCGAGGAGCTCGTGCTGTGGTCGAGCGCCGAGTTCGGATATGTCGTGCTCGACGACGCCTTTGCGACTGGCTCGTCGATGATGCCGCAGAAGAAGAACCCTGATATCGCCGAGCTGGCACGCGGCAAGGCCGGACGGCTGATCGGTCACCTGGCGGGTCTGCTGGCAACGCTCAAGGGGCTTCCGCTCGCGTACAACAAGGACCTTCAAGAAGACAAGGAACCGCTGTTCGACTCAGTCGACACTGTGCGATTGGTGGTCTTGGCGCTCGACGGCCTGATGCAGACCGTCGAGTTCGATGCACAGGCCATGGCGGCAGGCGCCGACGACCCCTTCGCGGCCGCGACTGACTTGGCCGAATGGCTGGTGGCCCGCGGCACGCCCTTCCGCGATGCGCATGGCGTCATTGCCGGGCTCGTGCGCCGAGCGCTGGACGAGCCCGATGTCGCCTCGCGCCCCCATCACCTGAAGGAACTGGTGACCGCGCACCCGGATCTCGGGCCAGAGGCTGCCCGCCTGCTCGCGCCCGGCGCGGCATACCTCAGCCGCACGACGCCGGGAGCGGGTGGTCCCGACGCCGTGGCCGCACAACTCGTGCGTCTCGACGCTGCACTCGCCGCGGCCGGCGACGCCCAAGCCGGGCGTTGACGGTGCCGGCGGGCGACCCGTTGCCACCGGCGTTCTACGAACGCCCGGCAACCGAGGTTGCTCCCGACCTGATCGGCAAGCTGCTGGTGCACGATCCCGGCAGCACGGACGGAATGCTGCGCGCGGGCCGCATCGTGGAGGTCGAGGCATACTGCGGCGACGGCGATCCTGCGGCACATTCGCGCAGCGGCCCGACGGCTCGCAACGCCTCCATGTTCGGGCCGCCAGGACGCCTCTACGTGTACTTGATCTATGGCATGCACTGGTGCGCGAACGCGGTGTGTGCACCGGCTGGCGTCGGCGACGCGGTCCTGCTGCGAGCACTCGAGCCGGTGCGAGGTGCAGATGCCATGGCGGCCCGGCGGAGTGGCACCGCTGGCGCGGTCGACGGCAGGGATCTGTGTTCGGGCCCGGGCAAGCTCACTCAGGCATTCGGCATCGATGGTGCTCACGACGGCTGTGACCTCACGACAGACGGCGGACTCAGCATCTGCGACGACGGCTGGACTGCTGCGGACATCGTGAGCACGGCCCGCATCGGCATCAGCCGCGGCGCTGAGCTTCCTTGGCGCTTCTACGACGCCGGCAACTCGCACGTGAGCAGACGGTGAGCGTGCGGACCAGCCGTTCGCCGACGCGCGGCAGCGCCGCTCGAGCGGCGCGTTGGCGCGGGGCTGCCCCGGCGGGGCAGCAGCCTGGTTCCTCGGCTGCGCAAGCCGGCCTCGCCGAAGCACTCGAGGCCGTGGAGCGGTTCGAGCCTCGAGATCGTGTTCAAGCTCAGCACCGGCGACGATTGGTCGGCTTTGCCGCCCGTCATCCCGATGCGCTGCATCGCTCGTGCGAAGCCGGACATCTGACGGCATCGGCGTGGGTGGTGAACCACGACGCAACGCATGGCTTGGTGCTGCTTCACCGCAAGATCGGTCGCTGGCTGCAGCCCGGCGGTCATGCCGACGGCGAGGGATCCCTCGCGGGGGTTGCCCTGCGCGAAGCCACCGAGGAGACCGGCATCGACGGCCTCGAGGTCTGGACTGAGCCGGTGGACATAGATGTGCACCTGTTTGTCAACCGCAGGCGCACCGAGCCCGATCATCTTCACTTCGACGTGCGCTTTCTCATCCGTGCGCCGCACCGTGCCGTGACACGCGGCAACCATGAGTCCGAAGAGCTGCGGTGGATCGCACGCGACCAACTCGACGAGCCCGAGCTGGGACTCGACGTCAGCACGCGCCGGCTGGCTCGATATGGCTTCGACCTGGCCCGCACCCTGAGGCAACGCGGCAACGAATAGGCGCGTTGCTGCTGGCGCGTACGGTGAGCCTGTGCGCCAGGTGCTGCTGCTGGTCGAGAACGCCGTCCTGCTGCTCTGCGGCCTGGTGGCGGGCTGGATCGTGGTCACCTTCCTGCCCGGATCAGTGCTGCCCCCGATTGCCATCACGGTGGTCATCGCCGCAGGCGGTCGGCTGCTGTTCAACGGGACGTTCTGGCCTGCAGGAATCGGCTTCGTGGTCGCAGGCATCGCCGGTGCCGGGCTCTACATGGCCGATGCCGTGACATCGCTGGGCGGGTGAAGGCTCCGCAGCCTCGGAGGCGCATGCAGCAGCACCGGTAGCGTGACCCGGTGGACCTCGGCACCGTGCTGATTGTCGCAGCCGCGCTGGCGGCGCTGATCATGGCCGGCGGAATCATCGACATCGCCCGGTTGGGCCGTGACCGGTTTGAGCAGGTCGGCAAGCGTCGCTGGCATTGGGTCCTGCTGATCATCTACAGCGGTCCGCTGGGCGTCTTGCTGTACGCAGCGGCGGTGCGGCCGCAGGTCACCCATCCCGAGCACTACGCCGATGACGGCATCGACGCTCCGGCCGATGACCCGGCCGATGACCCCGGCGATGGCCTCGCCAGCCGTCACGGCGGTGCCACGGTTGGCGGGCACGCAAGATGAGCGGCGACACACGCCTTGCTATCGAGGTCACCGGGCTCCACAAGCGATACGGGGACGTCGAGGCGGTCGCCGGTGTCGACCTGTCGGTCGCGATCGGCGAAGTCGTGGCTTTCCTGGGTTCCAATGGGGCCGGCAAGACCACGACTGTCGAGATACTCGAAGGCCTCCGCACCCGAACGTCTGGGGACGTGCAGGTGCTGGGCGTCGATCCGGCGGAGGCCACCGCCGACTGGAGGGAGCGCATCGGGGTGGTTCTGCAGGGGGCCAAGCATGAGGGCGACTTCACCGCCGCGGAGATCGTGACGATGTGGTCGGCGTACTACCGGTCGCCCCGGCCGACTGCTGAGGTACTGGAGCTTGTCGGGCTTGCCGATGCGGCTGGAACTCGAACTCGCCGCTTGTCGGGCGGGCAGCAACAGCGCCTGGCCGTAGCGCTCTCCCTCGTGGGCGATCCCGAGCTCGTTTTCCTGGACGAGCCCACCACCGGTTTCGACCCTGCTGCTCGCCGCGAGGCGTGGCAGACCATCGACGGTCTGCGGTCGCTCGGCGTGACCGTACTGCTGACCACCCACTACATGGACGAGGCCGATCACCTGGCAGACCGGATCGTGGTGATCTCGCGGGGTCGCATCGTGGCCGACGGCAGCGCCGATGAGTTGGCCGAACAGGTCGCCATGCCATCGCA
This sequence comes from Acidimicrobiia bacterium, assembly GCA_022820505.1. Lineage (GTDB taxonomy): Bacteria > Actinomycetota > Acidimicrobiia > Acidimicrobiales > Poriferisodalaceae > Poriferisodalis. Next base: position 7,425 of record JAJEFK010000042.1, on the reverse strand, counting down.
GATCAGCTGGGACGCTGCGGAGCTGAGTCCCGGGGCGTTGGGGGACCGGCTGCGCGACCTGCTCCGCAGCGAAGACGAGTCGGTGCCGGTTCGGGCTGCTGCCGGCACGGCGCCAGCCGAGCAGCAGACCGAGCGACACGGCGCGCGGCTTGCGCTCGCCACGCGTGACGTCGGCGAGGTGGTACGCGAGCTGCTCGCTGCCGCCAACGCGGCCGGGGTCCGGCTCGACTCGCTGGCCGTGCAGCCGCCGACGCTGGAGGACACATACCTGGCGCTGACCGGAGATGCGCTCTCAGGAGACGAGTCGTGACCCGCCTCGGCCAGCTGCGCAGCGAGACGCGTTTCAACCTGCTGGGCTTCCGGCGCAGCCCGGCTGCCACTTTCTTCACGGTGGTCCTGCCGATCATTTTCCTGGTGATCTTCACCTCGATCTTCGGCAACGAGATCATCAGCTCGACCGGAGCGCGGGTCGCAACGGTGTACGTCCCGGGGATCCTGGCGCTGGCGCTGGTGTCGGCGAACTTCATGAACGCCGCCATCGTCACGGTCATCCGGCGCGAGAGCGGCGTGCTCAAAGCCATGCGGGCGACGCCGCTGCCGCCGTGGGTCTATGTGGGCGGGCAGGTCGCCGCATCGCTGGTGCTGACCGTATTCATGACAGCGCTGGTGATCGGCATCGGCTGGCTCGGCTACAGCGTCGAGGTCCAGCCGGGTGCCGTGCCGAGCCTGCTCATCACGCTCGGGGTGGGCGCCGCGGCGTTCTCGGCCTTGGGGCTCGCCATCACATGCGTGTGCCCCAGCGAGCAGGCAGCTCCGGCGATCACGAACATGTGCGTGCTGCCGTTGTACTTCGTTTCCGACGTGTTCATCCCGTCGGACGGGGCACCGCGCTGGATGACCCTCATCGGTGACGTGTTCCCCATCAAGCACCTGGCTGTTGCGCTGGGGCGCACCTTCGACCCATTCAGCGAAGGCGTGCCGATGCCGGCGTGGCACTGGTTGGTCCTCGGGGTGTGGGGCGTGTTCGGGGTGCTGGTCACCGTGCGCTTCTTCCGCTGGACGCCTCGCAACTAGCCAGGGGTCTCGCGGCGCTGGCTGTCCGGCAGACTGGCGGTGTGGACGTGCTGGCCGACCTTGAGGCGCGTGGACTGGTCCATCAGACAACGGACCGCCGGGCGCTCGCGCAGCGCCTGGAGTCCGGACCGATCACGGTGTATTGCGGCTTCGACCCCACCGCCGCGAGCCTTCATGTGGGCAATCTCATGGGGCTGCTGACGCTCCGGCGGCTGCAGCTCGGAGGGCATCGCCCCATCGCGCTGGCCGGAGGCGCAACGGGCATGGTCGGTGATCCCAGCGGACGCTCGACCGAGCGAAACCTGCTCGATGATGACGCACTGGCCAGCAATCTCGAGGGAATCGTGCCGCAGCTGCGCCAGTTCCTCGACTTCGACGGCGGGCCCTACTCGGCGCTGCTCTTGGACAACCGTGCGTGGACCGTCGGCGTCGGCGTCCTCGACTTCCTGCGAGACGTCGGCAAGCACGTCACCGTGCAGCAGATGGTGGGCAAGGAATCGGTCCGCAACCGCCTCGACGAGGGCGATGGGCTGTCCTACACCGAATTCAGCTACATGCTGCTGCAGGCGTACGACTACTTGTGGCTGGCGGAGAACGTCGAGTGCGAACTGCAGGTCGGCGGCTCGGACCAGTGGGGCAACATCGTGCTCGGCATCGACCTGATCCGCCGCCGGCTGGGACGCGCTGCCCATGCACTGACTTGGCCGTTGCTCGCGCGCAGCGACGGCACGAAGTACGGCAAGACGGCGGGCGGCGAGACGCTGTGGCTCAGCGCCGAGGCCATGAGTCCGTACCGCTTCTACCAGGCGTGGATCGGCGTCGACGATGTCGACGTTGCGAAGCTGTTGGCGCAGCTCACGTTCCTCGACATGGCCGAAGTGGCCGAGATAGCTGCTGCACACGAGGCCGATGCCTCGCGGCGAGAGGGTCAGCGGCGTCTCGCGTCCGAGATCACAGGCATCGTGCATGGCGACGCTGCGGCTGCGGCTGCGGCCGGTGCCAGCGAGGTGCTGTTCGGCCGGACGGCGTCGCTGAGCGAGGTGTCGGCACCGGCGCTGGCGTTCGTGGCCGGCGAAGTTCCCTCGGCTCCGCTGCGGGCGCTCGATGCGTCTGTCGTGGATGTGCTGGTCGATGCCGAACTGGCCCAGAGCCGCAGCGAAGCGCGCAGGGCGCTGGCAGAGGGCAGCGTGTACGTCAACGGGGATCGCACCAGTGATCCCGACCGTCTCATCGGGGCGAACGACCTGCTGTATGGCCGCTATGTGCTGCTGCGGCGCGGCAAGAAACGCTGGCACGTCGCGACTGCTCCCTGAACCCTGCGCGACCGCGCTGAATTGGCTGCTGAGGGTGGTTGCGGAGGTGGGACGGTCGCTGTAGTCTCGTGCGTCCCCCTCAGGGGCGGAAATGCCGTCCAGAGGGGTCCGACACCTCCGGCGGCGTCACCCGCAGCACTCTTTCGCAGAGGGCAGCGGCAGGCGCCGATCGAGTGTCAGCTGCTGGCGGATTCGCCTCAGCAGCGCTCCTTGACAACAGAACAGAGGACGAAAACGCCAGTGCGGGCGATCAGCTGCTGGATTCCAGCCGTTGGTCGAACCACACAGCCGGTCCGCGGTCAACCCATGACCGGGGACCAACTTGTTCGTGCCGTCTCATCGGGTTCGCCTCGTGCGAACCCACGTGCGACGGTGCACCAATTCCAGCCAGTCGCCGCAGGAAGAGGGATGTCCCTCGGATCGTGGCACAGGCTCTTCGATCGTGCCTGCGATCGACCGCGGCTCTGCCGTACGACATCGCGGGCTTGATCTCGACGGAGAGTTTGATCCTGGCTCAGGACGAACGCTGGCGGCGCGCTTCATCCATGCAAGTCGAACGACCCCGAGACTTCGGTCTCAATGGGAGAGTGGCGAACGGGTGAGTAACACGTGAGAAACCTACCCCGGAGATGGGAATAGCCCAGGGAAACCTGGATTAATACCCGATACCCTGCTTGCACCTCATGGTGCGTTCAGGAAACGCTCCGGTGCTCCGGGAGGGTCTCGCGGCCTATCAGCTTGTTGGTGAGGTAACGGCTCACCAAGGCATCGACGGGTAGCTGGTCTGAGAGGACGATCAGCCACACTGGGACTGAGACACGGCCCAGACTCCTACGGGAGGCAGCAGGAGGGAATATTGCGCAATGGGCGAAAGCCTGACGCAGCGACGCCGCGTGGGGGAAGAAGGCCTTCGGGTCGTAAACCCCTTTCAGCAGGGACGAAATTGACGGTACCTGCAGAAGAAGCGCCGGCCAACTACGTGCCAGCAGCCGCGGTAATACGTAGGGCGCAAGCGTTGTCCGGATTCATTGGGCGTAAAGGGCTCGTAGGCGGTTTGGTAAGTCGGGTGTGAAAACTCAGGGCTCAACTCTGAGACGCCACTCGATACTGCCATGACTAGAGTCCGGTAGGGGAGTGTAGAATTCCTGGTGTAGCGGTGAAATGCGCAGATATCAGGAGGAATACCGATAGCGAAGGCAGCACTCTGGGCCGGTACTGACGCTGAGGAGCGAAAGCGTGGGGAGCAAACAGGATTAGATACCCTGGTAGTCCACGCCGTAAACGTTGGGCACTAGGTGTGGGTCCCATCCAACGGGATCCGTGCCGTAGCTAACGCATTAAGTGCCCCGCCTGGGGAGTACGGCCGCAAGGCTAAAACTCAAAGGAATTGACGGGGGCCCGCACAAGCGGCGGAGCATGTTGCTTAATTCGAGGCAACGCGAAGAACCTTACCTGGGTTTGACATGTTGGGGACAGCCGCAGAGATGCGGCCTCCTTATGGTCCCATCACAGGTGGTGCATGGCTGTCGTCAGCTCGTGTCGTGAGATGTTGGGTTAAGTCCCGCAACGAGCGCAACCCTTGTCCTATGTTGCCAGCGCGTAATGGCGGGGACTCGTGGGAGACTGCCGGCGACAAGTCGGAGGAAGGTGGGGACGACGTCAAGTCATCATGCCCCTTATGCCCAGGGCTGCAAACATGCTACAATGGCCGGTACAAAGGGCTGCGAAACCGTGAGGTCAAGCGAATCCCAAAAAGCCGGTCTCAGTTCGGATTGGAGTCTGCAACTCGACTCCATGAAGCCGGAGTCGCTAGTAATCCCGGATCAGCAACGCCGGGGTGAATACGTTCCCGGGCCTTGTACACACCGCCCGTCACACCACGAAAGTTGGCAACACCCGAAGCCAGTGGCCCAACCCGCAAGGGAGGGAGCTGTCGAAGGTGGGGTTAGCGATTGGGGTGAAGTCGTAACAAGGTAGCCGTACCGGAAGGTGCGGCTGGATCACCTCCTTTCTAAGGAGTCGCCTCCGAGAATGAGACCACCGTGGTCTCAGATCTCAGACGGAGATTCCCAGTTGGAGCACTGGTGCTGTCTGTGTTCGATTGCTGAAGTCTTGCTTCAGCCGGCACAAACCAGCTCGTCCTCTGTTCTGCTGCCAGGGAGCGCTGCGTCGCGCCTTGACGCCGCAGCTCTTTGATAACTGCATAGCGATGCACGAGCATCAAAATCCTCTGTGACTGTCACACTTGAGACCGTGGCAGAGGAGATTTGATTCTTCGAGACTGAGTATCGATATACCAAGCTACGAAGAGCCAATGGTGAATGCCTTGGCGCCGAACACCGATGAAGGACGTGATAGGCTGCGATAAGCCACGGGGAGCCGCCGAATAGGCTTTGATCCGTGGATATCCGAATGGGGAAACCCGGCACCTTTTATCGGGTGTCACTCCTGCCTGAATCTATAGGGCAGGTAGAGGGAACGAGGGGAATTGAAACATCTCAGTACCCTGAGGAAAAGAAAGCAACAGCGATTCCCGGAGTAGCGGCGAGCGAAATGGGAAGAGCCTAAACCGAATCCGGTGGTAAAGCCTGGTGGCGTTGCCGGATCGGTGTTGTGGGACATCCCCGACCGAGCACCAGATCGGTCAAGGAGTTACAAAGCAGGCAGATAGCGGAACCGTACAGGAAAGGCGGGCCACAGAGGGTGACAGCCCCGTACGCGAAATCTGCTTGCCTCCTGGGATTGCTCCCGAGTAGCGCCGGTTCCGTGAAGGCCGGCGTGAATCTGCGAGGACCACCTCGTAAGGCTAAATATGTGTCGGCGACCGATAGCGAACTAGTACCGTGAGGGAAAGGTGAAAAGTACCCCGGGAGGGGAGTGAAATAGTACCTGCAACCATTGGTTTACAAGCAGTTGAAGCGCTACTGGACACTTGTGTCCAAGCGCGACAGCGTGCCTTTTGAAGAATGAGCCAGCGAGTTACGGTGTGTGGCAAGGTTAACCAGTGATGGGAAGCCGGAGCGAAAGCGAGTCCGAATAGGGCGCACAGTCGCATGCTGTAGACCCGAAGCCGTGTGATCTATCCATGGGCAGGGTGAAGCGGAGGTAAGACTCCGTGGAGGCCCGAACCGACCTAGGTTGAAAACTGGGCGGATGACCTGTGGATAGGGGTGAAAGGCCAATCAAACACGGTGATATCTGGTTCTCCCCGAAATGCATTTTGGTGCAGCGTCGCACGTTCAGCCATGGAGGTAGAGCACTGATTGGGCTAGGGGGCCCACAAGCTTACCGACCCCAGTCAAACTCCGAATGCCATGGCTCCAGAGTGCGGCAGTGAGTCCACGGGGGATGAGCTTCGTTGGACGAGAGGGAAACAGCCCAGAGCGCCGGCTAAGGCCCCTAAGTGTGTATTAAGTGGCAAACGATGTGGGATTGCCCAGACAGCCAGGAGGTTGGCTTAGAAGCAGCCACCCTTGAAAGAGTGCGTAACAGCTCACTGGTCGAGTGGTCCTGCGCGGATAATGTAACGGGGCTAAATACACCGCCGAAGCCGCGCCTTTGAGTTCGCTTTCGAGCGAGCTTGAGGGGTAGGGGAGCGTCGTGCCTGCAGCGAAGCCGGAGCGTGAGCGCCGGTGGAGCGGGTCCGAGTGAGAATGCTGGCATGAGTAGCGAGAGAGGGGTGCGAATCCCCTCCGCCGTAAGCCCAAGGGTTCCTGGGGAAGGCTGGTCCTCCCAGGGTTAGTCGGGAGCTAAGGCGAGGCCGAGAGGCGTAGTCGATGCACAACCGGTTGATATTCCGGTACCACCGCGTGCGCGCCCAGTCCAAAATGCGGTTGCTAAGGGGCTGTCCTCCCTTCGGGGAACGACGAACCGACCCACCGCACCGAGGACAGCAATGAGGGGACGCAGGAGGATAGGTGAACCCAGGCGATGGTAGACCTGGGGTAAGCGAGTAGGACGGGGACTAGGTAAGTCCGGGCCCCATGAAGTCCGAGACGCGATGCCGAGCCGCTACAGGCGAAGTCATTGATTCCATGCTGCCTAGAAAAGCCTCTAGCGAGTTCACGTGGTGCCCGTACCTAAACCAACACAGGTAGGCAGGTAGAGCATACTCAGGCGAACGGGAGAACTGTGGTTAAGGAACTCGGCAAATTGCATCCGTAACTTCGGGAGAAGGATGACCCTGCGATGGTGACGGCACTAGCTGCCCGAGCCGGAAAGGGTGGCACAAAATAGGGGAAAGCGACTGTTTACTAAAAACACAGCAGCGTGCGAAGTCGTAAGACCATGTATACGCTGTGACGCCTGCCCGGTGCCGGAAGGTTACGGGGAACGGTTAGCTCTTCGGAGCGAAGCTGTGAACCTAAGCCCCGGTAAACGGCGGCCGTAACTATAACGGTCCTAAGGTAGCGAAATTCCTTGTCGGGTAAGTTCCGACCTGCACGAATGGCGTAACGACTTTCCCACTGTCTCAACCACAGACCCGGCGAAATTGAAGTACGAGTAAAGATGCTCGTTGGCTACAGAAGGACGGAAAGACCCCGTGGACCTTTACTATAACTTGGTATTGGGTTGTGGCACGTGTTGTGTAGGATAGGTCGGAGACTAGGAAGCGTGTGCGCCAGCATGCGTGGAGTCACCCTTGAAATACGACCCTGCTCATGTCGGAACTCTAACCTAGGACCCTGATCGGGTTCGGGAACAGTGCCAGGCGGGTAGTTTGACTGGGGCGGTCGCCTCCCAAATGGTAACGGAGGCGCCCAAAGGTTCCCTCAGACTGGTTGGCAATCAGTCGTCGAGTGCAATGGCACAAGGGAGCTTGACTGTGAGACATACAGGTCGAGCAGGTGCGAAAGCAGGGCATAGTGATCCAGCGATTGCGTGTGGAAGCGTCGTTGCTCAACGGATAAAAGGTACCCCGGGGATAACAGGCTCATCTTCCCCAAGAGTCCATATCGACGGGAAGGTTTGGCACCTCGATGTCGGCTCATCGCATCCTGGGGCTGAAGCAGGTCCCAAGGGTTGGGCTGTTCGCCCA
>JAJEFK010000057.1 GCA_022820505.1 Acidimicrobiia bacterium | reverse complement strand
GACGCCCCAGACCCCCACCACACCGACCCCCAGGAGGCAACCGGCACCAAACTCGACCAAGCCCGATAGAACAACCAGCCAGAGGCAGACCCGACGATCACCGCGACCATCCGTTACACCACCTCACGGGACTTGACCCTCGAGAATGCCGAAGAACACCGACAGGAGCTGCTTGAGACGGTGCGTCGACGCTTCGCGGGTACCGAACACATACGCCTATCGCCCACAGTTCGGGGTGACGGTCCAGCCCCGTCGGGAGCCGAGGTACCAGCATCGACGCTGTCTGCGTGCAATGACGTCCCGACACCACCCGAGATCAACGACGCTGATGACGCTCGCGGAGCGCTTCAGGCGATCAAGGACATAGTCGATGGTTACAGCGAGGCTGTGCGGGAGGAGCGCGAGGCACGTATTCGCCTGCGCAAGGCGCTAGACGACGATGGTGCTGCCCTTGAACACGTCGCCGAGGACGATCCCGACTCGTTGCGCCAACAGATTCTTGTCTTGGAGGAGGGGCTGGATGAACTCGCCGAAGGGGCCCCCAGCGTTGACGACAAGATCGAGGAACTGAAACAGAACGCAGAAGACCTGAAGTGGCCATCGAACGAGGCCGCAGCCAACCGGCTGCAACGCGGCCAGCTGATCACGAAGATTCGCGCCCAGCTGGTGCAAGGCCTTGGGCATGGCTTCGCAGCGGAGCTGCTGCTCAACACTGCGGAGTCGTATCAGACGGAACGGCAACCAGAGTTGTTGAGGCGATCCCGGCTGTGGGCCTCGGATGTGGCCGACTGGACAGACCTTCACATTGTCTTACCGCGCCCGGACGACAAGAAGCAGGCCAAAAGGCAGCCCGGTATCGACGAGCTGCTCCGAGTGACCGGCCCCCACGGCGATCATCCGGTGCGGCGACAATCCTTCGGAGCGCGCTCGCTGTTGTATCTCATGCTGCGACTGGCAACGGTGATCGAACAGGGCGAGGCCACGGGCGTGCGGTTGCCGGTGATTCTCGATGATGTGCTTGTCGGCCTTGATGATGATCGTGCGGAGCGATGCATCGGCCTGCTGAGGGATTTCTCCAAGCAGCATCAGACCATCTTGCTGACCTGCCACCGCAACACCGCCGAACTCGCCGAGGCGGCTGGCGCTGTGGTACTCCCCATGCCATGAGCGATCGCTGAATGGCACTGCCGCTGCCCTCGCCTCATCCGACATCGCACTGAGTCAAGGACATCGAAGTGAACACTTGCCTGTCGGTCAGGGGCCGAGCGAGGTCACGGGTGCGACGATGACGCCGTCTGTGCGGCGGTAGGTCGCCCCGGTCGAGGTCACTACCAGCAGTGCCGCTAGGTCGGCATTGCGTCGGCGAGCCACCTTGTCGCGCAAGCGCAGCAGCGATGCAGCCGCCGCATCCACCGCAGAGCGGCCCGGGCTCAATTTTGCCTGCACACCGATCCATGCTCCATCGCGCCGTTCGATCACCGCATCTGCTTCGAGGCCGACGTTGTCGCGGTAGTGGTACACGTCGGCACCGATGCCCTGGCTCAGTATCCGCAGGTCTCGCACTACCAGCGATTCGAACAGCGATCCCAGCGCAGGCGTATCGGCCATGAGGCGCGTCGGCGTGGCCCGCAGCAACGATGCCGCCAGCGAAGGATCGACGAAGTGCAGCTTGGGCGATTTGCGCAACGAGGCCCGGGATCGCAGTTCCACGGACCATGCTGGCTGCCGCTCGACAACGAAGATGCGCTCCAAGGCAGCCAGGTACGAGCGCACCGTGGCGCTCGCCAGTGCCGAGTCGCCGCCAGCGTCTGCGGCCAAGCCGGTGAGCCTCGCTTCGGTTGCCACATTGCGAGCCACCGAACGCATCAATCGCAGCAGCGCCTCGGGCTGATGCCGCACGCCGACAGCTTCGGCAACCTCCACCCGCGCTGCCTCGTTGATGTAATCGCCGATTGCGCCGCTGGCGCCAGATGCCTCGCCTGGGGCATCAGCGCTGTCGTCCACGTTGGCGGGCCAGCCTCCCACGCAGATGGCTTCGACGACATCGACGAGCGAGACATCATCGCGGGGCACCGCTGCAGCAGCGTCGCCGTCGAACGTCGACCGTAGCGATGCGCTGCCGTCGGAGAGTCCCGATTCGTACAGAGACATCGGGCGCATGCGGATGCGGGCGATGCGCCCCATGCCCGAGTGGCGGGTGATCTCGTCGCTCGGCGATGCCGATCCTGTCAGGATGAACTGGCCGGGCTGGCTGCGGTCGTCGCAGGCGCGGCGCACCCGGTTCCACAGCGATGGCGCCATCTGCCATTCGTCGAGCAGGCGAGGCGAGGCGCCCGCCAGCAGCGACTCGGGCGCAGTCTCGATAAGCAGCTGTGACGCCGGGTCGTCGATGCGGGCTTCGCTGCGTGCAAAGTGGCGGGCCGTCCACGTCTTGCCGCATGCTCGTGCCCCGTCGATGAGCACGGCGCCCACCCGCGCCAGCGCTTTTGCGATCTGAGTCTCGATGACCCGCGGCCGATAGCCGGGCATGGTCAGCCGATCAGACGGCGGACCGTTGGTGGCGAGGGATTCAGCGTCATTCATCGCAGCCGCTCCTGCTGTCGTCGCTGCCCGCACCTCATCCGGCGTCGTACTGGGACAGGAATATCGAATATTGCCTTTTGCAAGCCATATATGTATCGAATTAGAGATCACCTACAGCTTGGATTGTAAGTCCCGTAGCCACCACACCGGTGCGTGAAGTCTGAATTGCCAGATTCTGACAGTCGTGCCGACGCCTCCGGGTTTAGGCTCCCGCGGATGACCGGACTTCTTGCACAGGCCGAATCGGCGACCGACGCGGTCAACGCGTTGCTGGAAGTCAGTCGCGTCAACGAAGTGTGCGGCCCCGAGCCCAGTTGGGTCTGCGAGCGCATCTACGACTGGACCGGCAGCGAGGGCTTCGCGTCGGCCTCGGTGTGGATCGTGGACAAGCCGCTCACGGTGCTGATCATCCTGCTGCTGGCCGTCATCGCCCGGCGGGTCGTGCGCCGCGCCATCGACCACATGGTGGAGCGCATTGCATCCGACAAGCAGCACGCCGAGGAAGAAGAAGCCGCCCGCACCGCCGAAGAGGGCCGAACCTGGGATCCCGAGCGGCTCGCCGACAAGATGAAGCAGCTGCGCGAGCGCACCGAGCGCGCCAGCCAGCGGGCCACGACGCTGGGCACGCTGTTCAAGAGCATCGCCACCACCATCATCTGGGCGGTCGCGCTCATGATGCTGCTCGGCGAGTTCGACGTGAATCTCGGACCGCTCATCGCGGGCGCCGGCATCATCGGCGTCGCCGTCGGCTTCGGCGCGCAGTCGATCGTGCGCGACTTGCTGACCGGCGTATTCATGCTGATCGAGGACCAGTACGGCGTCGGCGACGTGGTCGACCTCGGCGATGCCGTCGGCACGGTCGAGTCGGTCGGGCTGCGCACCACACGCCTGCGCGACATCGCCGGCACGGTCTGGCATGTGCCCAATGGCGCCATCGCCCGGGTGGGCAACATGTCGCAGCTGTGGGCGCGCGTGCCGCTCGACCTCGACGTGGCCTACGACACCGACCTCGACGAGGCCATGGCGATCATCAAGCGAGTCGCGGACGAGGTGTGGCAGGAGCAAGGCGAGAGCACCACGGTGCTTGAGGAACCCACCCTCTCTGGGGTGCAGGCATTCGGTGCCGACGCGGTCACCATCCGGGTCATGCTCAAGACCGAGCCGTCTGAGCAGTGGGCAACGGCGCGCCTGATGCGCAGGCGCATCAAGGCCGCATTCGACGAAGCCGGCATCGAGATCCCGTTCCCGCAGCGGACGGTCTGGGTACGCAGCGGCGAGCCCGATGGCGAGAGCGGCGAGCGGCGTGTCAGCGCTTTCGAGACCGGGGCGTCGCCGATGGAGGCAGGGGACCCAGACGCCGACGGCGCCGACAGCGACCTGTAGCTGCTGCGGCTTCCCGACGCGGCCTGAAGCGAGTGGCCGCCGTAGCCAGCAGCGAGTCCGGTGTCAGCCGCAGATGTGCATCAGTCGGCAGCTCGCCTGCAAGGAATTGCCGAGCGGCTGCCCCATTTGTCATTGCGGCGAAGCGCTGCCGCTTGCGAACGCGTATCCCGGGCTATATGATTCTGACAATGCCACTTGTCAGAGTTAAAAATTCGGCGTCAAGATAACGAAGCTTCGCACTGGTGGGCGACGCCAGCCTGCGCCCGCGTCAGGCCGCCTGAGCACATCTCTCGACGAGTGAACGTCCGACAGTCCTGCCCCCGGCGACGTCATCGAGCGGCGCCGAATGTCAGCCAGGCGAAACTCAACGGCCGCCTCAGCCTTGCGGCTGATCGATGTGGTTGGTATTTCTCCGACTAATCGCGTTCACGCAGAGCCCGAGCATCGCTAGAAGAACTGGAGCGCCCAGCCAAAACTTCGCTTCACTGCCGGGCGAAATCCAAAAACTGACGGCTACCGCCCACAGAACCAGGACCATCACCGGCAGGTACCTAAGCAGGTCGCTCAACTCCGACATCCGCGGCGCTGGGGCGTCGCTGTTCGACAAAACCCCAACAGCCGCCGACGTCTCGCGGCGTGACTTTTTGCGGCGATACACCAATATGGCAAGGTGCCCCAGCACGATCAGGCCCAGCACGCTCAGCCAAAACGCTGCGGCCAAGTAGTCGGAGGGAAGCGCGTAGTTCACGATGGTGAACACCACGAATAACGCCGGCAGATACCAAAACAGATAGCGCTGCGACGATTTCTGCGGTTGAGGCTCGGCTGATGCTTCGTCGTCGGCGCTCATGGGGTCAGGGTAGTTCGGGGCGTTCATCGTCGTTCGCGCTGTCGCTGTGTCGGCTAGGAGCAGTCGAACCATGCGTACCAGTCGGCCCACTGCTGGGGCGTCGTGTTGCTGGGGCCGATCTTGTACGGGTTCGTCGGAGCCGAGTTGCGGTCGCAGATACCCGGCGTCGGCTCAGGGTCCGCGTCCTCTTCGGAACTGCCGCCATCGTCGCCGTCGGTGCTCGAGTCGTCATCGCCGCTGTCGTCATCGGTGCCGCCGGGATTGCCATCGCCCGAGTCGCCGCTGTCGTCATCGGGCACTTCGGTCACCGTGATGGCGTTCAGAATCAAGACCAAAGCCGTGCATCCGGCCGCATCCGCCACTACGTACGCTTTCTCGGCGAACGGGCCAGCCTTGGCGATCTTGCCTTTGCTCTTGATGACAGCCACCACGACGGTGGCGACCAGGCCGATGCACACTCCCGCCTTGATGGTGTCTTGTATGGGCTTCGGCGTGGCGTTCCAGCCATCCTCGATATAGCCCGCGAGAAGCTCGTCTCGTTCGTGGTTCGCTTCTATCGCCTCCCATTGCTGGTTCAGCGCTTTTTCGACGTGCTCCGTGATGGTCTTTGTGATGTTGACGCCGCTGACTCTCAGCCTGCCGAGCATCTGGCGCGCCGAGGTCTTGCACTCGGTCGGCGCGTTGGGGATGTTGTAGCTGCCGTCCGAGTTGGCCGTTTTGAGCGCGGCGCTTGTGCCGCTGACCCACGACTCGCAAGGGTCGGTGCTGGTTGTGCCCGTGGGGTGCGTGTCGGCTGTGGGGTGGCAGCCGTTGCCGCCGTAGTGGAAGTGGCGCGTCTTGTGCGTGTGCGATTGGGTCCCGCAGTAGGTGATCGGCCCCGTTGCGTGGCCCGCGTCGGCGTAGGTGCACGCTGGCCGGTCAACGAGCGCGTGGCCGTGGCCGGGGTTCCATTTGCCTACCCCGCACGGCGGCTCGTGGTCGGGGCCGCAGCCGCCGTTGCCGTGGCGATGCTCGCCCGCCAAGCACGGCGGCGGATCGACCGTCACGGTCTGGCAGTTCGGCGGCGTGCCGGTCTCCCCGTCGGGGCACACGTCCTTGACGCAGTTCGGCGGCGTGCCGCTGTAGCCGTCAGGGCACACGGTCTGAATGATCCGGCAGTCAGGCGGCGTGCCCGTCCACCCGTCGGGGCACACGTCCTTGACGCAGTTGGGTGGGGTGCCGCTGTAGCCGGCGGGGCACACATCCGCGATGCAGTTCGGCGGCGTGCCCGAGTAGCCCGCAGGGCACCGGGGCGGCTCGGTCGTCGTCGTGGTCGGCGGGGCCGTAGTCGTGGTGGGCACGTGGTTGGTGTTGTCGGGCGGGATCGGCAGGCAGTCAGGCGGGGTGCCCGTGGTGCCCGCCGGGCATTTCTTCGGCTTGGGCGACGTGTCCGGCGGCGGGTTGTCGGGTATCACCCGGTGCGTGTGGGCGACCGTTTCGGTCCAGCACTGCTGAACGTTCGTGAACGGGTCATATGAACAACGCTTGACGGTCTTGGTGTGCGCCTCGGCCGTGTCGCTGGTGGCGAGCGGAACCGCGACGAGCACGGCCATGAACGCGAGCAGAGCGGCGAGCGCGGCGAGGGTTCGTTTGGTCATTGGGTGCGTGTCTCCTTGGTGAGGCAGACCGCGTAAGCGGCCAAGAGCGGTGCCGGCCGCGCGGGGGAACCCATGCGATTTGTTGCCGCCTGCGCGGACGGCGCCGCTCGAATCTGTCCGGCATGTGGCATTAGCGGTGGTAACGTCTTCGTCCTATGACGCTGCAGCCCTCACAGCACCCCCAACAGCCCTGCCGCATCACCGCCGACGCGTTCAGCGCCGCGTCGGCGGACTTCGCCCCGTCGACGCGACGCGCCTACACGGGGCGGCTGCGCGCAGTGCAAGCCGCGCTCGGCAGCGAGCCGCTCACCGACTCCGCGCTCAGCAGGGTGCTCGATGGCATGGCAGCCCAGGGACAGTCGCCGTCGACGCTGTCGCTGACCGTCGCAGCAGTGCGAACCGCCGCACGCCGCCTCGGAGAGCCCGACCCCGTGGGACCCTTATGCGAGATCGCGCTGCGCACCCACCGCAGAGCGGCCCCGCCCGCGCGTCAAGTCGCAGCGGTCGACTGGGCCGCAGCCGACGCCGCAGCCGACACAGCCGCCGCACGCGGCGACGCCATCGGACTGCGCGACGCAGCCGTCATCGCGGTGATGAGCGACGCTCTGCTGCGCGTTGGCGAGACCGCAGCGCTCGACGCGGTCGACATTGGCCGAGCCGACGACGGAACCGGCCATGTTCACGTCCGTCGATCCAAGACCGACCAGAACGGCGACGGCGCGTCGCTGTTCTTGCGCCGCGCAGCCATCATGCGCATCGACGCCTGGCTCACCGCAGCCGCCATCGACGGCGGGCCGCTGTTCCGACGCGTCCGCAAAGGCAACCGCGTCACCGACGAGCGGCTGTCAGTGCGCGCCATCCGCGCCATCATCACCGCTGCCGCGGCTCAGATCGGCATCGACGGCGCATCAGGCCACTCTCTGCGCATCGGATCGGCCCAGTCCCTCATCCGGGCTGGCGCCCAGATGCCCGAAGCCATGCTCGCCGGCCGCTGGACCAGCCCCACCATGGTTCACCGCTACGCCAAATCCGAACTCGCACATCACAGCGCCGTCTCACGGCTCCGGCCCGACCACCCCACACCATGACAACCGGCAGTGCAGCTTCGGCTGTGGTCGGCGGGCCCGGGCTCCAACCAAGCGTGAGAATGATCTAGGCGTCTGGTGGCGCGAGCGTCACGCTGACTTCGGGATGCGCGAGCGAGTCGTCCGCAACGAATGTCAGGCTCTCAATGCGCCCGGCATCGATCAAGTCGGCTCGTGTCTGTTCCAGCGTGTCGATGTGCTCATCCGCGGCACGCACGGTCACCTGCTCGGCGGGCACGCGCAGGCTGCGCCTGGCTTCGGTCTTGGCTCGGCGAACCTCGCTGAGCACCGATGCAGTGAGCTCGAATGCCTCACCTGGCGTTTCGCTCGATGCCTCGCCCGCCAACGACGCGATCTCACCGACTGCAGGCCACTTGGCTCGGTGTACCGAACCCTGCCGCCACCACGACCAGATCTCCTCGGTCACGAAGGGCAGGAATGGCGCGAACAAGCGCAGCAACACATGGAGTGTCACCTTCAACGTCCGATGAGCCGCCGTCGCTGCTTCGGCACCTTGGCCACCATAGGCACGTCCCTTGACCAACTCGACGTAGTCGTCGGTGAAGCGCCAGAAGAACTGCTCGGACCGCTCAAGGGCGCGGGCATAGTCGAAGTTCTCGAATGCCTCGGTCGCGACGCGTACCAACTCGGACAGCTCGCCCAACAGTGACGCGTCCAAGCTGTCGCGCGCGGAGGCTAAGCCGAATTCAAGCGAGTGATCGACGGTGCTGTGATCGTCGAGGGACTTGAGTACCACCGCAGTCAGCTTCGCGGAGCGGTCGTCGGCGGGTGATGAATCAGCCAACGCCAGAGCGAACTTCGCTGCGTTCAGCAGCTTGATCGCCAGCCGGCGGCCGATCTTCATCTGTCCTTCGTCAAAGGCGGTGTCGGTGCCGGGGCGGCCGTTGGCGGCCCAGTAGCGCACGGCGTCAGCGCCGTAGGTGTCGAGCAGGTCGACCGGCGTCACCACGTTGCCCTTGGACTTGGACATCTTCTTGCGGTCCGGGTCGAGGATCCAGCCCGACAGCGCGCAGTGGTGCCAGGGGGCGCAGTCATGCCCGAGATGGCTGCGCACCGCCGTCGAGAACAGCCAGGTGCGGATGATGTCGTGCCCTTGGGGGCGCATGTCCATCGGGTAGGTGCGCTCCCACAGGTCCCGGTCCTCGCTCCAGCCGCAGGCGATCTGCGGCGTCAGCGACGAAGTGGCCCACGTGTCCATCACGTCGTGATCGCCGATGAAACCGCCCGGCTGGCCCCGCTGCGATTCGTCGTAGCCGGCCGGCACGTCGCTGCTCGGGTCGACCGGCAGCACGCTGCCGTCCGGCACCAACGGCTGTTCCCAGATCGGCTCGCCGCCGCCGTCGAGCGGGTACCACAGCGGGATCGGCACCCCGAAGTAGCGCTGACGGCTGATCAGCCAGTCGCCGCTCAGGCCCTCGATCCAATTTGTGTAGCGGCCCTGCATGTACGGCGGGTGCCAGGTCATCTCCGAGCCGCGTGCGATCAGCGCGTCGCGCAGCTCGGCGTCGCGCCCGCCGTTGCGGATGTACCACTGGCGGCTCGACACGATCTCGAGCGGCCGGTCGCCCTTCTCGAAGAACTTCACGGCATGGGTGATCGGGCGGGGCTCGCCGATGAGATCGCCGGAGCTTCGCAGCAGCTCGACTGTTGCGCTGCGGGCGCCTCCCACCGTGCGGCCGGCCAGATGCTCATACGCCTCGCGGCCGGCGGCACCGTCGATGCCGTGCGGCGGATCGGGGGTGATGCGGCCCCGGCGGTCCACGATCGCCCGCACAGGCAAGTCCAGCTCGCGCCACCACGTCACGTCGGTGGTGTCGCCGAATGTGCAGATCATGGCGATGCCGGTGCCCTTGTCGGGCTCGGCCAGCTTGTGCGCCACCACCGGCACTTCCACGCCGAACAGCGGGGTCAGCACGGTGGAGCCGAACAACGGCTGGTAGCGCTCGTCGTCGGGGTGGGCCACGAGCGCCACGCATGCGGCCAGCAATTCCGGCCGGGTGGTCTCGATCTCGACGGTGCCGTTGCGCGATCCGGGCGGGCCGGTGCGCCCGAATGCAATGCGGTGGTAGGCGCCGGGCCGCTCGCGGTCTTCGAGTTCAGCCTGGGCCACAGCAGTGCCGAAGGTGACATCCCACAGCGAGGGCGCTTCGATCTGGTACGCCTCGCCGCGTTCGAGGTTTCCGAGAAATGCGCGCTGCGCGATCCGCTGGCAGCGCTCGTCGATGGTGGCGTAGGTCATCGACCAATCCACGCTCAGCCCGAGCTGGCGCCACAAGGCCTCGAAGGCGTGCTCGTCTTCGGCGGTCAGCACGTGGCACAGCTCGATGAAGTTCCGTCGCGAGATCGCCAGCTCGCCGCGGGCTTCCACCGCCTTGGCGTCGCCGCCGTCAGCAGGCGGCTCGAAGTTCTCGTCGTAGGGCAGCGACGGATCGCAGCGCACCCCGAAGTAGTTCTGGACGCGCCGCTCGGTGGGCAGGCCGTTGTCGTCCCAGCCCATCGGGTAGAAGACCTCGTAGCCGGCCATGCGCCGGTAACGAGCGATGTTGTCGGTGTGGGTGTAGCTGAACACGTGCCCCATGTGCAGCGAGCCGCTCACGGTCGGCGGCGGGGTGTCGATGCTGAATACCTGATCGCGGGTGGCGGTGCGATCGAAGCGGTACACGCCGTCGGCTTCCCACTGCTGCGACCACTTCGCTTCGAGCCCGTCGACGGTGGGCCTGTCGGGCACCTGCGTCATGCGCCGCAAAGCTACCGGCGCATGCAGAGGCTGAGCCCGGCGGCTGTCAATCCGGCACCACGATGACGCCCTGGTCGCGCAGCGCGTCGATCTCGTCGTCGCTGTAGCCCAGCTCGCTGAGGATCTCGACTGCGTGCTGGCCCAGCAGCGGGGCGTGGCGCCGCAACCGTGTCGGCGTCGCTGAGTAGATCACCGGATCGGCCACGTAGCGGTACGCCCCTTCGGTGGGGTGCTCCGAGATGCTCACGAGGCCCACGGCGGCGAGCTGAGGATCTGCGTCGAGGTCTGCCAAGTCCATGACTCTCGCGGCCGGGATCGAGTGGGTGTCGCAGTAGGCGATCCACTCGTCTGTGGTGCGCCGCACCGAGAGCTCCCCGAACAGTGCGTACAGCTCGTCGATGTGCGCGATCCGCGAGTTGTGGTCGGCAAAGCGCGGATCGTCGGCCAGCTCGGGTCGTTCCACGAACGCGAAGAAGGCTCGGTACTGCGCATCGTTGTAGGGCAGCAGGCACACCCAGCCATCGGCTGTGGGGTAGGGACGCCGGTGCGGCGTGAGCAGCCGGTCATAACCGAACGGCCCCTCGGGCGGCTCGAACACGGCGCCGCGGTAGTGCTCCACCAGATTGAAGGCCACCATGGTCTCGAACATGGGCACTTCGATGGCCTGTGCTGCACCGGTCCGTTCTCGATGGAACAGAGCCGCCAGCACAGCTTCCACCACATGCAGCCCGGTGACCTTGTCGGCGATCACCGAGGGGACGAAGCCAGGCTCGCCTGCGATGCGGCCGATCAGGTTCGACAGGCCAGACGCAGCTTGGATGGCGTCGTCGTAGGCCGCCTTGTCGCGGTACGGGCCGCCGCTGCCGTAGCCGTTCGCACGGCAGCAGATGAGCTGCGGATGCTGAGTTCGCAGGGACTCGGCGTCGAGGCCGAGACGCTCGAGTGCGGCGGCCCGCATGTTGGTGATCAGCACGTCGGCGCTCGCGAGCAGCCGCTGCATGGCTGCACGACCGGCATCGGATTTGAGGTCGAGCGCGAGCGAGCGCTTGTTGCGCTGGATGTTGAGGCTGAAGCCGGACATGCCGGCGGACCGGGCAGGCAGACCGTTGCGGGTGGAGTCTCCGTCGAGCGATTCCACCCTGATCACATCGGCGCCGTGATCTCCCAGCATGCGGCACGCCATGGGCCCCATGAGCACGGTGGTGAGATCGACCACGCGTATGCCGTCGAGGGCTCCGGCCGCTTCGTTGCCGGCTGCGGCGGCGATGCCTGCAGTGTCTGGCATCAAGAGCCTCTTCTACTCGGTCGATCCGGCTGCCGCGGCTTGGCGCTCCTCGCGCTCGGCGGCCTTGATGCCGTGGCTCATGACGATGGTGGGCGCGAGCAGCATCGAGCCCACCACGAGCGCCACGGCGATCAGCGTGCTGAGCAGCGGCGTGTAGCCCCAGCGGATGCCGATGGCGCCGCAGATGAGGGACGCGGCATAGAGGCCGTATCCGGTCCGTTGCCCCAGGCTGGTGATCCGCTTCAGCCGCGCTCGCCGAGCGAGAACATCGTCCACGGTCCCATTATCTCGGCACGCTGTGGCGTTCAGGCTCCGAAGAGCTGGGGATCGTGGCTCCCCGTCGGCTCATCGCCCGAGACCCGGTCGGGTGTGCCGGTCTGATGGGGGCTTGGTTCGGTGACCTGTGGATCATGGGGCCAGGGAGCGGGGGCCGGCCACGGTGCCGGTTCGACCCTCGAGGCCCAGGCCGGCTCGCTGGGTATGGGCACCGGGCTGGGCTCGGCCGGGGCAGCGACCGGTGCAGGCGCCTCGGGAGCTGCCGCTGCAGTTGAGCCGATCAGCGGGGGATGCTCCAAGGTCGTGCGCTGTGCTGCTGGCTTCAGCACCACCGAAGTGTCGTCGAAGTCGTCAAAGAGGTCGAAGTCGCTCGGCACCGCCGCTGCGGCCACTCGATCCCGGGCACCCGGCCACATCAGCCGGAATCCGACATTCGCCAAGCCGGCGGCGGTCACCAGGTCGCCGAGCGTGATGACGTCTTTCAGCGGCGCGAGCGGGATCGCAGCGCCCAGCCAGGCGGCGATTGTCGCGCCGTCCGACCACCGGCGCGCCGCGCCGAGCAGCACCCGGTCGATCCCGTCGAAATCGATGATGCCAGCGGCTACGACGGCACCTTCGCTCACCGGCACGTAGCCGTTCGCCAGGAGGACGCCGAGATTCGCAGCCATGCCGATTGCGGCGACGCTCGCGCCGGCGATGTGCCGGTTGAGCAGGCACCCCGCGAGCAGCAGCGCCAGCGAGATGCCGAGGGCGAACCGGCCGGCGAGCATGTTGGTGTCCAGCCCGACGGCGAGCGACAGGACTGCTCCGAGCACCAGCACCGGCCAGTGGTTGATTCGCACCCCTCGGATCCTGCTGAGAATTCCGGACGGCGTGCCGCCGGTGATCAGAGCGACAGCAAAGCCGACGCCGAGTCCGATGAGGGTCAGGAGCGCGATGAAGGACACCGCGTTCTGAAGGTACCGAACGCCCACGGCGCGCTTGTGGATGGTCAGGCGTACACGGCAACGGCGGTAGGGCTGCCGCTCGGTTAGCTTTGCGCCGGCCCTTCGCCCCGGGCCCGTGGAGGAGAGACGACGTGCTGGACGTTCGAGCTGAGTTGACTGCGACTGTGTGGAAGGTGGTCGCCGAGGTGGGCACCGCCGTAGCTGCCGGCGACGAATTGCTCATCCTCGAGTCCATGAAGATGGAGATCCCGGTGACTGCCCCAGAAGGCGGCACGCTCGCGGAGATGCATGTGGCCGAAGGCGACTCCGTTGCCGAAGGCGATGTGCTTGCGGTGGTCGCCACGTCTTGAGCCCCGGTTCCACAGTGCGGCCGTAGCCTTGACGTTCCGTGGGCGCTGCCGTTGCCTTTGAGGGCGTCGTTGCCCTGCTGGACCGCTTTCCCGCATTGGCGGGAGTGGATCTCAGCGTGCAGGCCGGCGAGATGGTGTGCCTGAGAGGACCCAACGGAGCAGGCAAGAGCACGTTGCTGCGGGCCTGTGCGGGGCTCGTGCCCGTGCGGGGCGAGCGCGCCGACGTGCTCGGCTTTGACCTGAGAGCGCAGCGTCGCGCCGTGCGTCCTTACGTCGGGTTGCTGGGGCATCGGTCACCGCTGTACGGCGATCTGCGGGTCGACGACCAGTTGCGCCACTGCGCCGACGTTCACCGTGCTGGGCCGACCGAAGTGTCGGCCGCGATCGAGCGCTTTGCGCTCGGCGGCCGCCTCGGCGAAGTCGCCATTCGACGGCTGTCGGAAGGCCAGCAGCGGCGGGTGGCGCTGGCGTGTCTCACCATTGCGCGCCCGCGGCTGTGGCTGCTGGACGAGCCGCATGCCGGGCTCGACACCTCGAGCCGGGACGCGCTCGACGAGCTGCTGGCCGACGCCGTCAACGCAGGCGCCACCGTGATGTTCGCAACGCACGAGACGGGACGCTCCCGCGTTGCGGCCGCTCGCCAGGTGATGCTGGCCGGCGGCCGCGTCGAGCAGGCTGCACCCTCAGATTCTCAGGACGGCGCGAACGATGTGGCGTGAGATCTGGCTCGTCTGCCGCAAGGACCTGATCATCGAGTGGCGGGCTCGCGTCACCCTCATCCAGATCGTCCCGACTGTGCTGCTGGTCTTGGTGGTCTTCGCATTCGCTCTCGACGCGAACCCGTCGTTGCTGGGTGAGGGGGCAGGCGGCCTGTTCTGGGTGGCGGTGCTCTTCGGGGCAGTGCTCGGGGCCAAGCGCAGCTTCGACATCGAAGCCGAAGGCGGGAACCTCGATGCGCTGCGCCTCGGCGGGCTCGCGCCCGCGGCCATCCTCTGGGGCAAGGCGGCGGCGCTGGCCCTTCAGCTCGTGCTTGTCGGCGCTTTTGCCGCCGCTGGCCTGCTGGTGCTGTACTCGGTGACCGTCCACGAATGGCTGCTGATCGTGGTTGCAGGACTGTGCGGCATGGCTGCGTTCGCCATCTGCGGGACGCTGTACGGGGCGATGACGGTAGGTCTGCGGTCGGCGGATACCCTGCTCCCGCTGCTGCTGATCCCGGTGGCGGCACCGGTGCTCTTGGCCGGAACCCGGGCGTTCGACGTGGCGCTCGGGACCAGCGCCGACCAAGGCTGGAGCTGGACAGCACTGCTCGCGGTGGTGCTCGTCACCTACATCGCAGTGGGCTGGGCCGCAGCCGGCCCGCTGCTGGAAGACGCCTGAGTCACCCGATGATCGAGACGCCTGAGCCCGACCTTCGCCAGCAGGCCCAGCGAGCCGGCTCGCTGTCGATGACCGGCAGCGTCGCAACCCGGGCGCTCGGCGTGGTCGCGATCGCCGCTGTCGGCGTCATGGCGCTGCTGGCGCTGTGGATCTCGCCCCCCGATGCGGTCCAAGGCGACTCGGTACGGCTCATGTACGTGCACGTGCCGTCCATCTGGGTCGCCTACGGGGGCTTCGTGCTCACCGCATTCGCCAGCGCCCGGGTGCTGTGGCGCACTCGCAGCGGCGCCGGCGGCACCTACGGTGTCATCGCCGATCGGCAGGCCCGGCGGTGGGACCGCGTGGCTGGCGCGGCGGCCGAGCTCGGCGTGCTGTTCACGGCTCTCACGCTGGTGACCGGTTCGCTCTGGGGCAAGGTGACTTGGGGCACCTACTGGCAGTGGGACGCCAGGCTCACCACGACCGTGCTGCTGTTCGTGACCTACCTGGGGTACTTGGCGCTGCGCCGGCTCCCGGCCGAGTCACGTGCCCGGGCCCGCAGGTCGGCAGTAATGGCGCTCATCGCGGTCGTCAACCTGCCCATCGTCCACTACTCGGTGGACTGGTGGCGCACGCTGCATCAAGAGGCCAGCCTGAACCTCGAACCAGGCGGCGACCGCAACATCACCGGCGAGATGTACTGGACGCTGCTGTACTCCTGGGCCACTTTCACGGTGGTGGCGCTGTGGATCGGCATTCACCGCTACCGGGTGCTGCGCCTCGAGGAACTCGCCGAGGAGGCGTCGCTGGAAGAACTCCTCGCCCAGCGCCGTGATGAGCAGGCGGCGGGCCGATGACCCACGCGGCAAGCGTGTTCTCGGGCTACGTGCTGGCAGCCGCGGCGACCGCCGCCTATGTCGGCTGGGTCATTCGCCGTGGACGCACGCTCGGTCGGGACTTGGGAATCGGCGCGCGAGGCCCCGTGCCCGACACCGCCGACGAGTCGCGTCCCCATGACTGACCTCAGCCCCCGGCACCCGCTGGAGGCGCCGGGTGATCGCGCGGCGGTGCGCCGACAGATGGGACGCCGGCGCAAGGCGGTGATCGGCGCATTCGTGCTGTTGCTGCTCATCGCTGGCGGGGCGGCCACGATCGCGGGCCTGCGCAACGCCACGCTGTTCTTCCGCAATGCCGACGAGGCGATCGCAGAGCGGGTCGAGCTGGGCGACCGTCGTTTTCGCCTGCAGGGACGGGTAGTCCCCGCGTCGGTGGCCGTCGACGGCGGCGTGACCACGTTCGAAGTGATTCACAACTGCGCATCGGTTGCGGTGCGCCACTCGGTCGATCCTCCGGACCTGTTCGAGTCGCCGTGGATACCGGTGGTGCTGGAAGGGCGCTGGGTGCCAGGAGACGTCGTGACGGTCGCCGGCCGCGATACGCACTTCTTCTCGAGCGACAACATGCTCGTGAAGCACACCAACGAGTACGCGGCAGCCAACGCGGATCGCATCGGTGACCCCGACGAGCCGCCCGAGGGCTTCCTCGACGACTGCCCATTCGAGGTGCCCCGGCTGTGATCGCCGTGCTGGGCACGCTCGGCGTGGCCGTCGGCCTCGTCAGCGCGCTCGGCGGTGCCGGGACGCTGGTTGCAGCCAGAGCGCTCTCTCAGCCCGAGCGGTGCCGCCAGGCGCTGGCATGGATCGCGGCCATGGCCGGCGGTTGCGTGCTGGCCGTGGGAGCGATGGAGTTCGCCCTGCTCAGCGATGACTTCTCGCTTGCGTACGTGGCGCGCAACTCCACCGTCGCCACGCCGCTCATCTACAAGATCGCCACGCTGTGGGGAGCGCTCGAAGGATCCATCCTGCTGTGGGCGCTGGTGCTGTGCGGCTATGTGGGCGCCGCTGCATGGCGCTTTCGCGCCCGCACATCAGAACCGACGGTTGCCTGGGCGCTTGCGGTGATGCTGGGCGTGTGCATCTTCTTCTTCGCACTGCTCGCCGGTCCGGCAAACCCGTTCGGCACGCTCGCCGATCCGCCCGCCGACGGCGGCGGCCTGAATCCGCTGCTGCGCAACCACCCGCTGATGGCGATTCATCCCGTGATGCTGTACCTGGGGTACGTCGGGTTCACCGTGCCGTTCGGGTTCGCGGTGGCTGCGCTCGTCACGCGCCAGTTCGACAGCCGCTGGCTGGCTGACACCCGCCGCTGGACGCTGGTGGCATGGGGCAGCCTGGGCGCAGGCATCATGCTGGGCGCCTGGTGGTCCTACGAGGTGTTGGGCTGGGGCGGCTACTGGGCGTGGGATCCTGTCGAGAACGCCTCACTGCTGCCGTGGCTGACCGCCACCGCCTTCGTGCATTCGCTCATCACCCAGCAGCGCCGCCAGATGCTGCGGCTGTGGAATCTCTCGCTGCTCATCATGACGTTCGCGTTGACCATCTTCGGCACATTCCTCACGCGCTCGGGCGTGCTCGAATCGGTGCACGAGTTCAGCGAGTCATCGCTGGGGCCGATCCTGCTGGCGTTCTTTGCGGTGATCGTGGTGAGCGGGGTGGTGCTGGTGGCGTGGCGCGGCGAGGCGCTGCGAAACCCGGCCAGCCTGGGATCGATCTGGTCCCGGGAAGGGTCGTTCCTCGGGAACAACCTGCTCTTCGCCGTCGCAGCATTCGTGGTGATGCTCGGCACGGTGTTCCCGCTCCTGGCCGAGGCGGTCGCGTCCGAGCGCCTGGCGGTCGGGCGACCGTATTTCGACCGGATGCTGGCACCCGTCGGCATCGCGTTGCTTGGCCTTATGGCGCTGTCACCGGCGCTCAATTGGCGCGACACCCCGGCCGAGCTTCGCTCGAAGCGGCTCGTGTGGCCCGCGGCGGCAGGGGCGCTGACCATGGTGCTGTCGGTGTGGGCGGGAGCGCACGGTCTGTGGCAGGTGCTTGCGCTGGGCATGGGCGGCTTCGTCATCGGCAGCGCGGCGCGGCTGCTGTCGCTGGGCGTGCGGCGCAATGGCTGGCGCGGCCTGCTCGGACGGACCGGCGGCGGCATGATCGCCCACATCGGCGTCGCCGTGATCGCCTTCGGGTTCATCGCGTCGAGCGCCTACGGGTCTGAAGGCGAGTTCACGCTGTCGCCGGGGGAGTCCGGCGTGGTCGCGGGCCACCAGGTCACCTACTTGGGGCTCACCGATGAGATCGAGAACGGCAACCGGGTTGTGCGGGTGCGCGTGGACATCGAAGACCGGGGCATCTTCGAGCCGGCCGTGACACGTTTCGCTGAATTCGGTCAGCCGATCTCGACGCCGTCGGTGGCCACGAGCCTGATCGACGATGTGTACCTGTCGCTGGCCACCATCCCCGAGGAGGGAGACAGCGAGGTTGCGCTGCGCGTGCTCATCAAGCCGCTTGTGGCATGGATGTGGCTGGGCGGTGCCGTGCTGGTGCTGGGCATCGCCGCTGCGCTTGTGCCGACTCGCATCGGCGCACGCGACCGCGTCCCGCGCCGCACTGGCGTTTCCGCATGAGTAGCCACCCGGCCACGCTCCGTGGCCGCTCGTGGGTGCGGGTTGCGGCGGTGCTCGTGGGTCTGGTGGCCGTCGGCCTGATTGCACTGCTGGCGACACGTGATTCTGACGGCGGCAGCATCCGTGCCGCGAGCCCGCTCATCGGCGAGTTGGTGCCGCCCTTGCGAGGCGAGCTCATCTGGCCGCCCCAGTCGTTCCTCGACGCCGGCGGCGCGCAGGCCTTGCCGGGAGTGCGGATCGGCCCCGATGACGTGGCGCGATTCGACATCGACGCCGTGGGCCCGCTGTCGTCGAATCCGCGGTGGGTGCTGGTCAACTTCTTCGCGTCGTGGTGCGTGCCGTGCGACCGCGAACACCCTGCGCTCGCGACGTGGGCAGCTCGCCATTCCCACGACGGCGTCTTGGTTTCCGTGCCGTTCGGCGACCGGACGTCCGACGCAGTCGCGTTCTACGAGCGCCTCGGCGGCGACTGGTCGGTCGTCGACGATCCCGATTCCCGCTGGGCGGTGGAGTTCGGCGTGCTGCGGCCGCCCGAGTCGTTCCTGATCACACCCGACGGCATCGTGGCGGCTCGCTGGCAGGGGCAGATCAGCGCCGACGATCCCGATGCGGTCATCGCACTGTTGCTCGGCGTCGCGAGCGCGGATGCCGCGCCGCAGACCGGTTCGTGAGCCAGCCATGAGTGACATTGGGGCGACTTCGTCGGCTCAACCGACTGCTCCGGCCCGGAGCGGTTCAGGATTGCGGCGCATCGGCTGGCTTGCGGTGGCCGCTGTGGCCGTCATCGCAGCGGTCCTCGCCGCGACGGCATCGCGGCCGCCGGCGACAGAGGCCGAGCGTGCGTACGAGCTGAAGGAAGCGACGCTCTGCCCGGTCTGCGACGGCCAGAGCGTCCTCGAGTCGAATGCTCCAGCGGCGGCGGCCATGCGCCGGCAGATCGATATGTGGGTGGATGCCGGTCGCAGCGACACCGAGATCCGGGCCGATCTTGCCGCCGCCTACGGCGACGACGTGAACGCGCTGCCGCCGGGGGAGGGGGTGGGCACGCTGGTGTGGGCGTTGCCGGTGGCTGCCTTCGCCGCGGCCGCAGCGGGGCTGTGGGCCGCAACCCGCCGCTGGAAGGCTCGGGCCGGCGCAGCCGAAGTTGACGGGGATCGGTCTGATGGCGACCGCGCCGGCGGCAACGGGGCTAGCGGCGACGGATCCACAGCAGCAGGCGACCTCGAACCGTCGGGCGACCGTGGTCGCGGAACCGGTTGGCGCAGCGCGACGGTGATCACGGTCAGCGCACTGGTGCTCGTCGGGGCGGTCGCGGGCGTATTGGTGGCGCGCTCGGCAGGGCTGCGCCTGTCGGGCGAGACCCTGACGGGCGACATCGACCGCTCGGCCCGTTCATTGCTCCTTGATGCACAGCGCCAGTTCGCCGCAAACCAGCTCGATGAGTCCCGCGCCACGCTGGAGGAGATCTTCCGGCTCGACCCCGACCTGCGCGGTGCGCTCGTACTGTCAGCCCGCCTGCACCTGCGTCATTGCGAATCGGCGTCATCGCAGGACCCGTCCGGCGCAGGCGAGGCAACCGATGCTTCCTCGACCGACTGCGATCTGCAGTCGGCCCTCGTGGATCTGGATCGCGTTCTTGCAGACGACCCCAGCGACACCGAGGCACTGGCGTTGCGCGGCTGGCTGCTGGTGCGCATCCCCGACCGCGAGCTCATCATCGCCGGCATCGCGTCGCTCGACGCGGCCGTAGCGCTCGACCCCAGCGAGTTCGATCCGTGGGTCTTCCGCGGCTACACAGCCCGCTTCATCGAGCGCGACCTAGAGGCTGCCATCGGCTACTACAGCGCAGCGCTGCAACGCAACCCGCCCCCGGCCATGGCCGCCGCTCTCGAAAACGCAATCACCGAAATGCAAGCCGAACTCGAATAGCCGACCACAGCACTTCCGCTAGAGCGACAGTCGAGGTGGTGCGATGCGCTGCGGGCGACGATGGTTGCGGCAGTAGCGTGCTTGGCGAACGGCAGGTGCGGCTGCAACGCCGGTGCAGTCACCACGCGGCAAGCGATCGCAACCGGTCAGGGGCACCCAGTGAAGGGCAAGCGTCGAGGGTCATCCGCCAACGGCGGCCCAGCCAGCGTCACCGATCAGCAGCTGGCCGCTGCGGTGGCTGACGTGATCGACCCCGAGCTGCGCCGACCCATCGGCCAAATGGGCATGCTCCGGGCCGCCGCAGTCGCCGGGCGTGCTGCACAGGTGCTCGTGGCCTTGCCGTCGAACGACTGGCCGGCTGCCGGCCACGTTTCGCACGCCGTGAGCGAGGCGGGGTGCGCCCTCGACGGCATCGACGACGTCGTCGTGGAGTTCACGGTGATGGATGAGGCCGAGCAGTCGGCGCTGCGGGCCCAGCTCATCGGCGACCCCGCGGCGTCAGCCGGCACTCATGCCGGCCACGGGCACGCCGAAGGCCGTGAGGTGCCGTTCGCCCAGGCCGGCAACAAGACCCGCGTGCTGCTGGTGGCCAGCGGCAAGGGCGGCGTCGGCAAGTCGAGCGTGACGGTCAACCTCGCGATTGCGCTGGCCCAGCGCGGCACCCGCACAGCGGTCATCGACGCCGACGTGTGGGGCTTCTCCATTCCCCGGATGCTCGGCGTGCAGCGCCCGCCCACCGTGATCGACCAGATGGTGGTGCCCACTGAAGCACACGGCGTGCGATGCATGTCGATGGGCTTCTTCGCACGAGAGGACCAGCCGGTGATCTGGCGCGGCCCGATGCTGCACAAGGCGCTCGAGCAATTCCTCACCGATGTCTTCTGGGACGAGCCCGACCATCTGCTCATCGACTTGCCGCCCGGCACGGGCGACATCTCGCTCTCGCTGGCACAGTTCCTGCCCCGCTCGGAGATGCTGGTGGTGACCACGCCGCAGCCAGCAGCGCAGAAGGTGGCCCAGCGCGCCGCCCAGATGGCGGGGCGCGTCAACCTGCAGGTGCGGGCGGTGATCGAGAACATGAGCTGGTTCACGGGCGACGACGGCAAGCGTTACGAGCTGTTCGGCTCCGGCGGCGGCCAGGCGCTCGCCGACGAGCTGGAGGTGCCGCTGCTCGGTCAGGTGCCCCTGGTGCCGCAGTTGCGCGCGGGCGGCGATGAGGGCATGCCGATCGCCGCGGCAGACCCCGACAGCGAGACGGCCGGTGTGTTTCAAGACATGGCGCGCCTGCTCTGCGAGGAACATCTGCCCACCCGTCGCTACAACGAAGGCTTGAAGCTGCTGTGAGTACTGCGACGATGCCGATCTCCTCGCTGGACGAGGTCAGTTTCGACAACCGCTTCACCGCCGCGCTTCCCGCCGACCCCGACGCCGGCAACTCCCGCAGGCAGGTGATGGGAGCGTGCTACTCGAGGGTCGAGCCGACACCGGTGCCTGCACCGCACCTGCTGGCGCACAGTGCGGAGATGTTCGACCTGCTGGGCTTCGACGCCGAACTGGCGAGCGACCCGGAGTTCGCCGCGGTGTTCGGCGGCAGCACGCTGCTCGACGGCATGGATCCGCATGCCCACTGCTACGGCGGCCACCAGTTCGGCAACTGGGCCGGTCAGCTCGGCGACGGCCGGGCGATCGCGCTCGGCGAAGTGGTGGACCGCGACGGCCAGCACCAGACCCTGCAGCTCAAAGGCGCCGGCCCCACGCCGTATTCCCGCACGGCCGACGGCCTGGCCGTGCTGCGCAGCTCGGTGCGCGAGTTCCTGTGCAGCGAGGCCATGGCGCACCTCGGCGTGCCGACTACCCGGGCGCTCAGCCTGGTGGCGACGGGCGGCATGGTGATGCGCGACATGCTCTACGACGGCAACGCCGAGCTCGAGCCCGGGGCGGTGGTCTGCCGGGTGGCGCCCTCGTTCGTGCGGTTCGGGAACTTCGAGATCTTCGCCTCCCGCGGCGACATCGACACGCTGCGCACGCTCACCGATTTCGTCATCGGCACCGACTTTCCTGACCTGGCCGCCGGCACCGAACCCGGCAGCTCGTCGCCCGAGCGGTATGCGCGCTTCTTCGACGAGGTGGTGCGGCGCACGGCGCACATGGTGTGCGAGTGGCTGCGGGTGGGCTTCGTGCATGGGGTGATGAACACCGACAACATGTCGATCCTGGGCCTCACGATCGATTACGGCCCCTACGGCTGGCTCGACAACTACGACCCCGACTGGACCCCGAACACCACCGACGCCGCCCACCGCCGCTACCGCTTCGGCACGCAGCCGGCCGTCGCGCAGTGGAATCTCATGCAGCTCGCCAATGCGCTGTACCCGCTGGTGGGCGAGGCCGAGCCGCTGCAGGCAGCCCTCGACGGCTACGTGCCCTACTTCGAGGAGCAATGGTCGGTGATGATGGCCGCCAAGCTGGGATTGCCAGAGCTGGAGTCCGAAGCCGACCGTGAGCTGGCGACCGGGGTGCTGGAGGTGCTGCGGCTGGTCGAGACCGACATGACGATCTTCTGGCGACGGCTCGCCACCGTCGACACCGTCGAGGGCGTCGACCCGGCCAAGCGCATCGCCCCGCTCGCCGACGCGTACTACCAGCCTTCCGAGGTCACCGACGAGCACCGCTCAGCCACGAGTGAGTTCGTCGAGCGCTACGCGGCACGGCTGCGAGCGCTCGGCATCGCGGACGCCGCACGGACCGAGACGATGAACCGGGTCAATCCCAAGTACGTCCTCCGGAACTACCTAGCCCAGCTCGCCATCGACGCCGCCACCGGCGGCCGCCCTGAGGCCATCGGGGAGCTGCTCGACGTCATGCGCCGCCCTTACGACGACCAGCCCGACCGGGAGTCCTACGCGGCCCTCCGCCCCGACTGGGCCCGCACCCGAGTCGGCTGCAGTCAGCTCTCCTGCAGCTCCTAGCGGGCTACTGCCAAGCAGACCCGGCACCCAGCGCGGCCGTCAGGCGATGGTGCGCAGGGGGATCTGCACCACGGCTTCGGAGCCCGGCGGGGGCGTCCTGCGCCGAACCTCGAAGGTGCCGCCGAGATCTGACCCGCACAGCGCCCGGACGATCGAAGTACCGAGGCCGCCTGATCGCTGCGAGTCGTAGTCGGCGGGGATGCCGACACCGTCATCACGTACAACCATCGACAGCAGATCCGGCGACGGCCGGGAGATATCCACCTCGACGTGGCCGATGGGGCTCTCGTCGAGCGCCGGCGCCGCCTCAAGCGCCTGGTCCTCGATCTCCCACAACTGGGGGAAGGCGTGGTCCACGGCATTCTGGAGCAGCTCATTGAGCACCACCGCCAGCGAAGTCGCTGTCTGCGATCGCAGCATCCCCGCTTCGCAGGAAACGGTGAAATCGATAGGCCGCTCCGGGAACGTGATGCTCTGGCGCATCGTCTCGGTCAGCGTCTCGGCCACATCGCAGAAGTCGACGTCGTCGGTGGTCTCGGTCGACAGCGTCTGGTGCACGAGGGCAATGGCGCGGATGCGCCGCACCGCCTCGTCGAGCGCCCGGTTCGCCTCGCGCGACTCCAAGCGACGGGCCTGGATGCGCAGCAGCGACGAGACCGTCTGCAGGTTGTTGGTGACCCGATGGTGAATCTCTCGGATCGTGGCGTCCTTCGAGATGAGCAGCCGGTCGCGGCGCCGCAGCTCCGTCACGTCACGCAGCAGCACCAGGGCGTTGCGCACGGGCGTGTCGGTGAGCGGCAGCGCCTGCAGCTGCACCGTCACCGACTGGTGCTCCACCTCGTCCACCACGGGGATCCCGCCGCTCATGGCCCGCCCCACGACGTCCGGTCCGAGATCAAGGTCTCGCACGCGGCGCCCCTGCACATTGCCGCCAACCCCGATGCGGTGCAGGGCGCTGACCGCATTGGGCGTGGCGAATCCGATGCGTGTCGTCTCGTCGGTCAGGAACAGCCCATCGCCTACCCGCGGGGCTTCTTCGTGGGTGACATCGGCCCCCCGATACGGAAATGAGCCGGCTGCGACCATGCGTGCGAGGCGTCCGAACGTCGCGATGTAGGTGCGCTCGAGCTCGCCGGGATCGCGGATGTCGGTGAAGCGCGGCGTCACCTCGCTGCTCATCACGGCAATCGTCACGCCGTCGAACGTCACCGGCACCGCAGTGATGCGTGCCCGCCGGTCGCCTGGCACGCGCAGGCCCTCGCCGGTGACGATGACGCCGCGGGCGAATGCCTCTGACACCAATGGCCGCTCGCCGGCGGCGACGCAGAGACCGATGTGGTCGTCGCGGTACAGCGTGCGGCCGGTCGTGGGCCGGATCTGGCCGATCACGGTCAGCGGTGTCTCGGGACCGAGCCGGCGCCACGGACGGGGCGGTCCGTCAGGGTGGTTCGTGTCGGCGTCGGCGATTTCGTCGGGAAGTTCGTCGAGTGCAGTCACCTGTCCGGGCACGAACAACAGCAGGTCCGAGAACGACAGGTCGGCCAGCAGCGACCACCATGCGAGCAAGCGGCGCAGGTGCTCGCGCGGGCCATCGCGGGTGTTGTCGCGCACGTTGTCTGCGGGCAGCGGCCGATCGGCGGGCGCCCGCATTCGAATCTCAGTCGGCTGCGAAGCCGATGCGCCGATCGCCGGCCGGACCCAGCTCCAGGTAGGCGAGCTTGTCGATGGGCACGCCGACGCGGCGCCCGCTGCGATCGTTCAGCCAGAGCACTGTGTCGTCGCCGCTCAGCGCACCTTCGAGCGACGCCGCCGCGTCTTCAGCAGCCTCGTCGTCGATTTCGACGCTGAGCTCCCGACCGCCGTGCGTGATGCCGATCCGGATGTCCATGCCCGCAGGCTACCGGTGGGGTCTGCGGTGCCGATGAAGCTGAGCTGGCTGTGGTTATGAAGTTGTATGATTCGAGTCGTGGCCATTGAACGACTCACCATCTCGCTTGAGTCAGGACTCGCGGCAGCGGTTCGTGACGCCGCTGTGACAGACGAGCAGAACATGTCCGCGTGGCTGGCCGATGCCGCACGCCGTCGGCTTGTCACTCGGGGCCTGCACGATGTCGTCGCCGACTGGGAGGCCGTGCACGGGGAGTTCACCGAGGCTGAATTGGCCCGAGCGCGCGCTGAGCTGGGGCATTGACGGCGTTAGTGCTTGACGCAGGAGCGCTGATCGCACTCGACCGAAACGATCGCGCCATGTGGGCGCGTTTGCGCGCCGCCGCCGATGCTCGCGACATCGTGGCCGTCCCGACGGGCGTCATCGCACAGACCTGGCGTGGCGGCCGCCGCCAGGCGCTGCTTGCGAGAGCGCTCATGCACTGCGAGGAGCTAGTTCTCGACAGCGCGATGGCCAGGGCCTGCGGGCGGCTGTGTGCCCGCTCTCACACTGATGATGTCATCGACGCTTCGGTAGCGGTCGCCGCTGCGCAACTCTCTCATCACCACCGCACCGTTGTCGCAACATCAGACCCCAACGACATCAAGGCACTGACCGCGACACTCTCCGATCAAGTTGTCGTGGTGACCGTGTAGACGACGCAGCTGCACCGTTCATCAACCTTCGACGGCCCGCGGCGTGCGCGAGCCTGCGGCAGCAGACGCGCTGCGCCCAGAATTCGCATGGTAGTGACCCTCTAGGAGCTGCAGGAGAGCTGGCTGCAGCCGACTCGGGTTCGTGCCCAGTCGAGGAGCAGTGCCGAAACACGTTTGTCTGCATAACGACTGTATCTATGAACTAATGTTCACCAGGTGCATCCAGAACAACACCAACCCGTACCGAAGCGAGTCATCTCCTATGCCCGAGTCTCGACCGGCGCCCAAGCAGCGTCGGGGCTCGGCATCGAGGCCCAGCATCGAGCGGTGCAAGCTGCGGCAACCGAGCGCGGCTGGCAGGTCGTCGGCTACTGCACTGATGACGCTGTCTCGGCCGGCATCGAACCGCGCCACCGCCCGCAACTCGCGATGGCGCTCGCCCAGCTCGAGGCCGGCGAGGCTGACGTGCTCGCAGCAGTGCGACTCGACCGGTTCGCACGCCGGACACGCGACCTGCAAGACCTGCTCGATCTCGCCGCAGAGGGCAGATGGGAACTCATCGCACTCGATGTGCGCGACAGCGGCGACCTACCCGTCAGCACCTTCCTGCGCAACATC
Source organism: Acidimicrobiia bacterium (assembly GCA_022820505.1). GTDB lineage: Bacteria > Actinomycetota > Acidimicrobiia > Acidimicrobiales > Poriferisodalaceae > Poriferisodalis. Next base: position 563 of record JAJEFK010000057.1, on the reverse strand, counting down.
CTGAGCGCAGCCAACGAATTCGACCGCGCGCTGATCAGCGACCGCACCAAGGCAGCCCTGGCAGTGGCGAGCTGGCAGGGCAGGCGGCTCGGACGACCGAGTCGCCAGCCCCAAGCAGCCAAGGATCTCGCGGTGGCACTCCGCGCAGACGGATACAGCCTGCGCAACGTCGCCGCAGCGCTCGAAGAAGCAGGGCTGCAAACCGCCACCGGCAAGGCCACCTGGCCGGTCTCCAGCGTCCGATCCCTGCTGCGCACCGTCGAACTCGACCAAGAGGCCGAGTCCAACGCCGCCCGCCACGCCGCCGAACAATGCGACCTCTGACCCAGTCGCCACATTCACTGCGACACCGACACCCCTGAGCAATGGCAAGCGGGGCCCGATAGTGATGCCGCCCAGGCGGCTGCCGCTGCGACTCCTACGCTAAGAGGATTAGCGGATAGGCGGCGTCATTGGGGGCTCCAGCGGTCGCGGTGGTCGATGAGTTTGATGGTGATGATCAGTGCGACGGCGAGTGCGAGCTGGGCGAGGCGGTGGCGGGGCTGGCGGTCGGTGTTTCGTCG
>JAJEFK010000039.1 GCA_022820505.1 Acidimicrobiia bacterium | reverse complement strand
CGACGAAACACCGACCGCCAGCCCCGCCACCGCCTCGCCCAGCTCGCACTCGCCGTCGCACTGATCATCACCATCAAACTCATCGACCACCGCGACCGCTGGAGCCCCCAATGACGCCGCCTATCCGCTAATCCTCTTATGAAGCTGAGCGGGCTCGTGTTGTGCAGGAGCAGCTTGAACGGATGCCGCTCGATGCGCTGCGGACGGCGTCAAAGGGACGGCTGCGACTGGGTGCTGTGGAAGCCGCTGGGTTGCGCACCGTTGCCGCCGTTCAGGCTGCGGGCCGCTATCGCCTGCAGTCGATCCCAGGCGTTGGAGAGAAGACTTCGGCCCATGCACTCGCAGCGGCCCGACAGATCGAAACAGCTCTTCACGACGTCACGCGGGTCAGATTCGATGTCGATGGTCGACCGGCAGAGCAGACGGAGCTTCTGGCTCGGCTGCGCGAGTGGGAGGCGGCTCACCGGCTCATCGATCCGCTGCATGAGCGGCTTGACAAGTTGGTAGCGACAATCGACGAACGCCGCGGGCCGGCACGACTTGAAACTCGGCGCGTCCGGCGGTTCTTCGCCGGTCGTCAGCGCAAGGAAAAGGCCCGTCTAGCGCTCAAGCATCTGGCAGCACTGGTGAATGAGGCCTCGACGGTGTTGCTGGCGCACGAGATGTCGGATGCCCGATCGCGACTGCCTCAGCGCCTGTCGGCGCAATCTCAGTGGGACGACTACTTCGCCCGGTCGGTGACCTACAACGGACTTCTCATCGAGATCAGCGGCCAGGGACCCGACGACGAGGCGTCGCACGGGTTCCTTCCCGAGGAGATTGTCGAGAAGATCCGAGCCTTCAAGCTCGACACGTCGCTGCTTCAGGTGTCCCTGCGTGGCTATCAGTCATTCGGGGCCAAGTTCGCGCTCATTCAGGGTCGAGCGATACTCGGTGACGAAATGGGCCTGGGCAAGACCATTGAGGCCCTTGCGGTGCTCTCGCATCTCCGGGCCCAAGGCGCCACTCACTTTCTCGTCGTCAGTCCCGCCAGTGTCCTGGCCAATTGGGAGCACGAGATCGATCGCCACACCCGTATCGAGCGGACTTGGCGGTTGCACGGCCCGGAACGCGATCGCAGTCTCGCCAGTTGGGCCCGGCTAGGTGGTATCGGTGTCACCACCTTCGACACGCTCCGATCCCTCGTTGCCCCGGCAGTTCGGATCGCAGCGCTGGTCGTCGACGAGGCTCACTACGTCAAGAATCCCGATGCCCTGCGCACTAGGTCTGTGCAGTCGTGGCTGACCCGGTCAGAACTCTCGCTGCTGATGAGTGGCACACCGATGGAGAACCGCGTCGAGGAGTTCCGCAATCTGGTGCATCACGTCAGACCCGATGTGGCAGCTTCCATCCGTACAACGGATGGAGTCGCTGGCGCTGAAGCTTTCCGCAGGTCAGTTGGGCCCGTCTATCTCCGGCGCAATCAAACCGATGTTCTCGAGGAGCTCCCGCCTCGGATCGAGACGGCCGAATGGCTCCCGCTCGACGGTCCCGCAGCCGATGCCTACCGGGCTGCAGTCGCGGAGAAGAACTTCATGTCGATGCGCCGAGCTGCCTTCCTCACTGATCGGGCACGTGACTCGCCGAAGCTCAGCCGCCTTCTTGAGATAGCGGAGGAGGCGGCAGACAACGACCGCAAGGTTGTCGTCTTCTCCTATTTCCGTGACGTGATCGGCCGAGTGCACGCAGCGCTGGGGTCCTTGGCGTTCGGCCCGCTGACGGGCAGCGTGTCGGCAATTCAACGCCAACAGATTGTGGACGATTTCGCAAGCCGCAAGGATCCCGCAGTCTTGGTGAGCCAGATCGAAGCGGGGGGAGTCGGGCTCAACATCCAGGCGGCCTCGGTCGTGGTCCTGACCGAGCCACAGTGGAAGCCCAGTACCGAGGACCAGGCCATCGCTCGCTGTCACCGGCTCGGCCAGGTACGGCCCGTCGAGGTTCATCGCCTGCTGACTGAGAACAGCGTCGACGAACGGATGCTTGTCATCCTCGCCCGCAAGTCGGCTTTGTTCGCCGAATACGTTCGACAGAGCGCCATGAAGGACGCGACGCCCGAAGCCATCGATATCACCGACGACGAGCGCACCAGCGAAGTCGCGAGCCAGGCCGAACAAGAGCGCCGAATCATCGAACTGGAGCGTCGCCGACTGGGACTCGAGCACGCATGACCGACGAAACGACGCGCCCCTCAGCCGCTTCCTACAGTTCAGATGTGTCGAAACTGGAGGATCTCGTTGCCGGATCGGTCGCGGACGGGGTGGAACCCAATGGACCGGTCACCGTCGTGTCGGCGGTGCGGCATGGAGATCAGGCCATCACGCTGACGTACCGCGACTCGGCCAACCAGCCCCGAGAGCAGCTTCTCTACCGTTCTGACGAGGGCACGTTTTCGATTCGCGAGGGAACCCGGCGTGCGTGGAGCTTCGATGGTGACGGCCACAGGTTCCGCCTTGCCGCCGAGGCTCGACGTATTCACCTCGCCTACCTCTTCGACCCGTACCTAGCGCTGACATCCAGCGAAATCGACCCGCTGCCGCACCAGGTCGAGGCCGTCTACGGCGAGATGCTGTCACGTCAACCACTGCGCTTCTTGCTCGCCGATGACCCAGGCGCTGGCAAGACGATCATGGCCGGCCTCTACATCAAGGAGCTCATCATCCGTGGTGACGCCGAGCGGGTGCTGGTCGTCGCGCCAGGAAGCCTCGTCAATCAGTGGCAGGACGAGCTATTCGACAAATTCGGTATGCGCTTCGAGGTGGTCACCAAAGAACACCTTGACCGCACCCACGTCGGTGAGGTGTTCCAGGAACGTGATCGGCTGATCTGTCGCGTCGATCAGATCAGCCGCCGAGAGGATCTGGTGGAGCGGCTGGCCCAAACCGACTGGGACCTCGTCGTAGTCGACGAGGCCCATCGCATGTCCGCGCACTTCTTCGGGTCCGAGGTCAAAAAGACGAAGAAGTACCAGCTAGGCGAGACCCTTGGCACCGCCGCCAGGCACCTTCTTCTCATGACTGCCACGCCGCATTCCGGCAAGGAGGAGGACTTCCAGCTGTTCCTGGCTTTGCTCGACAGCGACCGTTTCGAGGGACGTTTCCGCGACGGGGTCCACTCTGTCGACCCCAGTGACCTCATGCGCCGCACGGTCAAGGAGAAACTGCTCACCTTCGATGGTCGGCCCCTCTTCCCCGAGCGACGAGCCACCACCGTCGACTACGAGCTGTCCGACGACGAGATGACCCTCTACGACGAGGTCACCGAGTACGTCCGCGAGCAGATGAATCGGGCCGACCGGCTCACCGAAGAAGGTCAAGGGCGTCGCGGCAACACGGTTGGGTTCGCGTTGACGATGCTCCAGCGTCGTCTCGCCTCGTCTCCCGAAGCCATCTACCAGTCGCTCTCACGCCGTCGGAAACGGCTGGAGAAGCGGATCATCGAAGAACGCCAGCGGGCTCGCGCTGCAGCGTTTGGAATGACTCCACAGGAACAGCGGCTGTCCTCTCTTCTGTCGGATGACACGGTCGACGACAATGGGTTCGACCTCGACGCCTGGGATGACCTCGACGGCGAAGTACAGGAGGAGTTGGAATCTGAAGTCGTCGACGCCGCAACTGCGGCGGCCACCATCTCCGAACTCGAGCTCGAGATCAAGACGCTCGGGCAACTCGAATCTCTTGCCCGTCGCCTGCGGGGTGAAGGCGTCGACGCCAAGTGGGTCCAGCTCTCAGGCTTGCTCTCAAACGATCAGGCGATGTTCAAGCCCGACGGGTCACGTCGAAAGCTCCTCATCTTCACCGAACATCGCGACACCATGAATTACCTCGTCGACCGGCTCCGCACCTTCCTCGGTGACGTAGAGGCCGTCGAATACATCTCCGGCAGCACTCCACGCGAGGATCGGCGCAAGATCCAGGCGCGCTTCACCCAAGACGAGACGTGCCTTGTGCTCGTTGCCACCGATGCAGCAGGTGAGGGCATCAATCTCCAACGAGCCCACTTGGTCATCAACTACGACCTTCCGTGGAACCCGAACCGCATCGAGCAGCGCTTCGGTCGCGTCCACCGAATCGGCCAGACCGAGGTCTGCCATATGTGGAATCTCGTCGCCGCCGAGACCCGCGAAGCGCAGGTGTACCTTCGTCTGCTCGACAAGATCGAGCAGCAACGAATCGCGTACAAGGGCCAAGTCTTCGACGTGCTCGGGGAAGCACTGAGTGGTGCCGAGCTCCGACGGCTGCTCCTCGACGCCATCCGCTACGGAGAGGACCCCCAAGTTCGCGACCGCATCAACCACGTCATTGACGACACCGTTGAACAACGCATTCGGGACGCCATCGAGCACCCACCTCTCGCCGAAGAGACGATGGCCTTCGCCGACGTCGAACGCGTCCGTCAGGAGATGCAGGAGGCTTCGGCACGACGGCTTCAGCCCCACTACATACGGGCGTTCTTTGAGGCCGCGATAGCCCATCTTGGCGGCAAGCTCGTCGAGCGCGAGGCCGGTCGGTTCCAGATCTCCAACGTGCCCGCGTCGGTCCGCCAACGCGACCGGCAGATCGGCACCGGTGCACCAGTGCTCACGCGCTACGAGCGCATCACCTTCGAGAAGGAGCTCATCCGTCAGGTTGGCGCTCCTCCAGCTGAGCTTCTGGCCCCTGGCCATCCGTTGCTGAGCGCCACCATTGACCTGATCCTCGAACGACACCGAGGTCTGTTCACTCAAGGGACCGTGCTGGTAGATGAGACCGAACAGGGTGACCAACCCCGCGTGCTCATCATGCTTGAACATTCCATCGCTGACGGGCGGCCCACGCGCAGCCACCCTCACACAGTTGTCAGTCGAAGGTTCGAGTTCGTTGAGATCAAGGGTGGCGACCACGCCGTCGCTGCCGGCTACGCCCCCTACCTCGACTACCGGCCGCCTAACGCAGACGAGATCGCTCACGTCACGTCGATCCTCGAATCAGAATGGCTCGATACTGACCTTGAGACCGTGGGACTCGATCACGCCATCAGCGTCGCTGTGCCCGAACACCTCGCCCGGGTTCGGCTCCATACCGAGAATCGCGTTGACGCCACGCTCGCCGCCGTCAAGGAACGACTGACCCGCGAGATCAACTACTGGGACCATCGCGCCAACGAGCTCCAGCTGCGAGCCGACGCCGGCAAGACTCCCCAGGCCAATGCAGATCGGGCTCGCAAGCGAGCCGACCAGCTTGCCCTCCGCCTCGACTACCGCGTTGGCGAGCTCCAGGCCGAACGCAGCTTGCGGGCACTCCCGCCCGTCGTGATCGGGGGTGCCCTCGTCGTACCGGTTGGCCTCCTCCGCCGACTCGCGGGAATCGACGAACCAGAGGAGTTCGCCATTACCCGCGCCGAGGTCGAGCGTCGGGCCATCCAAGCCGTGCTCGCTGCCGAAGATCATCTCGGCTGGGAAGCAGTCGATCTCAATGAGGAGCATCGCAACCACCCTGGCTATGACATCCGGTCACGTCGCCCAGGACGAGATCACGAACCAGGTGGCATGAAGTTCATCGAGGTCAAAGGCCGCATCGCCGGTGCACCGACGGTGACCATCAGTCGCAACGAGATCCTGACCGGGCTGAACGACCCTGAGCACTTCGTGCTCGCGCTCGTCGAAGTGTCGCCCGACGGCACGGACACAGTTCGGTACCTCCGCAGACCCTTCGACGGACGCAGCGACGACTTCGTCTTCGACGTCACAAGCGTCAATTTCACGTGGTCAGCGCTTTGGGACCGATCCGAGACACCATCATAAACGAGGCGCTCCACTACGCGTCATCGAACCAACGGCAGAACGAGTGAGCGACCAGCCCTACAAGAAGAAGGTGATCGAAGCCGCCCTCCCGTCGGACTGCCTCGGGAACGATCTACGGGTCCGATCCTCCGGCGCCAAGCGCCCGCTCCATCAACGGCGCTGTTGGTCGCACCGGTGAGTTCGGTCGGCTTCGTGCGGCGCCAGACCTATTCCGTGGCCGAATCAGTGGACGTTGGGGGTGCCGACGTCGGCTTGGGCTTGGTCGTAGAGCGCCTGGATGCGCTCGCGCAGCTCCTCGGTGAGCTCGCGTATCGCTCGTCGTGATGCCCGGCCGCTCGGCCCTGGCGGCGGCGGGTCCATCGGCTCGCCGATGATGAACTTGATGCGCCGGGGATACATGAACTTGGCGCCGCGGGGCATGGCTGCGGCAGTTCCGCCGATGCCGACGGGCACGATCGGGACCTGCGCCCGCGCTGCCAGATACACCGGGCCGTCCATCAGCGGCAGCACCCGAGGTCCGTCCTTGCGCTCGCCCTCGCCGAACATCACGACCGGTCCGTTGCCGTAGGTCAGTGCGTCCAGCGCAGTACGCAGCGCCGCTCGATCGGGTGCGTCGCGGTTCACCGGGAAACAGCCGATCGTCGTGAACAGCCAGCCCGGAAAGCGGTACTTCCACATCGAGTCCTTGCCCATCACGCGCATCCGCGCAGGAATCGCGGCGTGGATCGGCGTGTCGATGTAGCTGCGATGGTTGGGCACCCACACGCACGGGCCGTCGGGCAGGTTTGCCAGCCCATCCACCGAGATGCGGTTCCACGCCCGGAAGACACCCCAGATCGCGTATTTCATGATCCGGTAGACGGCCATGTTGAGCGGGCCGTCGCGCAGATCGGGCCGGGGCCCGTCGGGTCCGCTCATCGGCCCTGGAGGCGACTGAGACGGATGGGGCCCTGGAGTCCGGCTGCTCGGCGGTACATCGCGGTGATGATCTCCACCGCCTCGTCCTGAGACAACTCGGTGGTGTCGACAACGACCGCTCGGGGTGCCACGCGCAGCGGCGAGTCGGCCCTGCCCGAGTCGAACCGATCTCGCTCGCTCAGCTCCGCGGCCAGCGCAGCGATCGCGGCGTCATCGTTGCTCGCATCACCTGCGCTGCCGATGGAGTCAGCCTGCTGGGCGAGGCGACGACGGGCCCGCTCGGCAGGTGTCGCCGTGAGGAACACTTTGACAACAGCATCAGGAAACACCACGCTGCCGATGTCGCGGCCCTCCATCACCCCACCGCCGACGAGGTTCGCCCAGTCACGCTGGCGTCGGGTCAGCACCCACCGCACCTGCGGGTTGGCCGCCACCACGCTGACGCTGCGATCCACCTCTGCACTGCGGATCGCCGCCGTGGCATCGGCGCCGTCGACCATCACCTGCTGGGCGTTGCTCACGCTCGAAATCTGGATATCGGAGCTGCGGGCAATGCTCGCTACCGCCGCGAGGTCACCGAGATCGACGCCTGCTTGCAACGCCGCCCAGGCCACCGCCCTGTACATAGCGCCGGTGTCGAGATAGTCCATCTCGAGCTCGCCGGCCACGGCGCGGGCCACGCTGGACTTGCCGGAGGCTGCGGGACCGTCGATCGCGATCACCGTCACCTGTTGCTCCGAGACTGGTTCAGGCAAGCCGCGGAGCGCCTCGATCGCATCGAAGAAGTCGGGGAAGGTCTTGGCGACGCAATCGGGATCGTCGATGTCGATCCCGGCCACGCGCAGACCCATCAGGGACATCGCCATCGCCATCCGATGGTCGCCGTGGCAGTCGACCACGCCCGCCCGGAGCCCGAAGGGGTTCGCTCGGACGGTAATGCCGTCGTGCTCGGCCACCGCATCGACGCCGCGCTTGACGAGCTCGGTGGCCGTGTTGCCGATGCGGTCGGTCTCCTTGCGGCGGATGAATCCGATGCCGCCGATGGAGGTGGTGCCCTCGGCGAACGCTGCCACCGCCGCCAAGGTTTGGGCTGTGTCAGAGAAGTCGCGTAAATCGAACGAGCCTCCGAGGAGCGTTCCGCTGGGCGGCGCGCCGACGGCGATGGCATCGTCGTCAACGGTGACGTCCGCGCCCATCTCGCCGAGGATCCCGGCGAAGCGCACATCGCCCTGGATGCTGTGGCTGCCGAGTCCTTCGACACTCACCTTGCCGCCGCACAGCGCAGCCGCGGCCCAGACATAGCTCGCGGCAGACGCATCGGGCTCGATCACGTAGTCAGTGGCCCGGTAGCGGCCTTCGGTCACCACGAAGCGATCGGCACTTGGGACGGTCACGTTCGCGCCGAAGGCCTCCATGACCGCCACCGTCATGTCGATGTACGGCCGGCTGACGGCGTCGAAATCGGAATCGATCTCCACATGAATGCCGCCGCGAAGAGGACCGGCGAGCAGCAGGCCGCTCGCGTACTGGCTGGAAGCGTCGGCCCGGATTCGTATGTGACGCAGAGTGGCGCTCGCATCGTCGACGGCCTCCGATGACACGTCGATCGGCAGGCAGCCGTGCTCGCCGAGCTCGTGCACCTCGACGCCCAGCGAACGCTGCGCCGCCAGCAGATCGTCCAGCGGGCGCGTGCGCAACTGGGGGTCGCCGTCGAGCAGCCAGCGGCCGCCGAGGGCTGCCACCACCGGCAGGACGAAGCGGGCTGTCGTTCCCGAGGAGCGCGCGTGCACCATGACCGGCTCGTCTGGCACGTCATGCGATACCGAGCGCCGACCGCCGATGCCGTCGATGACGAGCCTGCGCTTGCCGCGGTTGACGCGCACCACTGCGCCCAGGGCAGTGACCGCTTCGATCATGGCCTCGGTGTCGTCGGCGAATAGGACCCCGTCGAGCGTGCTGCGCCCGGTGGCCAGGGCCGCGCACAGCACCGCTCTGTTCGTGATGCTCTTGGAACCAGGCAGCAGCGCCGCGCCCGATGCGCCATTGGTGAAAGGGTCGATGACCCCGATGACCCGCCCTGCGCTCATGCCAGATCGCGCGTGGTGGGGTGATACCCCTGCCCGGCCAGAGCCGCGAGAAAGCGCTGCGCCTCGGTTCGTGCCACCACGAGCACGAGCACACCCTCGGCCCCCTCAGTCGAGTGGGCCACCTCGATGTCGGCCACGTTCACGTCGCAGTCTGCTGCGAGCATCGTGATGGCTGCGATCTGGCCCTTGCGGTCCGGGATCGGTACCCGCACTTCCAGCAGCTCCTGTGGCCGCACATAGCGCGACGGCAGGTTGGTGCGGGCGCGCCGCGCCTGGGTGAGCACGGCGCGCAATCCCTCACGGTCGGCTCCGGCGACTACGTCGCGCATCTGCGTCAGACGCTCGGACAACTCGTCGAGCACGTTCACGATGGCGTCGCGGTTCTCACCGCAGATGTCCAGCCAGATGCCCGGGTGTCCGGCGGCAATCCGGGTCATGTCCCGGAAACCCCCAGCCGCCAGGCGCAGCAGCGGCGCGTCATCGAGGGCTCGATCGTCGGCCAGGCACATCAGCGACGCGGCGGCGAGGTGCGGCACATGGCTCACCACCGCAACGAGGGCGTCGTGCCGTTCGGGAGTCATCGTCACCACATCAGACCCGAAACCTGCCAGCACTGCCTGGCAGGCACGCAAGGAGCTGTCGTCGGTGGTCTCATTCGGCGTCAGGGCCCATACCGCGCCGGCGAACATGTCGGGGTTCGCGCCTTCGATGCCGTCTTGTTCTGAGCCGGCCATCGGATGGCCCGGCACGAAGCGAGGGTCGGCGACCGCCCGGGCGACGGGCGTCTTGACGCTGCCGGTGTCGGTCACCACGGCGCCCGCAGCAGCGGTGTCGGCGAGCGCGATCGCGACCTGGTCTGCCAGCATCGCTGCAGGCACCGCCACCATGCAGAACGTCGCATCCGGGTCAGTGCCCACGGCATCGAGACAGCCGAGCTCGAGTGCCCGCTGCGCATGATCGCCGATGGCGTCGCGCCCGGTCACATGCCATCCCGACTTGCGCAGTGCCGCTGCGACGGATCCGCCGATCAGGCCCGTGCCCACGACTTGAGCGCGGCCCGCGGGCGCGTTGGCGCGCGGCGGCGCCGCTGCGCCGGCACGCGACGGCAATTGCGTTGTCTCAGCGGGACTCGAGGCCACGCAACGAAGGGTACCGATGGCTCTGAACGTCGCCGGTTTGGGCCGGCGAGATGCCTGCTGGGCCCCAGCGGCTCAGTCGGGCGGCGCCAGCCCGGCGACGTGGGCTGCCAGCTCCGAACGGAAGGTCTCCACGGTGGCCATCTTGACATCCTCGTAGCCGCGGACCAACTCGGCCAGCCCGGCGATGGCGACCGATTGTTCGTAACGGGCAGCGCCTGCATCCCGCTCCAGCGCTTCGAGCGCCGCTTCGAGCGCTGCCCGGTACTCGCCGGGCAGCTCCCGCTCGGTCCGGCGGACTTCAGTGTGACCGAACGGATCGCACCACCGACCCCGGAGGCGCTGGCCGCGCGCCAGCAGCGCGAACAGCGGCCGCCATGCTGTCGAGAACCGGATCTTGCCGGTGCGGCCCAGTGCTCGCAGCAGCGGCGGGTGCAGGCTCCACGACACCGTTCCGCCTACAGAAGCAGCCAAGTCCCGCGCTGCAGCATTCGCCTCCGGATCGGACATGAGCCGGGCCACCTCGTACTCGTCCTTGTAGGCCATCAGCTTGAAGTGCCCTGCGGCGGCGGCCGCTGTCAGCCGGCCAGAACCGTCTCCCGCCGTCTGGTCTGCGCTCGCCACGCGTTCGACTGCGTGGAGGAACTGCGCTGCCAGATCCTCTGACTGGTAGGCGCACAGCTCGGCTGCATACCGGCGCAGCGCCCCACGCAGCTCGTCGGGTTCTCCCGCTCCTCCCCCACCGGCCAGCCCGTCGGTCAACGCATCGATGCGGGCCGCCAAGCGCTCGGGAACCGTGCTGTGCGGACCGGCGCCGCCGGCGTTGCCAAGATCGGTGGCTGTGGCAGTGCTCGCATCGGGGTCTGCCGCGCTGGCGGTGCGGCGCGCCGCGGCCCCGGTCACCGCCGCCGGATCGCAGATCATCGCCCGGCCCCAGCGGAATGCCGCGAGGTTCTGGGCGACCGCAACGCCGTTCAGCTCGATGGCCGCCTCCAAGCTCGCCGGCGTGATCGGCAGCGCGCCGGCCTGGACGGCCATGCCCACCACGAACACATTGGCTGTCACCGCAGAGCCACAGAGCGCGGTCACCAGCGAAGCGACATCGGCCCAGTGCCGCTTGCCGTCGACAGTGACCGCAGCCACCCGCTCGAGCAGCTCGGATGTCGCGGGCATGTCAATGCTCGGATCGGCGACCATGGCACCGGTCGGCGTCGGCGAGGTCGACCCGACGACCATGGTCCGGGTCGGGTCGGCGACATCGAGTCCTGCCGCCGATGCCGCTACGAGCAGATCGAAGGCCACGATCACATCGGCCTGGCTGTTGCCGAGGCGCGCCGTGGCCGGCCCGCCGATCCGCTTCAGCCGCAGATCGCCTACCACCGTGCCTGCCTTCTGCGACAACCCGATCTGGTCGAGACCCCGCACCTCGAAGCCGTCGAACATTGCTGCCGTGCCGAGCACTTGGTTGACCGTCACCACGCCGGTGCCGCCGATCCCGCACATGCGCACCGACACCTCGTCGGGACCGACGAGCCGCACCGGATCGGGCAGCTCAGCAGGCGGCTCGGGTCGAGCGCCGTCGCCGGAGCCATCGCCGCCGTTCGCTGCTCGCTTGCGCCGCAGCGGCGCCAGCATCTCGCGCACCGCAGTGCGGAACGGCCCCGGCTCGGTCACCGTCATGAACGACGGGCAATCACCGTCGAGGCACGAGTAGTCGAGGTTGCACGACGTCTGATCGATGCGGGTCTTGCGCCCGAAGAACGTGTCGACCGGCTGCACCGACAGGCAGTTGCTCTTGGCGCCGCAATCGCCGCAGCCCTCACAGATTCGCTCATTGATGAGCACTCGCTTGGGCGGCGTGGGCTGTGTGCCGCGCTTGCGGGCCCGTCGCGCCTCGGCCGCGCACTGCTGATCGTGGATCAGCACCGTGACGCCGTCGATGCCGGCGAGCAGCTCCTGGGCCTCGGTGAGGCGATCGCGATGCCACACCTCGACACCGGCAGGCACCGCACGGCCGCGGTAGCCAGCCGGGTCGTCGGTGGTGATGAGCACCCTGGCCACGCCTCCCGCCAGCAGCCCGGCGGCCACGTCGGGCACCTCCAGCTGCCCGGCGGGATCCTGCCCGCCCGTCATGGCGACAGCCCGGTTCCACAGCAGCTTGTAGGTGATGTTGGTGCCCGAGGCCACCGCGCCGGCGATCGCCAGCTGGCCGCTGTGGAAATAGGTGCCGTCGCCCAGGTTCTGGAAGATGTGCTGCGTCTCGACGAAGGGCGACATGCCGATCCACTGGGTGCCCTCCTGGCCCATGCACGTCAAGCTCACGATGTCGCCGACCCGCTCCGGATCCATGAACAGCGCCATCGTGTGACAACCGATCCCGGCGCCCACGAGGGCGCCCTCGGGCACCTCGGTGGAGCGGTTGTGCGGGCAGCCCGAGCAAAAATACGGCGAGCGGCTCTGCTCGGGGGGCAATGCCAGGGGCAGCTCGATGCGCACGCGCTCTGGCTGGCGCCGCACCAGCCGGTCACCGATGCGAGCTTCCAGCCGCCCACGCAGCGGCTCGATGAGATCGTCAGCGGTCAGCGCTCCGTACGAACCGAGCAGCGTCCGGTCGTGCTCGTCGGTCTTGCCGACGATGCGGGGATGGTGCGACTGGTTGTAGAGGGCGTCCTTCAGCAACGACTCGATGTTGGGACTCTTCTCTTCGATCACGAAGATCTCCGTGACCCCGCGGGCGAAGTGCCGGGCCCGTTCGGGGCTGAACGGGATCGGCATACCCATCCGCACGAGCCGGACACCGGCTTCGGTGACCGAATCATCGCTGTCGAGGCCCAGCCTCCGCAGTGCCTCGCGAACCTCGCGGTAGGTGATGCCTGACGCCACGATCGCAATCCAGGCGTCCGCCGGATCGACCGTGGCGTCGTTCAAGCGGTTGGCTGCGGCGTACGCGATGGCGAGCTCGTAGCGGACCTCGACGATCTCGCGCTCGATGTCGACCGTGTGAGGCGTGAGGAGGTAGCCGTCGGGCCGGTGGCGGTACGGTTCGCCGTCGACAAGCGGGATGATCGGTTCGAAGCGGTCGGGATCCAGCAGCACCGTCGCTGCGCCGTCCGCCACGTCGGCCACGATCTTGAGACCCGTCCACAGCCCCGTCGTCCGGGACATGGCGATGGCATGGCGACCGAGATCGAGCGCTTCGGCGGGCGTGCCTGGGTAGAGCACCGGGATGTGCAGGTCGGCCATCGACCCGGCCGAGCTCGACGGGATCGTGGAGCTCTTGGCTGCTGGGTCGTCGCCGGCGATGGCCACCGCGCCACCACGAGGATCGGTGCCTGCGAAGACCGCATGGCGCAGCGCGTCGGTGGCGCGGTCGACGCCAGGTGCCTTGCCGTACCACAGCCCGACGACGCCGTCGTAGGTGGCATCGGGCCGCGTGGTGGCCAGCTGGCTGCCCATGACAGCAGTCGCAGCCTGGTCCTCGTTGACGGCCGGTGAGTGCACGATCGGCAGATCTGTCGCGCTGCGGGCAGATTCGACAGCGGCGTCGTAGCCGCCGAGGGGTGAGCCCGGATAGCCCGATACGAACGCCGCCGTGCGCAGGCCGGCGCGCCGGTCGGCCCGGAGCTGTTCGATCGGCAGGCGAGCCAGGGCTTGCAGCCCGGTCATGAACGTGGTGCCGCTGTCGTCGGTGTAGCGCCCCGACAGCCGGTACGTCTCAGCGAGGCTCATCTGCGTGCTCCCATGTGCTGGCAACGGTTCGGGTCGGGCATGCCGAAGCTCGTCCGTGCGTCACTCCCATTGTGGTCGCTGCCTGTGACACGGCGAGAACGCCGAACAGCACCTCGCGCCGGCCACAACGCAGCGCTCTGCTGCGCCGGCGGGCGCGCCCGCTGCGGAGGCGGCAGGAGTCAATCGACGCGCCGCTTCGCGGCGCGGTGGAGTTCACGGACTTCGTCGGCGGAGAGCGTCCGGTGCTCGCCGGGGCGCAGCGCGGGGTCGGTGAGGGGCCCGATGCGCGTGCGCACCAGCCTCAGGACCGGATGCCCCACGGCGTCGCACATCCGCCTGATCTGGCGGTTGCGACCTTCGTGCATCACGATGCGGAGCACCGACGGCTGGGGCATCGACACCACGGCTGGTGCAGTGGGCCCATCGTCCAGCTCGATTCCAGTGCGCAGTTGCGCCAGCGCCCCGCGTGCTGGCATCCCATCGACGTGAGCGAGATACTCCTTGGGGACTCCCCATGACGGATGCGTCAGCCGGTGCGTCAGCTCGCCGTCGTTGGTCACGATGATCAACCCTTCGGAGTCGGCGTCAAGTCGCCCGACCGGATACACGCGCACACCAGCAGGCACCAGATCGGTCACACAGCGCCTGCCCCGGTCGTCCGATGCCGCGCTGAGCACGCCGCGCGGTTTGTTCACCAGGTAGTGGACCATTGCCGCGTCCCATGTCACGACCGCACCGTCGATCTCAATCCGATCTGCCGCTCCGGCGCGGTCCCCGATCTGGGCCACCCTGCCGTTGACCGTGACGCGACCCGCGGCGATCAGCTCCTCGCAGCTGCGACGGCTGGCAACACCGGCACGGGCCATGACCTTGTGCAGTCGCTCAGCGCCGTCCTGCCCGCCGTCGGGCGCCACCGCGTCACGGCCGTCGGGCGTGCTGCGGCCCAGACGTCCCTGGGTGCCGTCCTGCCCGCCGTCGGGCGAGGCTGCGTCGCCGTGGTCCGGCGCGCCTGCGGGTGTCACATCGGCTAACCGTGCTGGGGCACTGCGAGGCGGTCCATGGCTTCGACCGCCTCAGGGTCCACACGCAGCTCCGCCAACGACGGCAGGTCGTCGAGGCTGTCGAGGCTCAGCCGCTCCAGGAAGGTTGCCGTCGTGCCGAGCAGGGCGGCATTGCCTGGGCCCGGATCGCGTGCAACCTCGGCGATGTAGCCCTGGTCTGCGAGCGTGCGGACGACGCCGTCGACGTTGACGCCCCGGATGGCGCTGATCTGCGCACGTGAGATCGGCTGCTTGTACGCCACCACGGCCAAGGTCTCCATCGCCGCTGCAGACAGACGGGCTGACCGGCGACTCCCCACGAAACGCTCCACGTATTCCGCAGCCGCCGCAGCGGTCTGCAGCTGATAGCCGCCGGCAACCTGCATCAAGGCGAAACCTCGATCGGCTCTCGCATATTCCCGGGCGAGCTCGTTGCAGATGGTCCCGACTGTGGCCGTTGGTGCACCGGTGACCGCAGCCAGCACATCGACCGGTACCGGCTCGGTCGCCACCATCAGCACCGCCTCCACTGCCGCATACAGCTCATGGTCATCGACCGATCGCGACCCGCCAAGCCCTTGGTCGTGGGCGTCGGCGTCCGCAGCGACGCCGTTCGCCGTCTCCGGTGCACCGTTGGCAGTGCTGCCATCGACAGGAATCGATGGATGGGCCGGCGGGCGAGTCCGCACGACAGCGGGCGAGTCGTTCGGGGCATCGAGCGGCTCAGCGACGGTACGACCCTCATCGCTGACCAGTCTCAAGCCGCGCGCAGCACTGACTGGCGGGTGCCTGCCGCTCACGCAGCGTCTTCCCCGTAGCCGCCCGCCGCGGCCGGCAGGGTGACCCCGTCGCCGATCCACTCCACACCGATGTCGCCGAAGCGCTCGGCCTGGGTCAGCTCCACAAGGCCCGATCCGAATAGCTCGAGCACCGCCAAGAAGTACACGACCACCACGATGCGCTCGGTGATGTCGCAGGTGAGCTCGCGGAACGATGCTGGGCCCGCCGATGCAAGCTGCTCGACGATCTTCGCCGCCGCCTCGTCCACCGTGATGCCGGCGGCCCTCAGGTGACTGACGTCGACCCGCGGCACCGGCCGCGGCGCGAGCGCCCGCTCCATCGCCGCGGCCAGATCGTCTCGAGATGCTCCTGCGAGCAGGTCCGGCGCAAACACCAAGAAGCGCTCGGGGGGACCCGCAGTGCGGGGCCACTGCAACGCCGCGGCGTCCCAGCGTTCGCGCAGCAGCCGTGCGGCGGCACCGAAGGTGCGCCCCTCGACCAGACGTGCCAGCGCGGCATCGCGCAGGCCGTAGGCCGCCAGTTCCTCCTCCAGATCCAATTCGACCGGCGGGGCCGGCAGCAGCCGGCGGGATTTCAGCTCGATCAACGTCGCTGCCAGCAGCGCGAATTCGCTGGCGGCGTCAATGTCGATCCTGCCCTCGGAAGCAGCGTGGCTGACATCCACAGCAGCCATGACGGCGACGAAGTCGTCGACCAGGCGCGTCAACGACACGTCCCAGATGTCCACCTCCTGGGAAACGACCAGCTTCACCAGCACCTCAAGCGGGCCCGCGAAGGCCTCAGTGCGAACCTCGTGGGCCACGCGGCCCGAAGGTACCGCGGCATTCCCGTGAGGCCCGGGATATTTGCAGGACTGTCACGAATGCCGTTCCGGTACCGTCAGGCGCCATGACACGAGTGCTCTCGGGCATCCAGCCCACCGGCGACGTTCACCTCGGCAACTATCTCGGGGCGCTGCGCCAATGGGCGATCGACCAGCACCATGCCGACGCCTTCTACTGCGCCGTCGACCTGCATGCCGTCACCGTCCAGCAGGATCCGGCCCAGCTGCGCGAGGCCACCCTGAGAACGATGGCCACACTGATCTCGGTCGGCCTCGATCCCGAGGTCTGCACGCTGTTCGTGCAGAGCCATGTGCCCCAGCACACGGAGCTGTCGTGGCTGCTGGAGTGCACGGTGTCGCTCGGCGAGCTGCGCCGCATGACCCAGTTCAAGGACAAGTCGGCACGTTCGGAGGGGGGGGAGATGGGCGGCGACCACGTCTCGGCCGGCCTCTTCACGTATCCGGCGCTGATGGCAGCCGACATCTTGATCTACGACGCCGATCGAGTGCCGGTCGGCGACGACCAGCGCCAGCACCTCGAGCTGACACGTGATGTGGCGCAACGGTTCAACTCCCGTTACGGCGACACGTTCGTCATCCCGGAGGCTGCCATCCCCACGGTCGGCGCCCGAGTCATGGACCTGCAGAACCCCACGTCGAAGATGTCCAAGTCGGCCGAGAGCCCCCAAGGCTCGATAGGCATCTTCGATGATCATGCCGACATTGCACGCAAGTTCGCCCGCGCAGTGACCGACTCCGAGTCTGAGGTGCGTTACGACCCCGACGCAAAGCCGGGCGTGTCGAACCTGCTGTCGATCCTGGGTGCCGCAACGGGCCGGAGCCCTGCTGAGAGCGCTGCGGGTTACAGCCAGTACGGATCGCTCAAGACCGACACCGCGGACGCGGTCATCGCCATGCTCGAGCCCATCGCCGCGAAGAAGGCCGAGCTCGACGCAGATCCCGCCGAGCTCGCCCGCATCATCGCCGCCGGCGCCGACAAAGCCGAGGCCGTGGCATGCGGCACCCTGGCCCGCGCCAAACAAGCGATGGGCTTCCTGCCCAAGTAGCTGCACTCGGCCCCTAGTGAGGGCGACGGTTGCCAGGTCCGGTACGAAGTCGACTATCTCGATTGTTCTCGATACATATCACGGGATTTCCCAGAGATGATGCGCGCGATTGTTTGTGTTTGTTCTCATATGAGTGTATGCTCTGTTCATGTTCGGCGATGTTGTGCGAGAACTCGCTCCCGGCTACGCAGACGCACCCGAAGCCGACAGCAACTTGGCGTCGGCATGGCCTGCTGCGGGGTCTGCGTGGCCCAACGAAGCGGCGGTGTGGGCGAGCGGCGGCACGGCCGACTGCAGTGTCGATCTGGGGGCGCTGAACGGCCGCGAGCTCAAGGAGATGGTCGTCGAGTTGGCGGCCGAGCGTGCCCGTGTCGAGGGCCGCTACCTAGCGGTAGTGGGCGAGCTGGCGTCACGCAACGGCACTCAGTCTGCCGCCTACATCCTGCGCGACCAGACGCGCATGAACTGCGCGCAGGCCCGCTCGGAGGCCCGCCTGGCCGAGAGCCTGGTTTCGGAGGGCCTCACTGGCACGCTCGACGCGATGCAGGCCGGCGAGATTCACATGTCACATGCGAGGGTGATTGCCCGCGAGGCGCCCAAGAAGCACCGCCGCAGCGAAGACGATTTCCTGGAGCTTGCCCGCGTGTATCCGTCCGACACGATCGCCCGGCACCCGCTCGCCTACCGCAGCCAGCAGGTCGAAGCCGACCTCGCAACCGAAGCCGCGGCCGAAGATCTCAGCCCCATCGACGCCGAGCTGGCGCTGCAGCGTCATGAACGCTCGGCCTCGCTGCGGGTGGGCGACGACGGCATGTGGCATCTGCACGGCAAGTTCGACTTCCTCACCGGACGCGAGCTCAACACTGCGCTCGAAGCCCAACTCCGATCGCTGCGCCGTCGCGCCGAGCTCGATAGCAGCAGCACCGATTCCACCCACTCCGGTCCAACCGACGGGGACAAGCGCAACGGCGAGGCCGACAGCGACGGCCCGATGCCGACGCGCCGCCAACTGCTGGCCGATGCGCTCAGCGAGCTTGTCGCCGGCACCGCCTCGGCACGCCATGCCAAGAACAACCTGATCATCGTTGCCGACTACGACGCCACGAGCGATCGGCTCGCCAACCCCTGTCTCGACGACGGCACTCCCCTGTCGGCGCAGATGCTCGTGGAGCTCGCCGTTGACGCCAAGGTGCTGCCCGCGATGTTCAGCGCCGACTGGTCAGAACTCGCGTTGGGGCGCACGCGCAACGCCAACGACGCCCAGCGCCTCGTTCTTGCGGTGCGCGATGGCGGCTGCATCGGCTGCAAGCTCACCTCCGAGCACACCCAGGCCCACCACATCACCTACTACGAGAACGACGGCCTCACCGAAGTTCCGAACCTCGCCTCGATGTGCGGTCCCTGCCATCGAGACCTCCACACCCACAGCCGCAAGATCCACACTCCACCCGACGGCCGACCCCGCCTCCAACCACCCGAGCCCCGCAACGCCAGCCCGCCCAGCCGCGATCCCACACACGCCGCAGCCACCGCCCGCAGCCCCTAGGCGCCGCAGTCGAACTGGAACGGCGATGCGTTCCCGTCGTTCCGTTGGTCATGTGCCGGCTTCGGCAATGAGCGATCAGTAGCGGGCGCGGGGGTGGGCTTGGCGGTAGACCTCGGTCAGCCGTTCCTGTGAGACTGCGGTGTAGCGCTGGGTGCTTGAGATCGACGCGTGACCCAGCAGTTCCTGCACGCTGCGGATGTCGGCACCGCCGTCGAGCATGTGGGTAGCGCAGGAATGGCGCAGCACATGGGTGGTGAGCTCGTCGGGTCCGAGGCCGACGCGGTCGCCGTGACGGCGCACGATCAGCCAGACGCCCTGACGGGTGATGCGGCGGCCCCGGGCATTCAGGAACAGCGCTGCGGCGTCATCTCTCGACCGCCACGCAGCCGGCTCCAGCGCCCCCCGCCCGGCGCCACTCAGCCATTCGCCTACCGCATCCGCGGCGTGACGCCCCACCGGCACGACGCGCTCCTTGCCGCCCTTGCCCCACACTCGCATCAGGCGCTCATCCAGATCGACGTCGCCCAGCGACAGCGTCGTCAGCTCGCTGGCCCGCAGGCCCATGCCGTAGAGCACTTCGAGCATGGCCCGGTCTCGCCGCACCAGCGGGCTGTCCCCCACCGGGGATGCCAGGAGCTGCTCGACCTGATCGCGCCGCAACGCGCGTGGCAACCCGGCAGGCGCGCGGGGCATGTCGAGCGCGCCGGCGGGATCGCTCGACGCCAGGTCCTCGGCCACCAGGAACCGGTAGAGGCCGCGCAGGCTGACCGCGGCCCGGGCGGCAGTGGAAGCTGCCCGCCCGAGATCGTCGCGCAAGTGCGCCAGGTAGGCCGCTATGTCAGCGGAGCTGGCACCCAGCAGATCGCTGCCTCGCGCCTCGAGCCATGCCGCAAACCCGCCGAGGTCGGCCCGGTACGACGCCACGGTGCGCGCTGACCGTCCTCGCTCATTGGACAGCCAGCCCAAGTAGTCCTCGGCTTCCATTGCCAGGGCAGCGGGCATCGCCTATCCAATGTGTCAGCCTGCGCTGAGGTAGGTCAAGATTGCGCCAGAGCGAGGCGTCGGTCTAGGCCAGTGGTTCAGTGCTCAGCGGACCGGTTCCCGTCGAAGCCGGCAGCAGCTGAGGATTGCGTCCCTCGGCCCGCGCCAGCGCAGCGCCCACCAGTCCGCAGAACAGCGGGGCCGGGCGGTTGGGACGGCTCTTGAACTCCGGGTGGGCTTGGGTGCCCACCCAGAACGCGTGACCGTCCAGCTCGATGAATTCCGCCAGCCGCCCGTCGGGCGACAGCCCGCTGCACTGCAGGCCGCCCTCTTCCATCCGCTGCCGGTAAGCGCTGTTCACCTCGTAACGATGCCGGTGCCGCTCGTTGACCAGCGTGTCGCCGTACATCGCCGCCACGCGGCTGCGCGGCGCCAGCCTGGCCACATACGCGCCGAGCCGCATCGTGCCGCCCTTGTCCTCGATGCCGCGCTGCGCATGCATGAGATCGATCACCGGGTGCAGCGTGTTGGGGTCGAACTCGGTCGAGTTGGCGCCCAGCAGGCCCAGCTCGTTGCGGCAGAACTCGATCACCATGACCTGCAGCCCCAAGCACAGGCCCAGGCACGGAATGTCGTGCTCGCGCGAGTACGCCGCCGCGGCGATCTTGCCCTCGATGCCCCGCGAGCCGAACCCTCCCGGGATCACCATCCCGTCGAGGTGGCGCAGCCGCCCCGCGGCCAGCAACCCCTCGATCTCCTCGGAATGGATCCACTCGATGTCCACTTCGACGCCGTGGTACGA
This sequence comes from Acidimicrobiia bacterium, assembly GCA_022820505.1. Taxonomy (GTDB): domain Bacteria; phylum Actinomycetota; class Acidimicrobiia; order Acidimicrobiales; family Poriferisodalaceae; genus Poriferisodalis. The sequence continues at coordinate 16,996 of JAJEFK010000039.1, read as the reverse complement.
GGCCGCGTGGCGCAGCGCTTCCACGACGGACAGGTAGGCATCGGGCAGCGCCACGTACTTGCCGATGATGCCGATGCGCACCGTCGCCTGGGGCGCCTTGATGCGTGCGAGCATCGCCTCCCAGTCGGCAAGGTCGGGCTCGACATCTTCGAAGCCGAGGATCCCGCAAAGGAAGCTGTCGAGGCCTTCGGACCGCAGCACCATCGGGATCTCGTAGAGGACCGATGAGTCGGGGGCGTTCACCACGCCGGCCAGCTCGACATCGCTGAGGTTGGAGATCTTGTTGCGCAGGCCGTCCTCGATGGGCCCCTCACTGCGCAGCACGATGGCGTCGGGCTGCACGCCGCGGCTGCGCAGCTCGGTCACCGAGTGCTGCGTGGGCTTGGTCTTCTGCTCACCCGACGGGCCGATGAACGGCACCAGCGTCACATGGACGTAGCAGATGTTCTGCCGGCCGACCTCGAGGCGCATCTGCCGGATTGCCTCGAGGAACGGAAGGATCTCGATGTCCCCGACGGTGCCGCCCACCTCAGTGATGACGACGTCCACGTCGCCGTCGGCCAGCTTGCGGATGCGCTCCTTGATCTCGTCGGTGATGTGCGGGATGACCTGCACGGTCCGGCCCAGATACTCCCCCCGCCGCTCGTCGGCGAGCACCTTCTGGTAGATCGATCCGGTCGTCGCATTCGAGTCACGGGTGAGCGACACGTCGATGAACCGCTCGTAGTGGCCGAGATCGAGATCGGTCTCGCCGCCATCGTCGGTGACGAATACCTCACCGTGCTCGTATGGGTTCAGGGTGCCGGGGTCGACGTTGATGTACGGATCCAGCTTCTGCATGGTGACCCGCAGTCCCCGGGCGGCCAGCAGCCGGCCGAGCGAGGCCGCCGTGAGCCCTTTGCCGAGGGAGCTGGCAACTCCGCCGGTGACGAAAATGTGCTTAGCCACGCGACGTTTTCGATGGGCTCTCTCGCATGTGTCATCAAGCTACCGTCGCTTCGGCTGAGGTTGGCTGATCCTCACGGAAGTCCGGCAAATGCCTGCCGAATCCGCTGAGGTCGTCGCCCCGAGTGAACAACCGGCCGGATGGACCATCATGAACGACACATCAGACGAAACCGGGGCGGCCGCGACGGCGGATCTGCTGGTGCATGGTGCCACCTTGCTGGCGACGTGCGATGAGCAGCGGCGCGAGATCGCCGACGGTTGGGTCGCCATTGCCGGCGGACTCGTCAGCGCGGTCGGCGAGGCCTCTCAGACGCCGCCCGCAGCAGACCGGCGCATCGACGCCGGCGGTTGCCTCGTCACGCCTGGGCTCGTCAATACCCATCATCACATGTACCAGAACCTCACGCGGTCATACGCTCCGGCGCTTCGGGGCGGACTGTTCGACTGGTTGACGACGCTGTACCCGCTGTGGGCGCGGCTCGATGAGCAGGGCGCGTACCTGTCTGCCTGGGTAGGCCTGGCCGAGCTGGCGCTGGGCGGCTGCACCACCAGCACCGATCACCTCTATGTGCATCCGCGGGGCGCAGGCGACTTGATTGCCGCGGAGATCGCCGCTGCCACCGAATTGGGCATGCGCTTTCACCCAACCCGCGGCTCCATGTCGCTGGGCCAGTCCGACGGCGGGCTGCCGCCCGATGAGGTTTGCCAATCACCTGAGGCGATCCTCGAGGACTCGGAGCGGCTGGTCAGCGTGCACCATGACCGCTCCCCTGATGCGATGGTCCGGATCGCGCTGGCGCCGTGCTCGCCGTTTTCGGTTTCGACCGAACTGATGACGGCAACGGCCGAGCTGGCAGAACGCCTCGACGTGCGCCTGCACACTCATTTGTGCGAAGACCCCGGCGAGGACGGCTTCTGCATCGAGATGTTCGGGATGCGCCCCGTGGACTACTTCGAGCACTGCGGCTGGGGCTCGAACCGTTCGTGGATCGCGCACGGCGTGCAGCCCAATGCAACCGAGATCGCCCGCTTGGGAACGTGGGGCACCGGTGTGGCGCACTGCCCGAGCTCGAACCTGCTGCTCGGCGTGGGCTTGGCGCCGGTGCGCGAGCTGCGAGCTGCCGGCGTACCGGTGGGACTCGGGGTGGACGGCTCAGCCAGCACCGATTCGGCGTCGATGTGGACCGAGGCGCGCAATGCACTGCTGGTGGGGCGACTGCGCGACGGCCAGCGGCAACTGAGCGCCGAGAAGGGGCTGGACAGCGGCCGCCCTGCCGACGGCGCTGCCGGCGACGGCGTGGATGATGCCGACGGGGGCGATGCAGACCGGGGCGGCACGACGTATTTCTCTGCCCGCGAGGCCCTCGACCTGGCAACCCGTGGCAGCGCAGCGTGCCTCGGCCGCGAGGGCGAGATCGGCGAGCTGTCGCCCGGTGCGTGCGGTGACCTCGTGGTGTGGCAGCTCGACGGGCCCGCGTTCGCAGGCGCCCTCTCTGACCCCATCGAGGCCTGGCTGCGCTGCGGCCCGCTGTCCGCCCGGGACACGATCGTGGCCGGACGCCCGGTTGTCTCCGGCGGCCAGATCGTTCACCCCGGCCTCGACGAGCGCCTGGCCGACCATCGCCAGTGCGCCGCTGCCATGCAACGGGCATAGGACACAGCCCCGCTGCCATGCAACGGGCATAGAGCACAGGGCCGCTGCCATGCAGCGGGCATAGGCGCGGCCGCTACGGAGGCGGTAGGACCCTCTGCTCGCGGGTCTAGTTGGATCGGTACGGCGAGCCGAGCCGGTCCAGCCAGCGGAGCAGCGGCACCGCATCGATGATCCGGCTGAACGACCAGCGCTCGCTCGCCAAGTTCAATGCCGCCAACACTGCCAGCACCATCCATTCGACGGTTGCCGAGTACGTGACGACCGTGGCCATGCCCAGCATTGCGCCAAGCGGATTGACGCCGGTATCACCCTGCATGTGCAGCTCAGCGAGCTCGCTTCTCAACAGCCCGACCGCAGCGCCAACAGCAACCCCAGCCCACACAGCCCAATCGGCAGTGTCCGGTCCCAAGTCGAAGGAACGGAACGTGCCCGATGCGAGCAGCGCCGCTGGGGCGAGCCAGACGAGCCACCAGGCAACAGCTGTCTTCGTTGCACGTCCCGGAGCCCGGTCGAGCAGGTTCATCAGATTGGCCGCGAGCGCCACGATCACGGCGCCGCGCCCGAGTGCCGCCAGACTCCACATGGCGTCAGGATCGGAGCCGGGTCCCAGCACGTGCAGCAATGCGCGAAGCCAATCGACGGACTCCGTGTCTGCGTATTCGTTGACCTCCCCCGGGTCGCCCCACAACGCGATCTGCACACCCACGGTCGCAACGACGAGACCGCCGAGCGCTTTCTGCGCCCCGGTGGTGAGAGCTCGCTGGCGCAGGCTCTGGCGAAGGTGTCCGGCGAAGCCGCTGGCGGCAGTGAGGTGTTCTGGCGTTCCGCGCGTGTCGTCGCGATAGCCGAGCCAGCCGAATCCCCCGAGCAGCACCAGCGCAGCGATGCCGCCGGCGATCGTGGCCGAATCTGGCGAGCGGGCGAGCAGCACAGATTGGCCCGGCACGTGTACGGCCCAATGCCACTCGCCCTGTGGCAGCGAAACGATGACGACCGCCGTGATCGCAACTGCGACTGAGCCGGCGATGAGGACGAGCAGGCCCGAGACGGCGACGATCGGCTGCCCCCGGTAGTTGGGCCGGATACAGCGTTCCCGGCTCATGCGCCCGCCGAACCAGCGCCAGAGCCCTGCCGACATCAGCAGCGATCCCACGAACGCAGCGACCAGCACCGCCGCGGCGGCCGGCCAGCCGTTGATCAGGCCCAACAACGGTGCAGCGGTCATCACCGCGCGATGGCTGCGCACGAGGGGTGGTGCAGACTCACGATCCGCCCGAGGACCGGCGACGTCGTGCCACCAGAAGCTCCCGTATCCGGCGCAGCGACCGTGCGCCGAGCTCTGAGCCTCGGTGCCGCCATCGCGCGAGCGGCAACCGTGACGCAGCATCCCGCACAGACGGCACCTTCGCAGCGCGCAGCCGCTGCATCGAACGCGTCGGCCGCAGCGAACGCAGGCGTCGCCGCAACATGTCGCGGCCTGACCGGAGACGCCGCCCCGGCCGCTCCGAAGACGCCGATCGTGCGTCCATCCGCAGGCGGCTCAGCAGTGAGGCGGCCAGGCAGTAGACCGCCTTCGGCCAGCCGGTGCGAGCTACCGCTGCGAGGTAGACGTGTCGCCCGATTCGCGCTCGATGCGCGAAGCCGCGGAGGTCACGCCCGGTCTGCCGATGGCTGAAGCCGATCTCGACCTCGCTGATGCGGGCTCCGCGGTCGGCCGCATCGAGCGTCAGACCCACCTCGAGTCCGAAGCCGGGCGCGAGCCGGAGTGATCTCATCAGCGGACCCCGCACGGCGCGCTGACCCGAGAGAGGTTCAGCCAGTTCCAGTCCCGTCTCGGAACGCAGGACACGTGCCGCGAACGCCTTGACGAGCCCGAACCCGCCCGGGCCCTCAACGGCATCGAAGACGGCGATCGTCATGTCGGCCTCGCCCAGCGCAATCGGCTGCAGCAGATCTGCGGCCAGCGCGGCTGAACCACCCAGATCGGCATCGATGAGGAGGTACACGTCGGGGGCACCCGACGCCGCGATGCCCGCGGTGACCGCCGCTGCCTTGCCGCGGTTGCGTGCGAGCTCGATGACGCGCGCACCTGCAGCGGCAGCCGCAGCCGCAGTTCGGTCCCGGGACCCGTCGTCGACCACGACGACGTCGAGCACATCGGGCACCGTTCGCAGCGCCGTCACCGTGGCACCCACCGTGTCGGCCCGGTTGAAGGCGGGCACGATCGCCACGGCGTGGGTCATGACGGGCCCAGACCGTGGTTGAGATCAGCTCCCGAGAAGTGATCGACGGCAGGCAACCGCTCCAGCGCAACCAGCAGCGCCAAATCGCCCGAGAAGGTGTCGACATCGTCGACGCTCGCGAACGCTCCCGCGAGCACGGCGTCGGAGCGGACTCGCTCCAGCACTGCGCCGTAGCCCACTCCTGCTGCCCCCGGCGCAGGTACTTCGACGATGACGCCGGTGCCCGAGTGGCCGTCGTCAACGACCGCCCTCAACAGGTCGAAAATGAAATCCTGGTTCAACCCGGCCGCGGCAGCATCGGTGACCACCACGAGTCGCAGTTGCTCCCCTCCCAGCAGGTGCAGCGCTACGGCGCCGGTGCCGTCATGAGTCACCAATTCCAGATCGCGGAGCAAGGTGAGCGCAGTCCGTGTCGGCGGCACCGCGGAGAAGCCGCGAGAAAATCCGTCAAGCGCTCCGAAGTCGGTGACCGCATTGACGTCATCAGCGAGCATCTGGCTGGAACCGGCCTCCGCCGGCCTGAACAGCGCCTGAGGCAGCAGGAAGCGAAGCGCTCTGCGCACCGCGCTGCGGCTGTCACCTGCCAGCGAGAAGGCGTCCGCGATGCTCCGGCGCACGGCTGGGTCGTGCAGGCGGAGATCGTCGCTGAGCCACAGCACCCCGCCATGGCGCGCGTTGGTCGCATCGAGGCGTGCGCGGATGGCTGCCACAGCGGCCCGGTCCGTGGATTCTGGCGCGACGATGAGCGTCGTCGTGCCGCTCAGTCGTCCTTGGGGCAGGTACGGCCGTACGAGATCCTCCACCTCGAACCGCACGGACAGCGCATCTTCGACGCTCGCAAGCGCCGCGTCGCGTGCTGCCTCAGCCTCGCCGAGCTCCGCCTCGGCTTCGGCTTGTCGCTCGATCGCCGATTCGGTGTCGGCCTGCAACTGGTCCACGCGTGACTCCAGGTTGCTCACCAGCACCGAGTCCACAAATGTCGAGCCCAGCGCCAGGCCGATCGCCAAGGCCAGGAAGACCGCCGCGATCGACACGATGTGGTAGCGGAGGTTGATCATTCGCCCGACCGATCTACAGGCCCATGTTGATCCACAGGGTGCGCAGCAGGAGCCGGCCCGGTTCGGTCACCGCGGCGATGACGCCGATGGTGACGAGCGCCGAGACGATCAGCATCGCCATGTCGCGCTTGCGCACCTGGGTGCGGTAGAGGCGGCTCACGCCCTTCGCATCCACGAGCGCCGGAGACACCTGCATCCGGGTCAGAAAGGTGGATGCCATGCCGCTGCGGCCCTTGTCGAAGAAGTCGACCATCGACGTGTGGGACCCCACCTCGACGATCTGCTCGGCTCGCTGCTCGAATGCCAGCCGCAATGCCAGATCCTCGCTGGTTCCGGGCGCGGCGATGACGTCGTAGCTCAATCCGGCGTCGTCCAGGCGGACCGCGCCCGGCGCGCCGCCTTCGGGATAGGCGTGCACGATGAGCTGCGCCCCGCAGGTGAGTGCCCGCGGCGACACCGAGTCGAAGTCGCCGATGATGATGTGGGGCACGAGACCGGCCTCGAGCAACGCATCGGCACCCCCGTCCACACCGATGATGACGGGCCGCATGTCCGACATGTAGCCCGACCGGCGTAGTGCCGCCAGATCTTCGCGGTAGTCAATGCCGCGTACCACTACCAGCACGTGGCGGCGTCGCAGCTGGTGCCGCAGCGGCGGGATCTCCAGTTCGTCGGTGAGGACCTGCGGTTCCCTCTCCAAGTACTCGAGCGTGTTCCGGGCAAAGCTCCCGAGTTCGCTGCGTACCGCCACTCGCGCCGATTCCAGTACGCGTTCGAAGTGCTCGGCATCGCGGCGGTATCCGGTCCCGATCACCTGGTCGCCGCGCAGCACCTCGTCGCCTGAGATGGCCAGCTCCTCGCCCTCTCGCAGCGATGCAAACACCCCCTCGCCGATGTCGTCCAGCACCGGTACTCGTGCTTGCGCGAGCGTGAGACCGCCCAGCGCCGGGTACCGGCCGGTCATCGTCGGTTCCGCGTTGATCACCGCGATCGCCCCCGCGGCCAGAAGGCCGTCGGCAGCGACCCGATCCAGGTCTGCGTGGTGGATGACCGCAATCTCGCCGCGTTCCAAGCGGCGCAGCAGGTTCTTGGTGCGACGGTCCACCCTGCACCGTCCCGCGATCTCCACGTGGCTGCCGCCGTGATTGCGGCGCAATCGCAGACGTCCCCACGACGCGCGCGGGCGGGACATGCTCACTCTCGCGTGCCGCCCCGCGCTGCGGCGGCCACCTCCAGCAGTTCAGTCGCGTGCTGGCGGCCGCTCGCCCATGCAGGCTGACCCGCGAGCATCCGCGCCAGCTCGCTGACGCGATCGGGTCCCGTCACGGCAACGAGGTTGGAAGCCACTGCGTTGCCGTCGTCGGTCTTTCGAACGGCCACCTGGTGGTGTGCGAATGCCGCGACCTGTGGAAGATGCGTGACCACCAGCACCTGGTGCTGGCTGGCCAGCGAAGCCAGCGCCTGACCGACGGCAACTGCTGTCTCGCCGCCGATGCCAGCGTCGACCTCGTCGAACACCAGGGTCGGCGGGCCGGCTGTCAGCACAAGCCGCAACGCCAGCATGACGCGCGCCAGCTCGCCGCCCGATGCCACCTTCGACAGCGGGCCGGGTGGGGCGCTGCGGTTCGCGCTGAAGAGCAGTTCGACGCCGTCGCTCGGCGCTTCGCCGGTGACGCTGACCTCGAACGTGCCGCCTGCCAACGCCAGCGACGCGAGGTGCTCGCCCACCGCAGCGGCGAGACCGGGTGCGGCCGCCCGACGAGCTGCAGCCACGACGTGCGCCTCGGCTTCGACGTGGCGTTGCGCCGCATCGATGCCGGCCTCCAGCTCGGCAGCCAGCTCGGTGTGGCGTTCAAGCTGCGACAGCCGCTCTGCTGCCTGGGCACCGAACGCGCGCACATCGGCCAGCGTGTCGCCGTACTTGCGGGTCAGCTCGCGCAGGAGCTGGTGCCGGGCACGGACGTCGGCCAGCGCCTGCGGGTCGTCCTCGACCATGTCGAGCATTCCTCTCAGCTGCGCAACCGTGTCATCCAACTCCGCAGCCACGGCACCCAAGCGGTCGCTCACCGGGGCGAACGCATTCCGGGAAGCCAGCAGAGCCGCCGCAGCGCCCAGCTTGTCGACCGCGCCCTCGTCTCCAGCAAGTGCCTGGCGTGCCGCGTGACCATCCGCGAGCACCGATGCTGCATCGGCCAGCAGGTCCTCCCGCTCGGCGATCGAGCTCAACTCGCCAGGATCTTCCAGCTGCGCCGATGCGATCTCGTCGACCTGGTACCGCAGGAGATCGATCTCCTGCGCCCGCGCTCGCGCGTCTCCGCCGAGTGCGGCCAGATTCTCGGCGAGCGCGCTCAGTTCGTCACGCGCCGCCGCCAGCGGGCGCACATCGATGCCGCCCCAGCGGTCGAGCGCCTCGCGCTGGGTGCGAGCGCGCAACAGCGACTGGTGCTGGTGCTGCCCGTGAAGGTCAACGAGCCCGACCCCGAGCTCTGCAAGCTCTGCCGCCGACGCCATGCCGCCGTCCACGTAGGCGCGGCTGCGGCCGGCTGCCGGGATCACACGGCGCAGCACACGCTCGCTGCCATCGGCCTGCACGAACCTGCCCTCGACAGCTGCTTCGACTGCGCCGGCGCGCACCATCGCCGGATCAGCGCGCCCACCCATCAACAGCTGCACCGCCTGCACCACCAGCGTCTTGCCGGCGCCCGTCTCGCCGGTCAGCGCGGTCATGCCTGCGCCGAGCACCAAGTTGGCATGGGAAATGACGCCAAGATCGTGCACCGCCAGCTCGACGAGCATCAGCGGTCCTTGAGGCCGAATTTGTGCTTCAGCACACGATGAAAGCTGTCGCCGCCGGCGGTGAGGAACCGTGCGTCGTACGGAGCGCGTGTCACGACCAGTTCATCGCCAGTCGCCAACAAGCTGGCCGAGCGCCCGTCCACAGCGGCGAGCGCCGGCCGCTCGCTGATCACCCGGATGCCGATCTCGGTGTCTGGCGGCAGCAGCAGCGAACGATCGAAGAGCATGTGCGGCGCGACCGGAGTGACCTGCAACGACGAGTGCGTCGGCGCTACGACCGCACCCCCCGCCGAGAGGCTGTACGCCGTGGAACCCGTCGGCGTGGAAACAATGAGGCCGTCTGCTGCGTAGGTCGCGAACACATCGCCGTCGAGCCACACTTCCAGCCTGACCGTGTGCCCCGGATCGCGCTTCTCGAGCACCACCTCATTCAGTCCCGTCCACGTCTCGCCATCTTGGGCGCCGATGTCATCGGCGCCGCTGTCCCGCACGCGTGCGCTGACCATCATCCGCTCCGAGACGTCCAAGGATCCCCCGAGCGCCGCAGCGACCATGTCGGTGAGCTGTGCCGGCTCGAATTCGGTCAGGTAGCCGAGGTGGCCCACATTGACGCCGAGAACTGGCACGCCCGCGGCTGCCACCAGATCGAACGAGCGCAGCATGGTGCCGTCACCGCCGATGCTCACAGCGAGATCCGGGACAGTTCGGATCGGTTCGCCGACGCCAAGCTCAGGGCGACCGATTGCCGTGGCCTCCACGCCGCCCATTTCCACCGCGTGACCCTCGCCCTCGAGCCAGGCCACCAGCTGCTTCGAAGCCGTCAGTGCCTCCGCGCGCTCGGCATGGGCGATGATCAGCACGTCGCTCATGCCGGTGCCCCCTCAGAAGAAGCGCTGAGTGCGGCCTCGATTGCCATGTCTATAGCGCTGTCAAGATCGAACGACCCGGACTGGGTTCCGACGAGCGGTCGGCATTCGTGATCGGCAGCACGGCGACAGTGCAAGAAGAACTCGGCGTTGCCTGCAGCCCCTCGCAACCGCGAAGCGGCGACACCGCTGGGTGCGAGACCATGGCGGGAGGCGCTCGATGCCACGTCGGTGAGCACTCGCCGCCACACATCCGGGTCGCGCACCACTCCCTTGCCGCGTGAAGCCTCACGCCGGCCGGCTTCGAACTGCGGCTTGGCAAGCAGCACTGCTTCGCCACCGGGCACCGTGCACGCCGCGAGGTTCGCCATCACCGTCCGCAGCGAGATGAACGACAGGTCGGCGGTGATGATGTCTGCGGGGCCACCGATGTCTTCGGGCCGAACGTGGCGCACGTTGCACCGTTCCCGCACGGTGATGCGGGAATCGGCCCGCAGGCGGGCATCGAGCTGTCCCCAGCCGACATCGATCGCAACCACTTCCGCCGCGCCCCGCTGCAGCAGGCAATCGGTGAAACCGCCCGTCGAAGCGCCGGCATCCACGGCGCGCCGCCCCGCCACGGCGACCCCGAATTCGTCCAGCGCGGCGTCCAGCTTCTCTCCGCCGCGTGACACGAACCGAGCCGGCTCGTCGCTGAGCTCTACCGGCTCGGCTGCCGACACCATGCGAGACGCTTTCTGCGCGACCGAACCGCCCACGAGTACCCGGCCGTCCGATATGAGTGCTTGCGCCGCAGCGCGTGACGAGGCCATGCAACGGCGCACGAGCTCGTTGTCCAGACGTCGTCGGACGGCGTTCATGCAGCCGAAAGTACCAGCGCGCCCACGGTGCACTGCAGTGGTTTACCCGAGGCGCAGCCGTGGCCCGAGCGGCCCGTGAGCGCAGCGAACAAGAGCGGGAAACAACTGGTTCGACAAGGCGAGGGCTTGCGTCCGCCCGTTGCCTCGGAAGGAAGAAGGGCCGTCAGACGTACCAGGTGCCGCGTGAGCGGAGCAGCTGCGCAATGTCGGCGGCGCCCTGCTTCTGTTGGGCCGCCGCCAGCTGCCGAGTGGAGGCCATGGCGTACTCGCTGCGCCGCACGGCGCGGAACACGCCGATCGGCGTGGGCTCAAACGGTCCTCGGGCGAGACGAGCCAGCATGAATGCGGTCGAGGGATCGTGCTTCGTCTCGTCATGGGTGAGCAATTCGTCGGTGCTCACATCGGCTGTGTGGACAACCCGGGCGCAGCCCGACTCGTCGATGACCCCGAACTCGCCGTCGGCGCCGAAGCGGATGGGCTCGCCGTGCGCCAACGGGATGAGGTTGGCATCGCGGTTCTGCTTCTTGGTCACCCCTTCGAAGGCGCCGTCATTGAAGACGTTGCAGTTCTGGAACACCTCCACAAACGCGGCGCCGTCGTGCTCGTGCGCCCGCCGGAACGTGTCCATCATGTGCTGGCGGTCCATGTCGTGTGTGCGCGCCACGAACGACGCCTCGGCGCCGAGCGCCACGGCGAGCGGGTTGAACGGCGCGTCGAGCGAACCCATCGGCGAGCTCTTGGTGACCTTGCCGATCTCGCTCGTGGGGCTGAACTGGCCCTTGGTCAGGCCGTAAATCTGGTTGTTGAACAGCAGCACCTTGATCTTGACGTTGCGGCGCAAAGCGTGGATCAGGTGATTGCCGCCGATCGACAGCATGTCGCCATCGCCGCCGATCACCCAGACGTCGAGATCCGGACGGGCCATCGCCAAGCCGGTGGCGATTGCGGGCGCTCGGCCATGGATGCCGTGCACGCCGTAGGAGTTCATGTAGTAGGGGAACCGGGCAGCGCAGCCGATGCCCGACACGAACACCGTGTTGTGCGGTTCGGTGCCGAGGCTCGGCATCAGCATCCGCATCGCGGTGAGGATGGAGTAGTCGCCGCAGCCCGGGCACCAGCGGACCTCCTGGTCGGAGGCCCAGTCTCCGGGCTGTGTAGTCGGCGTGATCGAGGTGTCGGTCATCGTGCTGTTCGCCTCTGTGTGTACTCGCTGGTTTTGGATTCGTTGATCATCGTCTCGTCGGCGCCTAGCTGCCCGCCAGCTCCTCGAGGCGCTTGCGGACTGCTGCGGTCACCTCGCCGGTCGTGAACGGGACGCCGTCAATCTTGCCGATGTGCTCGACATCGATCAGGTACTTCGCCCGCACCAGATCACACAGCTGCCCCTTGTTCATCTCGGGACACACCACGGCCCGGTAGCGACGCAGCACGTCGCCGAGATTCGCGGGCAGCGGATTGAGGTGACGCAGGTGCACATGCGCCACCCGGTGGCCGTCGTCGCGCAGCCGTCCGGCGGCAGCGTCGATCGCGCCCCATGTGGAGCCCCAGCCCAGTACGGCGAGATCGGCGTCCGCCTCGCCGGCAACCTCGACGTCAGGGACGTCGACGCCGTCGATCTTGGCCTGTCGCAGGTCCACCATCAACTGGTGGTTCTCAGGCTCGTAGGAGATGTTGCCGGTGCCGTCCTCTTTCTCGATGCCGCCGACACGATGCATCAGGCCCGGCGTGCCGGGGATGGCCCACGGGCGAGCCAGTGTGTCGGGATCCCGCAGGTACGGCAGGAAGATGCCGTCGCCGTCCTCGTTGGTGCCGTTGAACTCCGTCGCGAAATCGACGCCGATGTCGGGCAGCTCATCGACTTCGGGCAGCAGCCACGGCTCGGAGCTGTTCGCCAGGTAGCCGTCGGACAGCACGATGACGGGCGTGCGGTACTTCAGCGCGATGCGAGATGCCTCGATCGCGATGTCGAAGCAGTCGGCGGGGCTGCGCGGCGCCACGACCGGCAGCGGCGACTCGGAATGACGCCCGTACATGGCCATCATCAGGTCTGCCTGCTCGGGCTTGGTCGGCAAGCCGGTCGACGGTCCGCCGCGCTGGATGTCGAGCACCACCATCGGGAGCTCGAGGCTCACTGCGAGGCTGAGCGTCTCGCCCTTCAGCGCCAAGCCGGGCCCCGATGTGGAGGTAAACGCCAGCGCTCCGCCGAAGGCTGCCCCCACTGCTGATGCCGCAGCAGCGATCTCGTCTTCGGCTTGGAATGTCCGCACGCCGAAGTTCTTCTTGAGCGACATCTCGTGCAGGATGTCCGAGGCCGGCGTGATGGGGTACGAGCCGAGGAACACCGGCAGGCGCGCAAGCTGGCCCGCCACGACGCAGCCCCATGCCAGCGCCGTGTTCCCGTTCACGTTGGTGTATTCGCCAGGTGCCAGCGGGGCTGGCTTCACCTCGTAGTGGGCTTCGAAGATCTCGGCCGTCTCGCCGAAGTTGTAGCCGGCCTTGAAGGCTGCGGTGTTGGCGTTGATGACCTGCTCGCGGCCCCGGAACTTCGTGTTGATGAACTCGAGCGTCGGCTCGACCGGCCGCGTGTACATCCACGAGATCAGACCGAGCGCGAAGAAGTTCTTGGAGCGTTCTGCATCACGCGGCTTGACGCCGTGCTCGGCCACGGCGTCCCGGGTGATCTGGCTCATCGGCACCGGGTACGAGCGGTAGTCGTCCAAGGTGCCGTCATCGAGCGGATTGCTGGAGTAGCCGGCCTTCTCCAGGTTGCGGTCGTTGAAGGCATCGGTGTTCAGGATCAGCGCGCCGCCCTGCGCGAGGTTGTGCAGCTGCGCCTTCAGCGCCGCCGGATTCATTGCCACCAGCACTGTCGGTGCATCACCCGGGGTGGTGATGTCAAAATCGGAGATGCGCACCTGGAAGGCCGAGACACCGGCCAGCGTTCCCTGCGGGGCGCGGATCTCGGCGGGGAACTCGGGCAGCGTGGACAGATCGTTGCCGAGTGCCGCGGAGATGCTCGTGAATTGGTCACCGGTGAGCTGCATGCCGTCGCCGGAGTCGCCGGCGAAGCGGATGATGACCTCGTCGATCTCCTGCAGCGGCAGTTCGCGCGATGCGGTATCGGTCACTGTGTCTCCTAGGGGAAGGGCTCCTGGCGGGAAGCGGCCCGCAGTTGTGGGCCTTGGGGGAGGGCGGTCGCTCCAGGCGACCACGCTAGCCGCGGCCGGGTGAATGCAGCCGGGTCGGACACGCCTCAGGCGATGGTCACCGCCTGGTCCAGATAGACGTCCTGGATGGCGCCGAGCAGTTCGACGCCTTCGGCCATTGGCCGCTGGAACGCCTTGCGTCCTGAGATCAGCCCGATGCCGCCGGCTCGCTTGTTGACCACTGCGGTGGTGACGGCTTCGGCCAAGTCGGTGGCCCCCGAACTGGCGCCGCCGGAGTTGATGAGCCCAACGCGTCCCATGTAGCAATTCGCCACCTGCCAGCGGCACAAGTCCACCGGATGGTCCGTCGTGAGCTGGTCGTACACCGCGGCGTGCGTCTTGCCGAAGCCCGGCACAGAGATGAAGGCGCCGTTGTGCTCAGGCAGCTTCTGCTTGATGATGTCGGCCTCGATCGTCACGCCGATGTGGTTGGCCTGTCCGGTGGCGTCGGCTGCCACATGGTTGTCGACCTGCGTCGGCTCGCCCTCGGCGCCCTCGGCGGACAGGTTGATGTCGGGGTTGCGCAGGTAACACCACAGCACGGTGAACATGCCGAGGCGGTGCGCCTCCTCGAATGCCGCTGCCACCTCGGTGATCTGGCGGCCGCTCTCAGCCGAGCCGAAGTAGATCGTCGCGCCGACGCCGGCAGCTCCGAGCTCGTGTGCTCGCTGAACCGAGCCGAACATGATCTGGTCGTACGAGGCCGGGTAGGTCAACAACTCGTTGTGGTTGATCTTGACGATGAGCGGGATGCGGTGGGCGTAGCGGCGGGCAACCGCTCCGAGCACACCGAATGTCGTGGCCACGGCATTGCAGCCGCCCTCGACCGCCAACTCCACGATGGAGGCCGGATCGAAGTAGATGGGGTTCGGTGCGAACGACGCGGCACCCGAGTGCTCGATTCCCTGATCCACCGGGAGGATGGAAACGTAACCGGTGCCGCCGAGGCGGCCGTGGTCGAACAGCGACTGGAGGCTCCGCATGACCTGCGGAGAACGGTCGGTGCCGGCGACGACATCGGTCACGAAGTCGGGCCCGGGCAGGGTGAGCAAGTCGCGCCCGATGCCTTCGCACTTGTGGTCCAGCAGATAAGAGGCCTGCTCGCCCAGCAGGCGCACAATGTCGGTGGTCACGATGTACGGTTCGCCTCGCATTGTCTGGCGGCGCCGGTGTTGGGGCTGGTACCGGGGCTGGTACTGGGGGCGGCGCACGCCGAATGACGGATTCACTCTACCCGCGCAGCTCCGCGCGAAGGCTGATCCTGGCTCGGCTTCTCAGGCGTCCTGGGTGCCGAGCGCTGCAAGCCGATCCTCGACGTCCACGAAGCCGGGTTCGACATCCGCGATCCGGGCGAATCCGCGCCGGGCCCGCTGGAGGTCTCCGACCCGGTCGTACATGTCGGCGAGCGCATACCAGAGCCTGAGGTGGTGCTCCTTGGGGCGCTTGGGTCGCAGCGGGCCTGCTTCCAGCAGGCGGATGGCATCGCGAGGGCGACCCTCGTCGGCCAGCGCGCCCGCAGCCACGATCCGGCCCTCGGTGATGGTCTGGGCATCAGGATCGGCATGCCTCAGCCGATCCCACACATCGTGCACCTCGCTGAGCCGTCCGAGCGCCCGGTAGCAATCCGCGAGCACCGGCAGCTGGTCGACGGCGCCGGTGAGCGCCTCGTAGTGCTCGAGCCGGTGCGACGCGGCGGTCCAGCGGCCGAGCCGGTAAAGCGTCAGGCCGTACAGCTCCTGCACCTCGGCAACCGCGGCATACCGGGACGCCAGCGGCCGCAGCGTGGTGAGGGCATCCCCGAAACGCTCTGCGAGGAAGTCCTCCCCTGCCTCGCGCAATCGCTGCGACAGTCGCTGCTGTTCTGCGGACGGCATGCCCCGCACGCCGATCGGATCGAGCTGGGGAACCTCAAGTCGCACCTTGGAGCGGCTACGACGTGGCGCGTCCTGCGGCGCACGCTTGGCGCGCTCGGGCGGCGGTGGCTGCTGAGGTCGCGGACTCTGGCGTTCAGGCACCTTTGCCGCGTAGGCGTCACCCCGGTCGGCGCCGGGAATCGGCCGGAGCACCGATGCGCCTTTGCGGGCCACCCCACCCCAGTCGGTGCGGCGAGCTGCCCGGGATGCCACCTCGTCGACGGGCTTATCGGGTCGCCCCGGAGCGTCCGAGCGGCGCTGCTGGGGCCGCCGACCGCGGGTGCGGCGCTGTTGATCATCGCCATCAGAACGGCCCCGGGGAGCGCGATCAGGCTGACCGCGACGGCTCCGATCCTGCCGCTGGCCACGGCCGCGATCGGGTCGCCCGTGCGTCGGTCTGCGAGGCGGGCGCCGGTTCTGCGTCACCCCCCGAGGCTAGGTCCTCAAGCGCGAAGAACCCCCGCCGCAAACACGACGGGGGTTCAGGGTTCCGGCAGCGACCTACTCTCCCAGGGGAATTGCCCCCAAGTACCATCGGCGCTGGCAGGCTTAACTTCCGTGTTCGGAATGGGAACGGGTGTGGCCCTGCCGCCATAACCACCGGAGATCTGCCGGTGCAGATTCCTGCACGCGATGCACGAGCAGCACACACTCGGGTGCGCTTCCTCGAGGCTGAGTACCGATACCAAGCCCTCGGCCGATTAGTACCGGTCTGCTGAACACATTGCTGTGCGTACACATCCGGCCTATCAACGTGGTTATCTGCCACGGGCCTTACCTGGTTGTACCAGTGGGAGATCTCATCTTGGAACAGGCTTCGCGCTTAGATGCTTTCAGCGCTTATCCCTTCCGCAGGTCGCCAACCAGCCGTGCTCCTGGCGGAACAACTGGCACACGAGAGCTGCGTCCATCCGGGTCCTCTCGTACTACGGACAGCTTTCCTCAAATCTCCTACGGCCACAGAGGATAGGGACCGAACTGTCTCACGACGTTCTAAACCCAGCTCGCGTACCGCTTTAATGGGCGAACAGCCCAACCCTTGGGACGTGCTACCGCCCCAGGATGCGATGAGCCGACATCGAGGTGCCAAACCTTGCCGTCGATATGGACTCTTGGGCAAGATTAGCCTGTTATCCCCGGGGTACCTTTTATCCGTTGAGCGACGGCGCTTCCACACGCAACCGCCGGATCACTATGCCCTGCTTTCGCACCTGCTCGACATGTACGTCTCGCAGTCAAGCTCCCTTGTGCCATTACACTCGACGCCTGATTGCCAACCAGGCTGAGGGAACCTTTGGGCGCCTCCGTTACTCTTTGGGAGGCGACCGCCCCAGTCAAACTACCCGCCTGGCAGCGTCCCTCGGTGGGTGCCGAGGTGAGGACCAAAATCAGGGAAGGGTGGTATTTCAACAGTGACTCCACTCAGGCTGGCGCCTGAGCTTCCCAGTCTCC
>JAJEFK010000009.1 GCA_022820505.1 Acidimicrobiia bacterium | reverse complement strand
CGACGAAACACCGACCGCCAGCCCCGCCACCGCCTCGCCCAGCTCGCACTCGCCGTCGCACTGATCATCACCATCAAACTCATCGACCACCGCGACCGCTGGAGCCCCCAATGACGCCGCCTATCCGCTAATCCTCTTATGGCGCTCTGGTCGTCGTGACGTTCATGTGGCGTGCCGGCAAGCGAGTCCCGAATACCGATTCCGCCGTCGGCGACGGCAAAATGCAGCGATCGGGTTGGCTGCGGCAACACCTGCGCGGCCAAGAATCCATGCCCTACCTGTGCATGTGCCAAACAGTTGTCAGCGAGTTCCCAGATCGACAGCGTCAGCGCTTCTGCCGCCTCATAGGGATACTCCGCTGTGTCACACCTCTGCTGAACCAAGTTAACCAGGTCAACAGCTTCGCTATTGCTCTCAAAGCGCCTCAACTCGCACAATTGCCCGTGCCGGTCATAATGCCGGACCGGGTCCAATCCGGTTTGCGTCACACCTTCAGCAGACAGCACCTCGCCGAGTGACATTCGGCTCGCATAGATGCGTAGGTCACCGAGGCCCGGCGGTACGAATTGCGGCGGCACGCCATGTCGAACACGATGCACGGACGCAATCGCAGCCACTCCGACGAGCAGCGCCGGCTTCACGAATCGAACGTCACTCCGGCGGCGAGGACGCCGACGATGTCCGCAAGGCGATGGCCGAGCGCCTGCCTGCTCAGCGCTACGGAGAGCCCCACGAAGTCGCCGCGCTGGTGGCATTCCTGGCCTCCGACGAGGCCAGCTACATCACCGGCAGCCTCTACCCCATCGACGGCGGCTACTCCGCCGGCCGTTGACTCAGGCTTGCGGGGGTACGACCTGAGCACCACCGAACCTGAGTCCGTTCTTCCATCACCGCATGATGGTTTTGATATTTATATAGCATCATAGTTTGATAACTTAAATACTATGTGCGCTGCTATCTTCGTCACGCCCGAGCCGGACGATGCCGACATGATGGTCATCGGGGAGATCGAGCGGCTCCGCCGCGAGCTCTCGCACTGCGTCGTGGATCGGCCGCGCCGGTGGGTCGGTCACTTGCGGCGCATGAGCTTCGCGCGCGCGGTGCAGGGCTCCAACTGGATCGAGGGGTACCGGGCGTCGCTCGACGACGTGCTCGACACGATCGAGGACGAAGAACCGCTCGACACTGTCGAGGAGACGCGCCTCGCGCTCACCGGCTACCGCGACGCCATGACCTACGTGCTGTCGTTTGCCGAAGACGGCGTCGAGGTGGACGAGTCGCTGCTCAAGTCGCTTCATTTCATGATGGCCAAGCACGAGCTGCGAGTGAGGCCCGGCCACTACCGCACCGGCGACGTCTGGGTCGAAGACGAGGCCGGGACGCGCGTCTACGAGGCGCCCGGCGCAGAACTCGTCGACGAGCTCATGGGCGCGCTCGTCGAGTCACTGGAGGAAGGTGGCGCTGCACCGGTCATGTTCCGCGCCGCAATGGCGCACCTCAACCTGACGATGATCCACCCGTTTCGCGACGGCAACGGACGCATGGCCCGGGCGCTGCAGACCATGGTGCTGTCTGGCGAAGGCATCGTCTCGCCGGTGTTCTCATCGGTCGAGGAATACCTGGGGCGCAACACCGCTGACTACTACGCGGTGCTCAGCGAGGTGGGTCAGGGCAGTTGGCAGCCGCAGAACTCGGCGCGGCCGTGGATTCGGTTCATACTGCGCGCCCACTATCGCCAAGCGTGGACGCTGCGGCGACGCGTTCACGAGACCGAGTCGCTGTATGACGGCATCTCCCAGCTTGTCGATCGGCGGCAACTGCCGTCGCGGGTAGCCGGCGTGCTCGCCGATGCTGCGCGGGGCCGCCGAATCCGGCGCTCGATCTACATCCGGCTCGTCGAGATGACCGACGGCGACCCGATCTCTGATCTCACCGCCAGCCGAGACCTCAAGGCCCTCGTCGATGCAGGTGTACTGGACGCGACCGGTGCGGGACGAGGCCGCACCTACCACGGCTCTGGTGAACTGCGCGAACTCTGGAGCGCAGTGCGCTCGGCCCGCCCGCCACGGTCGCAAGACGATCCCTACGTGACGTTCGCGCAGCAACAACTGCCAGGCATCCAACCCCGCGGCGCCTGAACGTCACTTCAACGGCGAGCACACGGCCTCTGAGGCTGACGCCGGGAGCGAACCGCACTGGTGGGCCGGGGAGGATTCGAACCTCCGTAGGCGAAGCCGACGGGTTTACAGCCCGCTCCCTTTGTCCGCTCGGGCACCGACCCCAGAGATGGGCAGGCTACCGGCGCATGTGAGGCCCACTGCATGGTCGAGTGCCATACAAGTTCCGGAGTCCGGGGGCAGATTCGGCTCGCTAGGTTGCGGCCATGGCTTCATTCGATGTTGTCTCCAAAGTCGACATGCAAGAG
This sequence comes from Acidimicrobiia bacterium, assembly GCA_022820505.1. GTDB lineage: Bacteria > Actinomycetota > Acidimicrobiia > Acidimicrobiales > Poriferisodalaceae > Poriferisodalis. The sequence continues at coordinate 701 of JAJEFK010000009.1, read as the reverse complement.
ATCCGCAACGCGGTGGATCAGGCGTCCCGTGAGATCGCCAACCGTTACGACTTCCGCAACACGGGCAGTGCCGTGGAGTTGGCCGAGGGTGCCATCAACATGCGGTCGAGCACCGAGGATCGCCTCACCGCGATGCGCCAGGTGCTGGAAGAGAAGCTGGTTCGCCGCCAAGTCAGCCTGAAGGCCGTCCAGTACGGCAACGTCGAGGAGGCCGCCGGCGGCACGGTGCGTCAGGCGGCCGCCCTGCAGGCCGGCATCTCGTCGGATCGGGCCCGCGAGCTGAACAAGTTCATCAAGGGTCTCGGCATCAAGGGCGTGCAGTCACAGACCCAGGGCGACCAGCTGCGGGTGAACTCGAAGAAGCGTGACGACCTGCAAACCGTCATCGCCGAGCTCAAGGAAGGCGACTTCGACGTTCCCCTGCAGTTCGAGAACTTCCGCGACTGACGCCGGCCTATCGCACCGGCGGGCCGACCAGTGCTTGGCGGCCTCGCTGGGCTAGATCGATTCCTGCCAGGAGCCATCCCGCAAGCGGCGGATGCGCTCCTCCATCGGCGGGTGGGTGGTGAACAGCCCCTTGAAGCCCATCCGGCGGCTGGCCAGCGGGTTGGCGATGTACATCTGAGCCTGATTGGGATCGGCCAAGCTCGGCACGGTCTTGGAGGCCACGTCCAGCTTCTCGAGCGCCCGGGCCAGCGGCT
>JAJEFK010000053.1 GCA_022820505.1 Acidimicrobiia bacterium | reverse complement strand
CCACATGACATCCACCACTCTCCTGGACAAAGCACGCATGATGAAACCGGCCTCCACGGTCGTCAGGTCATCGACGACCCCACCAATACACCGGGGAACCAGACGACCCGTGGACGGCCACCTATCCGCGCGGCCTCTAAGTCAACCACTTCCTCGTCAAACGATTGCGTCGGCAGGCCAGGCATCCGCAGGCAGTAGCTCGCGGCAGCGCCGACGACAACGGCGGCGAGCATTAGGCGCAGGTGATTCTCGGTGAGCTTGAGCGCTGTTACCACGACAAGGGGCGCGACGATCCAGTTGATCGCTCCGCGCATGAAGGGACCACAGCGGCCTTCGAGAGGTCGTAGGCAGCCTTGACTGCTCACGAGCGTTCAGAGTGCCCATCTGTCGCCCGCTCTGGCCATAACCAAAGCGCCGCTGCCGCTAGAAGCAGTAACGCCGTTGCCAGCGCGCGGGCCGCCGTGAGTAGCTCAAGGGTGATCGCGATTAGACATATCACGGCCAGCCACCGGCGAAATCGTCGCTTGCGGAGGGCCAAGGACAGACCACCACTAGGCCATCTGAGCACCCGATGCAGCCTAGCTGCAGGAACACCCTAGCCTAGTGATCCAATGTAGAAGAGTATCTCGTACAGAAGTCCTTCTGGATGATCATGGGGCACCCAGTAGCACCAGTACACCGGTCGTTCGTACGTCTGGTATGGCTGGCTGCCCCACTGCACAGTCTCGTACGCGACGATCCAACAAAGCTGCTCGCCAGGGTGAGCGGCGGCATCATCGGTAGTAATGGCAAGTGTCACACCGATCGACCCGAGCAGCAGCAGTGCTGCCGCCGCGACCATGGACAATCTGCGGCCGACACGAGCGAGCACTCTTGGGTTCCGACGCCACGCGGCGGGATCAAGTGTTTGCACTGGACTTGGTGGCATGATGCCGTCCTCCTAGCGGGACATGGAGTCCCGTGTGATTGGAATTCGTTCGTTTTGCGCACACCCCGGCCGGACAGAAACGGACGGGCGCGACAGGGCCGGACCGCCGTGCGGGCACGCCGCGCCGAGGGCGGGTTTGCCCTGCGTCTACGCGGGTTCGCGCCGGTCGGGCGTGCCGGCGCGAGCGTCCTGCAAGACAGTGGCCGAAACCGCTTGACAGCGTTTTGGAGGCGTGTTAGAAAACGAACGTTTTACGCACACCCGCGAGACCGCCTCTGACCAGCGGTTTTGACCTGCGAACGGGGTCTGATGTTTGCCCGGGATCGGCGCAAATGGCCCGCGTTGCGCTCGCGTCAAGCCACAAGAGTCAGCGCGGTGCAGTGGGGATGGCGAGTCGCAGCGCGTCGGGGACCCACTCGAGCTGGAGCTCGTCGACGGCACCGAGGTGGTCACCGTCGAGCTGGTGACCGAAGGGATGCATCCCGGTCACAGTGACGTCGCGCACGTCGTCGATGCGCTGCACGACGCTCGGATCGGTGTCGCTCAGGCTGCCGTTGGCACGGAACACCGCAGAGAGCACGTCTAGCGCGTCGGCGAATCGGAGCGACCGCAGTCCCACCACCGACAGTCCGGTGCGCAGCGTTGCTGCGGGGGCGATCCGAACCGGACGGCTCCCGAGGAAGGTGTAGGGGTCGGTGTTCGCCGCGACGACAACGAAGCAACCGTCGATCGTCGCCGTTGTTGGAGCCGTTGTACGCACGCTCAGCGTGCCGGTCCGGCGGTTGTAGCGGCGCAACAGCGTGTCGATGCCCGCAAGGAGGAACAGCGGGTGGCCGAGATACCGCTTGAGCGTGGGGTGCCGCTCGACCTGCTCCACGATCGCAGCGTCGAGCCCCATGCCGCAGTGGAACAGGAAGTAACGGCCCGAGGTGCGTCCGAGCCCCGCTGAGGTGATGCTGCCGATCTCGAATGCGTCAAGGACGGCTTGGGTCGCTGCCAGCGGATCGTCGGGCGTGCCGATCGTCCGTGCGAACACGTTGGTAGAACCGCCCGGCAATGCGGCGAGCACGCAGTCGGTGCCGGCGACCCCGTTGGCGGCTTCGTTGAGCGTGCCGTCGCCGCCGAGCACGACCACCGCGTCGGTGCCGGTCGTTGCCGCCCCGCGTGCCAAGCGAGCCGCGTGCCCTCGCCGGTTGGTGAAGGCCACCTCGGTGTCGTGCCGCTCCGAGAGCGCCGTGTGGATGAGCACGCGCGTGCGGGCCGTGGTCGACGATGCCGAATCGTTGACCAGCAGCAGGACACGCACCGCGCAAGTCTCGCCCCGACGCGAGCGTGTGAGCGCCATCAAGCAACAGGTTCGGCAACGCGACCGTGAGTGAATGGGCTGCTGGGCCGACGCGAGCGTGTAGGCGCCATGAGACAAAGCTGGAGCTTGCGAGCACTACCGAACAATGGGTGTGGCATCGAAGCTGTGAGTCGGCAGACTCTCGCCCCATGAAGGTCGTTGTGTGCGTCAAGCAGATCCCAGACCCAGCTATCCCGGGCGAGCTGGTTCCCGAGACCGGCACGCTCAACCGGGATGACAAGCTGATCTTGGACGAATCCGACTCGTACGGCGTCGAGATGGCGCTGCAGCTCGCCGAGGCCGCCGGCGGCGGCCAGGTGTCGCTGGTGTCGATGGCACCGCGTTCGGAGACGAGCGGTCTGCGCACAGCGCTCGCCATGGGCGCCGACGATGCGGTGCTCATCAGCGACGATGCGCTCGCCGGCAGCGACGCGCTCGGCACTGCCAAGGTGCTGGGCGCTGCGATCGCCGAGCTCGAAGCCGACCTCGTGCTCGCGGGCGTCGAGTCGAGCGACGGGTACACCGGCACCGTCCCCGAGATGATCGCCGGCGTGATGGGGCTGCCGTCAATCACGTTCGCGAAGCAGATCGAGATCGCCGACGGCGTCGCCAGCGTCCAGCGGCAGACCGAGGCTGGCTACGACCAGGTGGAGTGCGCGCTTCCGGCCGTCGTGTCGGTGACCGCGGGCGTGGTCGAGCCGCGCTACCCCTCGTTCAAGGGGATCATGGCGGCCAAGAAGAAGCCGGTCGACTCGAAAGACCTCGCAGCCCTCGGCATCGATGCGGCCGCTGTCGGCGTCGCCGGGGCACGCCAGGAAACGGTCGAGGTGACCGATGCGCCCGAGCGCGAGGCCGGCGAGATCATCACCGACGAGGGCGATGCCCACGCCAACATCGTCGAGTTCCTGACCGAGCTCAAGGTCATCTGACCCGCCAGACAGTGACCGGCTGACTCAGCTTCCTGATCCACTCACCCACGAAACCGACTGGAACCACCCGCAATGACGCTTGCACAGATTCTGCTCTTTGCTGAGGGCGACGCCGACGGTGTCTCCGGCCTCACGCTGGAACTGGCCACCAAGGCCCGCACGCTGGCCGACACCGTCACCGCGTTCGCACCGGCACACGGCGAGACCATGGCTGCCGAGCTGGGCGCGCACGGCGTGTCGACCGTGTACGCACTCGAAGGGCTCGGCGACGGGCTGGTCGGCGTTCACGCTGCCGCGGCGCTGGCCGGGCACATCGAAGCCACCTCGCCCGATGCTGTGTTCTTCGGCCAGACCACCGACGGGCGCGACACCGCCGCCCGCTTGGCGGTGCTGGCGGATCGTCCCGTGTCCACCAACAACGTCGGAGCCGAGATCGTCGACGGGGGCCTCGTCACCGAGGAGCCCATCTTCGGCGGCACGCAGAACATCTTCACTGCGTACCGGGCGCCGGCACCGGCGCTCGCGATGTTCCGCCCGAAGAGCTTCGAGGCCGAGCCCAGCGGCGGCGGGGCCGCTGCGGTCGAGAGCGTGGCAGCAGTCGACCCCGGCGAGGCGGGGCGTGCGACGGTCACGGGTCGCCATGCCGAGGAGCGCTCGGGTCCGCAGCTCGACGACGCCGCCGTGGTGGTGTCGGGCGGTCGAGGGCTGGGCCAGCCCGAGGCGTACTCGATGGTCGACGAGCTGGCCGGCCTGCTGGGGGCCGCGTCTGGCGCTTCGCGCGCCATCGTGGATGCCGGCTGGGTTCCCTATGCCAAGCAGGTGGGCCAGACCGGCAAGGTGGTGAAGCCCAGCGTCTACATCGCCTGCGGCATCTCAGGCGCCACCCAGCACTTGGTGGGCATGAAGGGCTCCAAGAACATCGTGGCCATCAACAAGGACCCCGAAGCGCCGATCTTCGGCGTTGCCGACCTGGGAATCGTCGGCGACGTGCACAAGGTGATGCCGGCGCTGATCGAAGCCCTCAAGTCGCGCTGAGCCGCTGGTCAAACCAGCGGCCATGGCCACCGGCGGCCGCCGTCGTCATCGGGGAACCGGCCGAAGTCGGCGAGCCATTCGGCGCGTTCAGCGAGCGCGCTGAGTTCGTCAGGTCGAAGCCATTGCGCGAGATCGGCGGGCGGTTCGGCGGCCGCTCCGATGGAAGCGCCAAGCTCGTCGTCGAACGGTTCGCCCCCGAAATCCCAGATGACCGTCCGCAGCTTGAAGTCGCTGGCAAAGCACAGGCCCTGGTCGATGCCGTAGATCGGTCCCCAGCGCGACGCCAAGCAGTGACCTGACTTGCGGTCGGTGTTATTGGCAATGAGATCGAACGCACAGATACGCCGCAGGTCGCCATGGTGGCGGTCCTCGGCGACCAGCGTGAAGTAGTGCTCTGCGAAGTCTGCGTCGATGAAGAGCTGAACCGAGCCGACGCCGAGCGGGCCGTCGCGCTCGACCGTGGGCGGAATGACGTGCCAACCCAAGGCCTCCGACAGCTCGAATGCCGCGATCTCGCGCCGGTACAGGCCGGACGGAAAGTCCCACAGCGGCCGCTCTCCCCGCTCCGGCTTGTAGATCGCGGCCGTCGGTGTGGTGGCGTGGTCGATGCGCACCAGGAAGGTGGCGTTGCTGCTGTACGGCATCCGTCCCAGGATCGAGATGTCGCCCTGCTGCAGCACCTCCAAGGCAACGGTGGTGGGCGCGTCCCAGACGACGGGCAGCTCGAGTTGCTCACCGTCTTCGCTGCGGGGCAGCACATGGTGCGGGGCCGGTTCGTTCACGCCGAACCGTTGGGTCGTGGAGCCATCAGGTGCGGGGCGGACGGTGCCCGTTGCGCATGCCGAAGTCGCGGCCTTCCTCGACGAGCAGCAGCGCTTGCTGGGCGAATCCGAGTGCCGTCGCGTAGTCGAGATGGATGCGGGCTCGACCGCCGCTGCGCTCGTCGTCCTCGGGGTCCGACATCTCTCCCGCCGCGCCCGAGTCGGCTTCGGGATCGTCGTCATCGTCATCGATCTCGTCGGCGATCACCACGATGACCTTGCCCTCGGAGTCCATGCCGGTGGCGAGGCGGCCGACGGTCCACGCGGCAGTCACGGGTTCGACCAGCTCGCCGAAAGCAGCCGCGGGTCCCTCGTAGCTCTCGCCCTCGAGCAGCTCGCTGAGCAGGTTCGCGAGCGCCCAGACCTGCCCCTTCTCCAGCTTCAGCGAGACCACATGACCGGCCTCAGTTGCCTGCAGGAAGAAGATCCGCTGACCGGGCGGCCCGACGGTGCCCGCCACGAACGTGTCGGGATTGCGGAGGTCGAAATCGTCACTCATGCCGGAGCCAATGCTGCGAGGTCGGACGTGCTGTTGGTGGCCAGCACGACGGGGCCGTCAGCGGTGTACAGGATCGCAGTCACCGAGCACGGTGACACCACGATCCGCTGGAAGAGATCGAGATGGGTGCCCATGGCGTCTGCCACCAGCGCCCGGATGGGGTCGGCGTGGCTGACGGCGACCACGGTGGTGCCGCGATGGCGGGCCGCCAGCTCGCCCGCGGTGGTCGCGATGCGCGCCTGCATCTGGCGGAACGTCTCGCCGTCGGGGAAGCCGAATCCGCTGGGGTAGCGCTGCACCTGTGACCATGCCGCCAGCTTGCGCAGCTGACTGAGCTTGCGGCCCGTCCAGCGGCCCATGTCCGCTTCGTTGAGGCCGTCATGAGTGCGCACGCGGCGTCCGAGGGCGCCGGCAATCGGCGCGGCGGTCTCCTGGGCACGTTCCAGCGGGCTGGCATAGACAGCCGCCACCCGGCGCCCGCCTGCGGCGATGCGTTCCGCAGCACGCTGCGCCTGTTGCGTACCGGCCTCCGACAGGTGCACTCCGGGTCGCCGGCCGTACAGCTCGACGCCGGTGGTCGGCGTGAGTCCGTGCCGGACGAACAGCAGCAGTGTGGGTCGAGTTCGGTTCGGCACCGGGTCGAAGCTACTTGCCTGGCACACTCGCAGGGTGAGCGCCCCACCGAGCCCGCCCGGCGATGTCACGAGCATCGCGGCCTTGCGCTTGCTGAGCGATGAGGTCGCGGCCTGCAGGCGCTGCGATCGGCTCGTGAGGTGGCGCGAGCAGACCGCCGTCGACAAACGGGCTGCATTCGCCGACGAGGACTACTGGGGCCGTGGCGTGCCCGGCTTCGGCGACCCTGCCGCGGCGGTCGTGCTCGTCGGCCTGGCACCGGCTGCACATGGCGCGAACCGCACGGGCCGGATGTTCACCGGCGACCGCTCGGGTGACTTTCTCTATGCGGCCCTGCACCGGTGCGGCTTCGCCAACCAGCCGACTTCCGTGCATGCCGCCGACGGGCTCGCGCTGCGCGACGCGTACATCACGGCGGCGGTGCGCTGCGCGCCGCCGGCCAACAAGCCCACTCCCGCCGAGCGGGACGCCTGCCGGCCATTCCTCGAGCGCGAGCTGGCGCTGCTGGCCAACGCGCGCGTCGCGGTAGCACTGGGCGCGTTCGCCTACGGCGTGCTGTGCGCGATCGGCGGGGTGCGGCCGCGACCCCGCTTCGGCCACGGCGCAATCGCTGAGGTGCCCGCCGCCGACGGGTCAGCCGGGCCGGCACCGCTCGGCGGCATCTCCCGCATCATCTGCTCGTTCCATCCCAGTCAGCAGAACACCTTCACTGGCCGTCTCACCGCCGACATGGCCGATACGGTGCTCCGCGATGCGCGCCGGCTGGCGAACCTCCCGCCTGGCTGAATCGATGAGGCCTCACCTGAAGCGGGGTGCACGTCTGGTGGCTGTCCTGCTGGCATCGGCGGGCATGTTCGCGTGCTCGGCCACGGTGGTCGAGGTGGAGCCCGCGACCACTGGTTCCGGTCCCACGGACGCTGACGCGGTGTTCGACAACCCGGGCACGCTTGTCCGGCCGACCGTGCCCGGCACCGGCGCACCGGGATTGCTCGCGATCGAACCGCTCATCGCCTTCATGGATGCGTGCGTGGCCGACGCGGGCCTCGTCGGACCTTGCCACTGTGCGGCCGACCGTATCGAAGGCAGCCTCACGGTCATCGATCTTGAGGTATTCGAGGACCGCATGTCGGGTGCGCTGGAGTTCTCGCCTGAGCTGGCGGGCGCCTTGGTGGACTGCCGCGAGGCCGGGCCGCCGCCCGGATGGTCCGGTGCTCAACGCCAGACGTACCTGGATGCGTGCTCGGCCGGTTCAGACCGGTTGAGGAGCTTGTGCGCCTGTTCGCTGGCCCGAGCGCAGGAAGTCATCCCCGCTCACCGGCTGGACGACTTCCTCGCAAGCAACGAGGTTCAGCCTGGCATCGTCGACTTCCTGAATCTCTGCCTCTAGCAATTGGCGGCTGAGAAACTCATGGGCCTCATCTGACACAGCCTGCCTACTGTCGCGACAGGGCCAGCCTCTCGGGCTCACCACCCATTGCAAGGTGTCTGCCGTAGCCCGGTGAGGCTGGCCTCTGCACGAAATGCTATACGGCAGCCGCGACTGTCTCTGCTGCTATTTCCTGGTGGGTTCGGGCAGCAGCGCGGGTTTGTCCCACGCGAACTTGGGCCAGCGAACTCGCGACTTCTCGCTGAGCTTGTGCATGAGCGCAATGGCGCCCGGGTCCTCGTCGCCGGGGCGCCCGATCAGCGAGCCGTCGGCGAGCATCTTCATGATGATCTCGCGGCCGATGTCGGTGCGGACGATCGTGAGCGTCCAGTCGCTGTACTTGCCGATGCCGCCGGTGGAGATGTCGGCGTGCTCGGCGGCGAAGTCGGGGCAGTGGTTGCAGCCCTCGCGGGTCCAGGCGTGGCATTCCTTGAGATTGATCTCGTAGTAGCCGCCGTCGTGTGTCCAGATCTGGAAGACGCCCTTGATGTTGGTCTTGCGGATCCGGTGGCGATCGAGCCCGTACTTCTGCTCGAACAGCTCCTCGAAGATCGCCTCGTCGAATGACTTCGAGCACAGCAGGCCGATGTTCAGCACGAAGCGGTTGCCGACCTTGCCGACCTTGCGCGACTTGGCGACCGGCACGATCGAGCTCTGGCAGCTCATGCCGACCAGCGCAATCTTCTGTGCGCCGGCCTCCATTGCCTCGTCGTAGGCGAGGGTGTTGGCCGAGTACGTGTAGCGGCTGCCCGCACCTCGCAGCACGTCGTCTTTGTTGAAGGCCACGCCGGGCGAGGCGGTCCATTGGTTGCCTTCGCCCTCGCCGACGTAGGACGTCAGCGCAGCGTCGATGTACCCGTGGTCGAGCGCCCAGATGAGGATGGCCGACACCAGCCCGCCGTCCTGGCCGATCTCGTGGACGTAGTCGTCGGATGCCCTGGTCAGGATGATGTCCTTGAACACACCCGACGGCTCCTCGGCGGTGCGGTGGCGGCCGAACATGAAGTCGTCGGCCTCGTCTTCCCACGTGCGGAATCGAGGGCAGGCGCGGGTGCAGCTCGTACAGCCCTTCTGGCCGTGGCCGCAGTCTTCGAGGCCGAGTTCTTCTTCGAGGTGGAATGGCGTGAACCCGCCCTGCACGTGCTCGTAGCCGATGACGTCGTGCGGGCAGGAGATCACGCAGCCGGCGCATCCGGTGCACAGCCCGGTGGTGATGACCTCGTCGTACAGCTCCTTCCACTGGAAGGTCCAGCGCTGCGGCGCCCCGTTGGGAGTGGGCGGTGACTCGGTCATGGTCATGGCCACAGGCTACGTCAGGTCCCCCGTAGCGCTGCGGGTCGATTGCCCGGTAGCTGAAACCGCTGCTCAGGGCTCTAGGGTGGCGCGCCGTGACAGAGGCTGAACTGCTGGAGCTGCTCGAGCAGGGACGGGTGGCGACCCTCGCGACGATCCGGTCCGACGGTCGCGTCGACCTGGTGCCGTGCACCTATGCGTTCGAGGACGACGTGGTGGTGACGGCGGTCGACCACAAGCCCAAGACGACCATGGACCTCAAGCGGCTCGACAATGTTCGGCGCTTCCCTGAGGTCACGATGCTGATCGAGCACTACGACGACACAGACTGGGAGCGCCTGTGGTGGGTGCGCCTGCGTGGGCGCGCTGCGGTGCACACCGAGGGTGCACAGCACCGGCATGCGATCGAGCTGTTGTGCAAGCGCTACCCGCAGTACGCCGCCGAGCCGCCCGTCGGCGCCGCCATCGTCATCCAGCGCACCGAGCTGACTGGCTGGTCCGCCACAGCTTGAGCGCCCACAGCCGGCATGGTGCCGGCGCAGCCAGCACGTCGACATGGTGCCGGCGCAGCGCCCTCGGCAGGATTCGAACCTGCGCACATGGCTCCGGAGGCCACTGCTCTATCCCCTGAGCTACGAGGGCTGCACGCCCGGACGGTTGCCGGGGCTCACCGACCGGTCAAGCTACCGACCGCCGTCGCGCCCCGCTCCGGCGACGAGCATCGGGCTGGTGCCCAAAATTGTCCCGAGGTTCGGCATCCGGCAGGGATAGGTTCGCTTCGGTGATGGAGCTGTGGTGATGGAAGCAGCGCTGACAGGCGCTATCTCGGCAGCGTTGACGCGCCTCGGCGTCGACGCCGAACCGTCGCGCATCGGCCTCGAACGCCCGGCTCGCGCCGATCACGGCGACTGGTCGACCAACGCCGCATTGGTGAGCGCGAAGGGAGCGGGGTTGGCGCCTTGCGAGCTGGCCCAGCAACTCGCCGCGGAGCTCGACGGTGCCGGCTTGCCGCATCTCGACCGGACCGAGGTGGCCGGGCCCGGGTTCGTGAACATGCATCTGGCGCCGTCATGGCTGCACGAAGTGCTGGCCGAGGTCTTGCGGGAGGGAGTCGACGGGTACGCATGCAGCGACATCGGCAGCGGGCAGACCGTCGACCTGGAGTTCGTCTCTGCCAATCCCACCGGTCCATTGCACGCTGGCGGCGGTCGCTGGGGCGCTTTCGGCGACAGCCTCGCCCGCCTGTTCCGCCGCTGCGGCTACGCCACCGTCACCGAGTACTACGTCAACGACCGCGGCGCGCAGATGGACCTGTTCGGACGGTCGCTGGTGGCTCGCTTGGCCGGCGAACCGGTGCCCGACGATGGCTATCACGGCGAGTACGTCACCGAGTGGGCGAACGAGTTGGCCGTCGAGCTTGAGGCAGACCGCGCTGCTGGTGACTCAGGTCCTCTGGCTGCCCTTGAGGCCCGGGGCGGCACCGCCCTTGCGGCATCGTGGGGCCGCGAGCGGGCATTGCGCGATGTTGCGGAGTCACTGGCGGCCATGAATGTGGGTTTCGACCGCTGGCAGAGCGAGGCATCGCTCGTGGATTCGGGCGCCATGGACGATGTCATCGAGCGGCTTCGAGAGGCAGGGCGGGTGTACGAACAGGACGGCGCCGTCTGGCTAGCGACCAGCGAGTTCGACGACGCCAAGGACCGGGTCTTGCGTCGCAGCGACGGCGAGCCCACGTACTTCGTGCCCGACATCGCCTACCACCACGCCAAGTTCGGCCGTGGTGATCGCGTCATCGACGTGCTGGGCGCCGATCACCATGGGTACGTGCCGCGCATTGCGGCGGCCATGCAGATGCTCGGGCATCCCGCCGAGTCCTATGAGGCCATCGTCGGCCAGAACGTGACCCTCGTGCGCGACGGTCAGGCCATCGAGCTGTCCAAGCGCACCGGCACCATGGTGGAGGTGCGCGAGCTCATCGACGCGGTGGGTCCCGACGTGGCGCGTTTCGCGTTCCTGCTGCAGTCGATCGATTCGCGCCAGACCATCGACATCGACCTGCTCTCGGCGCAGGCTGCGGAGAACCCGGTCTTCTACGTGCAATACGCGCACGCTCGCATCGCATCGGTTGCCCGTCGCGCTGAAGCCGACGGCGTTGCCCCCCGGCCGCCGGCGGGCACCGATCTCTCCCCGCTCACCGGCGATCGGGAACTGGCGCTCCTGCGGGCACTCGAAGTGCTGCCGTCGGTGGTGGAGATCGCGCTCCGAGAGCGAGCGCCGCACAAGGTGACGACCTGGGTGCGCGACTTGGCGGCTGCGTTCCACGGCTTCTACCACGACTGCCCGATCCTGCACAGCGATGTGCCGCCGGAGGTGCGAGACGCCCGGCTCTGCCTCACCGAGGGCACGCGCATCGGCTTGGCGATCGGCCTCGACCTGCTCGGCGTGGACGCGCCCGAAGCGATGTGAGCGGGAAGCGACGGTCCGGCGATGACTACTGAACCGCACAACGCCGCAGCCGCTGAGGGCGGGGCGACCGGCGACGATCCCGGCGGCCCGATCCCGCTGCGCCTGCTCCCCGACACCGCTCGCGTTTCAGAGCAGGGGCATCTGCACCTGGGTGGCTGCGACCTCGTCGACCTCGCCGCCGAATTCGGCACGCCGCTGTTCGTGTACGACGAGGCGCACCTGCGCGCCCGCTGCCGCGAGGCCGTGGGGGCCTTCGACGGGGGAGCGGCCTATGCCGCCAAGGCCTTCCTGTGCGCCGCCATGGCCCGGCTCGCGATCTCCGAGGGCATGGATATCGACGTCGCCAGCGGTGGCGAGCTGCAGACGGTTCTGCGGGCCTTCGACGGCGATGTGGCGCAGCGCGTCGTGCTGCACGGCAACAACAAGTCGGTTGCCGAGCTGGCGATGGCGCGCGAAGCAGGCGTGGGCCGCATCGTGGTCGACTCGGCCGCCGAGCTGGACCGCCTCGATGAGCTGCACCGTGCCGATGGGGCAGTGCCGCGGGTCCTGCTGCGTGTGACGCCGGGTGTCCGGGCCGAGACGCACGAGTACATCTCGACCGGGCAAGCCGACTCCAAGTTCGGCTTCGACATCGGCCAAGGCGTTGCGATTGCCGCCGTTGAACGTGCGGCTGCGATGTCGTCGATCGAGCTCGTGGGCATCCACTGCCATATCGGCAGCCAGGTGTTCCGCGTGGAGAGCCTGGCCAGGGCGCTCGATGTCGTCGCCGAGTTCGCAGCACCGCTGTTCGGTGAAGGCGGTCCGGCCGCCGGCTGCTTCGATGAGCTGTCGATCGGCGGGGGACTCGGGGTCGCGTACGTCGAATCGGAGGAGGCGCCCACCATCGCCGAATGGGGCGCGACGCTGCGTGAGCGCTGGCGATCGCTCAGCAAGCGCTACGGCTTCGAAGCCCGTCTGGTGGCCGAGCCCGGACGTGCCATCGCGGCAGCGGCCGCGGTCACGCTCTACACGGTGGGAAGCATCAAGGAGGTGCCGGGCGTGCGGACGTATGTCGCGGTCGACGGTGGCTACGGCGACAACCCGCGCCCGATGCTCTACGGCAGCGACTACACCGCATTCATGCCAGCTCGTGCCGGTGAGCCCCGTCCCGACCGGGTGCGGCTGGTGGGCAAGCACTGCGAGTCGGGCGACGTGATCGTGCGCTCGGCCCCGGTCCCCGACGGCATTGCCACGGGCGACCTCATCGCCACCCCGGTCACCGGCGCGTACGGCTACTCGATGGGTGCTCCCTACAACCGCATCGGCCGCCCGGCTGTCGTCTTCGCAGCCGGCGGCGACGCCCAGCTCGTCATCCGCCGCGAGACCGTCGACGACATGCTCGCCCTCGACGTTCTCTGATATTCGACACCCTCTGAGCAACCTCGTCGGGACAGGCGTCGCCGAAAACGCTGCGGGCGTGTCGGTGTGCTGGCGGTACCGTTTCGGCCGTGCCTGAAGCCGCTGCCGAGCCCGCACCTCCTCTCACCGCCGATGCGGGTGAGACGCGGCCGCTGCGCGTCGGCATCCTGGGCTGCGGAAACGTGGGCGCTGCGCTCGTTGCGATCCTGCGGCGCGATGCAGCGCACCTGGCAAGCCGCACCGGGCTGGACTTCGAAGTCGCCCGGGTCGCAGTCCGCAATCTCAGTGCTGAGCGAACGGTGGAGTTGCCCGACGGCGTGCTGACCCGCGACAGCGAGTCGCTGGTGGTGGCCGACGATGTGGACGTCGTCGTGGAGGCGATGGGCGGCATCGAGCCGGCCCGGCACTTGGTCAGCGCCGCGCTCGGTGCAGGCAAGCCGGTCGTGACGGCCAACAAGGAGCTCATCGCCAACGTCGGCGAGGAGCTGTTCGCATTGGCTGCTGCCCAGAGCGTCGACCTGGCGTTCGAGGCGGCTGTCGCGGGCGGCATCCCCCTCATCGGCGTGCTGCGCAACTCGCTCATCGGTGAGCGCATTACCCGCGTGATGGGCATCGTGAACGGCACCACCAACTACATCCTCACCCGCATGACCGAGGACGGGGCCGACTACGCCGATGTACTGGGCGAGGCGCAGCGGCTGGGCTACGCCGAGGCCGATCCGACCGCTGACGTGGAGGGCTTCGACGCGGGTGCCAAAGCGGCGATCCTGGCCATGACGGCGTTCGGCGCCAAGGTCGTGGCCGGCGACGTCTATCAGGAGGGCATCAGCGGCATCGGCAAGGGCGACATCGCAGCAGCCGCCCGCATGGGCCACGTCATCAAGCTGCTCGCCGTGGCCGAGCGTCAGAACGGCGAGATCGCCGTGCGGGTGCACCCCGCAATGGTGCCGATCGACCACCCGCTGGCCTCGGTGCGTGATGCCTTCAACGCGGTCTTCTTGGAAGGCGAGGCTGTCGAGGACCTGATGCTGTACGGGCGCGGTGCTGGCGGGTTCCCGACTGCCAGCGCAATGTTGGGCGATCTCATCACCGTCTCGCAGAACCTGCGCCGGGGGGTGTGCGACGGGTTCGGCCCGCTCACCGCCGCGCGATTGCGGCCCATCGACGAGACCTACACCGCCTATCACCTGCAATTCGACGTCACCGACAAGCCCGGCGTACTTGCTGCGGTGGCCGGCGTGTTCGGCGAGCACGGTGTGTCGATCCGCTCGGTCGAGCAGACCACTCGGGCAGGGGCAGCCGACGACATCGCTCACCTGGAGTTCATCACCCACCGCGCCCGCGAAGCCGACGTGGCCTCCACACTGCGGGACGTGCGCGATCTCGACGCGGTGCGGCGTATCGGCAACGCGATCCGGGTAATCGGCGAATAGCCGCTGGGATAGGCCGAGGCTTCCGTGCGCTATGTGAGCACCCGGGGCGACGCCCCGGTCTTGGACTTCGGCGATGTGCTGCTCGAAGGCCTCGCCGCCGACGGCGGACTGTATGTGCCTCGCGAGTTCCCCGCGCTCAGCGCGAGCGATCTTCGGGACTTTGCCGGACTCGAGTACCACGAGGTGGCGACGCGGGTGCTGGCGCCGTTCGTGGCGCCGTCGCTGAGCGTCGACGACCTGGCGCCGCTGGTGCAGGACGCCTACGCCACGTTCACCCACTCCGACGTTGTTCCCCTCAGCGCGCTGGCGGCCGGCGAGCACTTGGTGGAGCTTTTCTGGGGGCCGACGCTGTCGTTCAAGGATGTCGCCCTGCAGCTGCTGGGGAGGCTGTTCGAGCACGAACTGGCCCGGCGCGCCAGCTTCATGACCGTCGTGGGAGCTACCTCCGGAGACACCGGGTCTGCCGCGATCGAAGCATGCCGGGACCGGGCGGGCATCGAGCTGGTGATGCTGCACCCCGCCGGCCGGGTCACCGAGATCCAGCGACGCCAGATGACCACGGTGGACAGCCTCAACATCCACAACGTGGCCATCGACGGCACGTTCGACGACTGCCAGGACTTGGTGAAGGCCCTGTTTGCCGATCGGCCATTCCGCGAGCGGATGCGGCTGGGCGCGGTGAACAGCATCAACTGGGCGCGTGTCGCGGCGCAGACCGTCTACTACGTGACGACGGCAGTCAGACTCGGCGCTCCCGAGCGGGCCGCCTCGTTCTGCGTGCCGACCGGCAACTTCGGCAACGTCCTTGCGGGCGACGTGGCCCGGCGCATGGGTCTGCCCATCGACCGGCTGGTGGTGGCCACCAACCACAACGACATCCTGGCTCGCACCTACCGCACCGGTGAGATGTCGATCAGCGAGGTTTGTCCTTCCACCAGCCCGGCGATGGACATCCAGGTGTCGAGCAACTTCGAGCGGCTGCTGTTCGAGCTGGGGGACCGGCGAGGTGCTGCACTGGCTGCCGACATGGCCCGCTTCCGGGCCGAGAACTCGCTCGCACTGACGCCAGAAGTGCTGGCAGGCCTGCGTGCAGGCTTCGATGCCGGCTCGGCCGCCGAAGACGAAGCGTCGGCCACCATCGCAGCAGTGAACGAGGCCGACGGTCGCCTCATCGACCCTCACACGGCGGTAGCACTCACCGTGGCACGACGCGATGCTCCCACTGGCGGTTGGACCACGCCGATCGCCGTGATGTCCACCGCGCACCCCGCCAAGTTCGGCGAAGCAGTGCTCAGTGCCACCGGTCGCCAACCCGAGCTCCCCCCGGCACTGGCGGCTCTCGCAGATCGCGAAGAGCACCTCACCGCGCTCCCGAATGACCTCGCCACACTCCGCGACTTCGTCACGTCTGCCGCGCAGTAGTGGCGTCGGCTGGGTGGCGGTAGCGTCGGCGCCGATCGACGGTTCCCTAGTGCAGGGTTCGCTCGGGCGTCGCGGGACCGGATCGCTGGGTCGGGCGACAAGGCCTGTCACAGGAAACACAGACTCACTTCGCTCACCCGCTGGACGCGGTGGGAGCAGGCGGAAGCTTGCGAGGTAGCCATGTCAGACATGCCGGATCGTGCCTTGCTGGAATCCAAGGAGCGAGACGAGCTGCTGCAGATCGCCGCAGCACTCGGCGTTGAGGTGGCGCCCCGCGCCCGCAAGAACACCATCATCGGCGCGATCTTGGCCCCCGAGAGCGAGGCGAGCACCGACGAGCAACAGGGCGACGGCTCGGCTGGCGCCGAGGCCGCGCCCGAGGCTCCGGCGGTCACCAAGCGCACCCGCACGCCTGCGCCGCCGGCCGATGCCGCGCTTGGGGCCGGTGCTGAGGCCCCGGCAGAACAGCCGGCAGCTGCGGGCGACCCGGGTGCGTCAACCGAAAGTGCCGCCGAAGCGGAGGGGGAAGCCGGCGACGCAGCCGACTCCGCGGCGGCCGCGCCCGAGGCTCCGGTGGCCGAGGAAGGCAACCGACGGAGCCGCCGGCGCGGTCGAGGGCGCGACGACACGCAGATCGTCGGCGAGACCGTGCACTGCGACGGCCTGCTCGACCTGCGCGACGAGGGCTACGGCTTCCTGCGCACCAGCGGCCCGCTGCCGTCGGCCGACGATGTCTACGTCGCAGCCCGCCAGGTGCGCCAGTACGACCTGCGCCGCGGCGACCGGATCACCGGTGTCAGCCGCCCGGCCGCTCGCAGCGAGCGCAACCCTGCACTGCTGCGTCTCGACACGCTCAATGGCGAGCCGCCGCCCGAGCAACCTGAACGACCGCTGTTCGACGACCTCACGCCGGTATTGCCCACCGATGCGTTGCCGCTGGCCGGCCAGCAGGGTGCCGGTGCTCTGGCAGCCATCGACCGTCTCTCGTTGATCGGACTGGGATCCCGCGGCTTGCTGACCGCGAGCGGTACGCGTTCGGCATCTCCGTTGATCGCGTCCATGGCCACAGCGGTCGGCGACCGGCATCCCGACGTACACCTGATTGTCCTGCTCATTGCGGAGCGGCCCGAAGACGTCACTGATATGACGCGCCGGCTGGAAACGTCGGGCGAGGTTCTGGCATCGACATTCGACCGGCCGCCCGAGGAGCACCTTGCGGTGGCCGAGCTCACGCTGGAGCGCACGAAGCGCATGGCAGAGGCCGGTGCCGACGTGGTCGTACTCTTCGACGGCTTGACACGGCTTGCACGTGCCTACGCGGCCGGCAGCAACGGGAGACACCAGCCGACCGACGTCGTGGGTGCGGCCATCACCTCGACGCTGAGATTCTTCGGCGGCGCCCGCAACCTGGAAGACGCTGGTTCCATCACGATGGTGGCGACGGCGCGTACCTCGACCGGCAACCAGGTCGATGACCTCGTTGCGGCACGCCTGCGAGAGGCAGCGAACCTGGAGATCGCGCTCGGCGAGGGCCTGCCCGGCGCGGCGGAGCTGGACGCGGGCGAGGTTGCCCTCGACAGCGACCGCAGCTTCAGCCTCGGCGACCACCGCTGACCGACTCGTCGCCAAGGCCCAGAGTCCTTAGGCTGATTGGCCCAGAGCCTTCGAATCAGGAAACACGATGAAGAGCGACATCCATCCGAACTACCGGCCCGTGGTCTTCCGGGATGCCAGCGCCGACTTTGCCTTCCTGACGCAGTCCACCATCGAGACCAGCGACACGATCGAATGGACAGACGGCAACACGTACCCGCTGGCCAACGTTGAGCTGTCCAGCGCCAGCCATCCCTTCTTCACCGGCCAGATGAAGATCGTGGACACGGCGGGCCGGGTGGAGCGCTTCGAGCGTCGCTACGGCCAGCGCAAGCGGCGGAGCTGACGCCGTCGGGCCACCACGCGGCCCCAGTGCGCGGCGAGCATCGTGAACGGCGAGGCACGACTCGTGACGGCCGGCAGCCGCGATGACACTTGACGCCGATCGCATCCGGGCCCTGCACGCGGCCAAGCTGAGAGCCTTGGCCCGCAGCGTGCTCGATGTGGAGTTGGCCGAAGTCTCCGGTACCGACGACGGCGCGCTCGCTGTTGCCGCCGGTGCAGAGCCTGCGGTGGTGTGCCTCGCGCAGGAGCGCCCCGAACGTGCGCTCGGCGGCGCATTGGCGCTGGCCGAGCGGAGCGGCTGCGATCACGTGCATGTCTTCGCTGAGAATCACAGCGGTGTGCTCGCTCGACGGGCGGCGTGCTTCGTGCCGGCGCCCATGGTCTGGAGCATCGAAGGCGCGAGCGCGACGGCCGCAGAAGCGGCGCCCCGACCGGTCGAACTAATGCCGCCGCGCGTGCCTGAGCTCGTGTCGTTGCTGGCCAGCGCCGGCGTCGAGATTGCGGTCGAGCACGGTGTGATCACCGGTGAGGTGGAGGGTCTCGAGGTGGCCCGCATCGTCCCCGCTGCGCCGGCTGCCGAAGCCAGCGGCGTCAGTGAGGGCAGCGGCGACATCGACCCTCACGACGGCCACGAACCTGCGACTGCGTGGCAGGTCGAGGTCGGCGTCGGCGCGCACGACCGGGAGGCCTTTGCGCTGCTGCACGCCGACGAGCCCACCGCCGAGGCCATCGGCCGGGTCGCCGAAGTCGTGCGAACTCACCGCTCGCCGGGCGCATCGCCGCATCCGCTCAACCGGATGGGTGCGGCTCGCTGGCTGCGCTCGCTGCTCATCCGCCAGCCAGAGCTTGTCGACGCGGGCCGCTTGCGGGCGGCGTCGCCGCCAGTGCCCCGAGGGGGTCCCAAGGACCCGTCGCCGGCGGTGGCATACGGCCTGACGCCCGATGGCCGCCGCCTCGTCGTGGTGGTCTGCGTCGGCATCGACCTCGATGTGGTGCCGTTCGCAGCAGACGCCCGGCTCTTCCTCGATCCTGACGCCGAATTGACCATTGCGCTGCCGCGACGCGACGCGCATGAGGTCATCGGAGCCATGGCAGCAAAGCTGGACAGTCCTGCTGGGATCGCTGAGATCGACGACGGATGGCGCACGCTGTCCGCCAGCGGCTCCTGATCCGGCCTGAAAGCCCCCAGTTAGCCTGAACGCGTGTCGGGCGCCTTGGAATCCCTGCGGATTGACGCGCTGGAAGCCGAGCGAGCCGAACTCGAACGGAAGCTCGGTGAGGGCGCCGCTTCGGGCGACCGCGCCCAGTTCGCCGATCTCGGTCGGCGGCTCGCGCGCATCGGCGAGATCATCGACGTGGCTCACGAGGCCCAGCTGGCGCAGGCCGATGCGGCGGCCGCCAAGGACCTCTTCGACGCCAGCGACGGTGACGACGCGGCCGAAGCCGCCGAGATGCTGGACGCGGCGACCACGCGGGCAGCCGAGCTCGACGAGCGGCTGAAGGTGCTGCTGCTGCCGCAGGACCCGAACGACAAGCGCGACGTCATCGTGGAGATCCAAGGCGCCGAGGGCGGCGAGGAAGCCAACATCTGGGCACGCGATCTCTTCGAGATGTACCGGGCGTATGCGTCGGCGCAATCCGGCTGGTCGCTGGAACTGCTGGGCAGCCAGGACAGCGACATGGGCGGGTTCACCAATGTGGCCTTTGCTGTGCGCGGCCCCGATGTGTGGCGGTCGCTGAAGCATGAAGGCGGACCGCACCGGGTGCAGCGCGTGCCGGTCACCGAGTCCCAGGGCCGTGTCCACACGTCGTCCGCGACCGTCAGCGTGCTGCCCGAAGCCGAAGAGGTCGACATCGAGATCGATCCCAACGATCTGGTCATCGACACGTTTCGCTCGTCGGGACCGGGCGGCCAATCGGTGAACACGACCGATTCGGCGGTGCGGATCACCCACCAGCCCACCGGGGTCGTGGTGTCGATGCAGGACGAGAAGAGCCAACTGCAGAACCGGGCCAAGGCAATGCGGGTGCTGCGGGCCCGGCTCCTGCAGCTGCAGCAGGAGGCGCACGCTGCCGAGGTCGCAGCTCACAAGCGGGACCAGGTCCGCGGCGGCGGCCGATCCGAGAAGATCCGCACCTACAACTTCAAGGAGAACCGCGTCACCGACCATCGTGTCGGGCTCACGATCTACAAGCTCGATCGGGTGCTCGCCGGCGAGTTGGACGAGATCATCGAGGCCCTCGCGAGCGCGGAGCGCGCCCAGCAGCTCGCCGCTGCGGTCGCCGACGGCGGCGGGTGAGCCGGCCGGACGCGGCAGCAGGCTCGATCATGACCAGCAAGGATGGTCTGACGCTGGGCGATCTGTACCGGGGGCTGCGCGAGCAGTTCGCCGCAGCCGGCGTGCCCGAGCCCGAAGTGAGCGCGCGCCGCATCGCGGCGGAGGCCAGCGGCACCAGTGCCGCTGAGGTTGCACTGGCACCGCTGACGCCGATGACCGTGCGGATGGTGGCGCACGCCGACGCCATGGCCGCCCGTCGGATGGCGGGCGAGCCGTTGCAGTACGTGCTCGGCAGTTGGGGATTCCGGGAGCTCGACTTGGCGACCGATCGGCGGGCGCTCATCCCTCGCCCCGAAACCGAAGTGGTAGCTGGTATTGCCGTCGCCTGGCTCAACGGAACGGCCAGGCACCGGCATCCCGCGGGGTTGAACGTGGCCGACCTCGGCACGGGCTGCGGCGCGATCGCCTTGTCGATTGCGCACGAGGTTCCCCACGCCCGGGTGTTCGCCACCGACAGCTCCGCCGATGCGCTGGCGCTGGCCGCGGCCAACCTGGCCGGCCTGGGAAGCGCGGCGACCCGCGTCTCGCTGCACCAGGGGAGCTGGTTCGAAGCCCTCGCTGGCGTTCAGGATCCGCGCGCCGAGGGCGGCGTCGCAGGACCCGTGCGCGGACAGCTCGATCTCGCGGTGTCCAACCCGCCGTACGTGGCCGATGGCGACGTGCTGGCTCCCGAGATCGACGACTGGGAGCCGCATGAGGCGTTGTACGCCGGGCCCGACGGGCTGAGCGCGCTCCGCACGATCCTGCGGGATGCCCGCGGCTGGCTGGCGCCTGGCGGTCTGCTGGTGCTGGAACTCGGTGCCGCGCAGGCACAGGCGGCCACCGCCATGGCGATCGCCCGCGGCTACGAAGACGTGCGCATCGAGCGGGACCTAGCCGGCATCGATCGGGTGCTGGTTGCGTCTCGCCCGCTGTCTGAGCCCGATGAGCCCGAGCTGAGCGCCGCGGTCGAATGGCTGCACGAGGGCGGGTTTGTGGTCGCACCCACTGACACCCTCTGCGGGATCATGGCCCGCTACGCCGACACCGAGGCCGTGGCCCGGGTATGCGAAGCCAAGGAGCGTCCTCGCACGGAGCCGATGCCGATCCTGGTCTCGGGGCTGGCTCAGGCCGATGAGCTGGTCGAGCTCAGCCCGGCCGCCCGCGCGCTGGCCCAGAAGCACTGGCCCGGCGGCCTGACGCTGGTTGCGAAACGCCGGGGCGGGTCCGACCCGCTGCACGGCCGCGAGACGCTGGGCGTCCGCGCACCGGCGCTGGGCTGGCTGCGCTGGCTCATCGACGACGTCGGGCCGGTCACCGGCACCAGTGCGAATCGGCACGGTCTGCCCACGCCGGCCGATGCGTCCGAGGCAGCGGCGCTCCTGGCCGCTCGCCCGGGCGAGACGACGGTGCCCGGCCGGGTCATCCGCGGACGCGCAGCGGGAGAGACTGCTTCCACTGTCGTGGATGTGACGGGAGACACGCCGATCGTGCTGCGAGCCGGTGCCGTGCCCGCCGAAGCGCTGGAATTCCCCGAAATTCCTACCGAAACCGGCACCTGAGCGGCGACAAGCGCTGCGAGACTGACGCCGTGGCACAGGGCAACTCGTCCACCCCGAACGAGGTCGTCATCGCGCTCGCCGCCGATCACGCCGGCTGGGAACTCAAGGACCGCCTGGCGCAGCATCTGCGCGGCAGCGGCTATGAGGTGGTCGACCTGGGCACCAACGGACCGGAGTCGGTCGACTACCCCGATTTCGGCGAAGCCGTCGGCGAGGCGGTGGCGAATCGCACCGCAGACCTCGGCGTGGCCGTGTGCGGCAGCGGCATCGGCATCGCGATGGCCGCCGGCAAGGTGGACGGCATCCGTGCGGCCACCGTGCACGACGAGACATCGGCCCGGCTCGCCCGCGAGCACAACGACGCCAACGTGATCTGCCTCGGCGCTCGCCTGCTGGATCCGGGTGGGGCCGTTGCCGCACTCGATGCGTACCTCGCAGCCGCATTCGAGGGCGGAAGGCATCAACGACGGGTCGACAAGATCGACGCACTCGGCCGGCGCTGAAACCGCCCCGGCCTCCGAGGGCTCACAGAGGCACACCGCAAGGAGACACAGCTTCATGACCCGAACGCACCCCACAGCAGCGAGCTGGGCACCGCTCGGCGATCCCGAGATCGACGCCGTGCTTGCAGCCGAGCTCGAGCGCCAGATGACGACGATCCAGCTCATCGCCTCGGAGAACTTCGCCTCGCCCGCAGTCATGGCGGCCACGGGCAGCGTGCTCACCAACAAGTACAGCGAGGGCTACCCGCGCCGCCGCTACTACGGCGGCAACGCCAATGCCGACACCGCCGAGCAGCTCGCCATCGACCGGGTGAAGGCGCTCTTCGGCGCAGAGCACGCCAACGTGCAGCCCCATTCGGGATCGCAGGCCAACGCAGCGGTGTACCTCGCGCTGCTCGACATCGGCGACACCGTGATGGGCATGAGCCTGGATCACGGCGGTCACCTCACCCATGGATCGCCGGTGAATGCCAGCGGCAAGCTCTACAACTTCGTCAGCTACGGGCTGACTCGCAGCGACGAGCGCATCGACTACGACGCCATGGCCGGGCTGGCTCGTGAGCACCGGCCCAAGCTGATCGTGGCCGGCGCCACGGCCTATCCCCGCCGCATCGACCCGGCACCGTTCCGTGAGATCTGCGACGAGACCGGCGCGGTGTTCATGTTCGACGCAGCGCACATCGCCGGGCTGATCGTGGGAGGGGTGCACCCGAATCCGGTCCCGTTCGCCGACATCGTCACGTTCACCACGCACAAGACGATGCGCGGGCCGCGCGGCGGAGCGATCCTGTCCACACAGGAATATGCCAAGCGCATCGACTCGGCGGTGTTTCCTGGCAGCCAGGGCGGGCCGCTCGATCATGCGGTTGCGGCCAAGGCAGTGGGGTTTGCCGAGGCTGCCCGTCCTGAGTTCGCTGACTACCAGGCGCGCATCGTCGCCAACGCCGCGGCGCTGGCCGACGCGCTGGGCAATCACGGCTTCCGTTTGGTCTCCGGCGGTACCGACAACCACCTGCTGCTGATCGACCTGCGCACCTTCGACGCCGAACTGACGGGCAAGGTGGCCCAGGAGGCGCTCGACGCGGCCGGCATCACGCTGAACCGCAACGCCATCCCCGACGACCCCCGTTCGCCCTTCGTGACGAGCGGCTTGCGCATGGGCACCCCGTCGGTCACCACCCAGGGCATGGGGCCAGACGAGATGGCGAAGATCGCCGAATTCACCGCGCGCGTGCTGCGCACCCCCGACGACGAGACCGTCATCGCCCAGGTGCGCGCCGAGGTCGCCGAGCTCTGCGCGGACCACCCGCCCTACGACCGCTGACGCTCGTAGCCTGTGCGCATGGCACGCGGCCCTGTCGTCAGCAACGGCAGCGAGGACGGTCTGGCCAAGGCCATCGAGATCGTGATGACGCCGGCTGTGTTTGCGGCGGCGGGGTTCGGCTTGGATCGCTGGTGGGGTACGTGGCCATGGCTCGCGCTGAGCTTCGGCATGACCGCGTTCATCGTGAAGCTCATGGTGGAGTGGTATCGCTACGCCGAGCGCATGCAGGTCCATGAGCAGGAGCTGGCTGCGAGCCGTCCCGCCGAGCGGCGGGGCATCGAGCGCGACAGCGACCTCGACGAGCCCGCATCGCTGCCGACCGGCGTGTCGCTCGACGCCTCGGAGCCCTCCGAACCCACCCCGCCGGCGGCAGCGTGAGCTCCGCTGTCGTCGAACGCTCTCCTGAGCGCGACCTTGCGTTCGACATGGCGCGCCGCAGCCTGTGGGTGTTTCCCGCCTGGGTCGTGGTGAGCGGGTTCATCTGGGGCATGGGCGGGGCGCTCTCGTCGGCACTCGGCTACGTGCTGGTCATCGGCAACCTTGCGGCCGCCGCGGTGCTGATGGCGTGGGGTGCGCGCACGTCGCCGGTGGCGCTCATGGGGGCAACGCTGGGCGGCTTCATCGTGCGGCTCGCGGTGCTCGCCGGGATCGTTCTGGGGGCCAGTCAGCTCAGCTTCTTCGAGCCCGTGCCCCTCGCGATCACCATCATCGCGAGCCATCTCGGTTTGCTTGCGTGGGAGATCCGCTATGTTTCCCTGCGGCTCGCAGCCCCAGGCCTCGATCTCCAACGTCCCGGCAAGGAGCAGAAGTGAACCTGCTAGCGCTCACCTTCCCTGACATCGGGCACCTCTTGGAGTGGCCGGGCCTCTTCGGGCACGACCCGGCGACGGGCGCCAACGAGTGGTACGCGCTGAACAAGGTCGGCATCATCTACCTCTTCGCCTTCGTGGCGCCGGTGGTGATGTTCGTGATGGCCAAGCGTCGCTACGACCGGTCCGAGGTCAGCGTCGCTCCGCGCGGCATCCAGACCGTGGCGGAAACCTCGGTCGGGTTCATCCGCGAGAACATCATCATGCAGACCATCGGGCCGGACGGCCTGCGCTACCTGCCGTTCCTGCTGTCGATGTTCTTCTTCATCCTGTTCTCGAACATCACCGAGGTGGTCCCGCTCATCCACTTCCCGGGCAACGCTCGCATGGCGATGCCGGTCACGCTCGCACTGCTGGTGTGGGTGATCTTCAACACGATCGGCATCAAGCACCACGGACTCCTCGGCTACCTGAAGAACGTCACCATTCCGCCCGGCGTGCCCAAGGCGCTGCTGATCATCGTCTTGCCCATCGAGTTCATATCGACCTTCATTGTGCGGCCGTTCTCGCTGGCGGTGCGGCTCTTCGCCAACATGCTGGCTGGCCACCTGCTGCTGGTGACGTTCGCTGTGCTGTCTCACACCGTGTTCTGGCTGGCGATCACCGACGACACGCCCACATGGCTCGTCATCATCACGCCGGCCCCGTTCCTGACGCTGATAGGTCTCACGGGATTCGAGATCTTGGTGGCATTCCTGCAGGCGTTCATCTTCACCATCCTCACCGCCGTCTATATCGGCGGCGCGCTGCACCCCGAGCACTAGGCCCGACCCCCGTCCAGATCATCCAGTCCCCATCGACCACCGGCCGCACAGTGCCCCGGCGCTCCGGCCCCTGCCCCAAGATCCCGTACAACACAGGAGAAAACGAGTAATGGACTTGCTCGCACAAGCGGACACCGCAGTTGACGGCCTCAAGGCGCTCGGCGCCGGCCTCGGCTATGGCCTTGCGGCCATCGGCCCGGGCGTCGGCATCGGCCTCGTCGTCGGCAACGCCATCACCGCAATGGCTCGCCAGCCCGAATCAGCAGGCATGGTCCGTACGACCATGTTCCTGGGCATCGCGTTCACCGAGGCCTTGGCCCTCATCGGTTTCGTGGTGTTCATCCTGCTCAACTTCACCTAGGAGGCGGCAGTGAACGCACTATCCGGCCTGCTCGCAGCGTCCGAGGGCGAGTCGTCCAACCCGATCATCCCCGCATGGTTCGAGGTGGTCTGGGGTTCGATCGCGTTCTTCCTTCTGCTCATCGTGATGTGGAAGCTGGCGCTGCCGCCGATCAGGCGGGCGATGGAAGCGCGTACCGAGCGCATCCAGGGCGACCTCGACGCCGCCGCGACCGCCAAGACCGAAGCCGAAGAGCTGCGTGCGTCCTACGACGCCCGCCTGGCCGAGGCCAACGCGGAAGCGGCACGCATCATCGAGGAAGCGCGCGCGCAAGCCGAGGAAGTCCGCCAGGAGCGGCTCGCGGCCATTGAGCCCGAGATCGCCGAGCGACGTGCGCAGGCCGAGGCCGACATCACGGCCGCCCGCGAACGTGCCATGGCCGAGGTGCGGGCCGACATCACTTCGATCGCGGTAGGCGCCGCCGAGCAAGTGGTGATGGCCAGCATCGACGAGGCGGCACATGCCCAGTTGATCGAGGACTACATCGAGCGGGTGGGGAACTGAGCCATCCCGCCGAAGGTCCCGCCGTCGCCCGCAGCACAGCCATGGCTGCAAGGGCAGGCGGCGGACCCCACAGGAGTTGAACTGATGATCAGGATCGACCGATGAGCGAGCGAACCGAGGGATACGCCGGTGCCGTGGTCGCCATCGCCCAGGCCGAAGACGTGCTCGACCGGGTCACCTCTGAGCTGGCGTCGGTGGGACGGGCTGCATCGAGCAACGAAGAACTGCGCCGCGTGCTGTCGGACCGCACGGTGCCGGCGTCCCGCCGCATCGGCATCGTGGAAGACCTGCTGGCTTCGACGGCGTCGCCGGTCACCCTGAATGTGGTTGCGATGCTGGTGGGGGCGGGCCGGGGCGGCGACCTCGAGGCCATAGCGGCCGAGGCGTTGGAACTGGCCGCGGCCACGCGAGGCGAGGCAGTGGCCGAGGTCCGCTCGGCCGTCGCGCTGAGCGACGAGCAAATTGCCCGGGTGGCCGAGGCACTGAGCCGTGCCAGCGGCCGCAGCGTGACCGTCCATGTCGTGGTGGACACCGAGATCATCGGAGGACTGACCGCGCAGATCGGCGACACGGTCTTCGACGGCTCGGTTCGCACCCGGCTCGACCAGATGAAGGAGCGCCTGTCGTGACCGATCTTTCCATCAACACAGCCGACATCACCTCAGCGATTCGCCGGAATCTCGAAGGCTTCGATCCCTCGATCGAGTCGGGCACCGTCGGACGCATTCTCGAGGTCGGCGACGGCATCGCCCGCGTCTCGGGCCTGCCCAGCTGCTCGGTGAACGAGATTCTCGAGTTCGCTAGCGGCGACGTCGGCCTGGCGCTGAACCTCGACGAGGAGTCGATCGGCGCCGTCGTGCTCGGCAGCGTCGAGCACATCGAGGAAGGCCAGGCGGTGCGGGCCACGGGCCGCATCCTGTCGGTGCCGGTGGGCGACGCCGTGCTGGGCCGGGTGGTGAACGCGCTCGGCCAGCCGATCGACGGCCAGGGCGAGATCACCGGCGCCGTCGAGCGGCGCATGGAGATCCAGGCTCCCGGCGTGATGGGCCGCAAGCCGGTGCACGAGCCGCTGCAGACGGGCATCAAGGCCATCGACTCGATGACACCGGTCGGGCGGGGCCAGCGCGAGCTCATCATCGGCGACCGCAAGACCGGCAAGACCTCGGTCGCGGTCGACACGATCCTGAATCAGGCCGGCCTGGGCGTGAAGTGCATCTACGTGGCCATCGGGCAGAAGGGCTCGACAGTGGCACAGGTGGTGAACACGCTGCGTGAACGCGGCGCCATGGAGTACACGGTGGTGGTCTCGGCGCCTGCGTCGGACCCTGCGCCATTCAAGTATCTGGCGCCCTACGCGGGCTGCGCCATGGGCCAGCACTGGATGGAGACCGGCGACCACGCCCTCATCGTCTATGACGACCTGTCCAAGCAGGCCGAGGCCTACCGCCAGCTGTCGCTGCTGCTGCGCCGGCCGCCGGGCCGTGAGGCCTACCCGGGCGACGTGTTCTACCTGCACAGCCGTCTGCTGGAGCGCGCCGCCAAGCTGTCCGATGCCAACGGCGCGGGCTCGCTGACGGCGCTGCCGATCATCGAGACCAAGGCAGGCGACGTCTCGGCGTACATCCCGACCAATGTGATCTCGATCACCGACGGCCAGATCTACCTGCAGGACGACCTGTTCAAGTCCGGCGTGCGGCCTGCGGTGGACGTGGGCATCTCGGTGTCGCGGGTGGGATCTGCTGCGCAGACCAAGGCCATGAAGAGCGTGGCCGGCACGCTCAAGATCGACCTCGCCCAGTTCCGCGACCTCGAGGCATTCGCCACGTTCGGCTCCGAGCTCGATGCTGTTTCAGCGGCGCAGCTCGGCCGCGGCTACCGGCTGGTGGAGTTGCTCAAGCAGGGGCTCAACTCGCCGATGCCGGTCGAGGAGCAGGTGGTCGTGATCTATGCGGGCACCAACGGCTACGTCGACGGCATCGAGGTCGACGACGTGAACCGCTACGAGGAAGAGCTGCTGGCCCACATGAGCACCCGCCACAGCGCATTGATGTCGGACATCCGCTCCACCGGTGATGTCGACTCGGCTGCGCTGCAGGCGGCCGTCGAGGCCTTCACTGCCCAGTTCGTGAGCACTGCCGGAGGCAGCGACAGCGCAGCCGATGCCGGCGATGGTGCGACGGCCGACGCCGACGGCGAGGACTGAGCGGGGAACTGAGCATCGATGGCTAGCGGTCAGGAGCGCATTCTTCGGCGTCGCATCAGGTCGATCGACGCCACCAAGAAGATCACGCGCGCCATGGAGCTGATCGCCGCCTCACGCATCGTCCGGGCCCAGGCCCGGGTGCGGGCAGCACGGCCATACAGCGACAAGGTCACCGCGGTCATCGCCAACCTGGCGTCCGCCGGCGGCGAAGCCGACCACCCGCTGCTGCGCGAACCGGCCGAGGTGACCAAGGTCGCCTACGTGGCGATCGCCGCAGACCGCGGCCTGTGCGGCGGTTACAACAACAATGTCCTGCGGGCCACCGAGCGGGCCATCGCCGCCGACGCAGCGGAGGGCCGCGACTACGAGCTGGTGCTGTCGGGGCGCAAGGCGCTCGGGTACTTCCGCTTCCGCAACTACCGCATCGCAGCGGGTTTCGAGGGCTTCAGCGACCAGCCCAGCTACGCCGACGCCCAGCAGGTCGCCGCAGCAGCGACAGAGCTGTTCGAGAACGGCTGCCAGCGGGTGATGCTGGCCTACACCCAGTTCCACTCCATGGGCAATCAGTCGGTGGCGATCGTGCCGTTCATGCCGCTCGAGGTGGGCGAGTTCGACGACGCCGACGGCACCGAGGACTCGGGGGGCGGTCCCGAGGGCGGCTACGAATTCGAGCCCGAACCCGCCGTCATCCTGGAGCGGCTGCTGCCGCGCTACGCCGAAGCCCGCCTCTACTCGGCATTGCTCGAAGCCTCGGCTTCAGAGCACGCAGCGCGCCAGCGCGCCATGAAGGCGGCCACCGACAACGCCGAGGAACTCAAGATCAACCTGACCCGCATCATGAACCGCGCTCGTCAGGACGCCATCACCACCGAGATCATGGAGATCGTCGGCGGCGCCGAGGCGCTTGCGCAGACCGGCGGCGAGGTCGACCTGCTCTCCGACACCATCGAAGCCCGTACCGCGGACTTGTTCCGTGCACGCGAGTAACCCCACCGAACCTCCGCTCTGGCACGAGGAGTGACAGATATGACGATGACTGAAGAACGACCCGCCGGAGATGCAGCCGAGCACGCCGATGGCCGCGTGGTGGCCATTGCCGGGCCGGTCGTCGACGCGGAGTTCCCGCCCGGCGAGATCCCCGAGATCAATACCGCCGTGGAGATGCACGTTGAGCTGGAGGGCCAGCCGGTCACGATCACCGGCGAGGTCGCCCAGCAGATCGGCGACAACCGCGTCCGCATCGTGTCGATGAAGGCCACCGACGGGCTGACACGCGGCATGGCGGTCGTGAACACCGGCCAGGGCATCACGGTTCCGGTGGGCGACGGGGTGCTCGGGCACATCTTCAACGTGCTCGGCCAGCCGCTCGACGGCGCAGACGTCACCGAGGACATCGCCGACCGCTGGGAGATCCACCGCCCGGCACCCGCGTTCGACACCCTGGAGCCCAAGGCCACCATGTTCGAGTCGGGCATCAAGGTCATCGACTTGCTCGAGCCCTACGTGGAAGGCGGCAAGATCGGCCTGTTCGGCGGCGCCGGCGTGGGCAAGACGGTGCTCATCACCGAGATGATCAACCGTGTCGCCTCGCAGCACGGCGGCGTGTCGGTGTTCGCCGGGGTGGGGGAGCGCACCCGCGAAGGCACCGACCTCTATCTCGAGATGGAGGAATCCGGCGTGCTCGAGAAGACGGCGCTGGTATTCGGGCAGATGGACGAGCCTCCGGGCGTCCGGCTGCGAGTGGCGCTGTCGGCGCTGACGATGGCCGAGTATTTCCGCGACGTGCAGGGCCAGGAGGTGCTGCTGTTCGTCGACAACATCTTCCGCTTCGTGCAGGCAGGCTCAGAGGTGTCCACCTTGCTGGGGCGGATGCCCTCGGCCGTGGGCTACCAGCCCAACCTGGCCGACGAGATGGGCGAGCTGCAGGAGCGCATCACCTCGACGTCGGGTCACTCGATCACCTCGCTGCAGGCCGTGTACGTGCCGGCCGACGACTACACCGACCCGGCGCCGTTCACCACCTTCACGCACCTCGACGCGACCACCGAGCTGAGCCGGCAGATCGCATCGCTGGGAATTTACCCGGCCGTCGACCCGCTGGCATCCACCTCCACCATCCTCAGCCCCGAGGTGGTGGGCGACCGGCACTACAACGTGGCACGTCGCACCCAGGAGATCCTGCAGCGCTACAAGGAGCTGCAGGACATCATTGCCATCCTGGGCCTCGACGAGCTGTCCGAGGAAGACCGCATCACCGTCGACCGGGCCCGCAAGATCCAGCGCTTCCTGAGCCAGCCGTTCTTCGTGGCCGAAGTCTTCACGGGCCTGCCGGGCATCTTCGTGCCGGTCTCGGAGACCATCGAGTCGTTCGAGATGCTGTGCAACGGCGATCTCGACGACCTGCCCGAGCAGGCGTTCCTCAATGTCGGCAATGCCGAGTCGGCAATGGCCAAGGCCCGCGACCTGGCGCAGGCCGGGGCCTGAGGGCCGACACCCAAGAGACGGATGCAGGTCGAGGCCTATGCAGGTTGAACTTGTCTCACCCGAAGCGGTGCTGTTCAGCGGCGAGTGCAGCCAGGTGGTGACGCGCACGGTGGACGGCGACATTGCCTTCCTGGATCACCACGCAGCCTTCATCGGCGCACTCGACATCGGGCAGACCCAGCTCTGGGCGTCCGACGGCATCGTGACGCTGGCGCTCAACCGCGGCTTCGTGGAAGTCAGCAACAACGTCGTGACGATTCTCAGCGATGCTGCGTACGCAGCCGACGAGATCGACGTCGCTGCTGCGCAGGCCGATCTCGAAGCTGCCCGAGCCGCACTCGCGGCCGACGACGACGATGACGACGCCAAGGCAGCCGTGGCCTGGGCCGAGACGCGCATCGCAGTTGCCGGCGCCGCCTGAGCGCGGTCGCCGTATCTCCCTGAGTCGCTACGCGTAGCCGCTGATCGCGGCCTGGCGGTTCGGCCCGCGAATGTCGTGGCGCCCGCGTGGTGCCTGCAAACATGTGAGCGTCCTGTCGCAGCCCGGAAAGGACTTCTCATGATCGAGCCCTCAGGCCAGTTCATCCTCAACACCTTCATGTTCCTGGTGTGGGGTGCGCTGATCATGTGGATGGCCGCCGGCTTCACCATGCTCGAAGCCGGCGCCGTACGCACCAAGAACGCGTCGATGATCTGCCTGAAGAACATCGGCATCTACTCGATCGCCGGCCTCGCGTTCTATCTCCTCGGCTACAACCTCATGTACGTCGACGTCGGCGATCTATGGGGCTCGTTCACGTTCCTGTACGGGCCGAGCGGCGACGAGTTGGCCTTGCTGGACGGCGATGCCGCTGCCGAGGCGGCAGTTGCCGCAAACGGCTACTCGGTGATGTCGGACTGGTTCTTCCAGATGGTGTTCGTGGCGACTGCGGCGTCGGTGGTCTCTGGAGCAATCGCAGAACGCATCAAGATGTGGTCGTTCTTCGCATTCACGCTGATTCTGACCGCCATCATCTACCCGATCGTGGGGGCGTGGACTTGGGGCGGCGGCTGGCTGGCACAGCAGGGCTTCCAGGACTTCGCAGGCTCGACGATCGTGCACAGCACTGGCGGCTGGGCGGCCCTGGCCGGAGTGCTGGTGGTAGGTCCGAGGCTTGGCAAGTTCCGCAAAGACGGTTCGGTGAGACCCACGCCGCCGTCGAACGTGCTGATCGTGACGCTGGGCGTCTTCATCCTGTGGCTCGGCTGGTTCGGTTTCAACGGCGGTTCCCAGCTCGCGCTGGGCAGCGTGTTCGACGCCGTGGCGATGAGCAACGTGCTGGTGAACACCAACCTGGCCGCGGCAGCCGGAGTGGTCGCAGCCTTGGCGGTCTCCCGCTCGCTGCTCGGCCGCATCGATTTGTTCGCGGGGCTCAACGGCGCTCTCGGCGGCCTGGTGTCGATCACTGCGGGGCCCGATATCACCGAGCACTGGTGGGCGATCATCATCGGCGCCATCGGCGGTGTGATCTGCACAGCCGCCATCAAGGGTCTCGAGCTGATCAAGGTGGACGACGTGGTCGGCGCCATCCCGGCCCACCTCGTCTGCGGCATCTGGGGCACGCTGGCAACCGCAATTGCGGCCGGCGCTCAGCTCCACATTCAGCTGCTCGGCATCGTCTCAGTCGGCGCCTTCGTGTTCATCGCATCGTTCATCGTCTGGAAGGTTCTGGACCTCGTGCTGGGACTGCGAGTCTCGCAGACGGTGGAGCAGCTCGGGCAGGACTCGGGCGAGCTTGGCATCGAGGCATACCCCGAGTTCGTGCTGATGCCGGAGAACTTCGACGAATAGCGGCCCCGGTCCGGTCGACGCCAGCAGAGAGTTGGCTCAGCCGCCTAAGTGGCGCAGCTCGGTGGGGCTGTCGACGGCTCGGTAGTAGCAGCCCGGCCGGGAGTTGCCGTCGGCGTCGCGGGTGTGGCAAGCACCGCCCCCGTCGCGCCGCACCCGGTACAGCAGCGAGTTCTGCTCGCAGTTCACACGCACCTCGACAAGCGAGAGCGTGTCGCCCGAGGTGGCGCCCTTGTGCCAGATCTCGTTGCGCGACGTGGAATACAGCACCGCGCTGCGTCGCTCGAACGTGAGCCGCAGTGCCTCTTCGTTGGCATATCCGATGAACAGCACGTCGCCGCTCTCGGCGTCCTGCAGCACGACCGGCACCACCTGATGGCCGTCACGTCCGATCTGGGCCACCTTGCCGAAGTCGATGAGTGCGACTGTGCCTTCTTCGAGATCATCGGGCGCGGGAGTACTCGCGGAGGCTGGCATGGCTCAGGTGAAGTCCACCGCGGCGTAGGCGCTGAGCTTGTCGATGTCGTGCGTGGCCTTGATATGGCGCACGGTGCCGCTGCGGGAGCGCATCACGAGCGAGTCGGTGGTGGCACGATGCGCCGTGAATTTCACGCCGTGCAGCAACTCGCCGTCGGTGATGCCGGTTGCAGCAAAGAAGACGTCGTCGGACTGGACGAGATCGTCGATGTGCAGCACCCGGTCGAGGTCGTAGCCGGCGGCCACCGCTGCCTGGCGCTCGTGGTCGTTGCGGGGCCACAGCCGGCCCTGCAGCTCGCCGCCGAGGCACTTCAGCGCCGCTGCCGAGATGATGCCTTCGGGCGTGCCACCGATGCCGAACAGCACGTCGGTCGAGTCGCTTGCGGCCGCGGAGATGGCACCGGCCACATCGCCGTCCGGAATGAGTCTGATGCGAGCGCCGGTTTCGCGGATCTCACCGATCAGCTCAGAGTGACGGTCGCGGTCGAGTACCACAGCGGTGAGGTCGCGCAAGCCCTGCCCGGTGGCCTCCGCGATGGCTCGCAGGTTCTCTGCGGGCGACCGGTTCAGGTCCACCACGCCCTTGGCGTCGGGACCCACAGCGATCTTCTCCATGTAGACGCACGGGCCGGGATCCAGCATGGTGCCGCGCGGCGAGACGGCGATCACCGCGATGGCATTGCCCCGTCCGAGCGACGTCAGCGTGGTGCCGTCGATCGGGTCCACTGCAACATCGGTCAGAGCCCCGGTGCCGTCGCCGATCAGCTCGCCGTTGAACAGCATCGGCGCTTCGTCCTTCTCGCCTTCGCCGATCACGACGATGCCGTCCATGGGCACGCTCGACAGCACCACCCGCATGGCGTCCACCGCGGCGCCGTCAGCGCCGTCTTTGTCGCCGCGGCCCATCCAGCGTGAGGCCGCCATTGCCGCTGCCTCGGTAGTGCGCACCAGTTCGAGTGCCAGGTTGCGATCGGGGGCCTGACGGCTGAGATCTGGACCGCTGACGCGACCTGGATCGCTGCGGAACCTGCGATTGTCATTCATCGCAGCCGACCCTAGAGGATGCGCGGAGAGATGAGCCTGCTCGTTTAGTTGGTGCCGAGAATTCATGCCAGATGCCCCGATAGCTTCGCCCCGGTGACCAGCGCATCGACCTCGTCGGCACGCGCCGATCTGGCCGTCGTGGGGGCAGGCATCATCGGTTTGGCCACAGCGCGCAGGTATCTGGCTGACCATCCGGGCCGCCGGGTGGTGGTCTGCGAGGCCGAGGAGGGGCCGGCGCTGCACCAGACCGGTCGCAACTCCGGAGTGCTGCACTCAGGCGTGTATTACCGGCCGGGGTCGGCCAAGGCCTCGATGGCCGTTGCTGGGCGCAGCTCGATGGTCGAGTTCTGCCGGGAGCGGGGCATCGCGCACGAGGTGTGCGGCAAGGTCATCGTGGCGGTGGACAGCTCCGAGCAGGAGCGGCTGGCTGCGCTCGGCGAGCGTGCGGCAAGCAACGGCGTGGCCGCGGAGCTGATCGACGCCGGCCGCTTGGCTAAGCTCGAGCCCCATTGCGCCGGTGTGCAGGCGCTGCACATCCCCAGCACCGGGATCGTCGACTACAGCGCGGTGTGCCGAGCGCTCATCGACGAGATCGCCGCTGCCGGCGGCGAACTGCGGATGGGCACCGCGGTTGTCGGGCTCGCTCCGGCCGCGGACCGTGTGCGGATCACCACGACGTCAGGCGATCTCGAGACGACATGGCTCGTGAACTGTGCGGGGCTGCGGTGCGACCAGGTCGCGGAGCTCGCAGGCGCGGCGGGCGGCTATCGGATCGTGCCGTTCCGCGGTGAGTACTACGAGTTGGTGCCCGAGCGCTCGCACCTCGTCAACAACCTGATCTACCCGGTGCCCGATCCCAGCTTCCCGTTCCTCGGGGTGCACCTCACCCGGATGATCGACGGCACGATCCACGCCGGCCCCAACGCGGTGCTCGCGCTGGCCCGCGAGGGCTACGGCTGGGGCGACATCAGCAGGGCACAGCTGCGTGAGCACATCGCCAATCGCGGCCTGTGGCGACTCGCCAGGCGCTACTGGCGCACGGGAGCCGGCGAGGTGTGGCGCTCGCTGAACAAGGCTGCGTTCACGCGGGCGCTGCAGCGGCTGGTGCCCGACATCGAAGCCGACGATCTCGTGCGTTCGCCCGCCGGCGTTCGTGCGCAGGCCATGGATCCAGCCGGCGAGCTCGAGGACGACTTCGCCGTCACCGTCGCCGGCCGCAGCACCCACGTGCTGAACGCTCCGAGCCCCGCGGCCACCTCGAGCCTGGAGATCGCCAAGATGATTGTCGATCGGATCGACTGCTGACGTTGGCCATGGCTCACCGCTGCGCTCGCTCTCCGAGCGTGTCGAGCCAGTCGCCGACGTGTTCGACGACTGCCCGGCGCGCGGCGACCGAGTTGGGATCATGCCGGGCGCCGTCAATGAACCTGAGCGTGACTGAGCCCTCGATGGCCTCGGTGTGCTCGCCCAGCTCGTCGGGAGTGGCAAACGGGTCACGCGTGCCCGAGACGAACAGGCACGGCACGTTGATTCGGGAGAAGTGTTCGGTACGAAGGCGCTCGGGCCGTTCGGGCGGGTGCAGCGGGTAGCTGAGCAGCACGAGCCCCGCGGCGCGAGCACCGTCGGCCACCGCCATCGAGCAGACACGGCCGCCGAACGACCGGCCGCCGATCACCAGGCCATCCGGCGACACGCCCAACTCGGCGGCAATCTGGGGCAGGTCGCCGGTCAATTCGTCGACGACCCTGGCGGCGCGCGGCGGTGCCCGCCGCCCGGCTCGCCGGTATGCGAAGTCGTGGCGGCGCACCGGCAGGCGGCCGGACAGCGCATCTTCGATGTCGACGAGCGTGCGATGATCCGCGCCGCCGCCGGCACCTGGCGTCAGCAGGAGTGCTTCGGCAGCGCGCATCGCAACCCCATCAAATCCCGGCACAGTCTCGCTGGCACAGCTCAGCCTCTCAGCCGTGCGACCACGGGCCGTCGGGATCTGCCGCGGCATCGGCGGGGTGCAGCTCTTCGAGTTCCTGCCCGCTGCGTTCGGTCAGCCACAGCACGGCGACAGCGGCCGCCACCAGCGGCCCCACCCACAGCAGCGCGATCACATCGCCGAAGCTCCCCCAAGCGGTGCGCAGCGCGCCCGCGACGAGTACGCCGACGGCTGCGCCGACGACACCCATGGCACCGGTGATGGTTGCGGCGCGTGCTCGCAGGGCAGTCGGGAACAGCTCGCCGCGGTACACGCCGAGCGCCGGCAGCAGTCCCGCCGACAGCATTGCCCCGACGAGGCCCGCGAGCCACAGCGTGGCACCTGACACGTTGAACAGTGCCACCAGAGAGCCAAGCCCCAGCACCGAGGCGACGGCGAGGATGAAGCGGCGCCCACGGGAGTCGGCAAGTCTGCCTGCGGCATAGACGGCGAGGCCGGCGGGCGTCGCAGTACCGAGCACGAACAGCGACACCAGGGCCGCGCTGAAACCGTGCTCGTCGCGCAGGTACTCGTTGCGGAACCAGTCGATCGGGCCCAGGAACAAGCCGAATGCCAGATAGATGGCACCCAGCAACGCAATCGGCCGCCAGTAACCCCGCAGCGTCACATCCCGGCCCCGCCGCTCAAACCTCCGGCTCTCCGGTAGCCGCCGCAGCAGGGGGCGGGCGGCAGCCAGCGCGATGAGCGGGAACGCGAACAGCATGCGCCAGGCCCACGGCGCGAGATCCGAGACCGGTTGCAGCCACACCACCACGCCCGCGCCGAGCGCAGCCGACATGGCCAGCACCGACAGGCACCACGCCCTGCAGCCGGCGGGAATCTCCTCCAGCGCCATCACGACAACCGTGGCTCCGAGCGCCGCATTCGCCGTGCGTCCGATCAGCAGGAACGCGCCCAGCCACACCATGTTCGGCGCCAGCGCTGCGAGCGCGGCGGCGGTGATGCCCACGCCTATGGCGCCCGCGACGATGCGTCGACGGCCATGCCGGTCTGCCAGCACGGACACACCGATCGCGAGCAACGTCCCGATGCGCACGACGGCGCCCAGCACTCCTTGGGCGGCTTGATCGGCACCAAATTCGTCGGCGGCGTAGGTGTGCAGCTCTGAGGGTGCGTTCGCCAGGTAGCCGCTCAGCATGGCCGCTGCAGCCAGCATGGCCATGACGGTTGCGGCGCGCGGGGTGAATCGTCGCGGAGGTGCCCAGACAGGCTGGGTGCCGTCGCCGGTGCGTCCCGTGCGCATCGCGCGCCGGACGGCGACGTTGAAGAGCGGGCCGAACCACGGCACCGCCAGGCGCCACTCGACCGTCTCGGTGACCTCGTAGCGAGAGGTGACGCTGCCTGCTGCGTTGTGTGTGCCTCCGGCCGCTTGTGCCGCAGCCGGCGAGATCTCCACCAGGCGCGAGTAGCTGGTGAACGGCCCCTCCGCCAGATCGAAACGGTGGCTGCCATCGCTGGTGCTGGGCGGCGTCTCGGCCACGATGTCGTCGCGGGGACGCAGCAGAGCATCCACCTCGTCGGCATCGGCCTCGAAGGTGCGCACGAGGCGGGTCACGGCGGCGGGCCTAGCACACGCGCAGGTGCTGCATCTGCATCGCGGAACGGCGGCGCGTCACGATCGCGCTGTCAATGGTGGTATCGCTATGTCGGTGGACTCTGCCACCGGCGGCGAGCGCGACACGTTCGTGACGCAGCGCAGCAGCGCGCTCGACGGCGAAGTCAGCATCGGCGGTGCCAAGAACAGCGTGCTCAAGCTGATGGCGGCGTGCTTGCTGGCTGAGGGGCAGCATGTCCTGGCCAACGTGCCGGACATCTCCGACGTGTCGCTCATGTGCGAGCTGCTCGAAGCGATGGGGGTGACGGTGACTCGTACCGATCACCGGCTCGTCATCGATGTGCCGGCCGAGCTGAACACCGAGGCGCCCTACCACCTCGTGGAGCGCATGCGCGCGTCGATCGTGGTGCTCGGCCCGTTGCTGGGACGCTTCGGCACTGCCCGGGTTGCCCTGCCGGGCGGGGACGACTTCGGGCCGCGACCGATCGACATGCACCTGCGGGCGCTCGAGAGCCTTGGGGCGACGTTCAGCACCGCGCACGGCGACATCTCGGGGACCGCAGAAGTGCTCAAGGGAACCGAGGTCGTGCTCGAGTACCCCTCGGTCGGCGCGACCGAGAACGTGCTGATGGCCGCCGTGCGAGCCAAGGGACGCACGCGCATCGTGAATCCAGCACGAGAACCCGAGATTGGCGATCTCGTCGAGTTCCTCAACCAGATGGGTGCGCGGGCCGGCTGGTCAGGGGATCGCCTGGCGGTCGACGGGGTGGAACGGCTGACGCCTGCCCCCTCCGGCGATGGCTACCGGGTGATACCCGACCGCATCGAGGCGGCCACGTTCCTCGCGGCGGTCGGCATGTGCGGAGGCTCTGTGTTGCTGCGCCATGCGGTGGCCGAGCACATGACGATGCTGATTCGCAAGCTCAGCGAGATGGGCATGCACATCGTCGTCGACGAAGCGGGGCTGCGGGCAACCGTGACCCAGCGGTTGGCGTCAGCCGACATCTCCACGCTGCCGTTCCCGGGTCTCGCGACCGACTACAAGCCGTTCCTCGTGTCGATGCTCACCACGGCTTCGGGCGTGGGGATCGTCACCGAGAACATCTTCACGGGCCGGTTCCGCTACATCGACGAGCTGCGGCGCATGGGCGCAGACATCCGCACAGAGGGCCACCACGCTGTGGTGCGGGGCGTCGAGCGGCTGTCGGGAGCGCCGGTGCGCGCGCATGACATCCGCGCCGGTGCAGCGCTGGTCGTGGCGGGCCTCGCCGCTGCGGGCGAGACAGAGGTTGCCGGTGCGGTCCATATCGACCGCGGCTACGAGGACTTGGCCGGCAAGCTCGCGGGCATCGGTGCGTCCATCGCACGCCGCTGAACCGCCCCCAGAGATTCGCTCCCCGCGTCCCGTCCCCGGGCAGCGCCCGGTGTGCCGCGCTCGCCCGGCCTCGCTACCGTCGGCGCGCCGATGACACCACCCGACGATCCGCTCGCCGCCGATGTGGCGGAGCTCCTGGAAGCCGCACGCAGCGGACAGCGCCGCGCCCTGGCACGGGTGATGTCGGTGGTCGAACGTGGCGGCTCTCAGGCGCGCGTGCTCGGCTCGCTCACGTTCGCCCGATCAGGAAGCGCGCACACGGTCGGCATCACCGGCGCGCCCGGGGCCGGCAAGTCGACGCTCAACTCAGCCGTCGTCGGCGTGGCACGCGAGCGGGGCGAGCGGCTGGCGGTCTTGGCTATTGACCCGTCGTCGCCGTTCAGCGGCGGCGCGATCCTGGGCGACCGCGTGCGCATGTCCGACCACACGTTCGACGCGGACGTCTACATCCGCTCGATGGCGACGCGCGGCCATCTAGGCGGCCTCACGTTGGCAACGCCGCTGGCAGTGAGGGTGCTGGACGCACTGGGTTGGCCCTGGGTACTGATCGAGACGGTCGGCGTCGGCCAGATCGAGACGGAGATCGTGGGCGCAGCAGACACGACCGTCGTGGTGGTGAACCCGGGATGGGGCGACTCGGTGCAGGCCAACAAAGCGGGCCTCATGGAGATCGCCGACATCTTCGTGGTGAACAAGGCCGACCGGCCGGGCACCTCGGAAACC
Source organism: Acidimicrobiia bacterium (assembly GCA_022820505.1). Classification (GTDB taxonomy): domain Bacteria; phylum Actinomycetota; class Acidimicrobiia; order Acidimicrobiales; family Poriferisodalaceae; genus Poriferisodalis. The sequence goes on along the minus strand of JAJEFK010000053.1, from coordinate 128,137 downwards.
TGCCGTGACATCCGCCAGATGCTGGATCTGTCCGCGCCGGGCGATTGGGACCCGCCGATCCTGACCTCGGTGGGTACCACCGGCGAAGGCGCCGCGGAGTTGTGGGATGCCATCTGTGCGCACCGCGACCACTGCACCGTCTCGGGCGAGCTTGAGTCGCGCCGCGCGGCCAGGGTGCAAACCGAGCTTGATGAGGTCTTGCGGGCCACTATTGCCGAGCGCGTGGCCGCGCTCGTCGATGGCCCTGCGGCGGCGCGCCTGCGCCAGCAACTGGCCCGCCGAGAGCTCGATCCCTACGCGGCCGCCGAGATGCTCCTCGACCAGGATCGCTGACACGCAGTCAACGGACTGCAGCAGATGGTTTCCTGACTCCGGCAAGTCAGGACGACTCAGGCGAACTCGTCAGTCAAGCTCGCCGCGGGCGAGCGCGAAGACTGCTTCACGCTCGTTGGGGTGCAGGTTGCGGTCGAGGAGCCGCAGGTCGGCTGCCGCGCGCAAGTGCGACAGGATCGCATCGGCACCGAATTCCTTGAGAAATGCACGGGCAAAGCGGGTACGAAAAGCGTTGATGACTGCCCGGGCCGCAGCGTGGTTGTCGGGCGCGGCAGTGCGCAGCCGCACATAGGTGGACGCAGCGTCGAAGGCCGCGTCGCCGGCTGCCGCGTTCGACCAGTCGATGACGACGGGGCCGTCGGGCGTGAGCTTGACGTTGTCGGGCTGCAGGTCGAGATGCACCACCGAGTTGCCGCCCGACACCTTGACCCAGTTGCCTGGCGCAGGCACATCGCCGAGCAGCCGGTGCAGCCGTGCCAGACCCTTGACGTGGCGTGTCAGGAGCCACGGCTTGGCCGCGAGCTCGTCGAGCATCGTGGGGCCGGTCAGACGCGCCATCACCACCGAGTGATTGTCGGGCTGCTCGATGACCTCTGGAGCAGGAAATCCGTGGGCCCGCACGTGGCGCATTGCTGCGGCCTCGTGGCTCAGATCCCGGCCGCGCAGGCTCATGCGAATGATGTGCGGGCCGTAGGCGCGCATCTCCGAGTCGCGGCCCATCCCCAGCAGCGGTCCCGGCTCATGGCCGGTCGGCCCCTGCTGGCGTTCGAGCATCCGAGCGCGCAGGTTCCGCAGGTTCTTGCGCCAGACGCGTTCAAGCACCAGCGAGGCGGGTTGTTGGCCGGCCCGCGAGCCGAAGTACCAGGGCAGTGTCAGATCCTCGCTCCAAGTGAAGCGAGTGCCGTCTTCGATGGGCTCGAGCGTGAAACGGCCAGTGCCCGTCACCGCGCCCCGATGGGTGATGCCGAGCGTGTTCGGCGGGTCCCACTCGGTGACCTCGAGTTTGTCCGTGGTCTTCAGCGGGCCGATCTTGGTGACGCACTCGAACGTCGTGCCGACGCCCTCAGTCTGGGCAGACGTGAAGTCGATCGACTGAGCGTCGGCCATCCACTCGACATTGCTCGCGAGATCTGCGACGTAGTCCCAGACTTCCTGCGGCGGTGCCGGAATGTCGATGGAGACCTCGATGCCCATGCCCGTGATTGCCCTGTCGATGTCTGTCTGGACGCGAATCGCGTCTCGGATCGCTGGCGCGCTTCGTCACGCCGACGTTCGTTTCCAGCGACCGGCAAGTGTGGCACCGCATGCGGCCGTTGTCACACCGCACCCGGTGCAGCAGCGGATTCTGCCTTGTCGACTGCGTGAAGCGCCCGGCAGGACGCCTCGGGCCGTGCTCGTAACCTCAGCGTGTGACTGCTGATCGGAATCGCCCCGCGTACCTCGATTGCGCTGCGTCGACGCCGATGCGTCGGTGCGCCATCGAGGCCATGACGCCGTACTTGGAGCAGCAGTTCGCCAATCCTTCGGGAGCGCACCGCATGGCCCGCAAGTCGCGGGCAGCCATTGACGACGCACGCGAGATCGTCGCCGAGGCGCTCGGCTTCGACCCGCACGGCATCGTGTTCACCAGCGGCGGGACTGAAGCAGACAATCTCGCCGTGACCGGCGTCACCTCCGCAACGGGCACGACTGCGCTGTGTCCGGCAACCGAACACCACGCGGTGCTGCACCCCGTCGAAGCGGTCGGCGGCCGGTATGTGCAGGTCGACGCCGGCGGCGAGGTCGACCTCGACCACCTGGCAGCACAGTTGGCGCCCGACGCGGGTCCACCGGTGGGGTTGGTGTCGGTGATGCTGGTCAACAACGAGTCGGGCGTCATCGCCGATCTTGAGGCCGTGGCAGACGTGATCGGGCGCCATGCCCCCGAGGCGCTGCTGCACACCGACGCGGTACAAGGGGTCAACTGGGTCGACATCGCTGCAGCGGCGCAACCAGCAGATCTGCTGTCGTTGAGCGGCCACAAGTTCGGCGGGCCCAAGGGCGTGGGGGTGCTCGCCATCCGGCCCGGCGTGACGCTGTCAGCGCAGCAGCTCGGCGGCGGCCAGGAGGCCGATCGCCGCAGCGGCACGCACAACACTGCGGGCATTGCTGCGCTCGGCTCCGCGCTCGGCGAGCTGAATGAGACGCGCGACGAGGACATCTGCCGGATCAGGGAACTGGCGGATCGGCTGACCGATGGCCTGCTGGCGGCGATTGACGGATGCACCGAGACGGTGGAGCGGTCTCGGCGAGCGGCAGGCATCTGCCAGCTGCTCATCGACGGCATCGAGACCGAAGCGCTGCTGGTGTTGCTCGACCGCTTCGATGTCATGGCCTCGGCGGCGGCCTCGTGCGCGTCGGGTGCCATGGAGCCGAGCCATGTGCTCGCAGCGATGGGGGTTGAGCGGCAGGCCGCAGCCGGTTCGCTCCGCCTGTCGCTGGGCTGGTGCACCGAGCCGTGGGAGATCGAGCGAGCCGTCGACGCCATCCCCCAGTGCGTGGAGCAGCTGCGATGACTCCCGACCGGCACGGCGCCGCTGCGAGGGGCGCCGCGTGGCACAGTGCCGCTGCAGCCAGCCCCAAGCGATACGGTGCCGGTGCAAGGAGCAGAGTGCTCGTTGCCATGTCGGGCGGCGTCGACAGCTCGGTCGCCGCGGCCCTGTGCTTGCGCGAGGGGCACGACGTCGTCGGTGTCACTCTGAAACTGTGGGGCGGCCCGCAGGATCAGGGCTGCTGCGCGGTCTCAGACGTGGACGATGCCCGCCGGGTGTGCCAGCAGCTCGGCATCGACCACTTCGTCTTCAACTATGCAGCCGAATTCGAGCGCGATGTGGTCGAGCCGTACGTGGATGCACACCGGCACGGTCTCACACCCAACCCGTGCATTGCCTGCAACCGGCACGTCAAGTTCGACATGCTGCTGGACCGTGCACGCCGCCTGGGCTTCGATCGCCTGGTCACGGGTCATCACGTTCGCATCAGCACTCAGGGCGGCGGGCGGCGGCTGCAGCGCGGCGCCGACAGCGCGAAGGACCAGTCGTACGTGCTGTACATGCTCTCTGAGGCCGACCTGGCGGACCTGTGGTTTCCGGTCGGCGACTACCGCAAGGATGAGTTGCGAATGCTCGCAGCGGAGCTCGGGCTGCGAACTGCTCACAAGCCCGAGAGCCAGGATGTCTGCTTCATCACCGAGGCCGCCGGCAGGGAGCGCTTCTTGGCCGAGCGCATCGGCCTGCATCCGGCGGAGCTGGTCGATGCGGCGGGTCAGCGCGTTGGCACCGCCCCTGCGGTGGAGCTCGTGACTGTCGGCCAGCGCAAGGGTCTTGACCTTGGCGGCGCACCGCAGCGGCGCTACGCGGTCGACGTCGACATCGCCGCTCGCCGTGTCACGGTGGGCGGCGCCTCCGAGCTGGCGGCACCAGGCGTCCGGCTGGTCGATCATCGCTGGGCCGGCGAACCTGTCGAGGGAGACGTGCTGGCTCAGACGAGCGCGCACGGTCCGGCAATGCCTGCACACCTCGATGCCGAGGGCCAGTTGCGGTGGGTGGAGCCCCAGCGCCGCGTCGCGGCCGGCCAGGCGGTCGTGTTCTACACGGGCGACGAGGTGCTCGGCGGCGCGACCGCCGCCGGACATCTCACATGAGCGGCGCGGGATCCGCTGACGGCCAGCCGCAGGTGCCCTGGGCGCTGCGCAAGGGCGTCTCCACGGCCATCACGCTCGGTGCGCTCGTTGCTGCTGCACTCGTCGTCCTGGCGGTGTGGCTGACCCGGGGAGGCGAGCCCGCACCGGCCTACCCGAGCGGCTTGCAGGCAGTCACGCCGATTCCCGGCGCCCAGGTGCCGCACCAGAGTCCCATCGGCGCTCGGCTCGAGCCCGGCTGGAAGCTGACGCTCGCCATCAACGGCACCACCATTCCCGCCAGCGAGCTCGACGCAGGCACGATCCAGCTCGGCGAGTACTTCTTTTCGCCCGGGGACGGCAAAGTCATCGAGAAACTGCGCACCGGGCGATCGTGCGCCCGTCTGGTCGCAACCCCCACCATCGACATCGAAGCATCCGACTTCACCTACGAATGGTGCTTCACGACGTTCTAGGAGAACCTGACTCGTCGACCGTCCCGGCAGTGAGCAGGGTGCGCAAGCCGTCCTCGTCGAGGACAGGGATGCCGAGTTCGGCGGCCTTGTCCAGCTTGGCTTGCCCGGCGCGTTCGCCGGCGACCAGCGCGTACGTACTCTTGTTCACCGACGAGGTGGACTTGCCGCCGCGCTGCACAATGGCCCGTTTCGCGTCGTCGCGCGCGATGAACCAGCCGTCGAGGTTGCCGCTGACCACCACTGAGCGTCCGGTCAGCACTTGGGGCGTGTCAGCGCTGTCGTCACGACCCTCGACGACATCGAAGCGCACACCCATGCGCCGCAGCTTCTCCACGAGTGCCCGGTTGTCGTCGTCGGCGAAGAAGCCCGTGACGCTGGAAGCGATGATCGGGCCGATGCTGTCGATCTCTGCGAGGTCCTCGTCGGTGGCCTTCATGATGGAGTCGAGAGAGCCGAACCGCATGGCGAGCAGCTCCGAGGCCGTCGGACCCAGGTGCTCGATGCCCAGACCGATGAGCAACCGGGCCAAGGGCGACTGCCGTGCTTCGCTGATCTCTGCCACCAGGCTCATAGCGGACTTCTCTGCAAATCCTTCGAGCCCGACAAGGTCGTCTGCTGTCAGGCCGAAGAGATCTGCCGCATCGGCAACCAGCTGCTGCTCGTAGAGCAGGACCACGGTCCGCTCGCCGAGGCCTTCGATGTCGAGCGCACCCCGGCCCACGAAGTGCCCGATGCCCTGGATGATTCGCTCACGGCATGAACGGTTCACGCAATAGGTATTGGCATCGCCCTCCTCGCGCACGAGACCGTGGCCGCAAACCGGGCAGACGGCGGGAAACGTCCACTCCGGCAGCCCCTCCGGGCGCTCGGCGAGCACGGGGCCGACCACCTCGGGGATGACGTCGCCGGCCTTGCGCACGATCACGGTGTCGCCCGGGCGCACGTCTTTGGCGGCGACCTGATCCTGGTTGTGCAGCGTGGCCAGCGACACCGTCGATCCGCCGACGAAGACGGGTTCCATGTAGGCGAACGGCGTGGCACGACCGGTGCGCCCGATCGAGACCATGATGTTGCGCAGCTTGGTCGTGCGTTCTTCCGGGGGGAACTTGTAGGCCACCGCCCACCGCGGCGCACGGCTGGTGTAGCCGAGCTGTGACCGGAGCTCGAGGTCGGCGACTTTCACCACGACCCCGTCGATCTCGTAGGCGGGCTTGTGACGGTCGCGCTCCCACCGCGTGCAGAATTCCTCGACCTCGGCGAGGGTGCCGAAGGTCCGGATCTCGGGATTGACCGGCATGCCGAGCTTGCCGAGGTACGCGAAGACCTCGCCGGCCTCACTGAGCTCGGGCCCGCCGGCCAGCCCGCCGACGTCGTAACTCCAAAACGACAGGCCACGCGTCGCGACGATCGAGGGATCCTTCTGGCGCAGGCTGCCCGCAGCCGTGTTCCGGGCATTGGCGTAATCGGGATGGCGGCGCTGCACATCGACCGGCGTGAGCTTGGCGAGGGATTCGAGCTTCCGACGCTCGCTGGCCGGCATGTCGTCGGAGGCCTCGGCGATCTGTTGCCTGGCGTTGTCCGCGGCCGCGGCGAGGGCGTGGCGAGCTGCCGCCTGCGACTCGTTCAATTCGCGAAACCTGTCCAGCGGCAGGAAGATCTCGCCACGTACCTCGATGGCCTCGGGCACCGGCGATGCCGTGCTCAGTTCCCGGGGGATGTCCGCGATGGTCACGACGTTTGCGGTGACGTCCTCGCCGACACGCCCGTTGCCGCGCGTCGCCGCCTGGACAAGGCGTCCCTGCTCGTACCGGAGCGACACGGCCAGCCCGTCGAACTTGAGCTCGCAGATCAGCTCCGGCTCGGGCAGGCTCGACTCGCTGCCATTGTCGCCGCCGTCGCCGTCGGATTCACCGAGGTCCGCGTCGTTGAACAGCGTCGGCTGCGTCGCAGCCATGCCGCGCATGACACGGCCGTGCCACGCCCGCAGCTCGTCGAAGCTCATGGCGTTGTCGAGCGACATCATCGGCCGGGCATGCACGACTTCGCTGAAGAGCGCCGACAGCTCGGCGCCGACACGCTGGCTGGGCGAGTTCGGATCTGCGAAGTCGGGATAGCGCGCTTCGAGCTCGATGAGCTCGCGCTTGCGGGCGTCGTACTCCCCATCGGGCACCGACGGCGCGTCGTCGCGGTGGTATTCCACGTCGTAGCGGTTGATCAGGCTCGCCAGCTGGCGCATGCGCTCGAGATCGCGCTCCTGGTGTTCACTGGTCGAGTCGTTGCTGTCGGCGGGCATCGCACTGCCGAGAGTACTGAGGGGCTGTCGCATGTTTGGCAGCGGCGAGGCGGGTCGTCGCGGCATCCAGCGGCGAGACTCTGCCTGTGGGAGCAACGCTGCGAGCGCACCCGACCCTGTGGCTGATGCGGCTGTTGTGGCTGGTGATGCCGTGGAGCGTCGGTGCCGCAGCGGCCGACGCACTCGGCGCCTGCTCGGAAACCTCTGCGCGCATCCTGAGCGCCGAATTGTGGACTGCCTGGGCGCTGGTGCTCACGGCGACCCTGGTGCGCCGGCCGTGGGCGCTCACGGTCGTGCGCATCGCCGCGCCGACTTCTGTGGGCGTCGCCATCGGCGCCGTCGTGGCCGCGGCGGCGTGGGACGCCGACCTGGCCGCCCCGCGTGCTGCGGCTGCCATCGCCGGCGCTGCCATCGCGACCGCCGTCGCGCTGCTGCCCGAGACCGGCAACTCCATGGTCGACGGCCTCAGCTACGGCAACGAGCGGCGCATGCTGCTGCGCACGCCGTTCCTGCTGGCGATCGCTCCCGTCCCGCTGGTGTGGGCAGCCGTGGTTGCCGGCATCGTGGCGCCGGCGGTGCTGTGGGCCATCGAGCAGTGGATCTGGGCCGCCGTTGCCACGGCCACCGGACTCACTGCGGCTGTGCTGGGTTTTCGCTCGTTGCATCAGCTGGCGCGCCGCTGGGTTGTATTCGTTCCCAACGGATTCGTGCTGCACGACCGCATGGCAACGCGCGAGCCGTTCCTGCTGCGACGGTCCGACATTGCGTCGCTCGGTGCCGCGCCCGCCGACATCGATCTCGCAGCCGACGACCTGGTGGACATCAGCGGCAATGCCCTCGGACCGGTGCTGCTCGTGGTGCTGAGCGGCCAGGTCGAGGTGGTGCCGCGTACGACCGGCACCGCACAGGTGCTGTCGGTGTCGCGGGTGCTGTTCAGCCCGACCCGCCCCGGCGAGATGCTGGCAGAAGCCGCCCGGCGACGAATTCCCCGCTGAGGCAGCGCCAGTACCCTCGCGGCCTCTATGGGAGAAGCGGCGGCGATCAGCACGGATCAGGTGGCGCATGTGGCGCGGCTTGCCCGGATCGAGCTCACTCTCGACGAGATCGAGCACTACACGGGCCACCTGGGACGAGTGCTCGAGCATGCCAGCGAACTGGCAGATCTGGATCTCGCCGATGTGCCGCCGCTGGCGCACCCCTATCCGCTCCGCAACGTGTTCCGTGACGATGTTGCGAGCTCGCCGGTGGACCGGGACGAGGTGCTCGAGCAGGCGCCCGCTGCGTCCGGCGGCCAGTTCGAAGTGCCGCCGGTGCTCGGCGAGGAAGCCTGAAACGGCCATGTTTCCCGCTGCAGGCGTCCGATGAGCACTGCACGTGCCATCGCCGGCGACATCCGCTCTGGCGCCCAGCGGGCTGCCGATGTGCTCGAGGAATATCTCGGTCGCATCGAAGCCCACGACGGCGATGTCCACGCCTTCAATACCGTGACGGCCGAGCAGGCTCGCGCTGCTGCTGCGGCCATTGATGCAGCAGTCGACGAGGGCCGCGACCCCGGACCGCTGGCGGGCGTTCCGGTTGCCTTCAAAGACAACCTGTGCACGCGCGGCGTCGCCACCACCTGCTCATCGCGGATGCTCGAAGGCTGGCGGCCTCCCTACGACGCCACGGTCGTGCAGGCCATGACGGCCGCCGGTGCCGTGATGATCGGCAAAACCAACCTCGACGAGTTCGCGATGGGCAGCTCCACCGAGCACTCGGCCTTCGGCCCCACACGCAACCCCTACGACCTTGCGCGGGTGCCGGGCGGCTCCAGCGGTGGCTCGGCTGCAGCGGTGGCCGCTGGCTTTGCGCCCCTGGCGCTGGGCTCCGATACCGGCGGCTCGATCCGCCAGCCTGCATCGCTCTGCGGCATCGTGGGCATCAAGCCCACCTACGGCCGCGTCAGTCGCTACGGGCTCGTGGCGTTCGCCAGCTCATTCGACCAGATCGGCCCGTTCGCAACCGATGTCGCCGATGCTGCGCTGGCACTCGGTGTGATCAGCGGCCACGATCCGTTCGACAGCACGTCAATCCCCGCAGCCGTGCCCGACTTTGAGGCCGCGCTGGCGCGGGGCGTTGAGGGCTTGCGCGTCGGTGTCGTCAGCGAGCTGACCGGGAGCGGCCGCAACGGCGCTGCGACCGGTAGCCCAATGCTGGGAGATGCTGCAGGCGAGGTGCTGGGCGGGATCGACGCCGACGTGACTGAGCGGGTGCTCGAGGCTGCTGACGCGCTGGCCGATGCCGGGGCGACCGTCGGCAGGGTCTCGGTGCCTGCGGTCACCTACGGCCTCACTGCGTACTACCTCATCGCACCGGCCGAGGCCTCGAGCAACCTGGCGCGTTACGACGGCACCCGTTACGGCCTGCGGGTGGAGGGCGCAGATGTCGAGGAGATGAACCGCCTGACCCGCCGGGCCGGCTTCGGCGACGAGGTCAAGGCACGCATCATGCTGGGCACGTTCGCTCTCAGCGCCGGCTACTACGACGCCTACTACGGCAAGGCCCAGCGGGTGCGCATGCTGACCCGGCGAGACTTCGACGCCGCCTACGCCGACTTTGACGTGCTGCTGTCGCCGACCTCGCCGTGCGTGGCGTTCCGTTTCGGCGAGCGCGCTGACCCGATGACCATGTACCGCTGCGACACCTGCACCATCCCGTCGAATCTCTCGGGCGACCCGGCCATGTCGGTGCCGTTCGGAACCGGCGCTGAGGATCTGCCGGTGGGCGTGCAGGTCATGGCTCCCGCACTGGGCGAGGAGGCGATGCTGACGGTGGCCGCCGCGCTGGAGCGCGCAGCACCGCCGCTGCCGAAGCCGCCGCTGGCCGCCGCGGCCAGCACGACCGGGGCAGGTAGCTGATGACGGCGGGCTGGGAGACCGTGGTCGGGCTCGAAGTCCACGTCGAGCTGGCGACCGACACGAAGCTGTTCTCGGCTGCGCCCAGCCGCTTCGGCGACGAGCCGAACACCAACGTCACACCGGTCTGCCTGGGCCTGCCCGGCTCGCTGCCCGTGCTGAATCGCCGCGCCGTCGAACTGGCCATGGCGGTGGGTCTCGCGCTCAACTGCGAGATCCGGCCGTCGGTGTTTCACCGGAAGAACTACTTCTACCCCGACATGCCGAAGGACTACCAAGTCAGCCAGTACGACCAGCCGATCTGTTCCGACGGCTGGCTCGACGTCCCCGGCGGCGGCCGTGTCGGGATCGAGCGGGCCCACCTCGAAGAGGACGCCGGCAAGACGACGCACCTGGGAGGCGCGGACGGTCGCATCCATGGGGCCGTCGGCGCGCTCGTCGACTACAACCGGGCAGGCACACCGCTGCTGGAGATCGTCTCGCGGCCCGACATCGGCTCGGCAGCCGAGGCCAGCGCCTACGTCGAGGAGCTGCGGGCGATTCTGCTGGCGCTCGGCGCATCCGATGCCCGGCTGGAGGAGGGCTCGATGCGCGTCGACGCCAACATCAGCGTGCGGCCGGCCGGCTCGACCGACCTGCGCACCCGCTGCGAGGTCAAGAACCTCAATTCGCTGCGCTCGCTGCGCAACGCCATCGACTACGAGGCTCAGCGCCACATCGAGCTGTACGCCGCTGGTGACGCCCCCGTCCAGGAAACCCGCCACTGGTCCGAAGACGGGCGCACGCATTCGCTGCGCTCCAAGGAAGAGGCCGACGACTACAGGTACTTCCCCGAGCCCGACCTCGTGCCGCTGGTGCCCGACGACGAGTGGATCGCCGAGGTCCGCGCTGCCATGCCCGAACTGCCAGCATCCCAGCGGGCACGCCTGCACGAATGCGGCGCCGAGCCCGACGATGCCCAGGTCATCGTGGGCCGCGGCCTGGCACCGGTGGTACTGGGGGCCATCGAGGCGGGAGCTGATGCCAAGCGCACCGTGACTCATGCCGTGCAGAATCTGGCGCTCGACGGAGCCGAACTGCTTGGCTCCGACCATCTGTCGTCGCTGGTCCAGATGGAGACGTCAGGACAGCTCACTGCGACGCAGGCCAAGACGGTGCTGGGGATCATGTGCGAGCGAGCCGCCGCCGGCACCGCCGATCCGGCGGCGATCGCCGCCGAGCTGGGCTTCGAAGCCATGGCCGCCGACGAGCTCGAATCGCTGGTCGATCAGGCCATCGCGGACAACCCCGAAGCGTGGGAGAAGTTCTGCGCCGGTGAGGCCAAGGTGGCCGGCGTGTTCGTGGGAGCGGTGATGAAAGCCACCCGCGGCCAGGCCGACGGCAAGGCCGTCAACCAGTATCTCGCGCTTCGACGCGACGCTTGATCGGCCGGATCGTCGCCGGGGCGCTCAGTCCTCGCCGGTGCGAAGCCAAGCGTCGCCTCTGAAGCGGACCCACTGCGGCGCAGCTCGGAAGAACATGAACAGGGTGAGCGCCACCCACAGCCAGCCGATGCCCAGATCCAGGATGCGCACCGCACCGCCGACGATCGCGAAACCCGCCGCGGCACCGGCCATCGCCCGTGCCAGGAAGCCCAAGTCGCCGGCGCCGATGAAGATGCCGTCGAAGGCGAAGGCGGCGGCATTGACAGGCTGCGCGACGGCGACGAACAGCAGGATGAAGCCGCTGAGCGCGACAACAGCGGGGTCGTTGCTGAAGATCGATGCCAGCGGTCCGCGCAGCAGTACGAGAAACAGCCCGAACACTGCGCTGAGCTGGATGCTCATGCCGATCATGCGGACGCTGGCTGCGCGAGCCACCTCGGGTCGGCTGGCGCCGAGTTCCTTGGCCACCATGGCCTGACCAGCAATCGCCACTGCGTCGAGGGCGAGCGAGAAGAACGACCAGATCTGCACGCCGATCTCGTGCGATGCCACCTCAGTGGTGCCGATACGGGCCGCGAATACCGCAGCCAGCACGAACGCGCCCCGCAACGATGCCGTGCGCACGAACATCTGGGCGCCGACACGGGCGTAACGCCACGCCGCAGAAGCAACGAGCCGCAGCCGCGCGCCAACCGCCCGAACGTGGCGATGGACGGCGACGGCGAAGGCCAGGGCGGCACCCCACTGGGCGATGACCGTTGACCAGGCCGCGCCGGCGATGCCCATGTCGAGCTCGAACACCAGCACGAGTTCGATCAGCAGGTTCCCTGCGGCTGAAGCCACGGCGATCACGAGGGGGGTGACCGTGTCCTGGGTGCCTCGCAGGTAGCCCGTGGCCGCCATGCCCGCCAGCAACGCGGTAAAGCCGATGAGGCTGATCCTCAGGTACGTGAGCGCGTGATCAGCGACTTCCGGGGTCGGGTCGAACACATCGACGAGATAGCCCGAGCCGGCCCACATGCCCAGGCTGAAGACCACGCCCAGCCCGATCGACAGCCACATGCCGGCGATGCCCTGTTCGGCCGCTCGCCGCAGCGATCCGGCCCCCACGAGCCGGCCGACGAGGCCGGTCGTGCCGTAGGCGAGGAAGATCAGAATTGCGTGAGCACTGAGCAGGATGGCCGAGGCGATGGCGAGCCCCGCCAGCTCGGGCGTGCCGAGTCTCCCGACGATTGCCCTGTCGGTGAGCACATACAGCGGCTCGGCGATCAGCGCCCCGAACGCCGGCACTGCGAGCAGCAGGATCTCACGGTCATAGACCGTGCGTCGAAACACGGCTACTTCCCGGACCCAGTAGGTGCTGCGTGCGTCATCCGGTGAGGCGCCACACGCCGATTTCCATGTCGATCACGTAGAGCTCGCCCGCTGCGTCGACCGCGAACCCGACCGGTCGCGGCGTGCTCACGCCCAAGTGCCAGACCTCGTCAGGCTGCGTGCCGGGCGCCACCGCCGCCGCGTAGATGTCACCCCCGCAGAGGTCGGCGAAGACATAGCGGCCGGCCAGCCATTCGAGCTGGCTGCCCCGGTAGACGTGGCCCCCGATGACGGCGCACAGGCCCCGCCCATGCCGGTATTCCAGATCGGGCGGCCGGTGGTTGGCAAGCTCGTCGCCTACGAAGCGCCGGCTGCCTTCGTAGGCATTCCAGCCCAAGTTGGCGCCGCCCTCGTCGAGGCCAAGCACCGTGACTTCTTCCATGCACTGTTGGCCGACGTCGGAGATCCACAACGTGCCGGTCGGCTCATCGAGCGAGATGCGGAACGGGTTGCGCGCCCCGTAGGCCCAGATGTGCGGGTCGCTGCCGGGTCCGAGATCGGGATTGCCGGGCGCTGGTGTCAAGCGCCAGTCGCCGGGATCGGTGCTGCTGCCGCCTTCGACTGCGAATCGCAGCACAGCCCCCAGCGGGGTGGTGAGGTTCTGACCGTGATGGCGTGGATCGCCGAGTCCGCCGCCGTCGCCGAATGACACGTAGAGCAGCCCATCCGGGTCGAACAGCAGGTCGCCGCCGTTGTGCTGTGCATTGGTCTGCTTCACCTCCAGCACATCGGCATAGCGACCCTCCAGCGTCGTTCTGTCCGCGCTCGGCATGAGCACCGTGAGCACGCTGGACCCGTGGCGGTCGGTTCGGTTGATCCACAGCCGCCCGTCGGGTCCCAGCGTCATGCCCACCAGGCCTTGGTCGTGCTCGGCCGCAGTGTTCGAGGAGAAATCGGCGACGGGCTCCGCGCTGATGACCGCGCCGAAGTCGCGGCCGGCCTGCGCTGCGAAGTTGGGTGCAAATCGCCAGATGCGTCCCCGGCGATCGCCCACGAACCCGCCGCCTGCTGCGCCCGCGCTGTCGAAGACCATCACCGTCGCCTCGGCCAGGTCGATGAACGGCATCAGCGTCGCTGAGCGCCCGGGCGCGGCCTCGCCCAGCGGTACCGCGCCCAACTCGGTCAACCCCTGCGGACAGGGTGTGTTTGATGCGATGTACTCGGGTGTCTGGGTCAGCGGCAGCGTGGTCGCAGGCTCGCTTGTCGCGGCGTTGCCCGCGCCGTCTCGACTGCCGACGACGGGGCCGGCGCCCTCGTCGATGCCGATGTCAGAACACCCCGCTGCCAGCGCCCCGGCAGTGATGGCCGCAGCGCAGGCGGCGATGCTGAACAGCCGTCCGCCCCGCACCCGGCCAATGTACGCCCAGCCGCCGCCTCCACAGCGGGCGCAGGCTCGGCCGCGGCGCAGGCACCCCGCAGGTTGTGGACGCCGCAACGGCCCGACAGAATGTGCCGGTGAGCGCGTCAGCACGCCGAACCGGCTGCCCGGCCGAGCCTGCGAGGCGCGGCGCGACAGGAGGGGTACTCATCTAGGCGAGCCGCTTCGTCCGCGCTCGCCCTGCCTCCCGCTCGGGGGGCTTTTTTGTTTCAGGAGAATCTTCATGGAGCTCACCGGCGCTCAGGCACTGATGCGAAGCCTGGAGATGAGCGGCGTCGAAGTCATGTTCGGCCTGCCCGGCGGGGCAATCCTCCCGGTCTACGACCCCGTGCTCGACTCGCCGATCCGCCACGTCCTCGTGCGCCATGAACAAGGCGCCGGCCACATGGCGCAGGGCTACGCGCACGTCACGGGCAAGCCGGGCGTGGCGATGGTCACGAGCGGGCCTGCAGCCACGAACATCGTGACACCGCTGTGCGACGCCTTCATGGACTCGATCCCGATGGTCGTCGTGACCGGCCAGGTTGCCATGTCGGCCATCGGCTCCGACGCCTTCCAGGAGTGCGACACCACCGGCATCACCATGGCGGTCACCAAGCACAACTACCTCGTGACCGACCCGGCCGACATCCCGCGCATCGTGGCCGAGGCGTTTCACATCGCCACGACGGGGCGTCCGGGCCCGGTGCTGATCGACCTGCCCAAGGACGTCAGCAACGCCACGATGGACTGGTACTGGCCCGACGGCGTCGACCTGCCCGGCTACCGGCCCCGCCATGAGATCGACCCGGCCGCCATTGCCGAAGCTGCCCGGCTCATCCGCACGGCGGAGCGTCCGGTCATCTACGCCGGCGGCGGGCTGCTGAAGGCCCGAGCGGCGGAAGCGCTGCGAGAGCTCGCCGAGATGTGCGACATCCACGTGGTCACGACGTTGATGGCCCGTGGCGTGTTCCCCGACCGTCACCGGCTGTGCCTCGGCATGCCGGGTATGCACGGCAACTACACCGCGGTGACAGCGATGCAGCAGGCCGATCTGCTGATCAACCTCGGAGCGCGCTTCGATGACCGGGTCACGGGCAACCCCGCGCACTTCGCCCCCGCTGCCAAGGTCATTCACGTCGATATCGACCCGGCCGAGCACGGCAAGGTGCGGGTGCCCGATGTGCCGGTCGCCGGAGATGCCAAGGTGGCGATCGAAGCGCTGATCGAAGCGCTGCGCCCCGGCGACGGCAGCTCCGTCACCGATGCGATGGCGGATCGATCTGTGTGGAAGTCGACCGTCTCCGGCTGGCAGGAGCAGTACCCCCTGAGCTATGACCAGCCGTCGAGCGGCCACCCGCTCAAGCCGCAGTACGTAGTGGAGCAGCTGCGTGATCACACTCCTGACGACACGATCGTCGTGGCGGGCGTGGGCCAGCACCAGATGTGGGCCAGCCAGTTCTGGCAGTTCGACCACCCCTACACCTGGGTGAACTCAGGCGGTCTGGGGACCATGGGATTCGCCGTGCCTGCGGCGATCGGGGCCAAGGTGGGCCGGCCGGACCGAACGGTGTGGGCCATCGACGGCGACGGCTGTTTCCAGATGACTGCGCAGGAGCTGATCTCCGCCAGTGCCGAGAACATCCCCGTGAAGGTGGGCATCCTCAACAACGCCTACTTGGGCATGGTGCGCCAGTGGCAGGAGCTCTTCTACGCCGAGCGCTACAGCGAGGTGTATCTCAGCGCCGACCACCCTGATTACGTCGGTTGGGCCGAGGCGATGGGCTGCGTCGGCATCCGGGTTGAATCAGCGGAGGAAGTCGTTCCTGCCATCACCAAGGCGAACGCTGTCAACGACCGTCCGGTGGTGATCGACTTCCGCGTCGACACCGAGGAGAAGGTGTACCCGATGGTGCCGGCCGGAGGGTCCAACGACGACATCATCCTCGGTCCCGAGGGCGACGCCGACGCGGCCTTGAAGGGCAGCGCGCCGTCGTGAGCGGCGCGCAATGCAGTAGTGCCGTCATGAGCGGCGCGCAATGCGGCAGGCCGTCGTGAGCGGCGCGCCGGGCACGAACCTGTCCCCTGAGGAATCCGCGGTGGTGAGCCTGCCGCAGGAACCCGACCTGCACATCTTCGCGGCCATCGTGGAGAACAAGTTCGGCGTTCTCGCGAGGATCGCCGGGCTGTTCAGCCGGCGCGGCTTCAACATCTTCTCGCTGGCAGTGGCCCCGACGGCCGATCCCTCCTACAGCCGCATCACGATCGTCGTGGATGTCCACAACACCGACGTCAACCAGATCGCGAAGCAGCTCGACAAGCTCGTCAACGTGATCAACATCAGCGAGCTGCACCCGTCCGATTCGCTCGAACGGGAGCTGATGCTGGCCCGCGTCGGCGCCGCCGACCTCGAAGCCGTCACCGATGTGATCTCGGAGTACGGCGGGGAAGTGCTCGATCACGCCGACGGCGAGGCGATTGTGAGCGTGAGCGCCCATCCGGACCGGCTCGACCGGTGCGAGCGCCAACTGCGCCCGTTCGGCCTGCACGTGCTGCAGCGCACGGGCCGCATCGCACTGCGGGCGCTCGACGCCGATGAGCCCGCCGTCGGCATGACCGCCTGAGACTGGCAGACTGCCGCCAACGCTGACCCGGAGAGGAACGACGCGAATGCCCGCGACCATCTATTACGAAGAAGACGCAGACCTCAGCCAGCTCGCTGGCCGCACGGTGGCGGTCATGGGCTATGGCTCCCAGGGCCACGCTCACGCCCTGAACTTGCGCGACAGCGGCGTGGACGTCGTCGTGGGGCTGCGGGAAGGCTCGTCTTCCCGTGCCAAGGCCGAGGCCGAGGGCCTGCGCGTGGCCGACGTCGCAGGCGCTGCCGCCGAGGCCGACATCATCATGATGGCGCTGCCCGACACCGATCAGGCCGCCATCTACGACGAGTCGATCGCGCCGAACCTGCAGCCGGGCAACGCGATCGCCTTCTCGCACGGCTTCAACATTCACTTCGGCCAGATCAGCCCGCCCGACGAGGTCGATGTGTGGATGATCGCCCCCAAGGGGCCGGGCCACAACGTCCGGCGCACCTACGTGGAGGGCGGCGGCGTTCCGGCGCTCGTGGCGATTCACCAGGACGCCAGCGGGCGTGCGCTGGCCGACGCGCTGGCCTATGCCAAGGGCATCGGCGGCACACGGGGCGGCGTGCTGACCACCACGTTCGCCGAGGAGACCGAGACCGACCTGTTCGGCGAGCAGGTGGTGCTCTGCGGCGGCCTCACCGAGCTGATCCGGGCCGGTTACGAGACGCTGGTGGAGGCCGGCTACCAGCCCGAGTCGGCCTACTTCGAGACGCTGCACGAGGTGAAGCTGATCGTCGACTTCATCTACGAGGCGGGCATCTCGGGCATGCGCTACTCCATCTCGACCACGGCCGAGTACGGCGACATGACTCGTGGCGCACGCATCATCACCGACGAGACCCGGGCAGAGATGAAGCGCATCTTGGCGGAGATCCAGGACGGCAGCTTCGCCCGGGAGTGGATCGACGAGAACCGCAACGGGCTGCCCAACTACCGCCGGATGGTCGAGGAAGGCAAGCAGCACCCCATCGAGCAGGTCGGTGCGGAGCTGCGGGCGATGATGCCGTGGATCACCGCGGGCCGCCAGGATGTCACCGCGGCCTCGGGCGGCGCTGTCTCCTGAGCCTCTGAGCATTTCGCGCGAGGCGGCGCGCCTAGTTCGGGGCGCCTGAGACGTTGCAGCGCGGTGGCAGAATCGGGGCGTGGTCGAGGTTGTCGTGACGCCGGTGCGGGTGCCCGCTGCGGGTGACCTGCTCGTGGCGACGCCACGCTTGGTGGATCCCAACTTCGATCGCACGGTGGTGTTCGTGATCGAACATCAGGAGGCGGGCACGCTGGGCGTGGTCATCAACCGGGTGTCGGATATCTCGTGCGTCGCCGCGGTTCCGCGCTGGGCATCACGTTTCGCCGAGGAGGCGGCCGTCGGGCTCGGCGGGCCGGTGGAGCCGCAGGGTCTGCTGGCGCTCGGTGCAACGATGGATCCCGCGGCCGGCGAAGCACTGGCGCCCGAAGGCTCGGGCGCCGAGTCGTCCGAGGCCGGCGGCGTGTGGCGCACCGTCAATGGGGTCGTCGGGCTGGTCGACCTCACCGCCGATCCAGCCGAACTGGATGCTGCAGTCGTCGCCGTGCGCATCTATGGCGGGCACGCGGGGTGGGGGCCCGGCCAGTTGCGAGGCGAACTGCAGTCGGGCTGCTGGTGGGTGTTCGACTCGATGCCCGGCGACCTGACTGCCGATGCCACCACGCTCTGGTACGACGTGCTGGCGCGCCAGTCACCGCCCGCTCGGCTGCTAGCCCACTATCCCGACGACCCCGCGCAGAATTAGCATGCGCGGACCGGCCGGCCACGATTACTGCGGAGGCGACCCTTGAGCGATTTCAGCGAACCACCCATGTCAGACGGAGGTCAACGCACAGGCTGGGCCGAACTCGGATCCGGAGAGACCGTCGAGTTGGCCCGGCCGGGAGCACGCTTCGGAGGTCGGATCCTCGACATCATCATCGCCTCCATCATCAACTTCGTGATCGTGCTGGTCATTGTGGCCGGGTCGGTTGACTCTGATGACACGGATCTGTCGACGGGCGGGTTTTTCGGCACGATGCTGATCTTCTTGGCCATCTGGCTCGTGTACGAGGTCGTGCAGGTCGCCATCTGGGGTCAGACGCTCGGCAAGCGGATGACCGGCATCAAGGTGATTCACGCCACGCACGGCGGCGTGCCCGGCTGGGGCAAGGCACTCGGCAGGTGGGCGATACCGGGTCTGGTCTTTCTGATCCCGTTCATCGGTGGGCTGGTTTCCATGCTGTGCTATCTCAGCCTCACGTGGGACCGCGTCTACCAGGGATGGCACGACAAGTCGGCCGGCACCCTCGTCGTACGCACCTGAGCAAGCCGCCCGTCCGGCCGGGTCGACGAGGACGAGAACGCTGAATGACCGACTCCGACCGGCTGCGTGTTTCAGGCGACGAGTGGCAGTCCGGCTGGGCTCGGCTCGCATCGGGCCAGACCGTTCAGTTGGCCCGGCCAGTCGAGCGCCTCGGCGCCCGCACTCTCGACGCGGTGATTGTCACGGCTCCGGCGGGCATCTGGGCATTCATCCGAGGTCGGGACGCCCTTGTCGTCGATGAGGGCACGAACATCACGACGCTCGGAGCGCTGGTACTGGCTGCGTTCGGAGCGTTTCTGCTGACGGCGCTGGTGGACGTCGTCTACGAGGTCGTGCCTACGGCCGTTTGGGGCCAAACGCTCGGCAAGCGAATTCTCAGGATCAGGGTCGTGGATGTCGCTTCAGGCGGAGTACCTGGCTGGCGCAAGTCGCTTGGCCGCTGGGCTGTGCTGATACTGCCCCTCGCCGTGCCCTATGTCCAGATCCCAGGCGCTCTCTTCTTCCTGCTGTGCGTGCTGACCATCGGTCATGAACCGTTCTACCGGGGCTGGCATGACAAGGCGGCGGGCACGCTGGTGATCAAGACGTGAGGCGCGCCGGCCGTCGGTCGATGCGGCGCTAGAGCTGCTCGACGATGTAGTCGATGCATGCAGTGAGCGCTTCGGCATCGGCCGGATCGATTGCAGGGAATGCCGCGATGCGCAGCTGGTTTCGGCCCAGCTTGCGGTAGCCCTCGGTATCGACGATGTCGTTGGCGCGCAGTGCCGCCGCGATGTCGTCTGCGCTGACGCCCTCGAAGTCGATAGTGCAAACGACGGGGGAGCGCATGGCCTCATCTCCAACGAACGGCGAGGCGAAGTCGCGTTGCGCCGCCCAGCCGTACACGGCACCGCTGGATGCTGCCGAACGGGACGCAGCCCAGCCGAGTCCGCCGCCGTCGAGCATCCATTCTGCCGTCTCGAGCGTCAGCAGGATCGTGGCAAGCGCCGGGGTGTTGTAGGTCTGATCCTGGCGAGAATTGCGGACGGCGATTGCCAAATCGAGCGTGGCGGGCTTGTAGCGACCCGAAGTATCGATCCGCTCGATCCGCTCAATGGCTGCCGGCGAGCACAGCGCGATGAACAGCCCGCCATCTGCCGCAAACGCCTTCTGCGGGGCGAAGTAGTAGCAGTCGACATCG
Source organism: Acidimicrobiia bacterium (assembly GCA_022820505.1). Taxonomy (GTDB): domain Bacteria; phylum Actinomycetota; class Acidimicrobiia; order Acidimicrobiales; family Poriferisodalaceae; genus Poriferisodalis. The sequence continues at coordinate 108,176 of JAJEFK010000053.1, read as the reverse complement.
CGGGGATCCCACGTCATCGCTCCGGCCGCCGAGGTGGCGTCGACCATGATGAGCGCTGGCGGCACGCCTTGCCGGCAAGGGCCCAGTTGCGGCTGCGTCAGCGGCATCGCCACGCCGGTCGACGTCTCGTTGTGCGTCAGCGCGTACACGTCGACCTCGGCGGCGTCTGCCGCCTCGGGCACGGGGTGGCTGCCGTACGGCGCTGTGATGACCACCGGATCCTCCAGGTGCGGGGCAGCAGCCGTGACGGCCGAGAACTTCTCGGAGAACTCGCCGAAGGTCAGGTGCTGTGCCCGTCGCTCGATCAGCGAGAAGGCCGCCGCGTCCCAGAAGCCGGTGCTGCCGCCGTTGCCCAGCACCACCTCCCAGCCGTCGCCGAGCCCGAACAGTTCGGTCATCGCTGTCCGCAGTCGGCCGACCACTGAGCGCACGCCGGTGCGACGGTGCGACGTGCCCAAGTAGTCGAGCGCACGGGCTTCGAGCGCCTTGACGGCCTCGGGCCGAACCTTGGACGGGCCGGAGCCGAAACGCCCGTCGGCAGGCCGCAGTTCTGCGGGAATCGAAATCGATGGGGGAGTGCCAGCCATTGGCTGCCACTATTGCGCCCGGCCGTGCTGCCGACAACCACATTTTCGCAACAAGTTGCCCATGGTGGCGCAACGTGACTTGGCGGCGAGACTGTCGGGCGTTCGCGGCAGCGCGTCGAGCAGACGGGAGACGCCCAATGAGCAATCGAGTTTCGAGAGCGCTGGCGGGCATCGCGCCGTCGGCAACCCTGGCGGTGGATGCCAAGGCCAAGGCGCTGCGGGCGGCGGGGGAGAACGTGATCGGCTTCGGCGCCGGCGAGCCCGACTTCCCGACCCCCGAGCACATCGTGGACGCAGCAATAGCTGCGTGTCGCGACGCTGCCAATCACCGCTATTCGCCCGCCGGGGGGCAGCCCGCGCTGAAAGCCGCCCTGGCAGCCAAGACCAAGCGGGACAGCGGTCTCGACTGGGATGCCAGCCAGTTCCTGGTCACCAACGGCGGCAAGCAGGCCGTCTACAACACCATGGCTGCGCTGGTGGACCCCGGCGACGAGGTGCTGCTGCCTGCGCCCTACTGGACGACGTATCCCGAGGCGATCCGTGTGTTCGGAGGCGTCCCGGTGGACGTGTTCGCCGGCATTGAGTCGGGCTTCCGGGTCAGCGTCGAACAGCTCGAAGCGGCGCGCACCGAGCGCACCAAGGCTGTGCTGTTCGTGTCGCCGTCGAACCCGACCGGTGCCGTCTACCCGCACGACGAGATCGTGGCGATCGGCCAGTGGGCCGTCGAGAACGGATTGTGGGTGATCACCGACGAGATCTACGAGCACCTGACCTACGGCGATGCCGAGCACTACTCGCTTCCCGTGCTGGTGCCCGAGATCGCCGACCGCTGTGTCGTGCTGAACGGCGTGGCCAAGACCTACGCCATGACGGGCTGGCGGGTCGGGTGGATGGCTGGGCCGGCAGACGTGATCGCTGCGGCCACCAACCTGCAGAGCCACGCCACATCCAACGTCTGCAACGTGGCTCAAGCCGCTGCCCTTGCTGCGGTCTCGGGAGATCTCGAGGCGGTCGCGATGATGCGCTCGGCGTTCGATACGCGGCGCCAGCGCATCACCGAGATGCTCAACTCGATTGACGGCGTGGACTGCCCCGAGCCCGAGGGCGCGTTCTACGCATTCCCGAACATGGAAGGGCTGCTGGGGCGCAGCTACGGCGGCACGGAAGCCACGACCACGCTCGAGTTGGCCGCGGCCGTGCTCGAGCACGCGAAGGTGGCCTTCGTGCCCGGCGAGGCCTTCGGCGCCCCCGGCTACGCGCGCTTCTCGTTCGCTCTCGGGCTCGACGACCTTGGCGAAGGCATCAGTCGCATCGCAGACCTGGTCGGGTGACGTGGCACGGGTCTTGGTTGCCGAGACGTTGGCCGATGCCGGCCTCGAGCTGCTGCGCGCGGCCGGCCACGACGTCGATGTCCGTACGGGGCTCAGCCCCGACGAGCTGCGCGACGCCGTCGCCGGGGCGCAGGCGCTGGTCATCCGCTCGGCCACCCAGGTCGACGCCGATGTCCTCGCAGCGGGCGATTCGCTGGTGGTCGTCGGGCGTGCCGGCGTAGGGCTCGACAACGTCGATGTGGCCGCGGCGACCGAGCGCGGCGTGATCGTCTGCAATGCGCCGTACAGCAACGTCGTGTCGGCAGCCGAGATGACCGTGGCGCTCATGCTGGCGCTGGCGCGCCATGTGCCTCAAGCACACCAGGCGCTCGCCGACGGCCGCTGGGAGCGCAGTCGCTGGGGCGGCATGGAGATCTACCGCAAGACGATCGGCATCGTGGGCCTCGGGCGAGTCGGCCGCTTAGTAGCGCAGCGGATCGCCCCGTTCGACGTAGAGCTCATCTCCTATGACCCCTATGTGAGCGCAGAATCGGGCCGAGCCGCCGACGTCGAGATGGTGGAGTTCCCCGAATTGCTGGAACGATCGGACATCATCACACTGCACATGCCCCGCACGCCGGAGACCGCAGGGCTGCTCGGAGCCGAGAATCTGGCCAGGTGCCGCCCGCATGCGCTGATCGTCAACACCGCGCGTGGCGGCATTCTCGACGAGGCGGCGGCAGCCGCTGCATTGGACGACGGCCGGCTCGGCGGCATAGCAGTGGACGTCTACGCAGCCGAGCCGGCGACCGAGTCGCCGCTGTTCGGCCGACCCGATGTGGTGGCCACCCCGCACCTCGGCGCCAGCACCTCAGAGGCGCAAGACCGCGCCGGCGCCCAGATCGCCGAACAGGTCAACCTGGCCTTAGCAGGCGACCCCGTGCCCTACGCCGTCAACGCCTAGCGCCGTTGCTCGCTGCGCAGCCGTGATGCACACGGCCCCGACCACAGCGGACTGCTGAGCCTCAGGTTTGGGCGGCAACGGCGGCGGCGTCGGGATGGTGCAGGTAGCGTTCGGGGATGTCGAACCGGAAGATGCGGGCGGCGTTGAGGCCGAGGATCTTGGCTCGCTCGCCGTCGTCGAGGTGGCTCATCGTGCGCTCGATGGCCTGGGCCGAATAGGGCCATGAGCCCTCGTGGTGCGGGAAGTCGTTCGCCCACAGGAAGTTGTCGACCAGGCCGTGCTCGCGCGCGAGATCCAGCCCCGCGGGATCTTCCTGGAAGCTCGCGAAGCCCTGCCGCTTGAAGTACTCGCTGGGCAGCATCTCGAGCTTGGGCCGCACCCACATGTGGTGCTTGAGGTAGGCCTCGTCCATGGCGGTCAGCATCCATGGCACCCAGCCGATACCGGCCTCGATCGATCCGAACTGCAGCTTCGGGTGCCGCTCTGCAACGCCCGAGGCGCAGATGTTGACCAGCGGTTCCATCGTGGGCGCCAGCGAGTGCACGGCGTAGTTGATGACCGCACCGCCCTGGCTGCGTGAGGTGCGTGGGTCACGCCCGGTCGAGACGTGGAACGTGACCGGCAGCTCGACCTCGTCGATGCAGTCCCACAGCGGCTCCATCTCGCGCAGGTTGTAGTTGAGGTCGTCCACGTCTGGCGGCCCGAACACAGGCTTGGCGGGCAGGCTCAGCCCTTTGAACCCGAGCGCCGCGCAGCGCTGGATCTCCGCGATGGCCTTGTCGAGCGCGGCGGGAGCGATGCAGGCCATCGGGGCCAGCCGGTCGTTGTAGTCGGCGAACTCCTCCCAGGCCCACTCGTTGTAGGCCCGGCACATGGCGTGGCTGAAGTCGGCATCGGGCGTGGCCCAGATGCTCAGCCCCTTGTTCGGAAACAGGATCTCGGCGTCGCAGCCGTCCAGCGCCAGATCGGCCAGCCGGGCCTCGGGGCTGCGCCCGGATTGGTTGCGCAGCTTCTCGTGGCCTTCGAAGGGCTTGGTCCAGTTGAGCTTGGCCGGGCGGAAGCCTTCGGCCTTCTGGAAGAACTGCTCCTCGGTCGCGCCACCGCCCTCATTCTTGGCGCCCTCACCCTTGGCGTCCTCGCCCTTGCCGTCGTCGCCCTTGGCGCCCTTGCCATGAACGTCCATCGCCTTGGTGACGGCGATGGTCGGCAGCCGGTGGTGGTACGCCGGGTCGATGCGGTCGTACAGAAACGTGTTCGGCTCCTGCACATGCCCGTCCGCCGAGCACATGAAGAACTTGTCGTCGGCATCCGGCCGTGCAGAGCGCACCCACCCCTCGTTGCCCGGCGTCTCCAGTCGCCACACGTTGTTGACATCAGGTTCAGGGATCGTGATCGCCATGTCGGCACTCCAGGCTCAGAACTCAGGATCAGGGTCTCGGTGCAGTCGGCAGCCCGCCCGATGAGTCTGGCACGCAACCGCCCCCGCTCACCCGTCGGCAACGACTTCAGCCACGCCTCACCAGTCGCTCGGCGAGCCAAGTGGGGGGGAGGGAGTCTTTGTTGGATATGAGGCTGATGGCCCAGCGGGGAGGTGGCTGGGTGGGGTCGGTGGCGTGGGGGGTCATTGAGGTGCGCTTTCCTACTGCTTCGATCAGGTAGGCAGCGGCGTTGGCGGCATCTGCGGCGTTCGTGTCGTCTGCGCTGGTGGGTGGCGCTGCTTGTATCAGGCCCTTGAGGCGGGCGACGCCGTCGGGCAGATCGGCGAGCAGCGCCTCGATGACGAGCATGGGCACCGGTACGTCGAGGACGACGGTCTGCGATTCGAAGAGGTCCTCCACGGTGTGCCATCCGGGCGCAGCGGCCGCATCGGGCGCCGGTCTTTCGCGGCCGTCGGCGGCGTCACTGGCCGATCCGGGGCCGAGCAGCACATCGATGGGCACGGCAGCACGGCTCGCGCGGACAACGGCGGCGCCGGGTGAGAGCCCCGCCAGCCAGTCGCACAGGTCATCGGCCTCTTTGGAATCGTCGAGCAAGTCGATCTTGTTGACCACCAGCAGGTCTGCCGCGGCGAGCTGCATCCGCACGGTGTCGGCCACCCAGCGGTCGTTGGCTTGGCGTCGCACCTGCTCGGCATCTGCCATCACCACCACGGCGTCCAGTCGCAGCCCGGGCGTGTGGCCATAGGCCGCGATCTGGTTGGGGTCCGCGACACCGCTGGCCTCGATGAGCAGGCGTTGTGGGAGCGTGCCCGCTGAGCGGATCTGCATAAGTGCGGCAGCGAATCCGTCGGCGAGCGTGCAACAGATGCAGCCGTTGGCCAACGTCAGCTTGTCGCTGTCGGCGGCCACGATCAGGTCTTCGTCGATGGAGATCTCGCCGAAGTCGTTGACGATCACCGCGATGCGCTCGTCGGTCGAGCGCAGCACATGGTTCACCAGCGTGGTCTTGCCGGCGCCGAGATAACCGCCGACGACGGTCATGGGAAGGCGCTGCGTGCTCATGTGCCGCTCATCTTGCCCGTGCCTGCGGCATCGCCGCGCGCCCGCCGCCGCAGCGGCGCTTACACGTCGCTGATCTGGGCGGGCTGCAGCACGCCTCCCAGCACGGTGCCCCACACCCCGATGTCACGCAGCGCCATCGGGTCGACGCTCAGCGGGTCGTCCTCCAGCACGGCAAAGTCGGCCAGCTTGCCGGCTTCGATGCTGCCGATCTCGCCGTCCATCTTGATCTGGCGGGCCGCCTCGATCGTGATGGCCCGCAGCGCGTCCGGCACGCCGATGCGCTCATCCGGCCCAAGCACCTCGCCCGACGCCGTCACCCGATTCACCGCGCACCACGCGGTGTGCAGGTGCCCCAGCGGCGTGATCGGCGAATCCGAGTGGATCGAGAAGCTGACCCCGCTGGCCAAGGCGGTCGCGCAGGCATCCATCCGCGCCGCACGCTCGGGTCCCACGGTCACGTCCCGGTGCTGGTCGCCCCAGTAGTAGATGTGGTTCGAGAAGATGTTGGCGCACATGCCCAGGGCTGCCATGCGGCGGTACTGGTCGGGTGTGGTGAGCTGGCAGTGCTGCACCGTGTGGCGGTGGTCCCAGCGGGGGTAGCGCTCCAGCACCTGCTCGACGGCTTGGACGAACGCCTCGGTGGCCTCATCCCCGTTGCAGTGACAGTGCACGGTCAAGCCGGCTCGGTGGTATGGCTCCATCAGGTCGGCCATCTGGTCGGGCGCCGTCAGCCACATGCCGTTGCCGATGTGACCCGGCGGCGGCTTGTAGTAGTGCGGCCAGCTGATACGGGCCGTGAACCCCTGGATCGAGCCGTCCAGGATCAGCTTGACGATGCCGAAGCGCAGCTTGTCGGTCTGCTCGCTCTTCAGCTTCACGCACAGCTCGGCCAATTCCGCCGGGTCGGCCGTGGCCCCGAACAGGTTCGACATCGCCACCATCACCCGCGCCGGATAGGCGGCATCGCTGGTCACCTTCTTCCAGTTGCCGAGCTGCTCAGGGTCCCAGAGCTGTGTGGTGCCCAGGTCGGTCAGCAGGGTGTGACCGGCGTTGCGAGCTTCGTTCGCATAGCGCCAGCGGGCCTGCTCGCTGCGGTTGGCCTGCATCATGTCGGCGAACGCTTCGCCGGCCAGCATCATCCCGGCGGGCTCATGCAGCTCGCCGTTGGGCAGTCCGTCGCCGCCGCGGGCCACGCCGGGGCTGGTCGCCGTCTCGTCGATCCCGCATCGGTCCATGAGCGCCGAGTTGATCGTGGCGAGGTGCCCGCTGGCATGCAGTATCAGCGTCGGCCGGTCGCCGGTCACGGTGTCGAGGTGGCGCGCCACGAGCCGCTCGCCCGGGAAGTAGATGGGGTCGAGGCCCCATGCCAGCAGCGTCTGAGAATCGTCGGTCATGTCGGCGGCGGCCTTGCCCAGCCGTTCGAGCACATCGTCGATCGAGGTGCAGCCCGGCCACAGCAGCCCCTGGGGGTCGCGCCGGTCGAAGTAGCCGACGTAGGTGGAGTTCCACAGCCCGCCCGACATGACGTGGCAGTGCGCCTCGATGAACCCGGGCATGAGCACGTGTTCGGCGAAGCGATCATCGACTCGATGGCCACCCCATGAGGCCAGCTCGTCGGCGCTGCCGACGCCCAGGATGCGATCGCCCGACACCGCCACTGCCTCTCCGAAGGGGAACGCGGGGTTGATGGTGATGACCCGGCGCGCCGGGTAGATCACGAATGGTTCGTTCTCGTCGCTGCGGCCGGTGTGGGCTGTCGTCATCAGTCGTTTGCCTCCTGTGCCACGAGGTGTCCCGGTTCCACTTCCACCAGGGTCACGGGGTCGGGGGCGGTGCCGGCTTCGAAGACTGGGCTGGGCACCTCATCGGTCTGCACCGAGCGGTCAGTCCGGCGGCGTGCCGGATCGGCGATCGGCACCGCGTCGAGCAACCGCTTGGTGTAGTCGTGCATGGGATTTTCGAAGATGGCCCGGCGCGGACCCAGCTCCACGATCTGGCCGAGATACATCACCCCCACCCGGTGAGCGATCCGCTCCACGACGGCGAGGTCATGGCTGATGAACAGGTACGACAGGCCCATCTCTTCCTGCAGATCCATCATCAGGTTGATGACCTGTGCCTGGATCGAGACATCCAGCGCGGACACCGCCTCGTCGGCGATCACCAGCTCGGGCCGCAGCGCCAAGGCCCGGGCGATGCAGATGCGCTGGCGCTGACCCCCGGAGAATTGGTGCGGGTACTGCCGCATGTCGTCGGGCGACATGCCGACCCGTCGCAGCAGGTCGGCGACCACGTCATTGATCTCGCGCTTGGGCACGGCACGATGGATCTCGAGCGGCTCGGCAATCGCTTTGCCCACGGTGCGCCGGGGATCCAGGCTGGCGAACGGGTCCTGGAAGACGATCTGCGCCTTGCGCCGGTGAGGCCGCAGCGCCCGGGGACCGAGACTCGTGATGTCGGTGCCGTCGAGCCGGATGGTGCCGCTGGTCGGATTCAGCAGGCGGATGATCAGGTAGGCCAGCGTCGATTTGCCGCAACCGCTCTCGCCGACCACCGCCAGCGTCTCGCCGCGATCGATGTGCAGGCTGACCTGCTCCACGGCGTGCACGCGGGCACCATGACTGGCCGGGAAATGCTTGGTGAGCGCTTCGACCTCGACGATCGGCGCCGGGGCATCGTGCTGCGTCACGAGTCCGAGCCCCCCTCGCTGTCCGCCCCGGAGCCCGCAGCCGCCAGCGCATCGGGATCGATCAGCTCGAAGCGCTGCGGGGCCTCGACGCCCGCCATCGATCCGAGCCGTGGCACCGCAGCCAGCAACGACTGCGTGTAGGGCTCGCTGGGCCGATCGAAGATGTCCGAGACATGGCCGCGCTCCACCAGTCGCGACTGTTGCATCACCACCACCTCGTCGGCGATTTCCGCCACGACGCCCATGTCATGGGTGATGATCAGCACGGCTGCGCCGGTCTCGCGCTGCATCTCGGCGATGAGGGCGAGAATCTGCGCCTGGATCGTCACGTCGAGCGCGGTCGTCGGCTCGTCCGCGATCAGGATCGCCGGGTCGCAGGCAAGCGCCATGGCGATCATGACCCGCTGGCGCATCCCGCCCGACATCTCGTGGGGGTACTGGTCGATCCGGCGCGCAGCGTCGGGAATGCGCACCCGGTTGAGCATCTCCAACGTGCGCTCGCGCGCCTCGCTGCGGTTCATCCCACGGTGGAGCCGCAGCGCCTCGCCGATCTGGCTGCCGACGGTATAGACGGGGTTGAGGCTGGTCAGCGGTTCCTGGAAGATCATCGAGATGCGATCGCCCCGGATCGATCGCATCTGCGGTTCGGGCAGCTGCAGCAAGTCGTCGACGCTGCCGTCGTCGTGGCGGAACAGCACCTCGCCGCTGTGAATCTCCGCCCGGGTGCCGATCTCGATGAGCCGCATGATCGACAGCGCAGTCACCGACTTGCCCGAGCCCGACTCGCCGACCACCGCCAGCGTCCCGCCGTCGTGCAGGTCGAACGACACGTCGTTCACGGCGATGAACTCGTCGAAGCCGACGGTCAGGCCCCGAACCCGCAGCCGTGGCGAATCGCCCGGGGCGCCGTCGCCATTCGCCAGAGCGCTCATCGCTCAGCGTCCCCGCAGCTTGGGGTTGTAGGCATCCTGCAGCCCGTCGCCGATGAGGCTGAAGCTCAGCACGGTGAAGAAGATCGCCAGTCCAGGGAAGGTCACCGACCACCACGCCGTCAGGAAGTTCCCCCGGTTCAGCCCGATCATCAAGCCCCAGCTCGTGGTGTTGGGATCACCGAGTCCCAGGAACGCCAGCCCCGCCTCGAACAGGATTGCCGTGCCCATGATGAGCGTGGCCGACACGATGAGCGGCGGCAGCGCATTGGGGAACACCACCTTGCGAATGATGCGCCAGTCCGTCGCTCCCACCGCTCGGGCTGCCCGCACGAACTCCAGGTTCTTCAGTCTCAGGAACTCCGCACGGGTGATGCGAGCGATCCCCGGCCACGCCACTACGCCGATGGCGAACGAGATCGTCCACATCGACGGCTCGAACAGCGCCACGAGCACCATCGCGAACAGCAGCGCAGGCAGCACCTGGAAGAACTCGGTGAAGCGCATGAGGGCGCTGTCGAGCCAGCCGCCGTAATAGCCGGCGAGCGCGCCGATGCTGATGCCGATCACCAGCACCATCGCAGCCGCCATGGCAGCCACCGTCATGCTGGTCGTGCCGCCCCCGATCACCCCGGCCAGCACATCGCGTCCCAAATAGTCGGTGCCCAAGCGGGCCTCGGCCAGCTCTCCGGGACCAGTGAGCGGGATGGCCACGATGTCCTTGGGATCGTTGTCGTAGATCCGCGGCCCGGCGACCGTCATGAAGACGATCCCGATGAGCATCACCACACCGGCCACTGCCGCCTTGTTGCGCACGAACAACCGCAGCGTTTCGCGACCTGGGCGACCCGATCCGCCTTCGCCGCCGGCGCCCAGGCCGGGTGCGACGGGCAGATCGGCGGCGGCCACCTCGCCACGTCCCATCGCGTCAGACATTGGAACGCTCCCGCAGCCGGATGCGCGGGTCGATAATCGTGTACAGCAGATCGGTGAGCAGATTGGCCACGATCACCATCACCGACGACACCATCAGCACGCCGAGCAGCACCGAGGTGTCCCGGCGGAGAATCGAGTCGAACGCCAATCGGCCGAGCCCGGGCCAGTTGAATACGGTCTCGACGAGCAGCGCCCCAGACAGCAGCGCGCCGAACTGCAGACCCACCACGGTCACCACGGGGATGACGGCGTTGCGCAGCGCGTGCTTGTATACGACTCGGCGCTCGTTCAGGCCCTTGGCCCGCGCTGTGCGCACATAGTCCGACTCGAGCACTTCCAGCATCGACGCCCGAGACAGCCGGCTGTACTGCGCCAGGTAGATGAGGCCGAGCGTGAGCGCGGGCAGCACCAGGTGCTCGCCCACGTCGAGCACATTCGCGAGCAGGCCCTCGCCGTAGTTCACGTCGTGCCACCCCTGCACGGGCAGCAGCTTCCAGGCAGAGGCGAACAGGATCACCAGCATGATCCCGGTCCAGAAGACCGGCATCGAGAAGCCCACCAGCGCCAGCACGGTCGCTCCATGGCTGAGCGGGCTCTCGGGACGGCGCGCGGTGGCGACGCCGACCATCGTCCCAGCCGCCACGGCAAACGCCAGCGCGGTTCCCACCAGCAGCACGGTGGGCCACAGGCGTTGGAGGATCAGCGACGTCACCGACTGGTTGAAGAAGTACGAATCGCCCAGGTCACCGGTGGCGACCCGGCCCACATACGACGCGAGCTGCACGATGACCGGGCGGTCGAGGCCGTATTGCGCGCGGATCTCCTCCAGCAGCTCAGGATCGCCGGCGCCGCTCTCGCCCACGATCACCGTGGCGGGATCGCCCGGCGTGATGTGGATCAGCAAGAAGTTGAGGCACATCACTGCCAGGATCAGCCCGAGTGCTTGGGCGATCCTGGCAGCGATGGACCTCAGCATGCTCCGTCCTTGTTGAGCGAGATCCCGGCGGTCACTTCGGTGTTGCCGGAATGGTGCTCAATTGCCGCTACTCGTCCAGCCAGACCTCGTGCATGGGCGACATCTGCCCCCAGATGTTGTTGGTCGGCGGGTTCATGACCGCCGGGTTGTAGGCCTGCCAGAACGAGGGCGTGTTCAGGAAGAAGATCGGCATGTCTTCGGCCACGATCTCCTGGAACTCGGCATACAACTCGGCACGCTTGTCAATGTCGAACTCCTGGCCGGCCGCGTTGAGCAGCGCGTCGACATCGGGGTTGCAGTAGCCCGTGTTGTTCGTCCAGATCACGCCCACCCGGTTGTCGCACAGGTAGGTGCGGTGCACGCCGATGACCGGATCGCCCCAGTTCCAGACCTGGTTGATCGTCATCTGGTACTCCCCGGCGGCGACTCGTTGCGCCCAGGTCGGGAAGTCGGGTGACACGCTCAGTTCAACCTCGATGCCGGCTTCCTCCAGTTGCTGCTGCACATACTCGGCTTGCACCACGAATGCCGGCGGGATGTAGTCGATGGAGAGCTGCAGCTCTCCCGGGCCGTAGCCAGCCTCAGCCAACAACGCCTTCGCTCGATCGATGTCCTTGTCGTAGTGGTTCACGTTCGGGTTGTGGAACGGGCTGGCGGCCGCAATGCCGGTCGGCACGGGGAATGTGATCCCCTGGTCGATGACCTCGGAGAGGAAGTCGCGATCGATCGCGTAGGCGATCGCCTGCCGCACCCGCTTGTCCGAGAGCGCCGGGTCGTTCACGTTCATCTCCAGCCAGTTGATCTGGCCGATGGCTTCGTGGCCCTTGGCACTCACTTCGACGTCGGGGTTGTCCATCAGGCGCAGCACGTTCGCTGACGGGCCCAGCGTCGACGACAGGTGGGTCGTGCCGTTCTCGAGCCCGAGCACGATGGCTGTGCTCTCAGGTGTGATCTCCATCACGATCTCGTCCAGGCATGGCGTGCCCTCGATGAAGAAGTCGTCGAAGCGCTCCATCCGGATGATCGTGCCCGGCTCGTACTCGGTCAGCCGGAACGGGCCCGAGCCCACGAAGTCCTCGCTGTTGCGCGGGTGGGTCGGCATCTCCTGGCCGTCATCGAAGACGTGCTTGGGGATGATCGGCAGCAGACCGGGCGACATCGCCAGCAGAATCGCAGGGTGCGGCTGGCTCAGGTTGATCACCGCGGTGTGCTCGTCGGGCGTGTCCACGGTGGTCACCGGTGCGTACATCGTCTTGAACGGGTGATGTGCCTGCACGGTCTGGATTGAGAACGCCACGTCGGCGGATGTAATGGGCATGCCGTCGTGGAACACCGCGTCTTCGACCAGATGCAGCGTCACCGCGAGGCCATCGTCGGCCACTTCCCAGCTCTCGGCCAGGTACGGCATGGGGTTGTACTCGGCGTCGTACAGCAGTGGGCTGGCGTTGAGCTGCGTGCCGGGCACGGCGGTGGCGTAGCCCGACTGCACGGTGCCGTTCAGGTGCCGCGGCACCTGCGTGCTGCCGATGATGAGCGTCCCGCCCACGTTCTGCCCGTGGTTGCACGCAGCAGCGGCCATGTCATCGGCCATGTCGTCATCCATGTCGCCGCTGTCGTCGGACATGTCGTCGTCAGCCATGTCGCCGTCGGCCATGTCGTCGTCAGCCATGTCGCCGTCATCGGCCATGTCATCGCCGGCATCGCCGCCCGAGTCCGCCGCGGCGGTGGTCGCCGGCGCGGCGTCATCGCCGTCGTCGTCACTGCTGCACGCCGCAGCGATCAGTGCGAATACCGCAAGCAGCGCGATCAGCAGCCGGCCGAAGCTCCGCTGCCTGCCACGCGTTGTCGTGGTCCTCATGAGGCTGTCTCCCTCCCTGGAGGCACCCACGGTCACACGACAACGGGTGCAATTCTTGGCTAGGCCCTGCCAGAGCCTGCGCTACCGTAACCGACGATGTCGTTGCCATCGACAGCGGCACGCGCGACGCTCGGCGTGCGGCACTGCGCACTCAGCAAGGTGGTCGGCCAATGAAGGTCCATTGGTTCTTGCCAACGGGCGGCGACTCCCGTGATGTGCTGCCCGACGAGCCGGGAGCGCACTGGCGGGCGCCGTCGATGGATTATCTCGCCCAGATCGCGACCGCCTGCGATCAACTCGGCTATGAGGGGATGCTCACGCCGTGCGGCACGATGTGCGAGGACGCCTGGCTCTCCACCATTGCGCTGGCCCCGCTGACCAAGCGCGTCAAGTTCCTCGTGGCCTTCCGGCCAGGCTTCCTGTCGCCCACGCTGGCGGCACAGATGGCCTCGACCTACCAGCGGCTGTCGGGCGGGCGGCTGCTCATCAACATCGTCACCGGTGCGGAGCCGCGTGAGCTGAACCGCTTCGGCGACTGGCTCGACAAAGACACCCGCTATGCGCGGACCGGCGAGTTCCTGCGCATCGTGCGGGAGGCGTGGTCGGGCGAGCCGTTCGATTTCGAAGGCGACTTCTACAAGGTCGCCGCCGCCACCACCCGCGAGGCGCCCGATCCGCTCCCGGCGATCTACTTCGGCGGGGCGTCGCCTGCTGCGGAGCAGATCGCGGCCCAGCACGTCGACGTCTACCTGGCGTGGGGCGAGCCGCCCGACATGGTGACCGAGCGGCTGGACCGGATGCGTGCGCGTGCCGCCGAGCACGACCGCACGCTGCGTTACGGCATCCGTTTCCATGTCATCACCCGGCCCGACGCGGCCGACGCCTGGGCCGTGGCCGACGACATGCTGGCCCACATGAGCCCCGAGGCCATCGCTGCCGCGCAGGCCGACTTCGCCACGACGATGTCGGAGGGTCAGCGCCGCATGGCCCAGCTGCACGCAGAGGGCACCGGGCGGCTGGAGATCCACCCCAATGTGTGGTCGGGCATCGGTCTTGTCCGCGGCGGCGCCGGAACGGCGCTGGTCGGCAGCTACAGCGAGGTGGCGGACCGCATTGCCGAATACCACGCGCTGGGCTTCGACGAGTTCATCCTGTCGGGCTACCCGCACCTCGAAGAGGCGTACTGGTTCGGCGAAGGCGTCATGCCGATGCTGCGTGACCGGGGGCTGCTCGAACCGCTCGCAGAGGGCTCCGACAGCGCCCTGGTCTCGTCGTTCCGCTGAGCTGCAGATGCCAGAGAACCAGCGAGGAGAGACCGGCGCGTCCGGCGAGCACCGTCCGCTGCGCCTGGGCCTGCTGCGCTGCGACGATCCGATCCCCGAGCTGAGATCGATCTGCGGCACCTATTCGGACATGTTCGCCGACGTGATCGCCCGGGTCGATCCCAGCGTGCAGATGGACACGTTCAGCCTCCCCGATGACGAATGGCCTGACGACCTCGATGCCTATGACGGCTGGATGACCACGGGAACGCGCGCTTCGGTCTACGACGATGTGCCGTGGATCAGCCGGTTCGCCGATTTTGTGCGGCAGCTGCACGCTGAGGGCCGCAAGATGTTCGGCGTCTGCTTCGGGCACCAGATGATCGCCCATGCGCTGGGCGGCACGGTGCAGCGGGCCTCGCACGGCTGGACCGTGGGCGCGAACGCCTGGAAGATCCACGAGCGTCGCCCGTGGATGGACCCACCCACCGATGAGATCCGCCTCATCCACAGCCATCAGGACCAAGTGCTGGCGCTGCCCCCGGGCGGCGTGGCGCTGGCGGGCGCCGATCGGTGCCCGATCGCAATGCTGGCGGTGGGGGAGCACCTCGTCGGGCTGCAGGGCCACCCAGAGTTCCAGCCCGAGTTTGTCGGCCCGCTGTACGAGAGCCGCACAGAGCTGCTGGGCGCCGATGCCGTTGCCGAAGCCAAAGCCAGCCTGGCAGCGCCGTGCAACCAGGAACTCGTCGCCGGCTGGATGCTGCGCTTCTTCGCCGGCTCGCACGAGGTCGACCTGAGCGACTTCGGACTGTTCGACCCGGCGGTTCAGCAGTGCCCGCACGCCTACTACGCCAAGATGCGCGAATCGGCACCGGTGTTCGAGGCGGCGGCTGGCGGTGCCGCGCTGCATCTGGTCACCAGGTACGACGACGTGCTGGAGGTAGTGCGGGATCCTGGGACGTTCTCCTCTCGTTTTGATGTCGGCGGCCGCGGCAACGCTGAGCTGGCTCGGCGCACCAAGGAGCTCTATGAGGCCGAGGGCGGTTACGACCGCGTAGGCACGATGCTCACGGCGGATCCTCCTGAGCACACCCGATTCCGCCGTCTCGTCAGCAAGGCGTTCACTCCCAAGGTCGTCAACGACCTCGAACCCGCCGTGCGCGAGATTGCCGCCGCCCTGATCGACGAGATGCTCGCTGCCGCTGCCGCTGCCGGCGATTCGGTGGATTTCGTCGAGGCGTTCGCGGTGCCGCTCCCGGTGGCGGTCATCGCCCGGGCGCTCAACGTCCCCGAGGATCGGCTTGCCGACTTCAAGCGCTGGAGCGACGCCTCCATTGCCGGCATCGGCACCAATATCTCCGTCGAGGAGCGTCTTGAAGCCGAGCGCGAGGTAATCGAATTCCAGAAGTACTTCGCCGAACAGCTCGAGCGTCGGCGTACCGAACCGCAGGACGATCTGCTGACGAACCTGCTGAACGCCCGCATCGACCGCGAGGGCGATGACGTCGGTGAAGCGGTGTCGACCGCGCCGCTCACGATTGCGGAGATGCTCAGCATCATCCAGCAGCTGCTGGTGGCCGGCAACGAGACCACAACCAAGATGCTCACCGAGATGCTGCGGCTGCTGGCCGAGCACCCCGCCGAGTGGGAGGCGCTGAGATCGGATCCGTCGCGAGCCTCGGCATTTGTGGAGGAAACCCTTCGCCTGTCGACGCCGACGCAGGGGATGTTCCGCGTGGTGAAGAAAGACGCGCGGCTCGCCGGCGTCGACCTCCCCGCCGGTGCCCACGTGGTGGTGATGTTCAGCTCGGCCAACCGGGACCGGTCGGTCTTCGAGGACGCAGACTCGTTCTGCCCGATGCGCGACGGCGTGTCCAACCATGTCGCATTCGGCCGGGGCATCCATTTCTGCTTGGGAGCGGCGCTGGCACGGCTGGAAGGGCGTGTCGCGGCCGAAGAGCTGTCGCAGCGGCTGCGCTCCGTCACGCTCTCCGCCTCGAACGACTTCGAGTATCACCCCAGCTTCTTGCTGAGAGGCCTCAAGCGGCTCGATATCCAGCCAGAACCTGCCTAGGCCACCCGGCAATCGGAACTACGTGGTGGGCAGCCAGGCGGGACGCTCTGTCTCGTAGCTGTCGATCTCCGATGCGCTGCGCAGCGTGATGCCGATGTCGTCGAGACCCTCGAGGAAGCGCTCCTGTGTTGCGTCGTCCATGGGAAACGGTTCCTCGATGCCCGCAGCGGGCGCGCTGAGCAGGCGCCGCTCCACGTCGACCGTCACCGTCAGGTCGGGGTCGGCAGCCACGGCGGCCCGCAGGCGGGCGGCAGCCTCCTCGGACACCTGCACCGGCACCAGCCCGTTCTTGGTGGAGTTGTTGCGGAAGATGTCCCCGAAGCGGGGCGAAACCACCGCCACGAAGCCGTAGTCCATCAGTGCCCACACGGCGTGCTCGCGGGACGATCCCGTGCCGAAGTTCGACCCTGCTACGAGCACCGTGGCGCCTGCGAAGCGTTCGTCATTCAGCACAAAATCGCGCTCGTCGCGCCACTCGCTGAACAGCCCCTTGCCGAAGCCGGTGCGCTCGACGCGCTTCAGCCAGTCGCTGGGGATGATCTGGTCGGTATCCACATCGGAGCGATCGAGGGGCACCGCCCGCCCCTCATGAACGCGTACTGGCTCCATCAGCTTGCTCCTCCCTGGATCAGCCGAGATCGTCGGGTGTGACAAAGCGACCTGCGATGGCAGTCGCTGCGGCCACCTCCGGCGAGCACAGGTGCGTGCGGCCGCCGCGGCCTTGCCGACCCTCGAAGTTGCGATTCGATGTCGACGCCGAGCGCTCGCCGGGCGAGAGCTTGTCGGGGTTCATCGCCAGGCACATCGAGCAACCGGGCTCGCGCCAATCGAACCCCGCCTCGACGAAGATCGCATCCAGCCCCTCCGCTTCGGCCTGTGCCTTGACGGCGAACGAGCCGGGCACCACCAGGGTGCGGACGCCGTCTGCCACCGTGCGGCCGCGGGCCACCGCCGCGGCAGCCCGCAGATCCTCGATGCGCGAGTTCGTGCAGCTGCCGATGAACACCGTGTCGACCTGCACGTCAGACAACCGGGTGCCCGCGGTGAGGCCCATGTAGTCCAGCGCCCGCTGGGCGGTCGTCGCCTCGACCGGGTCGTTGAAGTCACCCGGGCCGGGCACGGCGCCATCGATGGGAATGACGTGCGCGGGGTTGGTGCCCCACGTGACGTGCGGGCGCAGCGAGGTGCCGTCGATGGTCACGGAGCGGTCGAAGGCCGCGCCCTCGTCGGTGACGAGCGAGCTCCAGTCGGCCACCGCGGCCTCCCAATCGGCCCCGGTCGGGGCGTGCGGGCGACCTGCCAAGTACTCGAAGGTGGTCTCGTCGGGCGCCACCATGCCTGCCTTGGCGCCCGCCTCGATGGACATGTTGCAGACGGTCATCCGTCCTTCCATCGACAGCGCCTCGATAGCCGAACCGCGGTACTCGATGATGTGGCCGATGCCGCCACCGGTGCCGATGCGTCCGATGATGGCCAGCACGATGTCTTTGGCGGTCACGCCCGCAGGCGCATCGCCGTCGACGCGGACTTCCATGGTGGACGGCCGTGCCTGCGGCAGCGTCTGGCTCGCCAGCACGTGCTCCACCTCGGAGGTGCCGATGCCGAAGGCCAGCGCGCCGAAGGCACCGTGCGTCGAGGTGTGGCTGTCGCCGCAGACCACGGTCATGCCGGGCAGCGTGAGGCCCTGCTCGGGGCCGATGACGTGCACGATGCCCTGGCCCGGATCGCCCATCGGGTACAGCGTGATGTCGAACTCGTCGCAGTTCGCCCGCAGCACCTCCACCTGCTTGGCCGAGATCGGGTCGGCGATGGGCAGGTGCAGATCGGCGGTGGGGACGTTGTGGTCCTCGGTCGCCACGGTCAGGTCTGGGCGGCGTACGGTGCGCCCCGACATGCGCAGGCCATCGAAGGCCTGCGGAGAGGTGACCTCATGGATGAGGTGCAGGTCGATATAGAGGAGATCGGGCTGCCCGCCGCCGGTGCGAACGACGTGGCGGTCCCAGACCTTCTCGCTGAGGGCGCGCGCACCCGTCGCAGCGGCGTTTGTCACGATGTCAGTCTGCGCCGTCGGCGCCGCGGGTTCCAACCTGCTGCGCGCCTGGCTGGCAGCCGCCGGCGCGATTCGCTGTGTCAGAGTCGTGGTGCCGACCTACCGTCGGTTGAAGAGCCGCACCTGTGACCAACGATCCTCCGCCGCCGCGGCCTGCCTCGTCGCCGCCCGGGAGCACCCCGCGACCAGAGCCGCGGCCTGCCCCGCCCCCGCCCGGGAGCCCCCCGCAGTCAGAGCCGCGGCCTGCCTCGCCGCCGCCCGGGGGTTCCCCTCATTCGGGGCCGCGACCTGTGCCGCCGCCGCCGGTGCGCCCGGTCGATACCCGCCCGCCCAGACGTCGACGGTTGCGAGGCATGGCCGGGATCTTCTTCAACGAAGGCGGCGTGGGCCCGCCCGTTCGGCGAGGGCGTGGAAGGCCACGGCCGCTCGCGCCGCCGCCGACCCAACCGGTGCCGGAACGTGCTCGTCCGAAACGCCCGCCACGGCCGCGACCGGTCCCCGCGCCGGCTCCCGACGGGCAGCCACGCGTGTGGGAAGTGACACCCGCCACGGCCCCTCGCAGGTGCGACAGCTCTGCCTGGCGCCATCTGAATCCCGTGGTGCTGGTGCGGCCCGACTGGGAGCGCTGTTATTCGCGGCGACACATAGCGCAGTGCCTGCTGATCTTCGCTGCCCTCGACTTCGGCGGCGTCGTGGCCCTGGGGATCTTCGCTGATGTGGTGCTGGCCATCGGAGATGTGGGGAGCCGCTTCGCCGTGGTCACGATCGACCCGTCGTGGCTGGTCTGGACGTTGCTGCTGCTGGTGTACGCGCCGCTCGGCGAGGAGGCGATGTGCAGATGGCCGATTGCACAACGGCCGCGGGCATTCCTCTTGCTTCCCGGCATCTACATCGCTGTCGCGGGAATCACGCGCTTTCCCGATGCCGCTCAGTATCTCGGTGTCGGGATCCTGCTGGACGCCGTCGCGATTGCCGTGGGCCTCGGGCTGCACCTGCTGAGCGGGCGCGTGCGCGTGCTGGCGGCCGTCGATCAGCGCGTCGACCGGTGGCTGCTGCGATGGCCGGCCGTGCCGATCTGGCTCATGATCTCCTGTTTCGCCCTGGCGCATCTCGCGCGCTACGAGATCGATTGGTCCGTGACGGCGGTACTGGTGACTCCTGTCGTGGTGCTGCCATGGCTGTGGTTCGGCGCGCTGGCGAGCATCGTGCGCATCCGCTTCGGATGGTGGTCCGCGGTGATGCTCCACGCCGCAGTGAACCTGGTGGTGCTGCTCATCGACGTTGTGTTCGGACTGCTCGCGCTGCTGTGAGCGGGTGCGCCTCGCTTGCCGCAGCAGCCGCTGAACGGGTGTCGCTGTGCTCTGCGGTCAGGCTTCGACCGCGACGACTTCGATGCTGAGCTGGTTGCCGTTTGCCTCGTAGGTGACCGTCTGGCCGGCCCGTGCGCCCTCGAGCGCCTGGCCCATGGGCGAGCCGGGCGACACCACCTCGATGCCCGTGCGGCGCTCCTCGATCGAGCCGAACAGGTACTGCTCGACTTCGTCGTCGCCCTGGAAGCGGATGGACACCACCAAGCCCGGTGCCACGACGCTGTCGCCCGACCTGTCCTCCGAATCGGCGACGATCTCGCAGTTCTCCAGGATCGCCTTCAGCCGCATGATGCGGCCTTCCATCTTTCCCTGCTCTTCCTTGGCGGCGTGGTAGTCGCCGTTCTCCGAGAGGTCTCCCAGCAGCCGGGCTGCCTCGATCTGGGCTGCGATATCGATGCGGCCTCGCCCGGTCAGGTCGATGAGCTCGGCCTGGAGTCGATCGCGGGTCTCCGCTGAGATGTGATGGATCTCGGGCACCCCGCGAGGTTACCGAGGGCTTCTGTTGGCACACTCTCTGTGCTTTTGGAGCGAGGGGGCATCACAGTGACGCATCGCATCGCAGTCGTCGGCGGAGACGGAATCGGACCCGAGGTGATCTCGGTTGCGCTCGATGTGATTGCTGCCGCCGGAGCCGGCATCTCGACCACCGAGTTCGAGCTGGGCGGGCATCGCTACCTGCGCGATGGCACAGTGCTCGATGACGAGACGCTCGAAGAGCTGCGCACGTTCGACGCCATCCTGCTCGGCGCGGTGGGCACGCCCGAGGTGCCCCCGGGCGTCATCGAGCGCGGCCTGCTGCTGAAGGCTCGCTTCGAGCTGGATCTGTACGTGAACCTGCGCCCCTTCACCCTGCCCGACGGCCACAGCTTCACGGTGATCCGCGAGAACACTGAGGGCACCTATGCGGGCGAGGGCGGGTTCCTGCGCAAGGGCACACCGCACGAGATCGCCACCCAAGGCTCGGTCAATACCCGCATGGGGGCTGAGCGCGCCATCCGGTACGGCTTCGAGCTGGCCCGTGAACGGGAGCGCCGCCACCTGACGCTGGTGCACAAGACCAACGTGCTGACGTTCGCGGGCGACCTGTGGGAGCGCACGTTCAACGAGGTGGCTGCGGAGTACCCCGACGTCGAGACTGCCTACAACCACGTCGACGCGGCCTGCATCCACTTCGTCGAGGATCCGCACCGCTACGAGGTGATCGTCACCGACAACCTCTTCGGCGACATCCTCACCGACCTGGGCGGCGCCGTGGCAGGCGGCATCGGGCTCGCCGCGTCAGCCAACCTCAACCCCGACCGAACAGGGCCGTCGCTGTTCGAGCCGGTGCACGGCTCGGCACCCGACATTGCCGGCAAGGGCCTCGCCAACCCCACGGCTGCGGTGCTGTCGGCAGTGCTCATGCTGGAGTTCCTGGGGGAAGCCGAGTGCGCTGAGCGTGTGCGAGCGGCGTGCGAAGCCGTGATTGCCGATGACGCTGTGCCCGACGTGGGCACCGACGAGATCGCCAAGGCGATCCTGTCCGGCGTCGAGCAGGGGTGAGGTCGGCATGAGCACGCAACCTGCGAACACAGCAGGCGCTGACGACCCCAACGCCGGCGACACAGCCGCCGAACCCGGATCATCAGCGCCGCTCGTCCGCGAGGGCGTGCGCGACCCTGCATGGCCCGAGCGAGTCGAGATCTTCGACACAACGCTGCGCGACGGCGTCCAGTTCGAGGGCATCTCGGTGTCGCCCGACGACAAGCTCAAGGTGGCCCGCCAGCTCGACGCGCTCGGCATCCACTGGATCGAAGGCGGCTGGCCCGGTTCGAACCCCAAGGACGAAGAGTTCTTCGCCCGGGCCGCCACCGAGCTGCAGCTCCGGCACGCCACGCTGGTGGCCTTCGGTTCCACGCGCCGGCCCCGCGGCCGCGTCGACGACGACCAGACCCTGGCCGCACTCGTTGCCGCCGGCACCTCCACGGTGTGCATCGTGGGCAAGTCGTGGGATTACCACGTCACCGAAGCCCTCCGGCAGCCGCTCAGCGAAGGGGTCGCCATGGTCGGCGACTCCGTCGAGTTCCTCAAGGGGGAGGGCTTGCGCGTCTTCTTCGACGCGGAGCATTTCTTCGACGGCTACAAGCGCAATCCGGAGTTTGCGCTGTCGGTGCTCGAAGCAGCGGCGGTCAACGGCGCCGACTGCCTGGTGCTGTGCGACACCAATGGCGGCTCGCTGCCCCATGAGGTGGAGGCGATCGTGCGCGACGTGGTCGCTCACTTTGACGGCGTCCAGATCGGCATGCACACACAGAACGACACCGGCTGCGCCGTCGCCAACGCCGTGGCTGGCGTGGTCGCCGGCGCCACGCATGTGCAGGGAACCGTCAACGGCTACGGCGAGCGCACGGGCAACTGCGACAACACTGTGCTGGTTCCGAACCTGACGCTCAAAATGGGCATCGAGACGGTGCCGCGCGAGTGCCTGTCACGCTTCACCTCGGTGGCGCATCATGTGGCCGAATTGGTGAACATGCCGCCACAGAACCAGCAGCCGTACGTGGGCGCCTCGGCGTTCGCCCACAAGGCGGGCCTGCACACCAGCGCCATCGCCCGCCGCCCCGACAGCTACGAGCATGTCGACCCGGCGGCAGTCGGCAACAGCACACGCTTCCTGCTCGGCGACTTGTCGGGACGGGCGTCGGTGGAGCTGAAGGCGGCCGAGCTCGGCATCGAGATCGACAAGGCCGCCATGTCCGGCGTGGTCGACGAGCTGAAGCGGCTCGAGCACGCCGGCTACCACTTCGAGGTGGCGGACGCCTCACTGGAGATGCTGCTGCGTCGGGCCGCCGGCCAGACCTTCGACTTCTTCAACGTCGAGTCGTTCAAGGTGCTGGTGGAGCGCGGCCGGGAGGCCGAGTTCGACACGGAGGCGACGCTGCGCATCGTCGTCGGCGGCGACCGGCGGGTGACGGTCGGCGAAGGCGACGGCCCGGTGAACGCGCTCGACAACGCGTTCCGGCAGGCCGTGCGAGACGATTATCCGGAGCTCGATGCAGTTCGCCTGACCGACTACAAGGTCCGGGTGCTGGATGCCGACCGGGGCACCGAGGCGGTCACGAGGGTGCTCATCGACTCCACCGACGGCGAGACCACCTGGACCACCATCGGCGTCTCGGAGAACATCATCGAGTCGTCCTGGCTCGCGCTGCGCGATTCGGTCATCTACGCGCTCATGCGTCATCGCCTGGGCGACAGCCCGAGCCAGTAGCAGCCCGCGACGGCGGCACCGGTCTCGGCCGGAACGGCCGCCGCTTCATAGACTGCGCGGCAATGGCTGCGCCGCGACACGTCCGGGTCGAACCGCTCTCGGTAGTGCGTTCATACTCCTCGCCCGAAGTCACGCCGCGGCGCTGGGAGGCCGCCCGTCCCGGCGACCTGGCCGGCGGTCAGCCCACGGGTGCGCTGCGTGGACATCAAGGGCCCGACCAGGGCTACGCCTACGGGCTGGTCCATCTCTTCGACGATCGGGTGTACCTCACCGAGCACGAGGATCGTCACGACGTCGACGCCGGCTGCGTGGCCGTAGCGCTGAAGCGTGCGTCGATCTTCGGACGTGCGCCGGTGGTGTGGGACCTCGAAGCGGGGTACCTGGCGTACGGCTTCCTCGACCAGCACCCGCCTGCGGAGTTGGTCGCGCGTCGCGCGCCGCTGTTCGAGGGCGCCGCGGAGGCGCACCATTACAAGCATGTTCGCGAGTTGGTCGCCCGCGTCCCGACCGAAGTGCTCTCCCTTGCGCCGTCGGCGATCAGGCGTCGGTATGAAACAGATCCCCTGTCACTGACGCGAGATTGAGAAACCCATGGCCCAGATGACGAACACCCAGACCGCCGAGCAGCCTCCCGGCCCGACCGGCACCATGCAGTCCGACCGCGAGCTGTTGCGGCTGCACCGCAGGGCGTGCACCGACTTCGCCGCCAGGATGCGGTTGCCCGCCTGGGAGCACATGGGCATGGGTTTGGCCCCGCCGCTGGGCGACTACACCGTCGCCGACCTGCTGGAGCGGGCAATCAACGGCAATCTCGCGGCCGCGGCCGAGATGGGCGGGCAGCCAGCACCGCCACCGGTCCGGATCCCGACGCCCGCAGCTGGCATCGGCCTGGGCTTCGGCAACGGCGCTCAGGATCGCCCCGATCCCACACAGCCCGTCGTGGAGAGCGTCCGCACGGTGCTGTCGATGGCAGCCAGCCTGGATGCAGGCGCCGGGTTCAGCCCCAGGCTGCGTGGCCTCTTGTGGACGCGCGTCACCGAGCTGACAGTGCTGGGATACGACCTGCAGCAGGCCATCAGTGCGGGCGCGGGCCTCGACGAGCTCCTCGTGGATCGCGTACTCGCTGCAGCCCCGGCTGTGACGGTCTGGCCAGGACTCGAGGCGCTCCCGGTCGACCTGTCCACCCCGCCGCTGCAACGGCTGCTGGCGATGGCAGGCAGACCGGTGGGCCGCTGGGTCGACTCGAGCGACCCGAACTGCAGCACCGGTCAGTGCTGAGCGGCGCACCTCGGCTGCGTTTCGCTCCTGCCCCGACCGGGCTGCCGCATCTCGGCACGGCGCGCACGGCCCTGTTCAACTGGCTGTATGCCCGCCACTGCGGCGGGGAGATGGTGCTGCGCATCGAGGACACGAACGCGGAACTCGCCACCACGGCACACATCGAACAGATCCTGGAGACGCTCGAATGGCTCGGGCTGGACTTCGACGGCGACCCCGTCTTCCAGAGCCAGCGCGCCGCCCTCTACGACGCCGCCGTCGACCGCTGGCTCGACGAGGGACGTGCCTACCTCGACGACGGGGCGGTGCGGTTCGCTGTACCCGGCGACGGCGTGACGGCATTCGACGACATCGTGCGCGGCCGCGTCGAGTTCCCGAACGCGTCGATCGACGACTTCGTTGTCCGCCGCAGCGACGGCAGCGCGACCTTCTTCGTCGCGAACGCCGTCGACGATCTCGATCTGGGCATCACGCACGTGGTGCGAGGCGAAGATCTGCTGAATACGACGCCGAAGGTGGTGCTGCTGCGGGCTGCGCTCGACGCGACCGATATGCCGACGTTCGCCCACCTGCCGCTCATCGTCAACAAGCAGCGAAAGAAGCTCTCCAAGCGGCGCGACGACGTGTCGCTCATCAGCTACCGCGACCAGGGCGTGCTGCCGGCGGCCATGGTCAACTACCTGGCACTGCTGGGATGGGGACCTCCCGACGACATCGAGGTGCGGCCGCTCAGCGAGATCATTGAATTGTTCGATCTTGCCGACGTCAATGCTGCGCCCGCCATGTTCGACATGGACAAGCTCACCGCGATCAACGGCGAGTACCTGCGGGCGCTCGACGATGCCGGCTTCGCCGCCGCAGTCGAGCCGTGGGTGCGCGCGGAACCGTGGGGTGCCGATCTTGATGCAGCGACGCTGAGCACGGTCGCACCGCTCATCCGCGAGCGCACCCGCCTGCTCGGCGACGCTCCCGATCGCATCGCCTTCCTCTTCGCTGAACCCCAGATCGACCCCGATGACTGGGCCGCAGCTATGGCGGCGCCGGCAAGCGACATCCTCGAGCGCGCGCGCACCGCGTTCTCCGAGGCCGAGTGGAGCGCCGCGACGCTGCACGCCGAGCTGCGCGCGATCGGCGAGAGTTTCGGCTTGAAGCTGGGCAAGGCGCAAGCCCCGGTTCGCGTCGCCACCACGGGCCGCGCCGTCGGCCCCCCGCTGTTCGAATCGCTCGTGCTGCTCGGCCGCGATGCCGCGCTCGCGCGCCTCGACACCGCGCTGGCGAAGCTCACGAGCGCAGCAGACTCCGGGGAATAATCAGGGTCACCGAAAGGGCCGCAGCGCTAGCCTGTTCCCGCCCTCGGGGATGGTGTAATTGGCAACACAACTGGTTCTGGTCCAGTCATTGGGGGTTCGAGTCCTCCTCCCCGAACCCAGGCCGCCGCCGGCATGTCCCCACGCATCAGGCGGTTGTCGCGGTCGGCAAACATCCACGTCCTCGGCATCGCCGCCACGATTTGCACCATCCGTCGATTTGTGTCCTAGCATCACCCGCTGGCCCGGCCCGCTTGAGGCTCCACGCGGAAACTCACGCTGCTGGGCCGACCTGATAACTTGCCTGCGGCCGGTCACCTGATCGGCGAGGACCGGAGGGGGTTCAGCGCGTGGCGTTGCTCGAAGTCCAAGACATCTCCGTGCAGTTCGGCGGTATCCGTGCGCTCGACGATTTGTCGTTCACTCTGGACGAGGGACAGATCCTCGGTCTGATCGGCCCGAACGGTGCGGGCAAGACCACGCTGTTCAACGTGGTCAGCCGGATCTACGACCCGACGACCGGCTCGGTGACATTCGACGGGCACGATCTGCTGGCCATGCCTGCTCACCAGATCAGCCGCGTCGGCGTCTATCGCACGTTCCAGAACCTGGCCCTGTGGCGCGGCATGACCGTGATCGAGAACGTGATGGTGGGCGACCACACCAACACGAAGGCCAACTTCTTCACCGCTGCGTTCCGCATCGGCACCCGCAGCGAAGAGAAGGATCTGAGGCGGAGGGCCTGGGAAGCGCTCGAGGAGCTCGGCCTCGAGGAGTACGCCTACCATCCGGCCGCCGGTCTGCCATTCGGCACGCTGAAGCGCATCGAGCTGGCCCGGGCGCTGATCTCCAACCCGCGTCTCATCATGCTGGATGAGCCGGCTTCAGGCCTGACACACCAAGAGGTCGACTCGCTCGCGCAAGATGTCAAGGACATCCGCGACCGGCACAACCTGTCGGTTCTGCTGGTCGAGCACCACATGCGCATGGTGCTCAACATCAGCGAGCACTTGGTCGTGCTCAATTTCGGCCGCAAGATCGCCGACGGTCACCCCGATGTCGTTCGCAACGACCCGGAGGTCATCGAGGCGTACCTGGGGAGTTCTTCATGACAGACATGATGCTGAAGGCCGAGGACCTCCACGCGCGCTACGGCGCCGTCGAGGTGCTCCGCGGCCTCGATTTCGAAGTGCCCGATGGGAACGTCGTGGTGATTCTCGGCGCCAACGGCGCCGGCAAGACCACGACACTGCGGGCGCTGTGCAACATGTGCACCACCACCGGCACGGTCACGATGGAAGGCGACGACATCTCCCGTGCCAAAACCGCCGACATCGTGCGGCGCGGTGTCGCTCACGTGCCACAGGGCCGGGGGACGTTCCCCGAGCTCTCGGTGATGGACAACCTCAAGATCGGTGCCTACACCCGCAAGGACAACGAGGTCGGCGCCGATGTCGACCGCTGGTTCGAGATCTTTCCCCGGCTCGAGGAGCGCCGCGATCAGCTCGCCGGCTCGCTCTCGGGTGGCGAGCAGCAGATGCTCGCCGTCGCCCGGGCGCTGATGTGCCGGCCGAGGCTGCTGCTGCTCGACGAGCCGTCGCTGGGCTTGGCGCCGCTCATCATCGAAGACCTCTTCGAGCGCTTCGCCCAGCTCAACAAAGAGACCGGGCTGACGATGCTGCTCGTCGAGCAGAACGCCAACCTGGCACTGGACATGGCCGACTACGGCTACGTGATCGAGAGCGGCGAGATCGCTCTGCATGGACCAGCCGATCAGCTCAAGAACGATCCTGCAGTGCAGGAAGCGTACTTGGGCGCCTGATTCGCAGTTACGGGGGCAGAAACCATGAACTGGAACTGGGAGATCCTCCCGGACTTCATTTTCAACGGGCTACGCGACGGCGCCGTCTATGCCGCCGCCGCGCTGGCGCTGGTGCTGATCTTCAAGGCCACCACGCTGATCAACTTCGCCACTGGCGAGTTGGCGATGCTCGGTGCGTTCTTCGTCTATGTGCTCAATGTCGAGCAGGGCCTCTGGCTCTGGCTCTCGATCGCCATAGCGGTGCTCATCAGCGCCGCGATCGGCGCGGCCGTCGAACGAACACTCGTCAGGCCGTTCGACCCCGCCGATCACCTGCCGGTGGTGCTCATCACCCTAGGTTTGTTCCTGATCATCAATGCTGTCGCTGGCGATGTCTGGAACTACCAGGTCCGGCGGGTGAACGACCCCTTCGGGCACTTTCCGAGCTGGGTGCCCAACGGCAGCGAGCTCAAGACCTCCAGCGAGGGCACCATCGCGTGCCTCGAGAATGCCGACGGCGATCTTGCCGAGGTAGCGGCTGGCACCGCCGGTGCCGAGATGTGCGAGATGGTGGGCCGCACCTTCTTCGAGGTCATCGGGGCCCGCCTGCACTACCGCACGATCGGCATCTGGATCGCACTGGCCCTCGCGCTGATCGCGCTGGCGCTCATCTTGGGCAAGACGAAGGCGGGCTTGGCCTTCCGGGCGGTGTCCTCCAACACCGAGTCGGCCCGGCTGGTCGGCGTCAACACCGGCCGCACGCTGGGTTTCGGCTGGGCGCTGGCCTCGGTGTTCGGCACGCTCTCTGCCGCCCTCGTGGCACCGGCGCTGGGCGGCGTCAACCCCAACATGATGCTGACGATCCTGATCTACGCCCTGGCCGGCGCCGCCCTCGGCGGCCTCGACAGCCTCGGCGGCGCCGTCATCGGCGGCTTGGTCGTGGGGCTCATCAAATCGGTGTTGGTCTCATGGTTCGGCGTGGTCGTGCTCGGCCAGGCCTATTTCTCGATCTTGCAGCTGGCCATGGCGTTCCTGCTGATCCTGATTGTGCTGTTGTTCCGTCCAGCGGGTCTCTTCGGAACCCGCCGTATCGAGCGCGTCTAGCTCAACGACCCAAGGGGAGTTGCTGAGGTATGAGTTCACCACTGCTCATCGTTTCCAGGGGCAGCACACAGCACCGCCAGTGGCGGTTCCTGAGCTGGGGCTATGCCGTGGCGCTGGCGGTCCTGGTGCCACTGGTCCTGCAGCCGTTCGAGATCGGCAAGATGAACCGCGCGCTGGTCCTCATGGTGGCCGTGCTGGCGGTCAACCTGGTCGTTGGCTTCAACGGCATGCTCGCGCTCGGGCACTCGGCGTTCATGGGCATCGGTGCATTCGTTGCCGCGTCGATGGTCCAGGACGAGCTCTGGGACTACTGGATGATCATCCCGGTCGTCGTGATCGTGGGGTTCGCCATCGGCATCATCGTTGGCCTGCCTGCGCTGCGTGTGCGAGGTCTCTACCTAGCCTTGGTCACCATCGCTCAGGCGGCGGTGTTCCCGACGCTGGTGAACATCGACGAACTCGGCATTGCACGCCGTACCGGCGGCCCGAATGGCCGAGACGTCATCGAGGAAGTCGATCGGCAGGAGAGCGGCTTCTCCAGCTTCTTCGAGTGGCTGCCCGGTGTCGACGGTGCGCGTGGCGCGAATGCGTACCGCTACTGGATCCTGCTGATCATGACAGCGATCGTCATTGCGCTGGTTCGCAACATCATGCGCAGCCGGCCTGGCAGGGCGGTGCTTGCGATTCGCGACAGCGAGGCTGGCGCTGCGGTGTACGGCGTGAACCTGCCGATGTACAAGACGGTGAACTTCGCTCTGAGCGCCTCGCTGGGTTCATTGGCGGGCCTCATGTGGTGCCTCGACAAGGGCTTCGTGGCCGGCCAGGACTTCACGTTCCTGCTGGCAGTCGACCTCATCATCGGCTTGGTGATCGGCGGTGTCGGCACGCTGCAAGGCTCGATATTCGGCGGCTTGTTCGTCGTATGGGTGCGAGACCTCACCAAGAGAATCTCCATCCCGCTGGGCTTCTACACACTCGACGGCGATGGCCCGCTCTCCGCGGCCATCTTCGGCCTCATCCTCATCCTGTTCACTTTCTTCGCCCCGGGCGGTATCGCCTCGATGGTCACGGCGATGCAGAAGAGGATTATCCAGGTCGTCCCGCTGACGCCGTCTGGCGACCCCATCACCCCGCTGGAGGATCTCGACCCCGGTCCATCCTCCACCCGAGCTACGTGGGCGCTGAGATTCGCCATCGCCGGCCCGGTGCTGCTGGTGATCGGCTGGGTGCTGATGAACGTCGACAACCTCATCGTCGGCACGCTGGCATTCGCTCTGCGCTTTGCCATCGTGGTGCTCGCGCCGGTCATCATCTTTGTCTCGATGAACGAGCTCCGAGCCGCGAAAGCCGGCCGGCGCGGCGAGAACGCCGCTGCAGTGAGTTCGCAGGCCAAGACAGCGGGCGTCCTCGGTGTGCTGAGCTTCGCCTACATCCAGGCGTTCGCCCTGAACATCGCGCTGCGAGCCCACCACGTCGGACACCTCGCCCGCGAATCGGTCGCGGTGAATCCCGACGGCAAGACAGTGCCGGCTATCCCGCTGGTCAATGAGGCGGCGAAGGCGAAGGATTTTGTCGGCACGTCGGGCGAATTCTGCGGTACCTCGCCCACGGGCGAGATCAGCGACATGTCGGTCAGCGAGCTGTGCAACGTGGCATCCGATGCCATCGATGCCTCCGAGACACCGGTGGGCTTCTGGCTCATCGGCTGGCCGACGCAGAGCATGCTGTCGCTGGTGCTGAGCATCATCGTCATCGTGGCGACGGTCATTGTCGGCCTGCGCTACTTCGTGTTCGCCGATGAGAAGGCCGAGACGGCTCCCGAGCCAGCGCCTGAAGACGTCGGCGCCTCTGCGTAGATGTAGAGCGACGCCGAGTCTCCCGCCTCCACTGGAGCGCTGGGGCTCGGCCGACATTGCTGAAGGCTGAGCAGTAGCGATGGATGTAGTACTGCTGCTGCAGCGAATCTTCGATGCCCTGTTCAACAGCGCTATCTACTCCTCGCTGGCGCTGGCGCTGGTCATCATCTTTCGATCCACTGGGCTGCTGAACTTTGCCCAGGGCGAGATGGCCACCTTCTCGGCTTACATCGCCTTCGTTCTGCTCGCCGGCGCGGCACCAGGTGTCACCGGCGGCGGGCTGGCGTCATGGATCGGAGCACCGCTCGTGACGCCGCTGGCGATCGGCGGCGCGGTCGTCATCGGCATCGCGGCCGGCGCAGCGACCGAACGCGTGCTGATACGGCCGTTACGAAACGCGCCGGAGCTAGCGCTCGTCAACGTGACGATCGGCATCCTGCTGGCTCTGAACTCGTTGATGGGCCAATGGTGGGGTACCGGACCGCGTGTCTTCCCGCCGTTCTTCCCGTCGGATCCCGGTGATCACTTCGCGATCGCAGGTGCCCGCCTGCGCTTCTCCACCGCCGGGGCCTGGCTGGTGCTGTTCGCGCTGCTGACCGTGCTGGCGCTGTTGTTGCGTTACACGAGGGCCGGTCTCGCCTTCCGTGCGGTGTCGATCGATTCGGAATCGGCCGCGTTGAACGGCATTCGCGTGGGTCCGACACTGATGTACGGCTGGGCGCTGGCGGCGGGCCTCGGTGCCATCGCGGCAAACATGAGCGCGAACTCGGTGCTCCTCGAGCCCACCATGATGGTGCGGGTACTCGTGTACGCCTTTGCCGCGGCGACGCTCGGCGGGCTCGACTCGCCTAAGGGAGCGCTGGTCGGCGGTGTGGTCATCGGCCTGAGCCAGACGCTCATCCCGGCGTATGTGCCGTTCATCGGCTTCGAGCTCAGTGTGCTGCCCGCGCTGGTCGCCATGGTGGTGGTGCTGATCGTGCGCCCGGCCGGCTTGTTCGGCACCCAGCGGATCGAGCGGGTGTGAGCGACGACAACTGGCCCTCGCCGATGCCGCGCCCAGGCGATGATGACGAGACTCCGGGTGCCGATGCCAGCGTGTTCGCTGCCTTCGCGCCACCCCATGACGCTGCCATCGCAGCACTTCCCGATGACACGACTGCGGCGGAATCTCCCGAAGAAGCGACCGCGACGGCACCGCCCGAAGACGACGACTTCGGCCCCGAGCTGGCCGGGGCAGCTCTCAGCGTGCGCAGCGCCCCGCAAGGAGTGCCGGCGGGCGGCCCGCAGGCGGCATCCGGCGTTGGCAATCGGGTGCGCGGCCTTGCGAGCGCTGGCGGCGCTGATCGTGTTGTCAGCCCGCGCCGACGCAGCGGTCCGCTGAGCTGGATCGGCGCTGTGCTGCTGGCTGTGTGGCTGGTGGCGATGCCGCTGACCAGTTCGGTGACCGAGCTGCGGCAGAACACCCAGATCGTCGTCATGGTTCTCGCAGTGCTGGGCGTGAACATCGCCACCGGCTACGGCGGCATGATCAGCCTCGGCCATGGAGTCTTCGTGGCTGTCGGCGCGTTCGGAGCCGCCTACGCGGTGGACGACTTGGCGCTGCCGTGGGTCGTCTCGATCATTGCAGGGGCTGCGTTCGCGGGCGCCATCGGCGCATTGGTCGGCTTGCCCGCACTTCGCATCAAGGGCATCCATCTCGCGTTGGTGACGCTCGGGCTGGCGATCGTGTTCCAGCCGCTCGCCAAACGAGTGCCGGCGTTCTCGGGCGGCGTCAGCGGCAGGGCGGTGGGTGCCGAGTTGGTGCCGCCGTCGTGGTTCGGCACCACCCGCTGGGCCGAGGGGCTCTACCGCTACGTGATCTGCTTGGCGGTGGTGGGGCTGGCGATGTGGTTGACGCACAACATCATCAAGAGCCGGCCCGGCCGTGCGATGCGAGCGGTGCGTGACAACGACACGGCTGCAGCCGTGTACGGGGTCAATCTCGTGGCCTCGAGAGTCAGTACATTCGCGGCGAGTGCGACGCTGGCAGGGCTCGCAGGCGCGCTCGGCATCGTCCTCGTGCCGTTCACCTCGCAGGAGTCGTACCCGTTCCAAGAATCGCTGGTGCTGTACGCGACTGCGGTGCTCGGTGGGCTGGGCTCGATATGGGGCTCCGTGCTGGGCGTCGCTATCCGGGAGGTCTTCTCCGCGATCGGCGGATTCCTCGGCGACGTGAGCGGCTTGGGCCCGCTCGGGGAGTTCCTGCGCCTGCTCGACGAGGAGCAGTTCGTGTTCGGCGTGCTGCTGGTGGCACTGACCTTCGTCTTCCCACGCGGTCTCATCGGCATGTTCAACCGGTCCAAACCCTGGTTGCGCTACGGCGGGAGTCGGATCGCAGAATCGAAATCGTTGCAGAATTGACATACCTCGTCCGGTGACCGGCCCCCGGACGCGAACTAGCGTCTTGATGGATCGGTTGAGGCGTCTGTGCGATTCCGCTGCCGACTCGTCATTTTGCAACCAATTGGGGAGACACAACATGACCAAGCGTCGAATGTGGCGCTTGCTGGCTCTGCTGTTCGCGTTCTCGCTCGTAGCCGCTGCGTGCGGCGGCGGCGATGACGACACAGACGCTGACGCCAGCGAGACAGAAACCGAAACCACGGCCGCGCCGAGCGAAGGCGACGACATGGCCGAGGAAGAGGAGATGGCAGAGGAAGAAGACGAGGGTGCCACCGGTGCTCTCGGAGGTGCCGCTGCCGAGGAAGACATCGAAGCTGCCGTTGCCGGCGAAGACGACGATGACGAGATGGCCGACGAGGAGATGATGGAAGAGGAGGAGATGATGTTCGATCGCTCCACCATCGAAGGCATCTTCGAAGAGGCCGCTGCCCGTCGCGCCAAGGCTGTTGCTTCACTGACCGAGAAGATCGAGTCAGGCGAGTACGGCGTCGGCGACGACGGCATTCTGCGCGGTCCTGCGGGCTTCGAGATCGACATCAGTGCGTGCCCGAGCGACTGGTCGAACACCACGGGCATCACCGACTCGCAGATCCGTATCGGCCACACCACGGCTCAGTCCGGCAACCTTGCCGCCTACGGCAACATCGCTTACGGCTGGGAGAACTATTTCAACTGGCTCAACGACAACGACCCGATCATGGTTGGCGGCGCGCCGCGTGACCTGACGCTGATCATCAAAGACGACGCCTACGTCGCCGCTCAGACGATCGAGTTCGTGGATGAGCTGATTGAGGCGGAGAACGTGTTCTCGATCCTGACGCTGGGCTCGCCGAACACACTCGCGGTGTACGACAAGATCAACGCGGAGTGCATCCCGCACCCGTTCGTGATGACCGGCCACCCCGCTTGGGGCGACCCGGTGAACCACCCGTGGACCACCATCATGCAGATGTCGTACTCGACCGAGTCGATCCTGTGGGGTGCCTGGATCAAGGAGAACCTCGCCGATCTGCTGCCGGTGAAGGTTGCCGGCCTAGTGATGGACAACGACTTCGGTCTGGCGTACGAGCTGGGCTTTGAGGAGTGGGCGCACGAGAACACCGACGTGGTGAGCGAGTTCCTCCCGGTGCGTCACGACCCCGCCGCGCCGACGCTGACCAACGAGATGACGACGGTCTTGGCGTTCGACCCCGATGTGTTCATCTCGATGACAGCGGGCAACCCGTGCTTGCTGGCCATCCAGGAAGCAGGCCAAAGCGGTCTCATTGAGAACGTCAGGGACAAGGGCGGCGTGCTGTTTACGCCGTCGGTGTGCAAGGCCGTCGCCAACTACATGGAACCGGCCGGTGACGCATCCGATGGATGGTGGATCGTTGGCGGCGGTGGCAAGGACACCACGGATTCGAAGTTTGCTGACGAGCCATTTATCACATGGTTGAACGACAACCTTGCAGCCGGTGATCTCGACCCGGGTAACTCGCTGAACGGTGTGGGTTACATGTATGGCTACCCCTATGGCGAGGCGCTGCGCATTGCTGCAGACCTGCCGGGCGGCCTGAACCGAACGAACTTCATCCTGGCGGTGCGGTCGATCGACATCTACCATCCGATGCTGCTCGACGGCATCATCACTCAACTCAACGGCAATGCGGATGCATACTTCGTTGAGGGTTCAGACTTCAGCCAATTCGACGCTGCCGGGCAAACCTGGGACCAGGTCGGCGATGTCGTGGACGTTAACGGGAAGTCCACGAACTGCGCCTGGGACAAGGACAATGGAGGCTGCCGCTAGGCAAGCCTCCTGCCAGACGCAACAGCTGGTTCAAACCGGCTGCGGCGTCCGGCAGTAGCTAGCTGGTCTCCGAGTCAGCGCGATTGGGCCGACGGGCTTAAGCCCGTCGGCCTTTTCGCGTCTGGGCGATCAGGGTGCCGCTGTCGGTACTGACGGGAGCTTGACAGGCTATGGGGACCTGATAGCTTGCTTGGGTTCGATCTTTGGCCCGAGTTCGATCTCTGGTCACCAAAGCTTGGGAAATCAAATGCGCAAAGCACTCGTCGCCATTGTCGTGACCCTGTCCTGCCTGTTCTTCCTGCCGCTTACCCCTGCGGCTGCGATGCAGAAGGGGGGGGGGGGTAGACGGCCCCACCACCCCGGCCCCCATTACCGGGACTTCGACGACTAGGCCGGCGTCTCCGCCAGAAAGCGATTCAGCGACTGGCAAAACGGTCGAAGCTACACGTGAAACGGTCAGCGCTACTCGCAGCACCGTCACTCCGACCACATCCACATATGTCGCGAAGCCATACTGTATCGCTGGGTTTGACCTCGTCGAGGTAAGCGATCCGGCTCCGCAGCCAGTGCGCTGCGAGAAGCGCGAAGTCAAAGATGCCGATACCGATTGCTCGGCCTACGGCACGTCAGTCATGGTGTCTGCTAGCGGCCGACGTTGCGTCACGAACGCTGAGCACACCACTCACCCAACTGTCAGCTGTCCAACGGGTGGCGGCTGGACGTTGACGGGTGGCCAGTGTCAGAAAACGATTCAGGTTGACGAAGTAAGAACGACCGTTGACGAAGTGCAATATGAAGTTGAGTACACGGTTCGTGTCGCTCCCTACACGGCGCAGGTGCGCAAGGCGCCGTATACCGAGACTGTTCGTGTCGCTCCTTACACGGCGCAGGTGCGCAAGGCGCCCTACACCGAGACTGTTCGTGTCGCTCCATTCACTGAGACGGTAACCCAGACCTACACACGTCGACAGCGCTACTGCGCCCAATACGACCACGAGTTCGGTACCGGGTGTATTCGGTGGGCATATAGGAATGTCACTGAGACAGTGACAGAAACCGTTGATGCGTACAACTATGAAACACGTGACGTGTACAACTACGAGACGGTGGACGCCTACAACTATGAGACGCGCGACGTTTACAACTACGAGACGGTCGACGCGTACAACTACGAAACCCGCACCCGATGGGAGTGCTGCAAGTCAGTGGTTCGCGAGGTGACGGTAACGGTAGATCGGACTGTGAAGCTCGATCCGAAGCGCATGAAGCGAACCTGTCCGACTACCTACGTGTTGGACACGAACACCAATCACTGCAAGCGGCCAGCAGGCACCTACTTGGGCAATGGTTCCTCAGTCTGCCCTGACAGTACATGGACGCTAGACAGCACAGATAGAACCTGCAGCCGAGTGCTTCCAGGAGTTGTGCGTTACACATGTGACGAAGGAGACACGGAGATCACGCCGGAAACTACTCCGCCGACGTGTAGTACCTACGTTTGCCCAGCGGACTATCAACTCGACTCGACTGCTTCTCCTACCGAATGTTTCCGATATGTGTGCCCTGACGGCTATAGCTTGGACTCGACTTCGCCGACAGCGATGTGCTTCCAGTACAAGTGCTCTGAGGGTTATAGGCTAGATTCTCCCGATTCAACCCCGAAATGTACCTATCTGGAGTGTTCTGACGGTCAACATCGTTTCGATGGCGAGCCCGTGTCATCGTGCCATGACAATCACGAGGTTCCCACCCGCTGCTCGGGGACCTATACGAAGCACTCTGCGACAAACACTCATCAGGACGTCCCATGCCCTACCGATATTGACTGTCCAGTGAGTAGCGGGTACTTGGCCCGTCAAATGCATCGTCACACTGATACGAAGGGTCATGCGAACTGTGGCGTGCATCCGCGAGAATCCTGTACGGGCCACACCGAGCGTTGGATTCCGCCCGGTGGCGGCCACGACATCGTTCAACTTGAGTGCACGCGAAGGACAACGAAGTCCGGCATCGTCAACCCCAACACCACTCTATGGAGTCCGTTTGATGTAGATGCTCAAGGACGCCCGATCTTGTGCCCCGAGTCACGCAGCGGCGTCCTAGGAGCTAACCCTGATATCGGTGAAGCATTCGATTTCTGTATGCGTCACTACGAGCTAGCGGCGATTGGGCATGCATCGGGCTACGATCTAGAGGCTGCCATTCAGGAATACGAGAAGGAACAAGGAAGAGCCCTTCCTTCGCTCGTCAAGGACAATATGCGATGGTTGGAACAAGTTTTCGCGCGAAGCGGTCCGATTTTAGTGTCGACGTCAGAATTTAGTCCCAAGACAGCGTCGCTGTTTGACGACAGTGCCCATGCAGAGATCATCTGTGGTGCGCTAACGGATGCTGGCTTCACCGTTGCGCAAGGAGTCGTGAGACAGACGCTAGGGAGAGTTCCGTACGTTGGAGTGTTCGTTGTATTGGTCGGTCCCTCGGCAGGAAGTGGAGGGGCGGAAGTCGCCAAGTCAGTTAACTGTAGTGATGACAAGGAGAGCACGTCAACAGCTGACGGTAGCACTGTGCCAGAGGTGAGCGTCAGTGG
Source organism: Acidimicrobiia bacterium (assembly GCA_022820505.1). GTDB lineage: Bacteria > Actinomycetota > Acidimicrobiia > Acidimicrobiales > Poriferisodalaceae > Poriferisodalis. Next base: position 71,253 of record JAJEFK010000053.1, on the reverse strand, counting down.
AGGTGATGCCGTGACCGAAGGCGGCAAGGCAATCTTCACCGTCTCTGCGTCGCCAGCGCCGTCGGCACCGCTGACAGTTGACGTGTCGGTGACGTCGTCGGGCGATTTCGGTGTGGCTGCCGTGTCGCATCAGGTGGTCATTTCGACCGAAGGCACCGGATCGCTGACGATCACGACATCCGATGACGACGCCAACGAGGCCGACGGCTCGGTGACAGCCACGGTGGGCGACGGAACAGGTTACACAGTGCGTCAGTCCGCAAACTCGGCGTCGGTGCCGGTGTCCGATGATGACGATGCACCGCCAGCTGACCCTGTGGTGAGCATTACGGCAGGCAGCGGGATGACTGAGGGCGGCGATGCTGTGTTCACGCTTGCTGCCGATCCGGCTCTGTTTGCGCCGCTGACAGTGAATGTGACCGTTACCCAGTCCGGCGACTTCGGTGTCGCGACCGGGTCGCGACAAGTGACTATCCCCATGTCGGGCAGCGTCACGCTGACGGTGACCACGACGAATGACAGCACCGATGAGGCCGACGGGTCGGCCACTGCGACGATCAGCGCCGGCAGCGGTTACACGGTGTCCGCAACCGCTGGCACAGCCACCGTCGCAATTGCGGATGATGACGACCCGGCACCGCCGACGTCGAAACCGTCGATTTCGGTGGGTGACGTGTCTGCGGGTGAGGGCGACGGCTCGGTCAGTTTCACGGTGGAGATGAGCACTGCAGCGGCTGGTTCGGTGACGGTGTACTACTCCGTGCCGGGTGCCACCGCGACGGCCTACGGCGACTATCTGCCCGAGTGGGGCCAAGTCACGTTCGCGTCGGGCGACACCTCCAAGACGGTGCGGATCTCACTGATCGACGACGACGTCGGCGGCGAGGGATCCGAGACGTTCTTGCTGCGGCTGCTGCTGGTGGACACCACCTACGCCACCTTGGGCGACGGCATCGCAGAAGCCACTATCACCGACAATGACTGACACCTCACACAACCGGCAACAGCGGACATGGCCAACGGCGCGGGCCTGCCCGTAGGTAACGACGGCCTCTACGGCAGCGTCGTCCGCATCACACCCATGCCCACCGTCACTGAGCAAGAACACGACACCGGCCTCGACTTCCTTGCGCAGGTGATCGAAGCGCTTGACTGAGCCGACCTAATTCAGGGACTGTCGGATTTGAAAGGCCCAGCGCGAAGAGCCCGATTATTGGGAGCGAGGCTGGGCCAAGAACCGGGCCGCAGGCCAAGTCACTGTCGGCGAGGGCAACAGCAAGGTGGCTCTGTTTGTAGAGTTCGACGACGATGCATGGATACGTAGCACCGGGCAGATCTTGGTCAATCTCGCCGCCGTCGAAGGCGCCAAAGTCATCACCCGAACTCGGGGACAGGACGGCCTCCGCCCTCGATATGATTGGCATGCCTACCGTGACAGCCATGATCCCTCATGCACAGCGTATCGCCGTGCGAGCATTGGATCACTTGCCATCGAGGCATTCCGGGATGGCGCGATGGTGAGGTTGCTGCTTCTCCCGCTCCGAGCGTGGTCGCTGCTTTGGGATGTCTTCCTGAGCTTGCCGAGTCTGGTTCAGGCGATGATTGCCACGATGGCGATCTCGATCTCACGAGCCGTCGGGGGATGGGTTGGATTCGGCGTCGCCTCAGCGTTCTATATTCTCGGTTACTTGTCACACTTGGTGCGTCGAGCATTTGTGAAGTGGCGGTCGATGTATCGAAGTGCTGCCGATGTGGCGGGGAACCGCAGTCATCACAAGCCCTCGTCGGCCGCGTCTGGTAGTTTTTCGGCTCCGTCGGGCTAGGTGGTTGGTTCCGAGTGACCCCAGCGCCGACGGGATGGTTCAGTCGCCCTCGACTACTCGCTGCATGTTGGCTCGCAGCACGTCGCGGCGCCGGTTCAGCACTCGCTGCTCCTTGGCGGGATCGCGCAGGGCCATGGGCACGGTGCCGTTGTTCTCCTGGCCGATGAGCATCGAGAACCGCAGCCGGCTGCCACTGCCCTGCTCGGCCAGTTCGTCGCTGGGGCGGTGGCGGGTGAATCCCCACTGGTCGAAGTAGGTGATCTCGCTCGCAGGTCGGCCGGGGGCAGGCGAGAAGTCGGTTCCCTTGGTGTAGGCCATCGGGAAGCACACGAGCGTGGTGAGGCCCGGCGGCATGCCCAGGCAGCTCGGCCACCTCGTCGGACTTGTTGTTGAGCATGGTGGCGTACGCGGTGCCGAGGCCCCGGGAGCGCAGCGCCAGGTTGAAGCTCCAGGCGGAGGGGATGGCGCTGTCGAACAGCCCCGGCCGGCACCGCTAGTTCGGTATCAGTGAAGGTGCGTGTGACCGACAGCGGCGACTTCGCCGACTCGGGCCAGACTGGGATGCGTACGGTGACGGTGAATGCTGGCAGCAGTGCGACGATCTCGGTGACCACCGACGACGACTCTGCTGACGAGACGGACGGCACGATCACCGCGACCGTGCAAAGTGGTGCCGGCTACACGGTGGCGACACCGTCGTCGGCATCCGTGGACGTCGCCGATAACGATCTGCCATCGGGCAACAGCGCCACGGTCACGGTGTCGGTCGCTGGACCTGTCGAACGCGTTGGGCCGGGCGTCTCCTTGGAGTTCCTGATCAGCTTGTCCGAGACAGCCCAGCAGGACGTGACAGTCGACGTGAGCGTCTCGTCGTTGGGAGACGGGGGTCTGCTGCCCGGCATCGATTACTGGGTGCGAGGCTGGGCTAAGAACCAGACCGCAGGCCAAGTCATCATCGGCGAGGGCAACAGTAAAGTGGCTTTGTTCGTGGAGTTCGACGACGATGCATGGATACGCAGCGCTGGGCAGATTCTGGTCCATCTCACCGCCGTCGAAGGCGCCAAAGCCATCACCCAAGCTTGGGGACAGGGCGGATTCCGCCCTTGACATGACCGACGTGCTTACCTTGGCAGCCCTGATCCCTCGTGAACGATGCATAGTCCTATCAGCATTGGACCACTCGCCATCAAGGCGTTCCGGGCGGGCGTGATGGTGACGGGGGTGTAGGTGAAGCTGAACGTGTTCCCGCCGCCATCCGAAATGAGTTGAAGTTTGGTCTCCACTCGGTTACGGGGCGGTGTCGCGCATTTCGGCGATTCGGTTGCGGAGTGCTGGTACCCGCATCCGCAGATGGTGCAGCGCGTCGTCACGGCGGTCGTCGTAGTCGGGGTCGCTCGGCAGCGTACCGGGGCTGTCGAGCAGGCGAGTGATCTCTTCGAGCGCCCGCGGCGGGTAGCTGTGCCCAAACCGTCGGCAGTAGTAGCCCAATCCGGCTTCGAGGCTGCAGACTCCTGACTGGTCCATCGCCGCGAGGTCCAGGTAGTCGCGTAGCTTGGGGCGGAATCTGATCACGTCAAGCTTGGCGGCCATGAGATCTGCGATGGAGCCGATCTTCATGTGTCCGATAGTGGTGCTAGGAGCGACCCATCGCATATCGGATGGCTGCACGTCATCGGACGGCAGTGCCCGGAAGATGTCGACCCGCACGCCGTCGACGTAGCCGTGGAACATGTTGTCGGCTACTTCGTCGGTCTCCACGTGCGAGGCTGCCCGCTGGAGTCGCTTCTCTATCGCCCGCCCGGAGAACTTCCGCAGCGTGACTACGTCGAGATCCTCGGAGACCCGGTGCCGCAGGTGGATGGCCACCGCGGTGCCTCCCATCAGCACGCCGCCGACACTGTTGGCGCACTCAGCGACGTACGGCCATGCCTGCCGCAGGCGTGTCGGCAAGACATCGGCCCATGCGTCGATCTCGCTCACGCTGCGACCGCTCGGCGGGTGATCTCTTGATCGAGCAGTTCGGCCAGCCAGTCGGTTTCAAATCCTCGCAGTGTGCGGCATTCGCGCAGCGCGGGTGTCGGCAGGTTCGCGAGCGCCCAGGCTCTAGCGGACGCGTCGTGCCCACCGATCAGCGTCTCGGCGATATGCAGGCCGTGCTGGGAGATTCTGAGCGTGTCGGCCGATGCGCCCGACCAGAAGTTGCGCCAAAAGCGGCGAGGCACGCGGTCGGGGATCTCCTCGACTGGGCGAGTCGGCCGGTCACGAAGGTACGACAGCGCATGCATGCAGCCGTCTGACCACGACAGTGACCACACGATTGCGCGGCGCAGTTCGTATCCATGGTGGATGCTGGTCTTGGCGGCTTCGACCCAGCCGCGTTCCTCGAGGCGGGCGAGGCACCGCAGTGTTTGTGCATAGGACACGCCGGCAAGCTCCGTGAGTTTCGCTGCGGTCGCTCCGAACGGCCGGGCCCGCAAGGCGTTCAGGACAGCCTTGGCCCCGTCGCTCAGCGACCCGAGCGGGCTCGCTTCGGCACGCAGCGTGGCCGGTAAGGGATCAATCTGCCACGGGTCGGTCGCAGGCTGATGCCGATGGCGTGGACTCATCATGTGCCGCACCCGCTCCGACCGCGAGCCGTCGCGCACCGGCGCCATCACCGCAGCGATCTTGCGAGCGGTGACCAGTGAGACATCGATTGCCGCAGCGATGCGGGGTGCCGAGAGCCCGTCCATGCTCGCCACAGCAATCCAGTCCGACGGCGTCAGCTTCGTGGAGTGCAGCGCGGTGCCTGTCGTAACCCTGAACCGTGTTCGGCAGCTGCCGCAACGCCAAGTGGTCCACTCAATCCGGACGGGCTTGTCCCGTATCTCTGCGCCCTCGCTGTCGCATCGAGGGCAAAGCGGGCTGTCCCGCCATCTCGCCTTGACCAGCAGTTCTTCAGACTGATCCAGATCGGCGAATGCCACACAACCATGATATCGCTGCGCTGGCAGTTTTCTTTCCTATGCGAATTGATTGCCGAACATCAGCGAGTGACTCAACCGAACGAAGCGACTCAGTGGCCGTCGACGATGGCTTTGACGCCCTCGACAACGCGCTGCATGTTGGCCCGCAGCACGGCCCGGCGCCGGTTCAGCACCCGCTGCTCCTTGGCAGGGTCACGCAGGGCCATGGGCACCGTGCCGTTGTTCCCCTGGCCGATGAGCATCGAGAAGCGCAGCCGGCTGCCGCCGCCCTGCTCGGCGAGGTCGAAGCGCCACACCGCACCGGGGTTCTCGGTGTCGGTCACGCGCCACTCGAACGCCGTGCGTTCCTCCCACGCAGTGACGATGCAGTCGGTTTCCCAGTCGAAGACATCGGGGATGGAGTTGCGGCCGCGGAACGTCGAGCCCACACCCGGATCTTCCTCCGAGGTCCATTCGGCGCCTTGGAACTCCTCGGAGAACTGCGCCGGCATGTTGATGTCGGTGATGACCTCCCACACGGCGCGCGGTCGGGCGTCGGTGTCGATCTCGGCCACCACGCCCTGCCCGTCGGTCACCCGGGCGGTGCCGTCGTCGCTGGGCCGCTGGCGGGTGAATCCCCACTGGTCGAAGTAGGTGATCTCGCTCGCTGGCCGTCGGGGTGCAGGCAAGAAGTCGGTTCCCTTGGTGTAGGCCACCGGGAAGCACACCAGCGTGGTAAGGCCCGGCGGCATGCCCAGCAGCTCGGCCACCTCGTCGGACTTGTTGTTGAGCATGGTGGCGTAGGCGGTGCCGAGGCCCCGGGAGCGCAGCGCCAGGTTGAAGCTCCAGGCGGAGGGGATGGCGCTGTCGAACAGCCCCGGCCGGCCGCTGTCGTCGTGGACGCCCCAGATCGCCAGCATGACGAGAGCAGGGGCCTTCGCGTAGTTCTCCACGAGGTAGGCGCTGGAGCTGACGATGTGCTCTTTGGGGTGGCCGGTGCCGTCGAGCCGCCCGCGGGCGTTGATGAAGATGGTGCCGACCTCTGCGTAGAGCTCGCCGAGCCGGTCCTTGAGGTCTTGGTCACGGATCACGATCCAGCGGCGGCTAGCATCGTTGCCGCCCGTCGGGGCCTGCTCGGCGAGGTCGATGCACTCGAAGATGAGCTCGTCGCTGACCCAGCGGTCGAAGTCGAGCCGCTTGCGCACGGCCCGGGTGGTGGTCAGCAGGCGATCCACGTGATCGAGATCGAAACCGGCCTCGGAGATGCGATCTCCGGAATCAGAATTCTGCATTTCGGTACCCTAAGTCGCCGCTGCACGGCGGTGCCGAGCCCCCGTATCCCGTGGCCGAACCCGAGGAGGGCGCAGTGCAGTTGACCGACGAGCAGCAGCAGATCCGTGACGTGGCCAGGGCGTTCGCGCAGCGCGAGATAGCGCCCCACGCCGCGGAGTGGGACCGGGCCGGCGGGGCGCCCCGCGAGCTCTACAGCAAGATGGCTGACGTCGGGCTCATGGGGATGATGGTCGACCCCTGCTGGGGCGGCGCAGGCGCCGACTTCGTGTCGTACGCGCTGGCCATCGAGGAGATCTCCGCAGCCGACGGCGGCATCAGCAACATGATGGCGGCCAACAACTCGCCGGTGGCCGTGGCGATCCAGCAGTCGGGCACCGACCAGCAGCGGCGCGACTACCTCACCAAGCTCACCAACGGCGAGTGGCTGGGCTGCATCCACCTCACCGAGCCCCACACGGGCTCCGACGCCGCGGCCATCCGCACCCGGGCCGCCCGCGACGGCGACGAGTACGTGCTGAACGGCCACAAGGCGTTCATCACCGCAGGCTCGACCGCCGATGTGGCGATGATCGTGGCGGTGACCGACCCGGATGGCGGCAAGCGGGGTATGACCACGTTCATCACGCCCACCGACAACCCCGGCTACCGCGTGATCGCCAAGGAGGACAAGCTCGGCCACCGCACCAACGACACCTGCCAGGTGGTCTTCGAGGACATGCGGGTGCCCGCCAGCGACGTGCTCGGCGAGGTCGGGCGGGGGCTCGGCATTGCGCTGGGCAACCTGTCGCTCGGCCGCATCGGCGTGGCGGCCCAGGCAACGGGCGGCGCACGGGCCGCGCTGAAGGCCGCCCATGCCTATGCCCAGGAGCGCGAGACCTTCGGTCGCCCCATCGTGGAGCACCAGGCGATCTCGTTCACGCTCGCCGAGATGGCCACCCAGATCGAAGCGGCACGCCAGCTCTATCTGCACGCGGCGCAGATGCGCGACCAGGGCCTCGAATGCGCTCGTGAGGCCTCGATGGCCAAGCTGTTCGCGTCGGAGATGGCCGAGCGAGCGGCATCGAAGGCCATCCAGATCCACGGCGGCTACGGCTTCCTGAACGACTATCCGGTGGAGAAGATCTACCGCGACGTGCGGGTGTACCAGATCTACGAGGGCACCTCAGAAGTCCAGAAGCTGCTGATCAGTCGCATGCTCGACGGCGTCGAGGGCTAGCGACCCGACCGGGGGCGCGGCGGCCGGAGCCGCTGCTACTCGATGCCGAGCTGGCGACCGGCCCGCCAGGCGTCGGCCACGTCGCACATGCGGGTGTAGCTCACGCCCAGGTCGGTCATCTGGTCGATCCAGCGCTCCATCTCGTACAGGCGCCCGCCGCGGCCGATCGCCTGCGGATGGAACGTGACCGTGCACACGCCGTGCTGCACCTCGCTGGTCATCCACTTCACATCCGACAGGAACGTGTCGAACATCGTGCCGGGGTTCTCCAGCCCGGTCAGGATCGTGTTCTTGAACGTCACGAACTCGAGGTGGACGTAGTCGTCGAGGTGCCAGCTGAACGGCAGCTCCACCAGGTCAACCTGTTCGCCGAACTCCATGGGTCCATCGAGCGGGAACTGATCCCCGGTGCGCAGCCAATAGGGCGCGTAGTCGTGTCCCATCAGCGACGAGTCGTAGCTGAGGCCGTATTCCATCAGCAGGTCGATCGTCCAGGGGTTGATGTCGCCAGACGGCGCCCGGTAGCCCTTGGGCGGGGCGCCGGTGAGCGAATCGATCTGCGCGAAGGTGCGCTCGAGGATGGCTCGCTCCTCGTCCTCGCTCAGCCGGGGGTTGTACTCGTGGGCGTAGCCGTGCAGGCCCACCTCGCAGCCGGCGTCGACCACCATGCGGGCCGCGTCGGGGTAGGTGTCGATGGAGTGGCCCGGGATGAAGAAGGTGCTCGGGATGTCGTGGCGGGCGAGCAGCTTGAGGATCCGCGGCACTGCGACGGCGCCGAATTCGCCGCGTGAGATAGGTGTGGGGGTGGTCTGGCGGCGGGCTATCCACAACGACGGCCCGTCGAAGTCGAATGTCAGGCAGACGTACCCCGCCGGATTGTCGGGTATCGCCCCGTTGCTGGCGCCGTTGTCCATCGTGATTCCCCCTTGGTGATGCCGCCGCAGCGGCCGCTCACGCTTGCCGTTCTAGCCCAATGAGCCTGACCATGGCGCAGCGGGGGGCTGCCATAGGCTCGGCCGCCGTATGCGAAAGCTCATCTGCGCAGCCGTGGCGGTGAGCGTGCTCGCCGCGGCCTGCTCGACCTCGTCGGGGGACGAGGGCTCCGCTGCGACAGAGCCGCTGGCCACGTCGTCGACCTTGGCGGCCGATTCGGCAGATAGCACAGCGGCCAACGAGCCGGCCGCCGACGACATGGGACCGCCCGACACCACGCCTTCCGACACGGCACCGCCGCCGACCACCCAGCCGTTCTTTCCGGGCACCGAGGACGGTCGGCCGTTCCTGGAGCTGACGCTGACCGAGAAGATCCACGAGTTCCTGGAGCTGCCGAATACTGCGTTCGCCGCGAACATCGCCGGCGAGATGGGCCTGAGCGGCGACCAGCGGTGGGTGCCCTGGGTCATGGACATCATGCGCACCGCCGGTTCGCGCAACGTGTCCGATACGTCGATGGGAGCGCTGGAGCGGCTGACGGGCATCGAGAGCTCTGGCGACTTCAACAGCGACTACGTCCGCTACGGCTCGTGGTACCGCACCAACGGCGTCGATCCCGGCGAGGGCTATGAGGTCTTCAAGAGCGAGCTGTACGCCTACCTCGACTTCCGGTTCGGGGACATGCTCGCCCAGGTCACCGACCGGGTCACGCTGGGCGCGATCCAGTTCGGCGGGGTGCGCCGGGGCGGCATTCCGGAGCTGAACAACCCCGAACGGCTCACCCCTGCCCAGGCCGACTTCATGACCGATGAGGAATTGGTGCTGGGCGTGGTGATCGGCGGCGAAGCCGGGGCGTACCCGGTGCGGTTCCTGGCCCGCCACGAGCTGGCCAACGACGTGGTCGGCGATGTGCCGGTGGCGCTCGGCTATTGCACGCTGTGCCTGACGGCGCTCATGTTCGACCGGCGGCTTCCCAACGGCGACGTGCTGTCGTTCCAGACGTCGGGCCTGCTGATGGACTCGAACAAGATCATGATCGACAACGAGACCGAGAGCCTGTGGAACCACCTCTCGGGCACGGCGTTTGCCGGCCCGCTGGCCGGCACGAAGCTGGAGCAGTTCCCGGTGGCAACGACGCGCTGGTCGGACTGGCTGGCCGATCACCCCGACACGTTCACGCTCGAGGTGCCCCCGCCCACGTACTTCCCCGAGATGCCCGAGCGCCCGCCGATCAGTTACGACTACACGCCGGGCGCGGCGTACCGCACGTACTACTCCAGCGAGGACCTGTGGTTCCCGACCTTCGAGACGCCCGACGTGTTCGAGCTGAAGGAGGAGGTGGTCACTGTTGATCGCGTCGGCTTCACGTTGGCGCTGGGGCTGGCGGAGCTGGAGCGGGAAGGCGCGTTCGTGTACGTGCTGGGTGGTGAACCGCTGGTGATCGTGCCGAACCAGGGCGGCGCCCGGGTGTACAGCGCCGCCGATGCGGCGGGCGTGCCCGCCGAGGCGTGGCGCCACGGTGCCCCCGTGGAGGTGGCGCCCGGGGGAGTGCTGCACGACGAGCTGCGGGTGAGCGGCGTGGACGGCCGCGATGGCGTCGACGTTCGGCTGGCGCGCATCGTGACGTCGCAGTCGTTCTGGTTCGCCTGGTACGGCCTGCACCCCGACACCGAGATCTGGCCCCCCGCCGAGGGGCGCTAGCGGCCCAATCTGGGGCGGTGGGTATGCTGACCCTTCGCATCTCAACTCGCCCCCATCGTCTAGCGGCCAAGGACACCACCCTCTCAAGGTGGCGGCACGGGTTCGAATCCCGTTGGGGGTGCGCCATGTCGGCTCGATCCGGGCGGCTCGGCGGGCATCGGTCCGGCTGAGCTTCGTGCGAGCCGGGAACCGGTGCCGGCGTGCCGAGGGAGCAGCCCGAGATGACCGATGGGCAGGAGTCGCATTGGTCCCGGCATCTGCCGGCGGGCGGCAGTGCTGCCGAGGTAGATCTGACTGTTGGCGGCACGCTGCCGGCTGTCTGGCTGGACCACTGGTCGTCTGATCCGCAGCGGGCCATGGTGTGGGATGAGCGCGACGGCTGGGTGACTGGCGCCCAGCTCTTGGAACGCGCTCAGGATGTGGCCGAGCGCTTGGCGGGCGTGCGCGTCGTTGCCGGCGACCGGGTGCTGATGAGCGGTCCGAGTTCGTCTCGACTGGTTGCCGCACACGCGGCGTTGCTGGCGATGGGCGCGGTGGTGGTGCCGTTGAACGGTGCCTACCGGGCCGATGAGGTGCGCGGCGTGGTGGTGGACTGCCGTCCCGCTGCGGCCTTGGTGGAAGGCGTCGGCGAGCCCCGCGAGTGGCACCGGTGGATCACCGACGCCGATCCAGCGGTGCTGGTCAGCGATTTTGACGCGACTGAGTTTCCCGGTAGCCACGGCAGCTCCGCCGCGACGCGCCTCGACATCGGCGCGCAGGCTTCCGAGCGCCTGCCAGATGAGCCGGCACTGATCGGGTACACGTCGGGCACGACCGGTCGGCCCAAGGGCGCGGTGCTGAGTCACGCGAACCTGCTGGCGTCGGTGCGAGCGCTGGAGCTGGCATGGCGCTGGACGCCCGACGACGTGCTCGTGCTGGCGCTGCCGCTGTTCCACATGCACGGCCTGGGTGTGGCGCTGCACGGCACGCTCACCGTGGGCGCTCGGGCTGTGCTGCAGCCCACGTTCGAGCCCGACGCCGTGTTCGACGCGATCCGCGAGCACCAAGCCACGATGTTCTTCGGCGTGCCGACCATGTACTCCCGGCTGGTGGCCTCGCCACGAGCCGCCGAGCTGTCGGCGCTTCGGCTGTGCGCGTCGGGTTCAGCGCCCATGCCTGCTGAGCTGCACGACGCTGTTCGGGAGGCCAGTGGGCAGCACGTCATCGAGCGCTACGGCATGACCGAGACCGTGATGCTGGTGTCGAATCCGCACGACGAGCCCCGCCGGGCCGGCACCGTCGGCTTCCCGCTGCCGGGCGTCGAGGTGCGCCTCGACACGCTGGACGTCAGCGATGGCGGCGCTGCGACGGCTGACGACGCAGCGACGGCTCGTCTCGACGCCACGGCTGGCGACGGCGCGGAGGGCGACGACGCTGCGGAGATCCTGGTGCGGGGACCCAACGTGTTCTCCGGCTACTGGGAGCGCCCTGCCGACAACGCAGCGTCGTTCAGCGACGGCTGGTTCCGCACCGGCGACCTCGGCCAGTGGGACGACGGCTACCTGCGCATCGTCGGCCGTGCCAAGGAGCTGATCATCTGCGGCGGCTTCAACGTGTACCCCCGCGAGGTCGAGGAAGTCATCGCCTCGCACCCCGATGTCGTCGAGTGCGCGGTCGGCGGCGAACCCGATCCGGAGTGGGGCGAGGTGGTGGTGGCCTACGTGGTCGCCGAGCGCAGCTTCGACCACGACGAGCTGAAGGACTACGTGGGCGAACGCCTCGCGTTCTACAAGCGCCCCCGCCGCACCTATCGCATCGCAGCGCTGCCCCGCAACGCCCTCGGCAAGGTCCAGCGCCACGAGCTGGCAGCCCGCAGCGACTCCTGAAGGCACTGGGGTCGTCGGCAGGCTGCGCATCTGACACCCTTGTATGCCGGATGTTCGAGCTTCATGACGTGCAGCGGTCAGTCCCGCTGCCAAGCCGGTATGTGGCCCCTGGCTCGCTTGACGAGGCGGCAGAGTTGCTCTCGTCGCACGGCGCTGCGTCGCGGCTGATCGCCGGCGGCACCGACCTCATGCTCGAGCTCTCCCGTGGCGCCCGCTCGGGCGTGGAGCTGCTGGTGGACATCTCCGGCTTGCCCGGTCTCGACCGGATCTCGTGCGAAGACGGGCGGGTCACGCTCGGGCCGCTCGTCACCCATGCTGATGTGATCGCCTCCGCGCCGATGCGCACGGCTGGCCTGCCGCTCGCCCAGGCGTGCTTGGAAGTGGGCTCGCCGCCGCTGCGCAACCGGGCCACCGTGGTCGGCAACATCGTGACCGCCAGCCCGGCTAACGACACCATCTCGGCGCTCGTCGCACTTGATGCTGCAGTGACCATGACCTCGGTGCGTGGCGAGCGCACAGTTCCCATCAGCGAGTTCTTTGCCGGTTTCCGGCAGACGGTGCTGGAGCCAGACGAGATCGTCACCGCAATCGGCTTCGATGCCCTCGACGGTGCGGATCGCCCCAATGACCGTCGCGGTGTGTTCGTGAAGCTGGGCCTGCGGCGGGCGCAGGCGATCTCGGTGGTGCATGCCGCCGTGGTCGTCGAACTCGACGACGGTCGGGTGGCTGACCTCGTGGTTGCCCTCGGCAGCGTCGCGCCCACCATCATCACGGTGCCCGAAGCGGCAGAGCTGGCCGCCAGCCGGGAGCTGGCCGAAGCCAGCGCCGACATCACGGCCGCTGCATGCCAGGCGGCAACGCCCATCGACGACATCCGCGGCAGCGCCGAGTACCGCTCGCACACCGTCGGCGTCGTGGTGGACCGTGCCATTGCGGCCCTCGCCAGCGGCACCGAATCCGACCGCTGGCCGGAGCAGCCGCCGCGGCTTGCGCAGACGGCGAGTGTCGCCGAGCCGGGTCCTGCGGCCGGCGGTGACGCAGCGAAGGGTGACCGTGCGGTTGCCAGTGCGGCTGCTGCGGCGGGCCGCGAGCGTGGCGGCAGCGACAGTGCTCGCAGTGAGCTGGCCGACTCCGACGACACGGTCACGGCGACGGTGAACGGGGCGCAGCGCAGCGCAGCGGGGGCTGCGGGCAAGACGCTGATGGACTGGCTGCGCGACGACCTCGGGCTGACCGGCACCAAGGAGGGCTGCGCCGAAGGCGAGTGCGGCGCCTGCACGGTGCATCTCGACGGTGCCGCCGTGTTCTCGTGCCTCGTGCCTGCGGGCCGAGCAGACGGCGCCACCATCACCACCGTCGAAGGCGTGGCATCGCCCGCCGGCGACCTGCACCCGTTCCAGCAGGCCATGGTGGACACCGGCGGCGCGCAGTGCGGGTTCTGCACGCCCGGCTTCGTGATGAGCGCCGTGGCGCTGCTCGACGAGATTCCCGAGCCCACTGCCGAGCAGATCACCGTGGGCCTGTCGGGCAACCTGTGCCGCTGCACCGGCTACTGCTCGATCATCGAGGCCGTGCGGGCCGCCTCGAGCGACGCGGCCCGAACCGCTCCGGTCGAAGCAGGAACTGCGCACATTGCCGAGCGGGGTGCGTCGTGAGAGAGGGCGCTGCTTCGGTTGCAGCTGCGGACGACGCTGAGCGGGGTGCGCCGTGAGGGAAGGTGCCGCCCCCGGTGTCGGCGGCGCGGCCATCGAGCTCGAGATGCCGCCGGCCACGGCGGGCGGTACGGGGCAGTCGCCGCCTCGTGCCGACGGTCCGGCCAAGGTCGCCGGGCTGGCCGGCTATCCCGCGGACCGCATTCCCGCCGATGCGCTGTGGGCGTTCGCGGTGTTCACCGACCAGCCCCACGCCCGGCTTCGACGCCTCGATCTTGCCCAAGCCGAGCGCGCCCCGGGCGTCGTCGCCGTGTTCGGCTCTGCCGACGTGCCCTGCAACGAGTACGGGCTGACCAAGTTCGACCAGCCGGTCTTCATCGGTCTCGACCACACGGGCCGAAGCGCGGTGCCGTGCGACGTGTCCCGCTGGGAAGCCGACCACCTGGCGCTCATCGTCGCCGAGAGCCTGCCGCAGGCGCGTGCCGCCGCGGCCGCCATCGAGGTCGAGTGGGAGCCGCTGCCGGTCGTGGCCGATCTGGATGCGGCGCTGGCGCCCGAGGCGCCGCTCGTGCACCCCTACGAGGGCATCGGCTCCAACCTGTACGAATCGATGCGGACCCGCAAGGGCGACCTCGACGCGGGCTTCGCTGCCGCCGCGGTAACGGTCGAGGCCACCTACGAGGTGCCATACCAGGAACACGCCTACTTGCAGCCCGAAGCGGGCACGTCATGGGTGGACGCCGAAGGCATCGTCAATGTCGAGATCGCTGGCCAGTGGGTGCACGAGGACCGTGAGCAGATCGCCCACGCGCTCGACCTGCCCGAAGAGCACATCCGGGTGCGCTACCCGGCCATCGGCGGCGCCTTCGGCGGGCGCGAGGACACGTCGATGCAGATCATCCTGGCGCTGGCCGCCGCCCGGCTGGCCGAACGGGGCATCGACCGGCCGGTGGCCATGCAGTGGTCGCGTGAGGAGTCGATCGTCGGCCATCACAAGCGGCACCGTGGGCGCATCTGGGCCCGCTGGGGCGCCGACCGCGACGGCAAGATCACCGCAGCGCAGGCCGAAGCCTGGCTGGATGCGGGCGCCTACAACTACACCTCCAACAAAGTGATGGGGAACCTGCATCTCGGCCTGGGCGGGCCCTACGAGCTGCCCAACGCCGCCATCGACACCCATGTCGTGTACACCAACGCCACGCCCGGGGGAGCGTTCCGGGGCTTCGGCGCTCCGCAGGCGGCTTTTGCTGTCGAATGCCAGGTGAACAGGCTGGCCGAGGCGCTGGGTATGGATCCCATCGACTTCCGCCGCATCAACACCCTGCGCGAGGGATCGCCGAGCATCGCCCACACGCCAATGCCGGCGGGCGTGACGATGCCCGAGGTGATCGAGGCCTGCGCCCACGCCGCAGCGCTACCGGCCCGCGCCGGCTCGGGCGACCTAGACAGCGACGATGGCAGTCCAGAGTCCGGCGAGCCGGCGCTGTTCAGCCCGTTCGTGTCGCTGCCGGCTCGGCCGTCTTCGCTGCGCCGCGGACGCGGCTTCGCCTGCGCATTCAAGAACGTCGGGTTCTCGTTCGGCTTTCCCGAGCGCTGCGAGGCCACGATCGTGCTGCACGGCGAGCCCGACGACGAGGCCCCGGCATCGGTCGAGCTGGCTCACGCGGGCGCCGATGTCGGCCAGGGCGCGCACACCGCGTTCCTGCAGATGGCTGCCGAGGCGACCGGGGTCGACCCGTCCCGGGTCGTGGGCCGCTTCAGCGACACCGGCACATCGGGCGATTCGGGGTCGGCGTCGGCGTCGCGCCTGACGTGGATGGCAGGCAACTCGATCCTGGGTGCCGCTGAGGAAGCCGAGAAGGCATGGCGCGAGGGCGCCCGGCCGGCCATCGGGCACTTCCGCTTTACGCCCCCGCCGACCACCGAGCTCGACCCCGAGACCGGCGAGGGCACCCCCAACTTCACCTACGGCTATGTCGCCCAGCATGTCGAGCTGACCGTCGACATCGACACCGGCCATATTCGCATCGACCGGGTGATCAGCGCCAACGACGTGGGCCGGGCGATCAACCCGCGCTTCGTGGTCGGCCAGATCGAGGGCGCGGTGGCCCAAGCCCACGGCCACGTGCTCAGCGAGCACTTGCGCAGTCGGGACGGTCGCTTGCTGAACCCAAGGTTCAGCACCTACCTGATCCCGGGCATCGGCGACATTCCCGTCACCACGGAGAGCGTGGTGCTGGAGCTGGCCGACCCGCTGGGTCCGTTTGGTGCCCGCGGCATGGCCGAGATGGGCGTGATCCCTTATGCACCGGCAGTGGCCGCAGCGCTGGCTGACGCAACCGGTGTCTGGATGGACGACTTTCCGCTGACGCCGGAGCGTGTTTGGGCGGCGCTCCGGGCTGCCGACGTCAACGACTGAGGCTCAGCTTCGAGCAGCACCGCGGTCGGGTCGATAACCCAACAGGCCATCCGAAACCGCAGTCCTACACTCCGAGGCGTGGCAGCGAGATCACGCCCGGATGCAACCGAGCGCGTGATGGAGTTGGTGATGTACCTGCTCGCTCGCGATGTGCCGAAGACGCGTGAGGAGATCTGGCGCGACACCGGGCTGTACGCGCCCGACGGCACCACCGAAAAGCGTCAGCTCGACAGCGCCCGCGCCTCGTTCGAGCGCGACAAGGCGCTGATCCGCAACCTCGGCGTGCGCATCACCGAGTCGATCGAGCACGACGGCGCCACGTCGTACACGATCCGCCGCGAGGATTACTTCCTGCCCGACCTGCAGCTGACTCCCGGCGAGCAGCTCGCGCTGCGCTTCGCGGCGTCTCGGGTGGACATCGGCGAAACCTGGGATCTCGAAGCCGTCGCCAAGCTCACGAGCATCGAGACCGCTGCGAGCGGCGAGGACGGAACGGCAGCTACCGGCGGCACGGCGGGGGCCGCTGCGGCCGGCCACGATGCTGAGCCGCTGTCAGCAGATGTGGCGCTGGAGACGGCTGCCGCGCAGCAGACCGCTGGGTCGCTGCTGCCGAAGCTGGCTGCTGCCTCTGCCGAGCGAGCGCAGGTCCGGTTCGCGTACGGGGGGCGGCGGCGCGACGCCCAGCCGCTCGGACTGCTGTGCCGGGCGGGCTACTGGTACCTGGCTGCACGCGAAGACGATGTGGTCAAGACGTTCCGGGTGGATCGCATGGAGAGCGACGCGGACGTGGGGGAGCGAGGGGCATTTCCTCGCGCAGATGTCGACGTTGCAGCGTTGCTGCCGCGCGAACCGATGGAGATCGACTTCGGCGACGACTTCGAGGCCCGGGTGCGGATCGACGCCACTATGGCGCAGCAGCCCACGGCCGAACGAGGCCGTGTGGTTGAACGCCACGACGGCGGCTCTGTGACGGTGACGGCGCGGGTTCGCAACCGTGCCGCGTTTCGCGTGTGGGTGCTGGACATGGGCCGCCACGCCGTCGTGGAATCGCCGCCTGAGCTGGTTGAAGAGATCACGTCGTGGCTGCGAGCACTGGCGGACGAGGCAGGGGACGGCTACCGGTGAGGGGACCCAGCACGTCGACCAAAATCGAGCGCCTGCTGGCCATCGTTCCGTGGGTGGTCGAACGGGGTGGCGCCACGGTGGGCGACATCGCCGAGCGATTCGAAATGCGTCCGGCCGCCGTGTACGACCTGCTGCTCGCGGCCATGTGCTACGAGGTGGCCGGGGCAGGTGCGTACGAGAATCTGGGCATCGTCGTGTTCGGCGACGAGGGCGACGCCGGCGAGGCGTGGGTGCATGTCGAGCCCGGAGCGATGCTGGATCGGCCGCTCAACCTGTCGGTGCCGCAGGCGTTCGGGATCCTGGTAGCGGGGCAATCGGCGCTGGCCCTGCGCGGCGCCGACCGGTCGGGTGCGTTGGCGACAGCGCTCGACAAGCTGCGCGCAGCGTACGGCGAGCGAGTACGGGTGTCGGTGGAGCTGCCGCTGCCACGCAGCTTGCCGACGCTGCGGGAAGCCGTGCGCGTTCGGACCACCGTCAGCATCCACTACTACACCCCCAATACCGACGCCGTCACCGAGCGTCGAGTGGACCCGCTGGATGTCTCGCTGGCCGACGGGCATTGGTACCTGCGGGGCTGGTGCCACCTGCGCCAAGACCTGCGCTCGTTCCGTGTCGACCGCATCGAGGAGTGCAGCGACACCGGCGAAGTGCATGGCCGTTCGGCCGAGCTTCGCGAGGCGTCAGGCGGCCCGGCCGAGCTTCGCGAGGCGCCAGGCGGCCCGGCCGAGCTTCGCGAGGCGTCAGGCGGCCCGACCGAGCCCCGCGAGGCGTCAGGCGGCCCAGCCGAGCTCGGCGCCGTTGCGCCAGCCGAGTCGGACGAGACGACCGATGTGGTGCTGTCGATTCCCCGCAGCGACTTGTGGCAAGTGGAGGCGTACCCGTCACGGGAGGTACGCGACAACGGCGATCGGTGCATCGTGACGTACGCGATCCGCAGCCCGTTCGTGCTCAGCCAGATGCTGCTGCGCCTCGGCGCAGAAACGCAGGTCGTGAACGCGGCGGAGCTGCCGCCCGAGCTGGCCGAAGCAGGCAGCGCCGCCGCTGCGTCGATCCTGGAGCTCTACGGAACCTGACGCCCGCGGCTCAGTCGACCAAGTCCACGACCAGTCCGTAGTGGTCGGATGGCACCACTCCGTCGACGGCTTCGGTGCCGAGCAGTCGGACACCCGTGATGTTGCCCTGGGGGACCGGGCGCGGCGTCGACACGAACACGTAGTCGATGCGCCGGTTCGGCCACATGGCTTGGTGCAGGTAAGGGTTCTGGCCGCTCCACGTGAAGCCGGGGCCGTCGCCGGCCTGTGCCCAAGCGTCGCTCCAGACCAACCCGGGCACCGGCGGTGAGCGTTCGCCGGTCAGCAGCCTGATCTCCTCGGAGCTCGGGACGGCGTTGAAGTCGCCGGCCATGACGATCGGGAAGCCCTCGGGATCGTGATGAGGTGCTGCCAGTTCGCACAGCGTGGCCACCTGTGCCTGGCGGATCTCGCTGAGATGGAAGCGGTGCTCGAGGTGGGTGCAGATGACGGTCATCTCGCCGTCTCCGCGTGCGATCCGGGCCACGACTGCGGTCCGGTGGCCCGACTGCAGGCCTTCGGGCGACGAGGGGTCGCCGACAGCCAGCGAGTGAGAGCTGGATTCGGTGATGGCTGTGCGGCTCAGGATCGCATTGCTGAACGACAGTCCCCGCCGGCCGAAGCGCGGGTGGTGCGCGACATTCATGCCCAGCGCCTCGCCGAGCAGGTCGGCCTGGTTCTGGCCGTCACGCTCGGCCCAGATCTCCTGGCAGCACACGATGTCGGCGTCGAGTGCGGCAAGCGTGGCGACGATGGCCTCGTGGCGGGCCTCCCAGTTGTCGCCGAAGCGCCACCACAAGTTCCAGGTCACGATGCGCACAGCGTCACCGTAACGGCCGCTGTCCCCGCCGAGCTGACTGACCGATGCGGGAGCTCGGCGACGTATCGTCTGCGGCGATGAGCGACGAAGAGAACGCCGAACACTCGACCGATCAGATCTACCTGCGCGACGCGTACCAGCAGACCGTCGAGGCGACGGTGGTCGCTGTGCGTGACGATGCCGTCGCGCTCGATCACACCGTCTTCTACGCCACTGGCGGCGGGCAGCCGCATGACACCGGCACGCTCGCCGACCAGGGCGGCAACACCTGGCAGGTGCTCAACGTCCGCAAGGAGGGCGACCTCATCTGGCACTGGGTGGACGGCCAGCCTCCGCCGGAGGGAACGGCAGTCTCCGGCACCGTCGACTGGGAGCGCCGGCTGCAGCTCATGCGTACCCACACCGCGCTGCACATCCTGTGCGGGGTCATCTGGAACGAGTGGGGCGTGCTGGTGACCGGCGGGAACATGGAACCGCTGGCCGCCCGCATGGACTTCGAGTTCAGCCCGTTGCCGGAGGGCTTCGCTGCACGGGTTACCGAGTTGGTCAATGCCGAGATCGCCGCGGATCGGCCCATCGAGGTGAGCTTCCTGGAACGCGCGGTGGCGCTGACTGACCCCGAGCTGATCCGCACCAAGGTCAACCTGATCCCCGAGTGGGTGACCGACATCCGGGTGGTGGACATCGTGGGGCTCGACCGCCAAGCCGACGGGGGCACCCATGTGGCGTCCACCGGCGCCGTGGGCCGCTTCGAGATCACCAAGACCGAATCGAAGGGCAAGGGCAACAAGCGCGTCCGCATGGTGCTCCACGACGCTTAAGCGAACCTTGGAGCCCGGGGCGGGTCCTGTCACCCCTGCCTCGCCGGCGCGGGCGCAAGCGCCCGCGCGCCCCGCAGTCCTCGCAAGCTGCGGGCTGCGGGGTCCCCGTTCGGTGCCACCCACCCCTACCTGCCGTCATAGGGCCTCTTGGCGGGCGCGCGTCTGTTCGGTACCTTGGAACAAATGACTCCCCGGGAGCCATTGGGCGGAACGCGCACCGTTGCGCCATCTGCTCGCCGGACGGCGACGTCTCGATTCGGCGCCTCCCGGCGCGAAGGCCACGATGCGTCGGCGTTCTACGCCCGTTTCACCCCGCCGGTCCTGTCTGATGACGACGCGGTGGCTCGGGGGCCTGACATCGATCCCAAGCTGGCTGAGCGCCTCGGCGAAGGCTGCTTCTGCGGTGATGCCCGGCAGATGACCAAGCTGCCCGATGCGTGTGTGGCGCTAGTGGTCACCTCACCGCCGTATTTCGTCGGCAAGTCGTACGAAGACGCTCTCGCAGCTGGTGGCGACAGTCGCATTCCCACCAGCTACTTCGACTATCTCGACATGCTGCGGGACGTCTTTGCCGAGTGCGTGAGGGTGCTCGAACCGGGCGGTCGCATCGCCGTCAACGTGGCGAACCTGGGCCGCAAGCCGTACCGCAGCCTGTCGGGCGACGTGGCCCGCATCTTCGAGGAACTCGGCCTGCTGCTGCGCGGCGAGATCGTGTGGCAGAAGAGCAAGGGCTCGAGCGGGTCGTGCGCATGGGGGTCGTTCCGCAGCCCGTCCAATCCGACGCTGCGTGACACCACCGAGCGCATCGTGATCGCCAGCAAGGGCCGCTTCGACCGGGCGCGCTCGGCCGCACAGCGCGAGGACGAGGGGCTGCCGCACCGCAGCAGCCTGTCCACCGATGAGTTCATGGAAGCCACGCTCGACGTGTGGGACATGGGGCCTGAGAGTGCGCAGCGGGTGCGGCACCCCGCGCCGTTCCCCTTGGAGCTGCCCCGGCGTCTGATCGACCTGTACACCTACGAGGACGACCTGGTGCTCGACCCGTTCATGGGTTCCGGCACCACGCTGGTCGCGAGCGTTCTGTGCGGCCGGCGGCCGGTTGGCTACGACCTGAACCCCGATTACGTGGACTTGGCACGCGCACGCGTGGCTGCTGCGGACTCAGCTCCGCCGGAAGGTCCACGCCCCACCGCGCAGCCGCCGCTGTTCGAGTTGAGCAGCGCCGCGCCGAAGACAATTGCTGATGCGATGACGGCCGATGCCTTTGTCGGCCAAGCGGTGGAAGCCGGTCGCAAGTCCCACGACATCGCCAGTGAGCTGCTGGAACGCTCGGGCTTCGAGATCGTGCGCAGCCCCGCCACGGTGCGCGGCTCTGGTGTGAAGTTCAGCTTCCTGGTGGCCGACCGGACGAGCCGTGAGTGGTGGATCGATGTAGCCGGGGCGTTCACCACCGTGCGGCCCGGACTGCTGCGCGCCGAGACGCTGTGGAAGGCGCTGGGGCGAGCGTCGGTGCTGGCCTCGGCACAGCCCGGCGCACGCGTGCTGCTGCTGACCCCGCATCTGCCCCGAGTGGGTGCCGAGGGCGACCGTGCGCTGCGCACGCTCGGACCAACTGCAGTCTTCGACGTCATCGAGCTGTTCGACGAGGCGGCGATAGACAGGCTCGCGAGCTATGCCGACGGTGCTGCAGCCCCGCTCGCCGGCTTCTGGGACGACGGCGAGATTGACACCGCGCCCTAGCGAAGCTCAGACGCCGTCGATGCGCTTGAACAGCTCCGCGTAGGCGAGCCCGGCCTGCTGGCCGCTGGCCGCAGCGACCGCATCCACCCAGTCGGCGAAGCGCTGCACCTGGGCGGGATCGTCAGGGTCGGTGATGTCGTGGGTGGTCACGAACTGGGTGTGGTGGCACAGCAGCGCCTCCGTCTTGGTGGCAGTCCAGCCCTCCACGTTTTCCGCGTGGTCCGGTTCGTCGGCCTCGAACAGCAGCAGCTCGTCGGGGCGATGCGGCGGCAGGCCCTGCTCGGGGAAGAAGAACGGGTCGCGGGCGGCCACGACGCCCTCGACGGCCAGCAGCCCCGCGTGGCGATGATCGGGATGGAGCCGGTAGCGCTTCCACGGGTCGTGACCCAGCACGACGGCAGGGCGCAGCTCGCGGATGACCTGGGCGACCTGCGCTCGGGTCGCGAGGTCGCTGTCGAGCTCGCCGTCGACGTGGCCGCCGAAGCGCACCTCGCCGGTGCCGCCGAGCGTGGCAGCGGCGGCACGCTGCTCGTCCTGGCGGGTTCGCACCAGCGCTGCTTGGTCGCAGTCGGCGTCCCACGTGCCCTTCGAGCCGTCGGTGCAGACGAAGTGGTGGACGACCGCGCCGGCGGCTGCCCACTTGGCCAGCGTCGCCCCGCAGTCGAACTCGGCATCGTCGGGGTGAGCCGCGATGACGAGTGCCGATGCCGGCACTGGCAGGTCAATCGAGAATCCGGCGTCAGCGGTCATCGCTGGCTGTCGGCGTCGGCGAGATGCGCCGCGAGATCGTCGGGTGTGTCGATGTCGAATTCGAGCGCTGCGACCCGCCGCACCTGCAGATCGAGCCCGCAGCGCTGCGCTTCGTCACAGTGGGCCTTGAATGAACCAGGCCCGTAGTGAAACTCGAACCCGGTGCCCAGCGGCAGCGCCATCACATTGGTGCCGTCGAGATGCCGGTCGGGCACGATCGTCACGGTGCCCGGCTCGGCCAGTCCTTCCAGCGTCTCGGCGCGGGGCAGATCACCGTGGGCGATCACGACGTGCTGCGGCCAGCGGCCATCGGAAGCGGCGTCGCTGTCGGTCGAATCCCGCCAGGGCGGTGATTCGTCTGGCGCTGCGGCCGACAGGCGCTCGACAGCAGCAGTGAGGGCGCCATTCAGTCCCCGAATCTCGATTCGTAGCGGATGGGCCCCCACCGAATGTGCCCACTCCGCCACCTCGTCGTTGTCGCAGACAACGAGCGCCTGCATGCGACCGGCCGCCTGCACCACCCGCGCTGCCATGGAACGAGCCAACTCGGCCCGCTCACCAGCCGGAAGCTGCGGGGCGAGTCGGCCCTTGGCCAGCTCGAAGTCCTTCACGGGGATCAGCACCACCGCTTCGGGGTCGCCGCGATCAGTCACCCGCGGCGAGTGTATGGGCGCTCAGAAGCCCGAGCGCACTCGTTGGGAGGGTTCGTGGGCGCATCGACCGAAGACGGATGCGGCTCGGTCGGCGGGCTCCGATTTGCTAGGACAAGACGGTGCTGACTGAGCCGCCTGACGGGTGGGTGCGACCGTGGTGGGCTGAGCGCCAGCTCGACCCGAAATCGGCCGCGTATGCGCCGGAGCCCAGCGAGATCCGCTACTGGCTCGGCGGCATTCACGTTTCGGACACGGTGCTTGCCAACACGCTGGGCCGCTCGTGGACGACGATCGGGCTTCCCGAAACGCTCGACCGGGCTGAAGTTGATCCGCGGGGACTGGTGGTGCTGGGGAACTGGTCGCTCGACTGGTGGGTGCGTGCCGGTGACGAATGGGTCTTCCCGTCGCGGGCGGTGTCGGTGCGCCAGCGCTTGGTGGACGCGATGCCGGTGGTCGAGACCGTGGTACGCGTCGGCGGCGGCGATGTGGTGCACCGGGCAACGGCGGCTCGGGGTGCCTCGGTTCAGCTCGCAGATGCTGAGGGCCACGTGAAGCGCCGACGGGACAAGCAGGCCGCAGATGGCCCCGCGAGCGCCGTTCCCGAGGTGTTCGTGGTGGAGATCGCCAATCGCACGTTGGCGCCTGTGGCCGTTGCGCTTGCTCCCCGGCCGTTCCATTTGGGCGCGTTCGAGAGCTCGAACGGCGAGATCTGGGAGTGGTCGAACGCCTGGTGCATTGACGACATCTCCGTGGACGGTCGGGTGATGACGCTCGACGACGGCCTCGGTCATGCCGTGGGCCGCGCAGCGGTGATCTTCGATCGCGCACCCGGCGATGTCGTAGTCGGCGGTCACGGGGCCGATTGCGCTGCCGTGCTTGTGGAAGCTGACAACCAGGCCACGGCGGGGCAGGACAGTTCTGTACCGGTGAGCATCGGGGGTGCCATTCCTTCAACTGACCCGCCATCGATGCCGCAGCATGGACGGGATCCGGCCGTGGTGACCTGCCCACAGCACCTCGCCAACGCAGCGGCGGTGTTCCCGCTGGTTGCTGGAGCGACGTTGCGCGCCGCCATTGTGGGCCGCGGCTCGGCATTCGAATGGGACGCTGCCGGCAGCCCTGCGCTCGGCGCCGCCGTGCTCGATGCGGTGCCCGGCGTGGAACGGGTGGCCAACGGTTGGCGCC
The DNA here is from genome assembly GCA_022820505.1 of Acidimicrobiia bacterium. Classification (GTDB taxonomy): domain Bacteria; phylum Actinomycetota; class Acidimicrobiia; order Acidimicrobiales; family Poriferisodalaceae; genus Poriferisodalis. The sequence goes on along the minus strand of JAJEFK010000053.1, from coordinate 47,242 downwards.
AGCGTGTCGATGCAGGTTGCCGGCTCGAGCTGCCCGCCGGCCGGCTGGCTGACGCTGCACTGGCGGCGCGGGCTGCGCAGATGCTCTCGACGGCACCATTTGATGACGGTCCTGGCGTTGTCGGCCCGATGCTGGCCCCGGCGGCGCACACCGATGCGCAGTTCCCCGGCGACGACCTCGTGCAGCTGCTGGCGCTCATCGAGTCGGGCGTGCCCGAGCAGGTCCGCGATCTCCTGTTGCGCCAGGCCCAGGCGCAGCACTTCTCCGGCGTGACCGCCAGCATGGGCATCTCGGTGACGGGCACCTCGCTCGTGCTCGCCGAGCACCTGCTGTCGCTGCATCCGGACCCGGAGTTTGCCGAGGGCATCTCAGAGTTCGTGACAGCAGCGGCACGTTGGCTGCTGACGCGCGAAGCGCGCTGGCAGGAGGAGCCATGGACGATCCGGGAGGGACTGCGAGCCAGCAGCCGACTGTTGCTGCGGCTCGGTGCTGAGCGTGCAGCGACTGCCCTGCAGAGCGCGGCATTGACGCTGCCTGAAGCACTGCGTGTTGACATCGCCGGCACAGCGCGCCCGCGAGCCGGCTCCCGGGAACGCCGCCGCGCTCGCCCGCATACTGCCGACGGCGCTGCCGACACCAGCGAGTCGCCGTCCTTCTACCGCGATGGGTTGGGACGTCTGCCGTGGGAGGCGTCTTCGGACACGAATGCCCGGACTCGCAGCACGGCGAGGTTCGTCCAGCGTGTGCCCGGCGAGTCGGCATCGAACGAGGAGGATGAGCAGTCGGGCCAGCGCTGGGAGTGGCTGTCGCATGACACCGGGCTGTGGATCCATGCCGCAGTGCCGTGGGCGCCGCCGTTGCCGTTCGTGGGGGCCGAGCCGGCCGACGGCACGCCTCCGGACTTCGTGGACGACACTGCCGCGTCGTGCGGACACGACATGGTGGCCACTGCGCTGCTGGCCCTCGCCGAGGCTCGATTGGCGCCCGGACGCGCCTTCGACCGGCTCGAGGCACTGGTCTCGGTGGCATCGCCGACGCTCAACTGGCCGACCTACATGCACCCGACGTTGCGCACGGGCACCAACGGGACGGGGCACGACCTGACGGTGGGCGGCCTGTTCGTGCGGACGCTGCTGCGACTGCTGGTCGACGTTCCCGACGACGGTTCGGCCGGCAGCGGGGGAGCAGGCCGCGAACCGGCCCGCCTGCGGCTTGCGGCGCACTGGCCGGCAGCCTGGCTGGGCCAGCCGGTCGAGGTGCACCACGTGCCGACGCGCATCGGGCCCGTGTCGTGGGCGGTGCGCTGGCACGGCGAGCGGCCGGCGCTGCTGTGGGACGTGGTGCCACACGACCCGGACGGCGACCCGCCGGCAGTCACAGCGCCAGGGCTGGACCCGGCGTTCACGGCCACGGGCTGGCAGGGCGAGGCGCTCCTCGCACCCCCGCCCGCGCTGTAACCGGTCTCCCGATCGGCACGGGGTCGGCAACTAGGTTCACATCCATGACGGCGCGGCCGAGCCTCACGTTCGAGCAGCGCTGTTGGCAAGCGGGCGAGACGACGGTGGTCGGCGTGGACGAGGTGGGCCGCGGTGCTTGGGCCGGCCCCTTGACAGTCGGCGCGGTGGTGGTCTCGCCGCACGGTCGTGTGAACGGCATCCGCGACTCCAAGGAGCTCCGCCCCGAGGTGCGCGAGCAGCTCTTCGAACGCATTGACGACTGGGCCCGTGCCTGGTCGGTGGGGCATGCCACCGCCGCCGAGTGCGACGAGTTGGGCATGACCGATGCCCTGCGGCTGGCCACGCGCCGGGCCTTGGAACTGCTGCCGGCCGAGCCGGATCGGGTGCTGCTCGACGGCAAGTTCAACTTCGTGGACTGGCGTCCGAGCCGGGCGCTTGTGGAGGGCGACCGGCGCTGCCTGTCGATCGCGGCGGCCTCGATCATGGCCAAGGTGGTGCGGGACCGGATCATGACGGTGCTGGCCGGCGACTTCCCGCCCTACGGGTTCGAGTCGAACAAGGGCTATCCCGCGCCGGTCCACCGTGCCGCTCTGGCCTCCCATGGACCGTGCGCCATCCACCGGCTGAGCTGGTCGTTCACCGAGGGACTGCCCAATGCCGAGCCGGTGCCGAGCGCCACACACAGCGATGCCGAAACAGCGCTGGCGACCTACTCGAAGGCCTTCGCCGGACCTGACACGACGTTGTTCTGAAGCGCCGCTCCGACGAGAGGGCGTCGGTCCTGGGTCACGTGCTGCGTCGGAATGAAGCCGCGCACCGGGGCTGCTAGAAGAAGGCAGCTTCACGGAGAGGCCCTTGATGAGTGTGAACGACGACCCCAACGCCCAACAGCGCGAGTTCTGGCGCAACGCAGATGTGTGGGTGCAGGAGCAGGAGCGGCTGGACGCCCAGCTCGGCCACATCGGCCTAGCGGCGATGGAGACCGTGGAGGGCCTGCCGGCCGAAGCCAACGTGCTGGATGTGGGCTGCGGCTGCGGCCAGACGACGTTGCAGTGGAGCGAGCGTGTCGGCGGTTCGGTGCTGGGCCTCGACATCAGCGAGACGCTGATCGACGTGGCCCGCCGGCGTGGCGCTGAACACGCGGCCGGGCGCCCTGAGACGGCGCCGATCGCATTCGAAATAGCGGACGCCCAGACGGCGGACATCGCCGCGCTCGGCGCCGCTGCTTCGGGCCGCAACGGGGTCTTCGACGGCTTCGACCTCGTCTTCTCGCGCTTCGGCGTGATGTTCTTCGCCGATTCAACCGCAGCGTTCGCGAATCTGCGGGCTGCTACGCGGCCCGGCGGGCAGCTCGCATTCGTCTGCTGGCAGACGCCGCGCCAGAATCCGTGGCTGGTCACCGTTAACAAGGCAGTGCTGGAGATCGTGGAGATGCCCGACAGCGGGGGACCGGCGGTGGATCCGTTCGCCTTCGCCGATCCCGACTTCGTGCGCGGCATGCTCGCAACAGCGGGGTGGTCCGATGCTGGCTTGGAGTCGTTCGAGACCGAGGTGCTGTACGGCGTGGGCAGCACGCTTGCCGACACTGCGCAATTCGCCATGGATCTCGGCATTGCCCGGAGGGCGCTGGCCGGGCACCCGCCGGAAGTGCACGCTCAGGCGAAGGACGCCGTCATTGCAGCGCTCGCGCCTTTCGAGACACCGGAGGGCGTGGTGTTCCCCGCCGCTGCGTGGATCGTCACGGCACGCAACTGATCCAGCAGGTGGTCGCCCGCCCTCTCAAGGGTTGCGAGGCCCAACCGGCTCGACGGCAGTAGGCACGGGTTTGGCACACTCGCGGAAGATGATCGACGAACCGAGCTGGACGATCGGGATTGAGGAGGAGTATCTCCTCGTCGACCGCGACAGCGGCGCCTTGGTGCGGGCACAGCCGCCCGGCCTGATCGAACGGGTGGCCGAGCTGCGCCACGGGCTCGTGAGCCCAGAGCTCTTCAGCGCGCAGATCGAGATCGGCACGGGCATCTGCCGTGACATGAAGCATCTGCGAGCCGACGTCGGCCTGTTGCGACTCGCGGTCACTGAGGCCGCTGCGGAACATGGGCTTGCGCCGATCGCCGCATCCACCCATCCGTTCGCCAGACCGGAGGAACTCCAGATCACCGACAAGGAGCGCTACCGGGATCTGGCCGAAGATCTCCAAGAAATCCAGCGCCAGCTCGTCATCTCGGGCCTGCATGTGCACGTGGGCATCGAGGACCCCGAGCTGCGGATCGACCTGATGAATCAGGTGACCTACTTCCTGCCGCATCTGCTGGCCGTTTCCACCTCGTCGCCGTTCTGGCAGGGCCGCGACACGGGGCTGGCCAGCTACCGATCGGCGGTGTACAAGACGCTGCCGCGCACGGGCCTGCCGCCGAAGTTCGACTCGTGGGCGGAGTTCCGTCGCCATGTCGATGTGCTGGTGAACGCCGGGATCATCGAGGACTCGTCGAAGGTCTGGTGGGACATCCGGCCCTCGGAGCGCTACCCGACGCTGGAGATGCGGGTCACCGACCTGCCGACCCGCATGGAAGACACGATCGCCATCGCGGCTGCGTACGTCTGCCTGCTGCGGATGCTGTGGCGGCTGCGAACCGAGAACCAGCGTTGGCGCGGCTACGCGAACTTCCTCATCGGCGAGAACCTGTGGCGGGCGGAGCGCTACGGCATCAGCGGCTCGTTAATCGACCTGGGCAAGGGCACGCTGGTGCCCTACGAGCACCTGGTGGATGAGCTCATCGAGCTGGTGATGCCTGATGCTGAGGCGCTCGACTGCGTGGATGAGATCCGCCACCTTCGCACCATCTGCGCGCACGGCACGTCAGCGAACCGCCAGCTCGCCGTCTATCAAGCTGCGCTGGACGCCGGTGCTGATCACCATGAGGCCCTCGCCGAAGTGGTGCAGCACCTCATCGGCGACTCGCTGGCGCCGCCCGCCGACGATTAGTTGCAGGCGCCGTCTGCGCTGACGCCCCGGTGGCTGTAGCACAACGGCGTCGCCGAGACGCTGCGAAGCATGTACGGCCCGGCATCGGTGGCGATGTCACCGTCGGTCACAGCAGCGGCCACATCGCCGGCTGCATCGGCCGAGATCAGCAGCCGGTAGCCACGTATCGAATCGTCGGGTTGGCCCACGACATCGACGGCGATGTCGACCACGGCTTCGAAAGCGCCGGGGGGCGCAACGGTTCTGACGCGTGACGCAGGCTCGTCTGAGGCGACCGTCGCGACGATCCGTTCAACCAGTGCGGTGAAGGTGTCAGCGGTCGTGGCGCCGTCGATGTCGGCAGTTACCTGCGCGGTGATGTCGAGTGCAGTCTCCGGTACCAGCGGCGCCAGATAGTTCGAGCTGGCCCAGCCGATGATCGGGCCCGCTTGGATCTCGTGCCACGTGCTTGTGGCGAGGTCACGGGAGCGGCCGGTCGCGGTCACTCCCGCAACGCCGATCCTCGCGAATGCCGCCTCGGCCTCGGCATCGCGGACCAGCAGCGCGCTCTCGGCTGGCGACTGCGGCGACAGCTGCAGCGTCAGCGTTGCGACGACCTCGCCGTTGGGAACATCGCGTACGTTGAGCCAGTCGTCGTGAGCGACGCCGATGACGCCGAGTTGGCTGCCGGCCGCGGGCCCGAACGTTGCGGGAGTGCCCGGCAGTTCTGTGTCAGGAGTCGTCATGGCCGCAGGCTCGGCCGTGGCCGCGGAAGTGGCGGTGACGACCGTCGGCGAAGGTGTCGCAGCGTCCGCCGGTGTATCCGCAGTGGTGGTCGGCGGCGGCGACGTTGCAGGCTCGTCGCGGGCGCCGGCCGCAGTGGTCGCAGCGGCGACGTCCGCTGTCGTTCGTGCCGGTTCCACCTCCGTGGTGCTCAACGCCACGAACAATGACAGCACCGAGATCACCAAGGCGGCAAAGGCCATCGCGGCAACAAGTCGGTTCGTCATGAATCCGCCACGGCGGCAGGCAAGCTCACTGAGGTTCCGGTATATCGCAGCACCGGACGAATCTGGCGGCACCGAGCACCAGCGCGCAACCTGACCGTTCACTTCCCGGCTTGAGCGTGTCCAGAATTCGACTGCCGGTCACGAGTCGGTGATATCGATTTGATACCATGTCAGCCATGGCGATGACGCTCAGGCTGACCGACGACGAGCAGGAGGCACTGCGGCGTCGCGCCACGCTCGACGGCACCTCAATGCAGGAAGCCGCTCGGCGTGCCGTGCGCGAGTACGTGGCCAAGGCGGAGCATCGCGACCGTGTGGCGGTCGCGGCCGGCCTCGTCATGGATCGTCACGCTGAAGCGCTGCGCCGTCTGGGCGAGTGAACGAGACGTTCGAGTACCTCGACACTGAAGACCTCGTCGAGCTGGCCCGCCGGCTGCTCGGCGATCCGCCGCCCATTCGGGACATCGGCCTCTTGGGCGCCGCAGCAGCACGGCCCCAAGCCTCCGCGTTCGGCGAGGACGCCTATCCCGACGTGTGGACCAAAGCTGGCGCGCTGCTGCACTCGGTTGTCAACAATCACCCGCTCGTCGACGGCAACAAGCGACTCGGCTGGCTAGCCGCAGCCGTCTTATTGGAACTCAACGACGCCAGCGTGAGCACGGCCTGCAACGACGCCGTCTACGACCTCGTCATGACCGTCGCCTCAACCGACATAGGCATCGACGACGTCGCCGCCGTCCTACGCGCCATGGGTGGCGATGTGTGAGCGGTAGATCTGTTCGAGGTTGAGCCACAACTGCGTCGAGGTGCCGAGTGCAGAAGAGATGGCTGCGGCCAAGTCGGGGGTGACCTCGATCAGCGCATCGAGGACGTCCGTGACCACGTGCACCGGTTGACCCATCAGCTCTGCGAATTGCGGAATGGTCAGGCCACGCGCAGCCAGTTCTTCTGCCAGGTGCTCGCCAGGAGGAAACACCTCAGCTGCCACAAGCTTCGAAGACAAGTTGACCTACCTCCGCTTCGACTTGATGGTCCACGTACCCGACAGTGATCTGAACGGGCCAGAGCAGCGAGTCATCGCAGTCCTGGTTGCGGCGTCGGTGCTCATGAGCGGTCCTGCGCCAATTCCGTCACTCGGTTCAAGATCGTACGATGGTCGCTGGTGTGCGGGTTGGCGGTCGTGAGTTCGGGGTCGCTGTGAGTGAGTACCTGTCGCCCGAGCAGTTGGCCCGTCGTGACATCGACGAGCAGTTGGAGGCCTGCGGCTGGGTGGTGCAGGACTACAAGACAGCGGCGGTGGCTGAGGCTCAGGGTGTCGCCGTTCGCGAGGTCCAGACCGCAGCGGGTCCGGCCGACTACGTGCTCTACGTGGACGGCCAAGCCGTAGGCGTCATCGAGGCGAAGAAGGTCGGCAGCACGCTCACCGGCGTCGAGTATCAGACTCGCAAGTATCAGAGCGCGTATCCCGATGAACTGCCGGCGTTCGAAGTCGACGGGGTGCTGCCATTTGGCTACGAATCGACCGGTGCTGAAACCCGGTTCACGAGCTGGCTGGATCCCGTGGCAGCGAGCCGACGGGTGTACACGTTCCATCGACCCGAGACCCTCGCTCGCTGGCACGAGGACTTCATCAACGGTCGCGGTGCCGGTCTGCGCGCTGGCATCCCGCTCTTGCCCGAGATCGGTGAGGACGCCGACTCGATGGGCCTGTGGCCTGCGCAAGTCGAGGCCATCCGCAACCTCGAGCAGTCATTCCGGAAGAACCATCCTCGGTCTCTCGTCCAAATGGCGACCGGGTCAGGCAAGACGATCACTGCAGCCAATGCCTGCTATCGCCTGGTGCATCACGCTGGTGCCCAGCGCATTCTCTTCCTCGTCGACCGGGCCAACCTCGGCCGCCAAGCATTGGCGGAGTTCCAGAAGTTCCGGGTCCCCGGTGACGGCCGCAAGTTCACCGAGCTCTACAACGTCCGGCATCTCACCTCGTCGCAGCTGGACATGGTTGACGAGGCTGCGGCCAAGGTCCACATCTGCACGATTCAGCGTCTGTACTCGATCCTGCGCGGCGACGAGAGCGGGAGCGACAACGCCGACCTCGACGAGCAAGGCGGATTCGATGTCGAACCGCCCGATGTGGTCGAAGTCGCGTACAACCCCGCCGTGCCGATCGAGTCCTATGACCTGATCATCATCGACGAGTGTCACCGTTCGATCTATGGCGTGTGGAGGCAGGTGCTCGAGTACTTCGATGCCTTCCTTGTGGGACTCACTGCGACGCCGGGCGTTCAGACGCTCGGATTCTTCGAACAGAACTTGGTGATGCGCTACACGCACGAGCACGCCGTGGCGGACAAGGTCAACGCACAATTCGAAGTGTTCCGAATCCGCACAGAGATCACCGAGTCAGGCGGCACTGTGCCGGCCCAGTTCGTAACCGAGTTCCGCGACCGAGAGACCCGCACGATCAGCTTGAAGAAGGTCGATGCTGACATCGACTACGACGCCACCCAACTCGACAAGCGCGTGGTGGCTCCCGATCAGATCCGCACAGTCGTGCGGACGCTGCGAGATTCACTGCCGGTCATGTTCAAGGACCGCGAGCGCGGAGATGACGGACTACTGCAGTACATCCCCAAGACGCTGATCTTCGCCAAGGATGACAGTCACGCCGACGACATCGTCCAGATCGTCCGGGAAGAGTTCGTTCTCGACAATGAAGGCGCGGTCAAGATCACCTATCGGTCGGGAGAGGGCGGCGACAAACCCGAAGAGCTACTGCGGCGGTTCCGCAACGACTTCAAGACGCGCATCGCCGTCACCGTGGACATGATCGCCACGGGCACGGACGTGAAGCCGATCGAGTGCGTGGTCTTCATGCGCCTGGTGCGCAGCCGCAACTTCTTCGAACAGATGAAGGGGCGTGGCGTGCGGGTGATGGAAAGGGATCATTTGCGCTTGGTCACGCCCGACGCCGAGGCCAAGGACCGCTTCGTGATCGTGGATGCAGTGGGTGTCACCGAGCTTGATCTTCACGACACCGTGCCGCTCGAACGCAAGCGCGGCGTGAGCTTTGACCGGTTGCTGAACCTGATCGGCGTCGGCTCGGTTGACCCAGCTGTTGTCTCGTCGGCAGCTTCACGCCTCGCCCGTCTCGATCGTCGCATGACGGAACAAGATCGGGCCGATGTCGAAGATCTCGCTGGCATCCGGTTGGCAGATCTGGTGCGCGGAATGGTCGACGCGCTCGACCCCGATCGTCAGCATGCGTTGGCGGCTGAGGATGCAGGCGTCGACGATCCCACGCCCGAGCAGGTCGCTGCCGCCGGAGCGAAGCTGATTCAGGAGGCCGTACTGCCGCTGGCCAGCAACGCAGCTCTGCGTCAGAAGCTCATCGATGTCAGGCGCAGCTACGAGCAGGTGATCGACACGGCTTCGAAAGATCAGGTGATTTCGGACGAGTTCTCTCTCGAGGCGCGGGACCTGGCAATGTCGCGGATCGAGTCGTGGCAGCAGTTCATCGACAACAACAAGGACGAGATCACCGCACTCGATGTGCTGTACAGCCAGCCCTATGGCAGCGGTCTCACGTACACCGAGATCAAGGAGCTGGCGAACGCAATCGAGAAGCCGCCGTACCGCTGGACTCCGGATTCGCTGTGGAAGGCCTACGAGACGCTCGACAAGTCCAAGGTGCGTGGCTCAGGGCACCGCGTCAGCACCGACCTGGTGAGTCTCGTGAGATATGCCCTCGGGGAAGCAGACGAGCTGGTCGCCTTTCCGGACCTAGTCAACGACCGCTTCGAAGCGTGGCTGTTGCAGCAGTCGAACGCCGACCGCTCGTTCACGGCCGACCAAGCACGATTCCTAGAACTCATCAAGGACCGCATCGCCACTAACCTCGGCATCGAGCCCAGCGAGTTGACGGCACCGCCCTTCAGCACCCAGGGCGGCCTCGGCAAAGCCCGCCAACTCTTCGGAGACAAACTCGACGCCCTCCTCGACGAGCTCACGGCGGCTCTCGCCGCGTGACGCCAGACCTGCCTCCAGGCTGGGAGCTGGAGCGCCTTGGTGATCTCGGAACCGAAGTCCGAGGCCAAGTCTCTCCGGAGCCAGGGACCATCTACGACCTCTACAGCGTGCCTGCGTTCCCTTCGGGTCAACCTGAGCAGGTCGACGGTGAAGAGATTGGGAGTGGCAAACGCTCGGTCGCGGAGCACGATGTGCTTCTCTGCAAGATCAATCCCCGCATCAATCGCGTCTGGACAGTCGGCCCCAGCTACGGTCGACCGCAAGTCGCATCGACGGAGTATCTGGCTATACGACTGCACGAACCGCAAATGGCCGAGTACCTGAGCCATTACCTGTCGGCTCCTGCGTTCCGCGAGTGGATCAAGCTGGCCGTTGAGGGAGCGACTGGTTCGCACACACGCGCCAAGTCGGGGCCGATTCTCAAGCAGCTAGTGCCGGTGCCGCCTCTAAGCGAACGGCGGCGCGTCGTCGCTGTCCTCGAGCAGCATTTCTCGCGCCTGGACGCCATCGAGGCCGGGTTGGCCTCGGCTGCCCCGCGAACGGCACGGCTCCTCGAGTGCTTTTTTGATGAGCAGCTTCGGTCTACGGATACGAGCAGTCAGCCGCTGAGTGACTTCCTGACGGAGCGACTGGCAAATGGCCGTTCCGTGCCCACGGCAGCGGGCGACGGCCATCCAGTGCTGCGGCTCACGGCAATCAAGGACGGGTCGATTGACCCGGGCGAGGTCAAGTTCGGCGACTTCGGCGATACAGACCCAATCCGCTTCGCGATCTCGCCAGGTGACTTCCTTATCTCGCGCGGTAACGGTTCCCTCAAACTTGTTGGCCGCGGTGGGCTTGTACAGGCGGAAGTACCACAGGTCGCGTATCCCGACACGATGATTCGTGCCAGAGTCGATAAATCGAGGTTGAATCCGAAGTTCCTAGGCCTGGTATGGAACGGGCGCGCTGTGAGGCGCCAACTTGAGTCGCAGGCGCGGACGACCGCTGGCATCTACAAGATCAACCAGTCGATCATCGGCCGTGTCGAACTGCCAGTCCCATCTCTCGACACCCAGCTTCGACTGGTGCAGGTCGTCGAGGAAGCCGGAGCAGCAGTCGCTTCAGTCGCAAACACATTGGCTTTATGCCAAGTCAGATCGCGCGGCCTTCGGACATCGATCCTCTCACAGGCTTTCAAGGGCCACCTTACCGTTCGAAAGCCAGTGTGAGCTAGCTTCGGATTCGCATCCATACATCCGTATTGTGGTCTGTCTCGCAGACACTTGTCTCCAAGCACCCCGGCAGTTGGCACTCTCGGAGAAACAGTCTCGGCGCAGAATTCTAGCGCCTGAGCGGATCGCCTGCCGGCCTCTTCGTTAGACGGTCCAATAACTGAGATGGGAGAACGCCATGCCGGCGATAGGTTTCGACAACTCTTCGACGGACCTTGCTAGCTTCCTTTAGATTGCCGCGTTCAATCAATTCATCTAGCGCGAGCCTGATCGAGTTGGCAATCGCGAGGATGTCCTCAGGAGTCGTGAGAAAGACATGGGGACCTGCAGAGCCAATTGCATCGGGAGCTAACACTTGGCGGGGGGTTACCAAGAGGGCGACGCTCGATTCAGGTATCTCACTAGCGTCTAGATCGTGGCGAAGAGTTTCCAATTGATCTCCGATTTGTCGGAGATCTTTTCGAGAAATCAATCCATCGGCACCTTGGTCGCTCTTGGCTTCAACGACAATCCAGAGTTCGTCATCCCATCGCCATATGGAGTCGCATCTGCCGCCTTCCTTTGGCTTCCATGCCTCAGCTCCAATCATTTCCCCAAGATGCCGAAGGGCTAGTTCATATGGTCGAGCTTGAGGCTGATCGAGATTCTCCAGCATTTCGCTTACTTGATCTCGCACCTTTGATTTCCCTCGTGTCCTCAACCTGTCGCCAAGACGTTGTGCTCCTACTCGGTCTACGTTATCCGCCGTCGGGTATTGCTCAGATGCAAGAGGTTTCATTTCTCTGGGCCAGTGCGATGGACGTGCCGCTTCGATAGCTTGATCAGTTAGGGAAAGACCCATCGATTGAAGTTCAGCAGACGAACGCTCGACACCGGCTCGATATTTCCAGGTTCCTGATAGGTGGAGCAAGAACGCTCTATATCCGCGAGTAGATTCTCCTCCTTGGCCTAGTATCGCGGCGGCTTCGTAGAGTTCTTGGCCAGCCTCACTCCATCGACCGGACCAAGCTTCCGCGCAGGCGGCTACTTCGATGTTCGCCGATTGGGCCAAGATCTCACTGCCCTCGGGAGCCTTCACCGTGACATCTCGCCTTCGGGAAGCGATGTAAGTTTCGCCCCCTCGAAATGCTGCGCGATCTGGATCTAGAAACGCTTGGACAAGCTGTAACAGTTGCTCTAGCGGCAATGCACTATGCTCGCGTCCGAAGTCGATCTCTGCCTGGAGTTCGGGCCTGAGTGCATTCCGCGTATCAGGCCTTGAGAGGTAGTTGGTCAGATCAGGGCCACATACAGCGACAATCGCCGTGTCGTCTGGATTGCGAGTACATCGTCCTGTGCCTTGAATAACTCGTGTACGTATTCTCTCTGCCGATGTTGATCCGGCCCGTGCCCTGTCATTCAGAAAGCGCTCCATTGGGGACAGTGCGTCGGGCAATCCATGAAGGATCACCAACCTGCAGGCGTCACCTGGAAGGTCAATTCCGTCATATCGATTGGCAAGGCCACACACGCCGGTGTTAGCCGCAGCAAACTGACTTAGAGAGGTATCTATGTTTTGATTGTCAAAGGTCGGCCAGCGCTCGCCTGCTAGCTTTGTCGATAGTCCTCGCGCCGATTGCGCATCAGGAGTCAAGATGAGTGCCTTGCCTACTCTTTGGGCGATCGCTTCGACCGTTTCGTTCGGAGTTGCATCTTCAACCAGTGCGGGAAACAGGAAGAAGCGTCGACCTGCTCGAGGTTCTTGTGAGGAGCTTGGTAATGGCAGTCTCTGGATCTGAGCTCGACCAAACGCCCGCTCCAGTTCTCCGCCGCGCCCTAACGTGGCGGAGAGATATATGCGCTGTCGAGCGTCGCGGAAAATACGGTTCTCGTGAGTGGGTGGCAGGAGCGGGCGAATATAGATTGAGTCGGGTTCAACAAAAACCAAGCAGCTAGCGAGGCCTCGTCGGATCATCCGAAATCGAAACTCGATATCCGAATCAGAGGTTGCAGCCAATGCTCTATCCAGATTCCTCAGAATGTCATCATCCTGCCCAGGGAGCACCAGTCGCGGAGAGGATCCCAAGGCAGACTTGCCGCTATCACCCCTCAGTTGCTGTAGATATAGGCCATCAAGGCCTGGCGCGATTGCGTTTAGCGAATTCGTATATTCTTCAGGTGCTCCAGTTTGCGTTATCCGGATGCTATATGCCTCAGCCACATATTGTTCAGCTGCATGAGCGTCATCAAAGATAACTAGTTGCGCAGATTCCAGTTTGGGACTGCTATTGAAAATAGAGCTGTAAGTGGTGACGGCAACGCGCTCGGCAGCAGCGAATGCTGTCCTGTCTTGCACAGGCCAATCTTGGTTGCGCCCGATGAGCAGGGAAACCGAGAGGGCGGCTTTCTGTGCAGCCGATGCCGTCTGACGCGCGAGTTGCTGGGTCGGGCACGCGTATATGACATGGCACTGGTCGCGGAGCCTTACCCACTCCGCGATAAGAAGTCCGGGGAGCGTCTTGCCGGTACCGGTAGGCAACTCAAGCGCGATATCTGGTGTGTTCGCATGCTGCTCTACATAGGTACGTATGATGTCACTCTGGTGGGTCCAGAGAGCTGAGATGTCACCTGTCCCGCGAGGAAGGTCTCTGAATAACTGTTCTGGATCGTTCGGAACGTCAATGCGCGACTGGTATGTCTTGAAGGGCATGTTAAGCCGTTTCCTTGGCGTGACGGGCACGGGTAGGCATCATCCTCGTGGGGGTCTTGCCGAACAGACGGTAGAGCTCGTCATCCGTCACGATTCCAGCGTAGACCGGTGTGCGACGCAGTTCGAAGCCGATTTGTTAGGCCGTTGGGCGCTTGAGCTGAACTACCTAAACGTGTTGGCTCCGGGCGGGACACGATACCAGTGAGGTGCGACAGTTTCGCGGTCCAGCCTTGTGACGCAACGTGAACCGGTGCCCGCTCAGGAACCGGGGCGATGGTGCCGAGGCTAAGGGGTTTCTGCGATGCGTTGGGCGACGACGGTTTGCTTTGTGCGGTCACCTAGTGCAGCTCATCGGGGAATTCATCGACCAGTATCCCTGGATGAGCTACGACGCGGAGCGCAAGGATGACGCATACGAGAATCTGATAGACACGGCTGCCCGGTAGGGCGCGAGGGGAACGCCGATGCTCAATACCTCGGGCGAGCATCGGCTGAGCGGCGTTGTCTCACGTGTGATACATTGAGTCGATGGACGAGGTGACCATCCGGCAGCTTCGCAACCACGGGGGCGATGTCGTGGATCGTGTGCAGGCGGGTGAACGGCTCACGGTGACGAGGTCCGGTCGCCCGGTGGCGGAGTTGCGTCCCTTGCCCCGTCGGCCGCTGGATGCCCCGACTTTGCTTGAGCGTTGGCGACGTCTGCCGCTCGTCGACCCTGATCGGCTTCGCGCTGACATCGACGACGTGTTGGACCCGAGCTTGTGAGTGCCTCACACCAGCGTGGTGTGCTCGACACGAATACAGTCATCGGGTTGCCGCGGATTGTCGACATCGATGCGCTGCCTGCGGAACCGTCCATCACCACCATCACGCTGGCCGAGCTTGCTGTCGGACCGCTCGCGACTTCTGACGAGACCGAACGCAGCCGCCGCCAGGCCCATCTGCAGCAAGCTGAGGCCGATTTTGATCCCCTGCCGTTCGACGACGCGGCGGCCCGAGCTTTCGGCCGAGTTGCATCCAATCTGCGGGCAGCAGGCCGCAAGTCCGCAGCGCGTGCCTACGACGCCTTGATCGCAGCCACAGCCATTGCCAACGGCTTGCCCCTGTACACCGCCAATCCTCGCGACTTTGACGGCATAACCGAACTTGAGATCGTCGCCGTGTCTCTGCCAGACGCCGCAATCTCAGGCCAGCCGCGGTCTGCGGCCGTTGATCAGTAATCCGAGCGCTGACCTGTGCCCGCAGACGATCCGAAGGCGATGGTGCGCAAGCTGTGGGACTTCTGCGATGTGCTGCGCGATGACGGCTTGTCCTACGGCGACTACTTGGAGCAGCTGACGTACTTGCTGTTCTTGAAGATGGCTGATGAGCAGTATGTGTTGCTGGGAGGCGACCGGATCGTGCCGGTCGAGCACGATTGGCAGTCACTGTTGAGCCGTTCGGGTAGGGAGCTCGAAGACCACTACAGCGATGCTCTGGCCGCGCTGGGCACCGGCGGGGACATGCTGGGCGTGGTGTTCCACAAGGCGCGGAACCGCATTCAGACGCCGGCGAAGCTGGAGCAGCTCATCAAGGAGTTCATCGATCAGCACGAGTGGATGAGCTATGACGCTGATCTCAAGGGCGACGCGTACGAGGGTCTGATCGAGAAGACTGCGCAGGAAGGTGCGCGTGGTGCGGGTCAGTACTTCACGCCTCGGGCGCTCATCGACGCCATCGTCGATGTGATGCGGCCCGAGTCCGGCGACCGCATTTGCGATCCGGCGTGCGGCACCGGCGGTTTCTTCTTGGGTGCGTACCGGTCGATCGTTGAGCGGCACTCGCCGTTGGAGCCCGATCAGGCCGAGCACTTGCGGTCGGGTGCGTTCACCGGTTGGGAGATCGCTGATCTGCCTGCCCGTCTGTGTGCGATGAACATGTTGCTGCACGGGATCGAGAGCCCGGAGTCGGACTCGCCGATCGTGGTGGACGACGCCTTGCGGGACTCGCCGGGCAGGCCGTTCGACATGGTGCTGACCAACCCGCCGTTCGGCCGGTCGGCGTCGGACAGCTACGAGCGGGAGGACTTCTGGGCGACGACTCGCAACAAGCAGCTCAACTTCGTCCAGCACGTCGTGAGCCTGCTAAAGATCGACGGCGACGCTGCAGTGGTGGTGCCCGACAACGTGCTGTTCGAGGCCGGGGCGGGCGAGACGATCCGCCGCCGGCTGCTGCACGACTGCGAGGTCCACACGCTGCTGCGGCTGCCGACGGGGATCTTCTACGCCCAAGGAGTGAAAGCCAATGTGCTGTTCTTCCGGCGTCGCGAAGGCGCCGAGGACCCGTGGACCCGTGAGCTGTGGGTGTACGACCTGCGCACCAACAAGCACTTCACACTCAAGCAGAACCCGCTCACCAGAGCCGACCTGGACGACTTCGTCGCCAACTACCGAACCGACGCCCGCCACAAGCGCCGCGAGTCCGAACGGTTCAAGCGCTACACCTACGAGCAGTTGATCGCCCGCGACAAAGCCAGCCTCGACCTGCTCTGGCTGAGAGACGAGAGCCTCGAAGACGCCGACAACCTGCCACCCCCCGACGTCCTCGCCGCCGAGATAGCAGAAGACCTCGAAGCCGCCCTCGCAGAGATCCAAGCCCTCGCCGAGAGCCTGACGCGTACTGCCGAAGCCGAGTGAGCCGCCACTGGTCGCGAGTCGCGTGGCATCCGTCGGATGGCGTGGCCCTGTCGTCGGCAGTGGAACCCGCGTACTCTCGTCAGGGATTCTTGTAACACCCCTGGTGCACGCTGGAGTTCGTGCACTTGCCGACGAGTCGCTGCCCCGAGCGACACGCAGGTCGACTAATCGTCCGACCGTCCATCTGCCGAAGGGAGGGAATCGTGAGTGACCGCACCGGCATCGAGTGGACCGAGGCAACATGGAACCCGACCACCGGATGCGATCGAACATCGGTCGGCTGCGACAACTGCTACGCGCTGACGTTGGCCAAGCGTCTGAAGGCGATGGGCAATCAGCGCTACCAGCGAGATGGCGACCCCGACCTGAGCGGCCCGGGATTCGGGCTGACACTGCACTACGACCTGCTGGATCGCCCTCGGAGCTGGCGCAAACCCCGGTTGATCTTCGTCAACTCGATGAGCGATCTCTTCCATCCTGAGGTACCGCTGGACTTCATCGAGAAAGTGTTCGCGGTGATGGCCGACACGCCCCAGCACACCTATCAGGTGCTCACGAAACGCTCGAAGCGGCTTGCGACCGTCGCCGACAAGCTCGATTGGCCTCCCAACGTGTGGATGGGAGTCACCGTCGAGACGCCTCGCTACGCCTTCCGCATCGATCACCTGCGTTCGGTCAATGCCGCGATTCGATTCATCAGCGCCGAACCGCTCTTGGAAGCGTTGCCTCGCCTCGACCTGACCGGGATCCACTGGCTCATCGCCGGCGGCGAGAGTGGTCCGCGTGCTCGACGGATTGAAGAGGAATGGGTGTTGGACCTCAGAGACCAGTGCGCTTGTGCAGATGTGGCGTTCTTCTTCAAGCAGTGGGGTGGTCGTACCCCAAAGGCCAAGGGTCGCGAACTCAGAGGACGCTTCCACGACGAGATGCCAGCGGTGACTAGCTCGAGCTCGATCCCCGTTGTTTCGCGCGATTCAAAATCGGCGCGTGACATCGCCGTGAGTCTCTCGATTGCATAAGCCGGTGCAAAACGGTGAACGCCCCCGAAGCTGGGGCTTTTGGACTCGCAGTAAGCTAGACGTACTTCGGAAATACCTGACGGCTTATGCGACGGCAACCAAGAGGGCAAGTGAACGCATCTATCTTGATCTCTTTGCAGGCGGAACCCAAAACACCGATCGAGTCACGGGCGAATACATCGAGAGTTCAGCACAGATTGCGCTGAACGTCGATAATCCTCGATTCACTCGACTTCGATTCTTTGAGCTAGAAGAGAGCGCGGAGTCGCTTCGAAGGTGGCTCGCGACGAATTATCCTGATCGGGACGTCGGTGTATACGGTGGCGACTGCAACGCCAAGATTTCTGAAGCGCTGCGGAATCTCCGACATAGTGCATGGGCCCCGAGTTTTGCATACATTGATCCGAATGGACTTGAGGCCAAATGGACGATGCTAGAAGAATTGGCTGCGTTCCGAACTCGCGGCAAGAAATGCGAACTCTTCCTGCTGTTCTCTCCCCAAATGTTCACTCGACTTCTGCCGGTTGCTGGGGGTTCACTTCGCGATGAAGATGCTATTGCGATATCGGGCATCTTCGGAACTGAAGATTGGTTGAGAATCTATAGGAGTCGTCTCGAAGGAAATATCAGTGGAGGAGAAGCGCGAGAAGGCTACGTGAACCTAATGCGATGGCGGCTCGAGAACACTCTCGGCTACCGATGGACCCATCCACTCGAACTCAAGAACCTCCGAGGGGTTTCGATCTACTACATGATCTTCGCAACTTCTGATCCTACAGGCGACAAGATTATGAGGCACATCTACAATAGTGCCGCAAAGGAATTTCCTCAGATGCAGAGTGAGGCCCGACAGCGTCTTCGCGCGATTGAAGAAGATGCCGCAGGTGTGCAGCGGCTCTTCGATACAACGTTTGAGCTCGAGACGGCTCCACTAGAGAACGGTGAGCTGTATAGGTATCAGTCACCGATAAACCCGGCAGATCTGACCTGACCGCCCAACGTCGCCGAGATTTCTATGCGGGTTCGAACTGCTCAAACCAGGACGTGTCAACTTCGATGTCCTCTATCGTGCGAATGCGGGTGGCAACGCCGAGCTTGTATTCCTGGAGCAGGTCGCAGAGGTCTTCGCCGTCGATGAGCTGGACCGGTGGGGCGCCGTCCCGGCTCGCTTCATCGCGGGCGCCGCGAGTGAAGGTGCCTGTGGTCACCAGGAGACCCTTCTCGCCGCGGCCAGCCATGGCTCCTCGGAAATCCCGGACGGCACTCGACGGGACTGAGCCGGTGTAACGCTTGCACTGGAAGTAGATCGGGAACGAAACGAGCGACAGTCGGTAGACGCCGACCCCGTCAAGTCCGCCGTCGCCACTTCGCCCAAGGACTTCGACCTCTCGAAATCCGGCTTCACGTAGCAGCCGCTGGGTCAGGCGCTCGAACGCAGCAGGGGACATCTCCAACAATCGCTGCAGCAGGGTCGATCGCCATTCAGTGTCTGGATCTGACTCCTCGCCGAAGTCGAGTTCGTCCTTGCCGTCCGTGTCCGTCTGCTCGCTGAGCTTTCGCTGCGCTGCGCGGGCCGCAAGCTCGGCTCGAACGGCGCGCAGCTGTACTTCGATTTCCGACTGAGTCTCGATTCTCTGGCCGGTTTCTGTGATTGCCCAGACTCCGCGGCTGGAATTGTCGACCGCCCCGATCTTCTTCAGATAGCTCAGCGCCCATCCGATCCGGTCAGCCGCGACGGAGACGCCTGTGGTTTCGTAGCGAGCCTCAAGTTGTTCATCCGTGAGACCTTCACGGTCAGCCACCGATGCAATGACTTCGTCTCGACGCGCTGAGCCGCCGAGTTCTCTGAGCGCCTCAAGGACGGGAAGCATGAACTCGTCATATCGCGGCAGTTCCGATTGGCTCATGACGTGAAGCTATCTCCGCTCGCGGACGTGGCCCTCAGATGTCCCTTGACGCGGGCAGCGTGACGGGCACGGCGGCAAGTCGCCCGGCAAGGAGTCGGCGGGTTGGCAGCGACACCCCAGTCAGCGCACCAAGGCCGGATGCTGGCTCATGTGGACGACTCAGCTGGAAACAGCGGCGTCGAAGAGGACACCCTGCTCGGCTTCGGAAACGAGCGGAGATGTGTCGGGGGTCGTATCGGCATCGCCGTCGTCGAGGAGGTTCCCTAGGTCTTCGAGGTCCGAGATGGGTACAGCGCCGCGTCGTTCAAGACCCTCGTTGCCTGGTCCCTCGCCCGGTCCTCGCCACACGGCGACCCGACCGAACTTGTGGTCGAGCGCCTCGGTGGCGCCGGACCAGGTGCCGCCCTTGCCCTCGTCAGTTGCGACCACGAGCGTGAGCGTCGATTGTGCATAGATGAGCTTGTTTCGACCCATGGCGTTGCCGGCGCTGAAACCGGCGTCGGGGTTGTAGGGAGTGCACATGAGCGCTACTCCACTGTGGATCGCTGCCCGGACATCGCTCTTGGCGAGCTTGCGGGAGAGGGAATCTGCCAGCAGCCCGATGACTGCTCCGCCCGAGTCGAACGCCGAATTCATGGCGAGTTGATCCACTCCCCGGGCTCCGCCTGACACCAATGGAATGCTGTGCCGAGAGGCGCACCTGGCCGCTGCGATTGCGACCTCAGCCCCCGACGGGCTCACGTCTCGGCTGCCCACTACCCCGAACCCTGCGGCGTCCATGAGCTCGACCGGCCCCGCTACGTACAACAGGGGAGGGGCCTTGGGTCCGAGTCGTCGCGTCCAGTTCTTCGGATAGTGCTCGTCGAACGGAGTGAGCGTCTGGACACCGGAGTGTTCCAGTCGTTCGAGCTCGAAGGCGAGAGCCGTCGCCCGATCCACCAGAACAGCCACGCGGTCCGCAAGCGAGTTTGCGATTCCAGAGTCAATCGCCAGATCAGCAGCGCTCTTTCCCAGCAAGCTGCTCGGACCAGCTTCGAGGATCGCACTCAGTTTCCAATACTCCGATGCCTTCAACGGCCGTGCGTCGCCAACGGACAACCGACTAACGAGGGCCAGTGTCGCGAGCGCATCGTCACTGCGTCTCACGAGATCGACCTCTCCGAAGCGTCGGCAAGCGCGAATGGGACGACCGGGCCTGATCCAGCTTCTCGCAGCATCTGGCCGACGGCTGTCAGCGTCCACCGTGAGTCGACGACGTCGTCGACGAGGAGCACAGACCCAGCGGGGACGGGGATGTCGACGCTGAAGGTTCCTGCAACGTTGCGGTACTGCTGGTGACTGTTTTGCATCGACTTTTGCGGCCGTGAGTCGCGGATCTGGCGTACAACATCCTGACACGGCAACTCCAGTGCCTCGGCGAGGCGTCTGGCGAAGTCTGCGACCAGCTGCGGATGGCGGCGGGACGGCACGAACGTCACCCATGCCGGATCGGGGTCAGGCTGCCACCGCTCACGAATGAGGGCGACGGAAGCCTTCACCAGGCGATTCCGGAATCTCCCGTCTGACTGCTTGCCCTTGCGCACCATGCTGCCCCAGCCGCCATCGCCCCATCTGGACAGCACCCGTCCCTCCTCCAGACGGGCCGCCGCCGGAATGGACTTGCGGTCCGGCCACTGCTTGCGCGGTTCAATGACCATGCTTGAGCTGCGCATGAACTCGACGGCTTCCTGGATCTGATCGGGCTCGAAGACCTTCTCAAGCGTGACTCCAGTGCAGTTGTCGCATATGCCGCAAGGCTCACTGACTGGATCGTCGAGGCAACGCCTGAGGAACTGCATACGGCATTGATCGGTGTCGATGTACTCGTAGAGCTGTTCGAGTTCCGAGCGCCGAAGTGACGTGACAGCATCGACGCGGTCATGGTCGAAGGTCCATGTCTGCAGAGTTCGCCGCCATTCCCTTCCCACGCGCTCTATGGCGCCGTCCACCTCCAGGTTCTTCAGGAGGCTCTCGAGCCGTCCGGGCCTCACGTTGGTTTCCTGAAGCAGCAGGTCTGTCGTCATCAACTCGTGATCGCTGTCCAAGAGGGCGACTACCTGCTGAGCCTGCGACGGTTCGGGGAACGCGGCAGCGATGAAGTAATCCTGAATGTCGGCATCTTCGCTGCCGCGGAGCAGGATGCCCCACGAATCGCTCAACCCCCGTCCCGCACGGCCGACCTGCTGGTAGTAGGCAATTGCAGAACCAGTCGACTGGTAGTGGATGACAAACGACAGGTCGGGTTTGTCGAATCCCATGCCTAACGCGGATGTCGCGACAATCGCCTTCACGGAATTGCTCAGCAGCGACTGCTCTATTCCTGGTCGAGTCTGAGCATCGGTCGCACCGCTGTAGGCGACTGCCTCCATTCCCTGCGAAACGAGCCAGCCCGCAACTCGTTCGGTGTCGCGCACCGTGGAGCAATAGACGATCCCAGTGCCCGGTAGTTCGTTCAATGTGGCTGCGAGCCAGATCAGTCGTTCTGGCGGCGAGAGAATCGTGAGCGCATGCAACCGGAGCCCTTCGCGACCGAGAGGGCCACGTACGGCCTCGAACTGTGACCCAAGCTGGGCCGTTACGTCGGCGATGACTCGATCGTTGGCCGTTGCCGTGCAGCACAGCACCGGCACCCCACTGGGCAGCAAGTCCAGGACCCGGACCAACCGGCGGTAGTCGGGTCGAAAGTCATGGCCCCAATCGGAGATGCAGTGGGCTTCGTCGATGACCAGCAGGCCGCAGCGACTTCCGATTACCGGCAGCACATCGCTACGGAACTCCTGATTCGCCAGTCGCTCTGGCGAAATCAGGACGATGTCAACTTCGTCTTCCTCGATCTGATGGATGACCAATTCCCACTCGGTCCTGTTCGAGCTGTTGATGGTGACTGCGTGGACGCCCATCCTCTCTGCCGCCTCGATTTGATTCCGCATGAGGGCGAGCAACGGTGAGACAAGCAGCGTGGGGCCGAGCCCTGCGTCTCGCAGCATCTTGGTCGCGATGAAGTAGACGGCGCTCTTGCCCCAACCGGTTCGCTGCACCAGCAGGACACGGCCCCGGTTGTCAACCAACTGCTGGATCACCTCAAGTTGGTCGTCTCGAAAAGCCGCCTCCGAATCGCCTGTCAGCTTGCGGAGCAGCCGCCGAGCCCTCTTGGACGAGAACGACGAGCTCATCGAGTTCTGATCTGCTGCAGATGTCGGCGTGATTCGTGCACCGCGCGGAAGGTACCCAACCGGTGTGACAACAATCGAGCCAATATCGCTCCCCGGTTCGCCGTCTCAGTAGGCGATGTCGAGGGAGTAGCGGAGGGCTTGGTCGAGCTGGGCTCGCTTGACTGTGTCGAGCTGGCCGACCGGGTTGGCGTCGAGGCGGGTGATCGGCACGGTGAGGAGGCTGTCGCAGCTGATCGCGCTTGGCTGCGGCAGTCCTTCGTCTGTGCCGACCTCCACTTCTGAGCGGATGCCTCGCATCGTGCGTGTGATGGGAGCGCACACAACTGCCGTCAGCACAGAGGCCGCGGCGTCTCTTGACAGCACGACGACGGGTCGTCGGCCGCTTGGCTCTCCCAGATCGCCCCAGTAGATCTCGTTGCGGGCTACCACGGGGGCGCTGTCTCGGCCGCCAGACGCGTCGCTGCCTCGACAAGTGCCGGATCCTGGGGCTCGCGACGGTATGCAGCGACTAGTTCGGCATCGGCGGTGGCCAGGTCTGCTGCATCAATGACCGCGCGTGCGCCTCGGCGGAGCAGTGCCGATCTGCTTGTTCCCTCAGCGGTGGCGATCTCCGCGAGGCGTTCGATGAGTTTGTCGTCGAGTTGAACGAGCACTTCGCGTCGAGCCATGACCATATGGTATGGCATATGTCCCAGACTCGGCGACGCTGGCAGATGGGGTCTCGGAACAACCACGCTGGCACCGTAACGAGCGCAGACCGAGCCATTCCAACGGTTTTCCTGCTGACTCGCTAAGCGGGGTGCTGGTACGTTGACCGGCCGTATGGCTCATGACACCCATTCACTTCCGTCCATGCCCGAGCGGTACACCCGGCCTGACTGGGTGCGGCGCATCATCCTCATGGGCGACTCGATCGGCGGGCGCCCCCAGGACTTGGTGCCCATTGACGCCGGTGAGATGCTGAAGCTGGCCACGGCCTCGCTCGGCGGCATGCCTGCCGGCGACCTGGGCGACCCCGACTGGCAGCAGCGCTTCGAGTCGCTGACCGCCGACCTGGACGGCTCGCCTATGCACGTGCTCGGCCGGCTGATGACCAAGCAGGAGCTGCTGCGCTCGCTGCGCACCCGGCTGCTGCTCACCGCGGCCATCGACGCGACGCCGCAGATCACCGCCGAGCCCGTGCGCGCCCCGCTGATGATCGCCGGCCCGGCCCGCTCGGGCACCTCGATCCTGTTCGAGCTGCTGGGGCTGCATCCCGACCTGCGAGCCCCGATCGGCGCCGAGGCGCTCCACCCGGTGCCGCTGCCCGAAGCCGGCCTCGCGGACCCGCTGGAGACGGGGCAGTGCGAGCAGGAGTTCTGGGCCGACATCCAGCCCGAGTTCCTGGCCATGCACGAGTTCCGGGCCGACCTGCCCGTGGAGTGCATCACCCTCACCACCGGCAGCTTCGCCGGCTTCCACTGGAGCATGATCGCCCCGCTGACAGCGTGGATTCCCGACCTGGCGGTCAACTACAGCTACGAGCGGCAGATCCTGCAGGTGCTCCAGCACGGCGCGGGCCCCACGCAATGGGTGCTCAAGACGCCCGGCCATCTCTTCGTGCTGCCCGATCTGTTCGCGGAGTTCAACGACGCCTGGGTGATCCAGACCCACCGGGACCCGGCCCGCACCATGGCCTCCACCGCCAGCATCACGGCCATGATCCACTGGATGCGCTTCGCCGATGTGGACGCCGTCGGCAATGCCCAGTTCGTGCACGATGCCTTCGCCTTCGCCCTCAATGACTCGGTGAACCTGCGAGCAAACGGCGTCGTGCCGGACGAGCGCTTCGTGGACGTGAGCTACACGCAGCTGGTGAGTGACCCCATCGGGGCGCTGGGCCCCGCCCTCGAACAGATGGGCCTGTCGATGACCGATGCCTACGCCGCCGCAGTGCGGGACTACCTGGACCACAAGCCCAAGGGCAAGTACGGCGTCCACCGCTACCAGCCCGAAGACTGGGGAATGACCGCCGAAGGCATACGTGACGCCACGGCCCAGTACATCGAGCGCTTCAACCTGCCCCCCGAGGGCTGAGCCGACCACAGCCATGGACCCGCTTCCCGAGACTGAGTCCCGCCGGGCGCTCGCTGAGCTGCTCGAGACGCTGCGTGACGCCGACGAGCGCTGGGTGTCGCCCGAGTGGAACCTGTACACCGCCGACGACGCCGTCGAAGCGCACCGCGCCCTCATGCACTACCTGCAGTGGGGACTGGCGGGGCTGTTCGAGCGCGACCCGTCCGCTCCTCGGTTCCGGCGCTTGGTGACGCCGAGCCGCAAGCTGCTGGGCGACAACCCCGACACCATCTACTTCGAGGCCCCGGTGTCGGCCGACTATGCGTACCGCGTGACCGGCGAGACCAAGCACGCGATCTACCTGTCGATCACCGTCGAGTCCAGCGTCGGATGGGGCTCGATGGACAACCAGGTGCTCAGCGTGCTCAACGACACGACCCTCGATGTCGACGCCGATGGCCGGTTCGAGATCATCGTCGGCGGCGAGCCCCGCCAGCGCAACTGGCTGGAGCTGCCGCCCGAAGAGGGGGCGATCATCAGTCGCCACTACTTCGAGGACACCACGCACGCAGCGACGAACCCCGCCCGGATCCCGGAAATGGACATCGAGGTCATTGACGGCACGCCCCCGCCCCGGCCATCCGACGACTCGGTCAGCGCCGGCATCCGCCGCATGGCGGCAATGATCCGCGAGCTGACGGTGGATCGCGTGCCGATGGCCCAGGGCGAGCCCCGTTCATGGGTGTCGCTGGTGCCCAACGAGTTCCCGCCGCCCGGTTTGCCCGGTGACCTTGGCTTGTCGGCCTTCGATGCTGCGTACGCCTTGGCGCCGTTCGCGATCGGGCCTGACGAGGCGCTGGTGATCCGCGGTCGGTGGCCCAGCTGCCGCTACGCCAACATCAGCCTGTGGAACCGCCACCTGCAATCGCTCGACTACGCGAACCGCTCCATCTCGCTCAACCGTGCACAGATGGTTGCCGACGATGACGGCCGCTTCACCGCCGTCATCGCCCACGCGGATCCCGGCGTTCCGAACTGGCTCGACACCGAAGGCCGCCCCTTCGGCATCGCCTTCTGGCGCTTCATGCTGCCCGAAGGCGACATCGAGACACCCCGAGCCGAACTCGTCCCCCTCGCCGATCTCCCGACTCGCCTCTGAAGCGCTGTTCGCGGGTGCCCGCGAGCCGTCCTGATCGCCGGCGAGGCCTCAGTCGGCGAAGGCGTCGACGAGAGGTTGGTAGCGGTCCAGGAAGCGGGCCAAGCGATCGCCGCCGTCGGGAGCGCCGAGGACCACCCGTTCGGCGCCGAGGCTGCCGTACAGCTCCAGCTTCTCGGCGTCAGGGTTCACATAGCAGTACATCGAGATCGGAATGGCATCGGGGTCACGGCCCGCTGCCTCCACCGCAGTCCGGAACCGCTCGATGCCCACTCGCACGTCGCGGAATCCGACATCAAGGGGGCACCAGCCGTCGGCGTACTCGGCCACGTGGCGCATGCCGATGCGCCCTCGGCAGCCCACCAGCACCGGCGGCCCGGGCTGCTGAGCCGGCTTCGGGTACACCCAGGCTGGCGCGAAGTCCACGAACTCGCCCGAGTACTCGACCTCGTGCTCAGCCCACAGCAGTCGCAGCGCAGCGACGGTCTCGCGCATGGCGTTGTAGCGCAGCGCCCACGGCACGTCGGAGACGTTCGCCAGCTCTTCGCGATTCCATCCCACGCCGACGCCGAACAGCAGCCGCCCATCGGAGACATCGTCCAGCGTCGCCACGCTCTTGGCGAGATCCAGGATCTCGTGCTCGAGCACCAGGCAGACACCCATCGCCAGCTTGATCTTCGACGTCGCTGCCGCAGCCGTTGCCAGCGACACGAACGGATCGCGCATGTGCCAGTAGAACTCGGGCAGTTCGCCCCCGTCGGGGTGAACCGTCTCGCGACTGGACGGAATGTGGCTGTGCTCGCCCACCCACAGCGAGTCGTAGCCCCGCTGCTCGGCCTCGACCGCCATGTCGGCGGTGGCCGGTCCGTAGTCGCTGTTGGTCGGCGCCAAGCCGATCTTCATGCCGGTCGGCTCACTCGGCGCGCTGGGTGCCGACCTTCAGCTCCCGGAAGGGGCTGGTGGTGTCGATGCCGGGCTCCTTGGGCAGGCCCAGCACCCGTTCGCCGACGATGTTGCGCATCACCTCGTCCGAGCCGCCGGCGATGCGCATCGCCGGGAAGCCCAGCACGTAGCCGGCCCACGAGAACGTGCCCCACTCGCCGGAGTCGACCACCAGCTTCGGGCCGATGGTGTCGGCCACGAACTCGCAGGTGGCGTTCATCTGGCGGATCAGCCCCATCTTCGACAGCGACATCTCGGGGCCTGGAGTCTTGCCGGCGCGCAGCGCATCCATCGTGCGCTGGTTCGACCAGCCCAGCACCTTGCCGTGGGTGTAGATCTCGGCGAGCTTCTGGCGGGCCAAGGCGTCGTCGGCCATCCCGTAGTGGGCGGCCATGGCCGACAGCTTGGTGAAGCTGCCCCCGCCGGTGCCGCCGCCCGAGCCGCCGCCGATCGCCGCCCGCTCGTTCATGAGCGTGGTCAGCGCCACGCCCCAGCCCTGATTCACCTCGCCGAGGCGGTGCGAGTCGGGCACGCGCACGTCGGTGAAGTACACCTCGTTGAAGTTGGCGCCGCCGGTCATCTGCCGCAGCGGGCGCACCTCCACGCCGGGAGCCTTCATGTCCACGAGGAACCCGGTCAGGCCCTGGTGCTTGGGCAGGTCGAAATCGGAGCGGGCAATCACCTCGCCGATGTCGGAATAGTGCGCACCCGACGTCCACACCTTCTGACCGTTGAGGATCCACTCCTCGCCGTCGCGCTCGGCCCGCATCTGCAGGCTGGCCAGGTCTGACCCGGCGCCCGGCTCGGAGAACAGCTGGCAGCCGACGATGTCGGCCCGGTACATCTGGGGCAGCACATCGGCGGACACCTCGGGCTCGGCATGGGCCAGGATGGTCGGTGCCACCATGCCCAGGCCGATGCCGAAGAAGCCGCCGTCGGGCGTGTCGAACTGGCTCTCGAGCTGGCCCCAGACTCGCTCGAACTTGCGAGGCATGCCGCCGCCGCCCAGCTCGGTCGGCCCGCTGATCCAGCCGAAGCCGGCGTCGTACTTGGCGGCCCGCCACTCCTTGGATGCCTCCAGCTCGGCGCGCTCGCGCTCGCGGTCGATCTCCTCGAAGAGCGCCGCGTTGTCGGGCCCCTCGCCCCAGACGAACTCGCGCCGCTCGGCTTTGCGCTTGGCGTTGGCCTCTAAGAATTCCAGCGCCTCAGCAGCAAACTGCTCCTCGGTGATCTCAGCGGTGTCGGCAGCGGCCATGTCGGGCTCCTGTTTCGTGCAAGAAAGGCGGAATATTCGGGATACGAGCAGCCCCAAGCTAGCGACATATGTCGCTACGCTCATCGGCCATGGGTCAGCCCGTTCGAGTAGCAGAACGACCGTCGTCAGTCCGTGTGGGCACGGTGCAGTTCGAGACCAACCGCCCGCTGACCGGGGCAGGCCATCGCTACTACAACAGCGCCGAAGATGCCGCCAGCGCCGAGGATCCAGCCGACCTGCTGGCGTGGCGCCTGTTCCAGCGGGGCGGTGTCGACCACATTCACGTGTACGGCAACGTGGCCACCATCGACCTCTCCCGGGGCCACACCTCCGACGGCATCGCCGAACTCATCGAAGAGCTGTTCGCCCACTACCGCTAGCTCGCTAGCGGTAGCGACAAGCACGGCGCTAGCTACTGTTTCTGCATGACCGAAGACGAGTTCCGTTCTGAGCTGGCAGCGCAGGGCTATGGCGAACCGCGCAATGCCGAGTTCGAGCCTCACGCCAATGGCGAGTTGCACAGCCACGAGTTCTCTGCCATGGCGATGGTGACCAGGGGCGAGTTCCGGCTGGGGCTCACCGACGAGACCCGGGTCATGGGAGTGGGGGACTGGTGCGAGGTTTCCGCCGGCACGCTGCATAGCGAGATGGCGGGTCCAGTCGGCGCGACCCTGCTGGTCGGCACGAAGTAGCCGGCCCAACCCCTGTCCAGGAGGCTGCAGGGGAAGCACATGCACGGCGGCGGCCGATAAACAACCGTTCGTGGAGACGATTGTTCGTCTAGCCTGTCGCGATGGCAGTGCAGCTGCGTCGTATTGCCGGCGCATTGGACACAGCCGGCCCTCGTGGGGTCGGCGCATTGGACACAGCCGGCCTTCGAGGGGTCGGCGCATTGGACACAGCCGGCCCTCGTGGGGCCGGCACATTGGACATAGCGCATGCTGCGGACATCGGGCACAGCAAACGGCTGCTGCCCGTCGCTGACGAGTTGGCACCGCTGCTGACCCAGCCGGGGCTTGTCCCCGGGACGGTGCTGGCTGCCCACGGCCCAGGAGCGCTGACCCTGGCGACCGCCCTTGCGGCGGAGGTCTCGCGTACGGGCGGATGGGTGACCGCGGTGGGGCTGGGGCGCATGGGTGTCTCGGCGGTGGCGGAACGGGGGGCATCGCTGGACCGGTGGGCCTTCGTGGACCAACCCGGCAGCGCCGCAGCCGAAGTGCTGAACGCCCTGATCGGCAATGTCGACGTGATCCTGCTGGCTGGGAGCGTGCGGCTGGCGGCTGCCCATAGCCGGCGCCTGCGCACCCGCTTGCGAGAGCGCGGAACCGTGGTGATCGAGGTCGGCGCATCGAACACAGCCGGCGCATTCAGTCCAGACGTGACCATGACGGTGGAACGTGCTGCGTGGACCGGTCTCGGGCACGGGCACGGCCGGCTGCGGGAACGCCGGGCCGAGGTGGTTGCTGCGGGCCGCGGTGCAGCGTCGCTGCCGCGACGAGCCGTCTTGTGGCTGCCCGATGCCAACGGGCACATCACCGCCGTCCGCGGTGCGATCAGCACCGTTTCCTGGCCTGCTCAGGCCGCATCTGCCCAGGACGGCATCTCGATAACCGACGCCTCGGGAAGCGGTGACGATGCCGTCGTCCCCCTGCAGCGCCGTGCGGGATAACCACGACAACCGGGCTGGCTTGGCTAGCCAGGACGAACCTGCCGGTATCCCGCCGCGGATGCTGACAGCGGAGGTCGGGAACTGGTCTGCAGTGGCAGCAGGGTTCGACCCGGCCACACCAGCGGCGGTGGTTTCCGCCGGGCGCATCACCGCCGTCACGCCTGCGGCTGCTGCTGCGGGGATACGCCCAGGAATGCGTCGCCGCCAGGCTCAGACTGAATGTCCCGTCTTGGAGCTGGCCGAGCACGACCTCGATCTCGACGCCCGCTGTTTCGTCCCCGTGGTCACTGCGCTGGAAGACCTGACGCCGAGAGTCGAAGTGCTGGCGCCCGGTTGCTGTGTCGTCGCCACCCGAGGCCCGTCGCGCTACTACGGCGGAGACGAGGCGCTGGCGGAGCTGGCGTATCGCACCGTCACAGAAGTGCTGGCCAGCGACATGTATGACCCAGCACCATCTGTCAGCGTCGGCATCGCCGACGGCTTGTTTGCCGCTGGCCTTGCTGGGAGGGCGGCGTCGGCCCTAACCCCGTCAATGCCGGTGCTGGTGGTGGCCCCTGGCAGCAGCGCAGAGTTCCTGAGCGGGCTGCCACTGGGGACGCTGGCCGAGGAATGCTCCCTGCTGACGGGCTGTGCTGCCGATGGGACGACGGATGATCTGCTCCGCATGCTGTGGCAGCTGGGCTTGCGCACTCTGGGCGACCTCGCGGCACTGTCCGTGGGAGACCTCGTCGGCAGGTTCGGCACGCAAGGGGAGTGGATGCACGCACTGGCCAGCGGGCGCGATCCTCGCCTGAGCCAGCCTGCCGCCGCTCATCCTGATCTCAGCGTCGAAACCGAGATCGACCCGCCCGCGGATCGGCTCGACACGGTGGCCTTTGCTGCGAAGTCTCTGGCTGATCAGCTTGACGCCCGGTTGGCCCGGGAGGGTCAGGCACTGGTGTGCGTGGAGATCAGTGCCGAAACCGAGCACGGTGAGACCTGCAGCGGGCGGTGGCGCCACGGATTCCGCTTCAGCCCGCCCGATCTGGTCGACCGTGTGCGCTGGCAGCTCGACGGCTGGCGCAGCGCCAAGGGCAAGAACAGTCCCACCGGCGGCATCTCGTTCATCCGGCTGCGGGCGGTCGAGACGCTTCTCGATGAAGGGCGTCAGCTCGGTTTCTGGGGCGGTCAGTCCGAGGTGGACGAGCGGGCTGAGCGAGCGCTGCAGCGAGTTCAGACCTTGGTCGGCTTTGACGGGGTCACCGTTGGCCGCCTGGGCTCTGGCCGCCGCTTTGCCGATCTCGAGCAGCGCCTCCCGTTCGGCACAGCCGGTCCTCGTGGGATCGGCGCATCAGGCCCAGCCGGTCCTCGTGGGGCCGGTGCATCGGATACACCCCCGTGGCCAGGACGGCTGGGCGCGCCGGCCCCTGCGGAGGTGCTGGCCGAGCCCGAGCCGCTCGTGGTGCTCGATGCGAACGGCGATCCGGTGGGCGTGAGCGGCAGGGCACAGGCCAGCGCGCCCCCGGCCATGCTGCGCCGGGCCGATGGGCGTACCAGCCGTATCGCAGCGTGGGCAGGGCCATGGCCGCTGGACGAACGCTGGTGGAGCACACAGTCGCGCCGTCAGGCACGGTTCCAACTGGTACTCGACGACGGCACCGCCCATCTCTGCGCCGTTGAGAGCGGTCGCTGGCAGCGCGAAGCCACCTACGACTGAGCAACAGGGAGCGGTGCGCGCTGTCGAGCGATGTCAGCTTGGTCAGCCGAGCAAGCCTGCGTACAGCGGCGTCATGAATGCCGCCATGAACGCCGCCATGATCCCGGACATCGACAGCATGATCGTGCGTGTCTGTCTCGCAATGGCTCTGTCGACATATGCGCGCATGCGTTCCTCGCACGCGCGGAGGTCGTCTTTGGTGGCGAGGTGGTCGGCGCCGTTGGGCAGGACGCACTTCATCAGCGTGGCGGCTGGTTCTTCGCCGAGTGTGGTGATGAGCTGGTTCACCAAGGCGGTCCGTTCGATCTCGTCAATAGCCACAGCTTTCTCCTTGAGTGTAGGCGCGGCTGCGAGGTGGGCTTGCGGTGCCCACTGCACGGATCAGTCCGGCTCAGGGGCAGAGCAAAGACCAGCGGGCCGCGGTCTGTGATGGTCGGCACGCCGTAGAGGCCCGGCGGCGAGGCAAAGCTGCAACCTATGGCACTGCCCGTGCCGATGCCAGCGATTTTCTGACGTCTTGGCACCGCCGAGGGAGGTCGCTGGCAGCGCGAAGCCACCTATGACTGAACTCGCCTGCGCGGCGACCATCCCCCGAACGGCCCAACCCCTCAGTTGCCGTTGGTGGACCAGTGCCAGGGCTCGCTCGGCAGGTTGAACAAGCCGTAGGTGGCAGCGTTGGCCTTCAGCCATCTGAATGCTGTCGAACTGCGGCTGTTGACCGACCGGCCATTGTGGACGAAGTCGACAGCGAGACCGCGCTCGTGCATTGAACGCCCGGGTCGAGCCGTCGGCGGACGGCACTGGTAGGAGGGCCGCTGCCAGACCGCCCACTCGCTTGTCCCGCAGTTCGCCCGTCGGAGAGCGATCTGCGAAGCAGCACTCCGGTAGCCGCCGCCGTACAGCCCGATCCCGTCACGGGCGGCATGTGCCAGCAGGTCGTTCACGTTGTTGGCAATGGACTCATGCACTTGGATGCTGCCTACTCGGATTCCATTCTCCACGAATCCGCCGACCCAGGTGAGTTCGCTGCGGTCGAAGTCGTTGCTGGTCGGCTGTCCTGCAGTGCCTTCCCGCCGCCGTCTGGCCTCTTGTTCTGCCTGCCACTTACGGCATCTTTCTTCATCACTCCGGCGCTTGAGTTCGGTCGTGATCCGTTGCTGCTGGCTGATGGCGCCGGCGATCTGGCTGGTCGTCTCGGCGACATCCGCTGCAGCGTCGGCATCAACCCCTTCGAGCCACTGTTGCTCACCCAACAGATGATCCAGCCGATTCTCCAGTTCTTCGAGGACGATCGCTTCCTGTTCCACGGCGTCGAGGAGGTCTTCAAGAGCCCGTGCAGACTCCTCACGGCGGATGTCGCGCAGTTCTTCGGCTCGCTGGAATTCGCGCACAGCGAGCTCAGCGTCCACTCCAAGGGCTCGCAGCTGATCGCCGGTCACCGTGAGGTCGCCCAGCGCAGCGCCAATCAGCACTCGGATGCGGGCGGCGTCGTAGATGTCCCCGGTGCGCACCAGACCATAGGAACCTTCCACCGAGGCGTCGTGACCGACGTAGGTCTGCACGATGAGTTCCACTACCCGTTCACCCAATTCGGCGTGCTGAGCATCGAGCGTCAGGACACGCTGGATTCCGGCTTCGACGGAGGCTTCGGCCGCGGCGAGTTCGAGTTCGGCCTGGTCGAGATCGGCCCGTTGTTCGTTGACGAGCACCTTGAGCTGATCGGAGGTCTCCAGCACCTCGTTGACGTCGGCGGTGGCGAGGTCGACTTGGCCGACCTTGACGAGCAAAGCAGCCTGAGCTTCCTCGCGTGTGCGCTCTTCTTCCTCGAGTTCCACCTCGAGTGCCGTCTGTTCCTGCTCCAGCTGCTGTCGGCGCTCTCGCAAATCGGCGTTGGTTGCGCCGGCTTGTGTGGCGTTGGTGCGCGCCACCCGTACGCATAGCCGCGACATTTCTGCGTCGGACGGCTGCGACTGGGCGCCTCCGGCTGCGAGCGGCACGACACTGATGACGAGGGCGAATGTGATCGCAGCAGCTGCACGGCGCGCCACGCTGCGGCGCCCCGTGGCAGGGCGTGCCGTGGTGGGGCGCGATTGCCGCTGTGAACCTTCTCGCTGTCGCACCTGTCGTTTTCCGCTCTTGTTCGCTGCGCTCACGGGCCGCTCGGGCCACGGCTTCGCCTATCGGCTCAGCCTCTTGGGGCCGGCGCCGCCTTTAGCCTGCGGTCGCCAGTGGCCGCCGCGAGCGACGACCGGGACCTCCGGCCCAAGGTACCGATGGGCGGTCAGTCGTGGGTGTCGCCCGTCGAGATTCTCAGCCGGCGCTCAGCTCGATTGCGTCGGGCGATGCCGTTGCTCGTCGATCACCCGGTTGCGGAGGACGCCGATGCCGGGAACTTCGAATTCGATCTCGTCGCCCGCAACCAGCCAGCGCGGCGGGTCGTGCGAGCCGCCAGTGCCCTCGGGCGAACCCGTGGCGATGACATCGCCAGGTTCGAGCGGCATCACCCTTGACAGGTAAGAGACGATCTCGGCAACCGAGAAGACCATCTCGCTGGCGCCGGCCCGCTGGCGTTCCTCGCCGTTCACCCGGCAGATCACCTCCAACTCTGCGGGGTCGGCGATCTCGTCGGCGGTCGTGATCCAGGGGCCCATCGAGCCGGAGCGATAGAAGTTCTTGCCGGCGGCCACGCTGTGGCGTTGCCAGTCGCGCACCGAACCGTCGTTCAGCACCGAGTACCCGCCGACGTAGTCGAGAGCGTCAGACACCTCGATGTGGCGCCCGGGTCTGCCGATCATCACTGCAAGCTCCACTTCGTAGTCGAACTGGATCGACACAGACGGCCGTACGAGATCCTCCTCGTGGGCCACCAGCGTGCCGGGCGGCTTGTTGAAGTACACGGGCTGCGCGGGGGGCTGCACGTTGCCGACCAGGGGATGTTTCTTGTGGTAGTTGGCCCCTGCGCACAGCATGCGTGCACCGGGATCGACCGGCACGGCAAACGCGATCTCGTCCCAGGCCACCGAGACAGGTGTCCCCGAGAGTGCCGCCGGATCAACCATCGCCGCAGCGATCGCGCGGCCGATGGAAGCGATCGGCCCGCCGCCTGCATCCATGCCGTCGAGCTGGGCCACGCCGTCGGCGGATGCCATGCCGACGTGAGATGAACCGTCACCGGCAAGGGTGTAGCGCAGCAGTTTCACGGCGCGTCACCGTACTGGTTGCGCGCCGTCCGACTCTGGGGTCGGTGAGCGTGGTAGCTGCGCGCCGGCGGCTCAGTCGCTCGCCGTTCGGCGCAAGGGTTCGCCGCCGGCGGCGCGAATCGTGCCCTCGAACCTGTCGAGGTCGGTGCCGTTCACATGGCCCGTCCAGGGTTCGCCGACACCGCTCTCGTCAAGAGACGGCTCGACGGACACCTCCACCCGGGGGCTGTCGGTGCGCAGCACCAGCGTGGCATCGCTGCCCGAACTCCAGCGAGCCACGACGACCGCTCGACGGAAGCTGATGTCGGCCAGCACGAGACCGTCGTCGGTGGCCGCCAGCAGGCGATGCACGTTGAACAGGAGCTGATGCGCGACTACTGCCGCCACGATCACCAGCCAGCCGATGCCCCACGCAATCGCCAAGCCGGCTCCGAGGGCGAATGCGGCGACCCGCACGATCATGATTCGTCGGTGTGCTCGGGCGGTCTCGGTGTCGGTGACGACCACGGCACTGCGCACGCCGACATCCAGCTCGCCGAGCAGCTCCACCGCCCGTTCGAGGGCCCGGTCTGACGGATTCATGACGCGCGCGTCACGGCGATTCCGGCGGCAGGTCACCCAGCGAGATGAAACCGTCGGCGTTGGAGATCTGCTGTGCAACGGCGAGCAGGAGACGCTCGCCTCCGTGCGCCGCGTGCAGCTGCACACCCAGCGGCAGCCCGTCGGCGTCGACCGCAGTCGGCAGCGAGATGGCCGGCTGCCCGCTGACGTTGGCCTGGTTCACGAAGGCGGCCAGCTCGGCGATCCGTCGGGCACCGTCGGCCGGATCGGCCAGGTAGCCGAGGGGCGGCGTCACGTCCGCGAGCACGGGGGTCATCAGCAGGTCGAAGCCGTCGCCCTCTGGCGTGTTCGTCCCGGTGGGGGCATCGGCGTTCCAGAACGCCATGACGCGCCGGCGCCAGCGAGCGAGCTCCACGAGCGCTTGCACATACACGGATGCAGGCAGCGATGCGCCCAGCTCCGCCGACCACCAGTTGGCGGGCTCGACATCGTCGGATGTCATCGGGCGTCCCAGCCGTTCTTCCCACCCGGCGAGCTCGGTTGCCATGCCGACCGTGCGCACCACAATCGTGTGGTCGGCGAGTTCGGCGCTGAACCAGCCGTCGGGCGCCGTGTCTGGCTCGATGCGGTGGCCGAGCCGGGCGAGCAGGTCGGCCGCCTGTTCGACAGCTCCTCGTACCGGCGGGCTCGCACGTCCGGGACTGCCCGTCGACACGGCGATGCGCAGCGGCGGCAGCGGGACGGTCAGCGCGCCGGCAAACGACTCGTCGGGGCCAAGCGGGGGAGCGATGTAGGGATCGCCCGGTGCGGGGCGGCTGATGATGTCGAGGCACCGTGCGGCATCGCGCACCGTCCGCGTGAGCATGCCGTCCACTGCAAAGCCGCCGCGGTGTTCGCCGAGGCGCGGCGCGGTCGACACCCGGCCCCGGGTCGGCTTCAGCCCCACCAGGCCGCACGCAGCCGCGGGAACGCGGATCGAGCCGCCGCCGTCGTTGCCGTGTGCGACCGGCACGATGCCTGCCGCAACGGCGGCCGCCGAGCCGCCGCTGGAACCACCGGGCGAGCGGTCGAGCGACCACGGGTTGGCCGTCGGGCCGTAAGCATCCGGCTCGGTGGTGATGGTGGTTCCGAACTCGGGCGTGTTCGTGCGCCCCACCGAGACCAACCCGGCGCCGCGCAGCAGGCCGTAGAGGTGGCTGTCGAGCGAGCCCCGCCAGCCCAGTTCCACCAGGAAACGGGCGCCGGCGTGGTGAAGCTCGCCGGCCTGCTCGCAGCCGAGGTCTTTGATCGCCATGGGCACGCCGTCGAACGGCACGCCGGTGTCCGACATGTCGCCGAGCGCATCGCCGTCGGCCCGTCGCCGCGACCAGCGTTGCGCCGAGACTTCCGCCTCGGCGAGCGCCCGCTCTGGGCGGGGATGGATGACCGCGTTCAACGCCGGATGCAGCCGCTCCATCCGTTCGAGCGCAGCCTGCATCGCCTCAGTGGGGTCGGCCTCGCCTGTGGCGAATGCCTGCCCCAGCGCCGTGGCGTCGGTGAAGCGGTGGTCAGCAGACATGTCCCCGCGTCTCAGCCTCTCGACTTCTCAGCAGCCGGGGATCATGCGCCGCCGGCCCACAGACTCGGCATGCGGCCCGCCCACGGCGC
This sequence comes from Acidimicrobiia bacterium, assembly GCA_022820505.1. Taxonomy (GTDB): domain Bacteria; phylum Actinomycetota; class Acidimicrobiia; order Acidimicrobiales; family Poriferisodalaceae; genus Poriferisodalis. The sequence continues at coordinate 10,884 of JAJEFK010000053.1, read as the reverse complement.
CGCCCGCTCGAGCTGGCCGGCCAGCGAGAGCAGCATCTCCTCGCTGGCGTGCGCGCCCACGAACTGCACGCCCACCGGCAGATCGCCGGCAGCCCAATGCAGGGGCACCGACATCGCCGGCTGGCCGGTCACGTTGAACTGCGGGGTGAACTGCAGCAGGTCGTTCAGCCGGCCGCGGCCGGTTTCGGGATTGCGCAATTCGCCGAGGCGAGGCGGCGGCTCGGCCATGATCGGCGACACCAGCACATCGTGGTCAGCCCACCAGGCAGCGAGCCGCCGTGTCCAGGCATGGCACCACTCGAGCGCTGACACGTACTGCGCCCCGCTGACCTCGCGACCGATGTTCATGAGCGCCCACGTATCGCCTTCCATATCGGCACGGCTCATGTGCCGGCCCAAGACCTCTTCGAAGCCAGCAAGCATGACGACGTTCTGCACGGACACGATCGTGCGAAAGTGCTCGAAGAACTCTGCGTGGAACAGCTCGGCAGGCGCTGAATAGCTGACGTGGTGTCCGAGGCTCTCCAGCAGTCTGCCGGCGTTCTCGACCGCTTGGCTGCATTCGGCGTCCACCGGGCCCCAATCGGAGTGCGGGCACAGTCCGATCCGGAGCGTCTGCGGCTCGCGTGCCGCCGCGGACTCGAACGTGCCCGACGGCGGCGGCGCCCAGTAGGGGTCGCCGGGCCACGGCCGGCTGATGCCGTCGAGCACCCGGGCGCTGTCGCGCACGCTGCGGCTGACGACACCGTCGACGCTCCAGCCGGCCCAGCCGTCTCCGGAATCGGGACCCAGCGACACCCGGCCCCGGTTCGGTTTCAGCCCGAACAGCCCGCAGTTGGCGGCGGGCACACGGATCGAGCCGCCCCCATCGTTGGCGTGGGCGATGGGCACGATGCCCGCGGCCACTGCTGCGGCGGAGCCGCCGCTGGACCCGCCGGTTGAATGGCCGGTGTTCCAGGGATTGGCCGCCGGCCCGTACGCCAGCGGCTCGGTGGTGATGGTGAGGCCGAATTCAGGCGTGTTCGTGCGGCCGAAGTTCACCAGTCCCAGCTCAGCGAACATCGTGGCCAGGTGAGCGGTGCTCGACGCCGCGTATCCCGCCTCTTTGAGCGCGGCGTTGCCAGCGTGGTACGGCTGTCCTTGCGTCGTGCAGGTCAGGTCCTTGGTGAGGAACGGGACACCTGCCAGCGAACCGCCCTCCTCGCCAGCGCTGCGTGCGGCGTCGAGCTGTTCGGCCGCACGGCGAGCGCCGTCGTCGAGCCGTCCGATGATGGCGTTGATCTCCGGGTTCGCCCGGTCTGCCCGGGAGGTGGCTTCGGCCAGCAGTTCGATCGCCGACGCTTCGCCTGAAGCGAACAGCTCGGCGGTGGCCACGCCGTCAGGCAAGTTTCCGGCGGGTGATGTCTCAACCATGGGCGCAACGTAGTTCGGTTGCCGGGCGGGGTGAGAGTTCGGACTCAAGAGCTGAGGCCAGAGGCGAAACCGTTGGAGAGAACTTGCGTTCTCAAAAACTGTTGTTCTTAGAACTTTCGTTCGCTATTGTCGTGCCGTGGGTTTCACGAATCCGGGAATTCCCTGGACCGAGCTGGAGCGGCGGTTGTCCGACCGGCCGCCATTTCCCGGCCGGCCCGGTGAGGGCCGGCGCATCAAACACAGCTATGGCGAGAGCCTCGCTGCCGACGGCGAGCGGGTCGGGCCTGTCGCCCGACCGCGGCCGGCGGAGCCCACGGTGCCGTATGCGGAGCTGCACGCTCATTCCAACTTCAGCTTCCTTGACGGGGCGTCGAGTCCGGGCGAGCTGGTGGACGAAGCAGTGCGGCTGGGACTCGAAGCACTGGCGCTGACCGATCACAACGGGTTCTACGGGGTGGTCCGCTTTGCAGAGGCTGCCGCCGAAGCCGGGCTGCCGACGGTGTTCGGCACTGAGCTGACGCTCGACGCGTATGGCGCCGACGAGTTGACGCTCGACGCTCATGGCGCCGGCAGTTCGGCGCCCCCCAAGCGCGGGCGAGTGCCGCGGGTACGTTCTGAGCGCACCGGATGTGCCGACCCCGTGGGCTCTCATGTGGTGGTGCTGGCCCGCTCGCCGGCGGGGTACGCCGCGCTGGGCGAGTTGATCTCGGCAGCGCAGATGGCGGGCCGCAAGCACGCTCCGCGCTTGAGCACCGGCGAATTCCTCGCAGCTGCAGCGGCACACCGCGACGAGTGGGCGATCCTCACCGGGCACCGCAAGGGCGCTGTTCCCGCAGCGCTCATGGCCGAAGGAAGGAGTGGCGGGCCACGCGCTGCAGCCGCCCAGCTCGACCGTCTCATCACCGCAGCCGGCCGTCACAACGTCTTCGTCGAGCTGTGGGACCACGGCCACCCGCTCGATAGCGACCGCAACGACGCGCTGGCTGAATTGGCTGTGCGAGCCGGTGTCGAGCCGATCTGTACCAACGGCGTCCACTACGCCACCCCCGCCGGGCGGCGGCTGGCTGTCGCTCTGGCCGCGGTGCGAGCCCGGCGCAGCCTCGACGAGCTGGATGGCTGGCTGCCGCCAGCAGCGACAGCGCACGTGCGATCCGGTGCCGAGCAGGCCCGTCGGTTTACCCGCTGGCCGGGTGTGGTGAGTGCTGCTGCGCAGCTCGGTCGCGACTGCGCATTCGATCTGTCGCTGGTTGCGCCCAACCTGCCGCCGTACCCCTGTCCCGACGGTCACGACGAGATGTCATACCTGCGGCACCTCGTGGCTCAGCGGGCACAGTGGCGGTACGGCACCCCTGAGAGCGAGCGGGTGCCGGGGGCGTGGGCGCAGCTCAATCACGAGCTCGACCTCATCGAACAGCTCGGCTTCGCCGGCTACTTCCTGGTGGTGTACGACATCGTGTCGTTCTGCCGCAGCCGCGACATCTACTGCCAGGGTCGCGGCTCGGCCTCGAACTCGGCGGTCTGCTACGCGCTCGGTATCACCAATGTCGACTCGGTCGATCTGGGGCTGCTGTTCGAGCGCTTCCTGTCGCCCGAGCGCGACGGGCCGCCCGACATCGACATCGACATCGAGAGCGGTCGCCGTGAGGAAGCCATCCAGTACGTGTACGAGCGCTACGGCCGTGCTCACACGGCGCAGGTGGCGAACGTCATCACCTACCGGGCGCGCTCGTCGGTGCGTGACATGGCCCGGGCCCTGGGCTGGGAGCCCGGCCAAGCCGATGCCTGGTCGAAGTCACTGGACAGGTACAGCCCGCTGCCCTCTTCGAACGGTGCCTCGAACGGGTCGGTGGCCCAGCCCCATCGGGCAGGTCGGCCCCGTGCACGCGACTGGCGCGACGCCGGGCCTGAGCCGACAGGCAACGGCCCCAACCTGTCCGGCCCCAGCCAGCCACAGCACGATGAGGCCGGCATTCCCGCCGACGTGGCAGAGCTGGCCGCTGCGCTCGAAGGGGCGCCGCGCCACCTCGGCATCCACTCGGGCGGCATGGTCATCTGCGACCGGCCGGTGACCCATGTCTGCCCCACCGAATGGGCCACCAAGGCAGACCGCTCGGTGCTGCAGTGGGACAAGGACGACTGCGCAGCAGTCGGGCTGGTGAAGTTCGATCTGCTCGGGCTGGGAATGCTGTCGGCCCTGCACCACGCCGTCGACCTGATCGCTGACGCGCATCACACGAACGTCGACATCGGCATGCTGCCCCAGGAAGACGAGGTCTACGACATGCTCTGCCGCGCCGACAGCATCGGCGTCTTCCAGGTGGAGTCACGCGCCCAGATGGCCACCCTGCCGCGGCTGCGCCCCCGCTGCTTCTACGACCTGGTGGTGGAGGTTGCACTCATCCGCCCCGGGCCCATCCAGGGCGGCTCGGTGCATCCCTACATCCGGCGGCGCAACGGGGAGGAGCCGGTCACCTACCTGCACCCCTTGCTGGAGAACTCGCTCGAAAAGACGCTGGGCATCCCGCTGTTCCAGGAGCAGCTCATGCAGATAGCCATCGACGTCGCCGGGTTCACACCCGCCGAGGCCGACGAGCTGCGTCAGGCCATGGGCTCCAAGCGGTCCCGCGAGCGGATGGGCCGCTTGCGCGAGCGCCTGTTCAGCGGCATGGCCTCCCGGGGGCTGGTCGGCGATGTGGCCGAGCGGGTCTGGGAGAAGATGGTCGCCTTCGCCGACTACGGCTTCCCCGAGAGCCACTCGGTGTCATTCGCTCACCTGGTGTACGCCTCGTCGTGGATCAAGCTGCACTACCCGGCAGCGTTCTGCGCAGCGCTGCTGAACGCGCAGCCCATGGGGTTCTACTCGCCGCACTCGCTGTGCCAGGATGCTCGCCGTCACGGGGTGGTGGTGCATTCGCCCTGTATCAACCTGTCCTCCGAGACAGCCACGCTGGAGTCGTGCAATACCTCCACCGGCGGGATGGCTGTGCGGCTGGGGCTGTCATCGGTGCGGGAGGTGGGCGATGAGCTTGCCGAGCGGATCGCCGTCGGCGGCCCCTACAGCAGCATGGAAGACCTTCAGCGCCGAGCCGAACTGAGCCTGCAGGCGCTGGAGGCGCTGGCCGCCGCGGGAGCGTTCGACTGCTTCGGGCTGCCGCGGCGCGAAGCACTGTGGGCGGCCGGGGCTGTGCACCAGGGAGGCTCGGACCGGCTCGCAGGGGTCGTGACCGGTGCTGAGTCACCGCCGCTGCGAGACATGTCAGCAACCGAGACCGCTGCCGCGGACCTGTGGGCCACCGGGGTAGCCCCCAACGGACATCCGACGAAGTTCCTGCGAACCGAACTGGCCGCTGTCGGCGTTCGCACTGCTGGGGAACTGCTCACGTGCCCACCGGGCAAGATCCGCGTTGCCGGCTTGGTGACGCACCGCCAGCGTCCCATGACGGCCGGCGGCACGACGTTCCTGAACCTCGAGGACGAGACGGGCTTGGTGAACGTGGTGGTGTCGCGGGGATGCTGGCAGCGGTACCGCTCGGTTGCGCGCGACATGCCCGCGCTGATGGTGTCAGGCCGCCTCGAGCGCCATGAGAACGTGGCGAACGTGATCGCCGAGAGAATCGAAGCTCTCGATGTGCCTGCTTCGGTGGCGAGCCGTGATTTCCGCTAGCTAGGTACCAGGTCAGCCCAGCGGGCGGCCGAAGGGCAGTTCGTCCTGCCAGGTCTGCAGAAACGACTCGGCTCGGTAGCAGGCGGCCATGAACGGCCCGTCGTCGTGGTCGGCGGTTTCGGACATGACGGCGTTCACCGTGTCGGCCGTCGCCGAACGCAGGTCGTCGTGTGTGAGCACAGGATCGGCCCACCAGCCCAATGCCGGACCCGCGGCAGCCACAAAGTCGGCCGCAACCGGCGTGCCCGCTGCGCGCAGCACTGCCAAGGCCTTCGATGACACCGCGGCGGACGAGAAGGCGACCACCGGCGTAGAACCGGCCATGGACGCGCCATCGCCCGACATCGCACCGGGCTTCGAGCCGCAGAACAGCACGTCGACGTCGTCCTTCCAGACCGTCCACGGTTTGGCCGGCTCGTTGTCTCCCGACAGCGTTGCCACACACATCTCGCCGTCTGCCAGCCAGGCCTCCGCAAGCGCCACCGGGTCGAGCTGGCCATTCGCACAACCCTTCGCGGTGGCTACCCGCGCGATGGTCGCCCCCGCTGCGGCGGCTTCTCGTGCGATGCCCAACCCTGCCGGTCCGAATCCCTCGATCGCGATGTGCTTGCCGTCGAGACCGCCGAGCAGGCCGGCTGCCGCTGCAGCAGCCCCGACGCCGATGAGCTCGTGGTTGAACGAGATGCCGTCGCGATCGTCGTTGCCGATGAGATTGCGCTGGTCGTGGGCCAGCACAGGTGCGAGCAGATCGGCATTGAGCCGCAGGCCCGGGCTGGTGGACAGGCGCCCGCTGGAGAAGTCGTCGGCTAACTCGTCCGCCAGCGCCTCCACGGCCCCGGTGGCATCGGTGGGGTCGGACTTCAGGCCGATGCTGGCGCCGCTGCGCTGCTGCTCCAGCGTGGCGAAGACATAGGTCAGATGCCGGACCAGCATCGTCGCGTTGCCGGGGATGAGGCGGCTGCCGAGGCGGGCCTCCCCGACGTAGTGCTGGGCGCCTGGCAGGTCGAAGATGACGAAGCCGGGTGTCGATTCGAGCTGGCGGGTCTCCACGGGCTCAGTCTGCCACCGACCGCCCGGCACGCCCCGGGCACAGCTGCAGGGCCACGTCGGGTGAGGTCCGCGTCGTGCCTAGCCTTGACGGCGGTGCGACGAGTGGCGATATGTCTGTGCGCAGTGCTGCTGGCTGCTGCATGCGGTGGAGACGATGCGTCGGCACCCGGTGCGACCAGCGCCGCTGCTGCGACTACGGCGCCCAGTGGTGCTGCCCCCGACCGGACGCAGGTCTCCGGCACGGCATTGCCGCGGTTCGAGCAACTGGAAGACGATCCGGCCGTCGGCCGCCAGGCACCGGCGGTTGTCGGCGCCGATCTGCTCACCGGTGCCGAGGTTCGCATCGAGAACCGGGCGCGCCCGATGGTGCTGGCCTTCTACGCCCACTGGTGCCCGCATTGCCAGAACGAGGTCGAGGACCTCACCGGCTGGCTGGAGACGAACGAGCTGCCCGCTGGCGTGGACTTCTACGCGGTGTCGGTGCTCGAAGACGCCACACGCGGCAACCACCCGCCCGACAAGTGGCTGCGTGACGAAGGCTGGCAGCACCCCGTCGTGGCCGACACGCCGGCGATGTCGGTCGTTGACGCATTCGGCCTGGTGTCGGTGCCGTACCTCGTCGCCGTCGATGCGGACAACGAAGTGGTGCTGCGCTTCGCCGGCAATGTCGGCCCCGCAGAGCTAGCGGCTTTCTTCACCGCGCTGCTCGAACCAACCTCATAGAGAGTCCCGCTGCCTCAGCAGCCGGCGCACTAACGCGCGCATCGACCGGTGAGGCTGCCACCCTTGGCGTATGGCCGAGGGCGATTCCGCGCCGCGCCGCGCCCCGAGACGCACCAGCACGGCGACTCGGCGCGTCGTTGCCGGGGCCGCGCGCGGGCGATCTGCCGGCCGTGCACTGCTTCGCCCGGTGGTCCGGCTGCACCCGCTGGGGTTTCTGCGGGGCCTGCTCGGCCCCGACGTCACCGGTGCTCGCCAGAGCCTCTCGGCGCTCGCCGTCAGCAGCCTGACGGCCGCTGCCGCCGGTGTGCTGCTCGCAGCCGTCACTGGAACGCTCGAGCGATTGCCGGGCCTGCTGGTGCTGGTTCCGGCTGCCATCGGCATGCGGGGCGACATCTTCGGCGCCCTCGGCAGCCGTCTCGCCACGACCATTCACGCTGGCACCTTTCGGGCCACAGCCCGCCGCGACACGATCGTGGGCCAGAACGTCATTGCCGCGGCCGTGCTGACCTTGGTGACTGCGGTGGCACTGGGCGTGATGACCAAAGTGCTGGCACCGGTATTCGGCCTGTCCGACATCATCGGGGTCACCGACCTCATCGTGGTCTCGGTCGTCGGCGCCCAGCTCGCCTCCATCGTCGTACTCGTTGTCACGCTCGGGCTCGCAGCCAGCTCCACCCGGCGCGGCTGGGACCTCGACAACGTAAGTGCGCCGCTCATCTCGGCAGTCGGCGATGTGGTCACACTGCCGGCGCTGTTCTTGGCCAGCTATCTCGTGGGCATCACCGTCCTCACGCCGCTTCTCGCGATCGCCAGCATTGTCGGAGCTGCCGCGGCCATGTTCTGGGCGTGGCGTTCGGGGCTCGATCAGCTCTGGCAGATCCTGCGAGAATCGGTTCCGGTCCTGGGCTTGGGCGGGCTGCTGCTCATCGTGGCCGGTGTCGTGATCGAGCACCGCCTCGAGGACTTTGTCGACAAGCGGGCGGTGCTCATCTTGGTGCCCGCATGCCTCGCTGCGGCGGGTGCCATCGGCTGCATCCTGTCGAGCCGGCTGTCGACCAAGCTGCATCTCGGCGTCATCGAGCCCCGAGCGCTCCCGCAGCGCGGCGCCCGCCTCGACATGCTGTTCGCCTTCGCCCTGACCGTGCCCGTCTTTGTGCTCAACGGCCTGCTCGCCAGCGCGTTCAGCATGCTGTTCTCGCTCTCGACGCCAGGACTGCTGCGGCTCGTGGCCATCTCGCTCATCGGCGGCATGATCGCGACGGCGCTGGCAGGTGTCATCGCCTACTACGGCACGGTCGTGGCCATGCGCATCGGTGTCGATCCCGACACCTACGGCATCCCGCTCGTGAACAGCACCGTCGACCTTGCGGGCGCCGCCGCGCTCGTACTCGCCGTGAGCTGGGTGGGCTTGTCATGAGAGACGCCATGCGATCGTCTGTCGTGACGGGCCCGATGCGATCGTCTGTCGTGAATTCCTTCCTCGCCCCTCTGCCGCTGTGCCTACGCTTGGCGCAGCGGCGTCATCGTGTCCCCGAGCCGATTGGAGCCCGTCGCGTCGCTCGCTGACGATCTGAAATGCGATCAGACCCCGAAGACAAACCCCGAAACCTCAAGTCCATGCTCTCGGAGGCCAAAGACGCCTCAGAGCTCATGGTCGATCTGGCCTATGCCGCGCTCTACTTCGACGACGAGGGCATGGCCGATGCCGTGCTGGGCCTCGAGGTGGACATGTCCGCCCTCGTGCACGAGATGCGATCGCTGGCGATGCTGGCCGTGCGGCATCCGCGCGAGGTGGACGGCATGAGCTCGGTACTGCAGGTGGTGTCGTCCATCGAGCAGATCGCCAACGCCGCAGTGGACATCGCCAAGATCGTTTTGCATCACCTGGGCATTCCCCGCGCGCTCATCGTGGACTTGGCGCAGGCAGCCGAGGTATCGCACCGGCTGATCGTGGCCCCCGGCAGCCACTTGGCGAACCGGCCGCTGCGAGACATGGAGCTGCCCGTCGCGGTCGGCATGCGCGTCGTGGCCATCCAGCGGGGCCGCCACTGGTTGACCGACGTCGGCGGCGACAGCATCACCGAACCGGGTGACGTGCTGTTCATGCGTGGCGACCCGGCGGGCATCGTGCGGTTGCGAGAGCTGGCGGCCATGGAGCGTTGGAACCCTCCCGAACCCGACGCGGCGCAAGTGCTCAGCGACCTCGACCGAGCCGTGGACACCTTGGTCGAGATGAAGAACCTCTCCGAGGCAGCTATCGGGCTGGCCTATTCGGCACTCGTGCTGGACGACCTGTCGCTGGCCCGAGAGGTGCGCTCGATGCAGGAGCGGCTCGACGGGATGAAGGCGTCGATGCAGACGTGGGTGCTGCGCGCTGCGGCCGAGGCCGACGCGGCAGGCGCCGACCCGGCAGGGCTGCGCGGCCTGCTGCATGTCGCCGAGGCCGCAGAGGACATCGGCGACCAGGCACGCAACATCACCTCGCTCGTGCTCGAGGACGAGGACATTCACCCTGTGCTCGCGCTCGCGCTCGGCGACACCGACGATGTCGTCGTGCAGGTGCCGGTTGCGCCCGGTTCACAGGCTGACGACTCGTCACTCGGGTCGCTCGGGCTGGCCGTGGATCCCGGCTATCACGTGCTGGCGATCCGCCGTGCCGCCAGCTACGTCTATAACCCGCCCCGCACGGTGCGGCTGTGGGTGGGCGACGAGCTGATCGCCTCGGGTCCCGAGGAGGGTCGCGACCGCCTCGCTGCGATCTGCGGCTATTCCATGGACATCGACGAGGAAACCGGGCACATCGAACTCACGCCGGTCAGCTGACCGGCGGGTTCGTTGTCGGAGCCGCGGGACGGTCCGCTGGCACAGCGCTGGCGCTCTTCAGCGGACCGTCGAGGCCGACGGGTCGCTTCCCGGGTCGCGCTGCGCGGGGACCAGTCGAAAGCGTGATCTGCCCGTCATGACTGCCCCGCTCGTGTTGCTGCGCGGCCGTGCGGAACCCGATGCGGTCACCAGCAGACTTGGATTTTGTCGCCGCCGTCGCGGTAGATCGTGGACGTGTCGAACTTCGGGCCGTTTTGCCTGTAGACGTGCACCTGTACCCAGCCGGGTCCGTCGCGGTAGCAAGTGACCCTAATGTCGTACCACTTGTACTTGGGCGTAAAGCCGTCGTCGTTGGCGGGCACGTTTGTCGTGATTTCGGTGCCATCGTCGATGAACGAGTTCTTGTTTGGCTGCGGGTGCGCTGCCCCGGTCTGGAGGACGAGCAGTCGGTACGGTTCGTAGTAGGCGCGGCCCGTCTGCACGCTGATGTAGGAGTTGTAGGGCGGAGTCTGCCCCGTCGAGCCGGACTGCCGCCGGACATACACCCAAGTGGGCGACATCGGGTGGTAGCTGTCGTCGTCGGTGATGGTGATGGTCTTTGTCGCAGCGCCGCCTGCCGGGTTGGTGTCGCGGATGATGACCTGCCGCTCGACGATGGTGTTGTCGTCGCACGGGCTTGCTTGCAGCCAGCCGTTCTTGGTGTTGATCATGATGCCGAGGAGGCTCACGTTGTCGCCCCAGGTGTCTGGGGTGGATGTGCAGCCGTCCCGGTACGGCTTGGTGCCATTGTGCGACGCGACGACATCGATGTCGAGGGTGATGGTCGAGTCGAAATCGCCGCAGCCGGCGGGGGTGTTGCTGAGCTTCACCATGAGCAAGCCGTCCTCGCCGATGGTGATGTCGCTGCTGTCCCAGTCTGTGCACGCCGGCGCCTGGTCTTGCTGGCTCTGCTGAGTGTCCACGGAATCCTGCTGGTCCTGCGAGTCCTGCTGGCTCTGCTGCTGTTGCGGCTGCTGGTCTTGAGAGGACTGCTGCTGTTGTGTGTCCTGGTCGGTGTCCTGTCCGTCCTGGTCGTCGGTGTCTTCGGCGGCTTTTTCGGTGCATTTGAGCGCGTCGCCTATCGGCTGCCACCCTGCCCATGTCTTGCCGTTGCTGAACGTTTCCACATCCGCGGCGGTGATCGTGTCGTCGGTGACGTCGGCGGGTTTGGC
>JAJEFK010000043.1 GCA_022820505.1 Acidimicrobiia bacterium | reverse complement strand
CGACGCCCCAGACCCCCACCACACCGACCCCCAGGAGGCAACCGGCACCAAACTCGACCAAGCCCGATAGAACAACCAGCCAGAGGCAGACCCGACGATCACCGCGACCATCCGTTACACCACCTCACGGGACTTGACCCGTTTTCCGACAGCGTCGCCCCGGCGGTCCTGGCACGATCACGCGCGTAGCGGGCCTCCGCGATCTTCCAGTACTCGTATGTCCGTGGCAACAACGGCCGAAACTCGGCATCGTCCAAAGCCATGACAGTGCGGCGATCCGCAGCAAGCGGCGCGATGAGCCAAGCATCGGGTGCGCACACGAATGGCGTCAGCGTCTGCGCACGCAACGTCCTCACCAGTGCCGCCGTCTCGATCACGGCGTCGTAGGTCACGCCCTTCCACGGCGGCTTCGTGGAAACTCTCGTCCGCACCGTGGCCGTGTCGTCCTCTCCGTGTTGGATCGGGTCCACCGCCAAGCAGAGGCCCAGCGGCGAGGCCACGGCGCCGCGACGGAATCGCCGCGCGTACGGCGAGGGTCTGCTTGCGCGCCGCGTGACTTCGGCCACCGTCGGGGCCTCGGGGTGGCCCGAGTACTCCAGCAGCATCGCGTCGTCCCATTCAGGGGCATCGTCGCTAGAGCGTCTGCCGACCACGACACAGGTGCCGTTGGGCGAGTGTCGGAACGGCGGCGGCTCAACGGCATCGAGACTGGCCACGTAGTCGAAGCCGATCTTCGATTCGCCCCATTTGCCAGATCGCCACGCCTTCCATGTCTGGTTGATGAGCGCGCTGCCTGGCAGCACCAGGCCAAATGCGCCGCCGTCCTCCAAGTAAAGATCAGCGACGCGCGCCGAGAACAGCGATGCCAAGTCGCCTTTCGCGGACCACTTGGCTTTCGGGCGCAACCCGTACCGCTCGCTGAGCGTGGCCAACTGGTCTTTGCGTATGCCGGCGGGTGTGTCGTTCGCGACCAGCCATGGCGGGTTGGCGACAATCGCCATCACCTTGTTGCGGGCCAGGGCGGAGGGTGCAACTTGGTTGCCGATGTACCAGCGCCACACGTGATCGCCTTCATCAGCCACGGCATCCGACAACTGAGCCACCGCCCCGCTGAGCATGGCTTGGGTCTCGGCATCGACCGTGTCCAAGCCGCGTTCGCCGACCGCGGCTGCCACCAGCGTCTGCACGAGCAGTTCGGCGTGCGGTGACTCGATGACAGCGGCGGGGATGTCGATGCGTTGGCCTTGAGCAGAAGTCAGGCCGAGCGTTCCCTGCAGATTCTTCTGTGCTTGTTCTGAGTGCAGCAACGCGTCAGCGAGATAGACGCGCAGTGGCACCGCGGCGCCCGGGGGGAGTGCCGTCGCGAGCGTCGCCTTGGCCATCTCGACCGCAACCGGGTGCACGTCTAGCCCGGTCACCATCGCAGCCACGATCTCCCTCGTCCGCCCGGCCAACAATGGGTGTGCAGAACGAATGCGTTTGGCGATGGCTCGAGCCGACCAGAACAGGAAGGTGCCAGAACCACAGGCCGGGTCGAGCACCGAGAACGGGAGTGCTGCCGCAAGCGAGGACCCTGCGGCGACGCCGAGTGTGCGAGCTGCGGCCCTGATCGCGGCATCCAAGCGGGCCGGGTCTCGTAACAGCACTTGCTCCACAACATCCGCAGCCAGCCAGTCCGGCGTGTAGTACTCGCCGAACTCCTTGCGGTCGTCGCGATCGATCAGATCGTGATACAGCTCCTTCAGCAAGTCTCGGTCGGCTGCGCGGCGAGCACGATCATGCGGGCTGCCACGACGAGCATCGTGTGCTCAGCAAAATTGTGCGCTTGCCCGATGGCACCGGGTCCGACCAGGCCAGAACCTTGCAGTGTCCGTCGCCACAGGCCGAATTTCGTCTCATAGAACGGTTCTGTCTCGACCGTCGGCAAGAGTTCTCGAAGCTCGATCAAGTAGGGGGCAAACAGTGTGCGCAATGGCGCCGGGGGTGACGGCGCGCCGCGACGTTCCGGTGGCGCCAGGTATTCGACGACGAACTGGCTGAATACATGCGTGTCGTCTGCGAAGACCGTCCCCTGCACATGGGACAACGGAACGAGTCGGCCTCCATCGGAGGACATGGCGCCCGAAGGCGCCTGCCACTCCCAGCCCCACCATGTGCGGCCATCCGTCAGGAAGCCCCGCCAAGGGCGCCGGGCGCCGAGTTCCAGCCGGCGTTCGGCGAGTGCCTCGACGTAGCGAGCGACCTGATCGAACTGTGTCTCGCCGGTTCCGGTTCTGAGCCTCGTGGGGTCTGCTTCGCCGCGGGCCTTCGTCTCAATGACGACCCGGTATTCGTGACATACAAGATCAGCCGCACCGGTTCCCGCTCGCACTTCGAGCGAGTAATCACCAGCGCCGAGCTCTGCCAGCAGATTCGCCAACCTGCGGCGTATGTCTTGCTCACCTGCCGCACCCAGCAGCGCTGTCAGCTGCTGCCCGGCACGTTCCTCGCTGGGCATGCCATTCCTCCCGGTGACGCGATAGATCCTCAGTTAGGCATCACTCTCGCGCCACGGTGTGACAGTCAATTGAGCACGGTATCGGAGCACAGCATCCCCGATTGGGACGGCGCTCGAAACGGCTAGCGGCCGATGGCTTTGGCCATGCGGGCAGTGGCCTCGTCGAGCATCGCAGGCGACGTGGCGAAGTTGAGCCGCACGTGCCCAGCACCTTCGGGCCCGAAGTCGAGCCCGGAGTTCAGGTACACGCGACCCCGCCCCAAGAACACCGAGGCGGGGTCGTCGCCCAGGCCCAGTTCGCGGCAGTCTATCCACGCCAAGTAGGTAGCATCGGGCGGCCGGTACCCCACCTCGGGCAGCCGCTCCGCCAGCAGCTCCGCCAGCAGGTGACGGTTGCTGTCGAGCCCGGCCACCAGCTCGTCCAGCCAGTCCAGCGCTTCGGTCCAGCCGGCAATGGTGGCGACCTGCCCGAGGATCCCGATGCCGCCGATCAGCCGCTTGGGAATCTTCTTGACGATCGGGCCGTAGCGCGACGACGCCGAATGCAGGAACGCCATCCGCAGCCCTGCCATGTTGAACGACTTCGTGGCAGCGGTGACGGTGACCGTTCGCTCCGAGGCCAGCTCGCTGACCGAAGCCACCGGGATGTGCCGCCGGGGCGCATACACCAGATCGCAGTGGATCTCGTCGGAGATCACCACCAGGTCGTGACGCTCGGCGATGTCGATCACCGCAGCGATGTCGTCGGCGTCGAGCACCATGCCGCACGGGTTGTGCGGCTGACACAGGATCACCGCGGTCACGTCGGGCGCCGACGCCACCGATTCGAAATGGTCCAGGTCGAGCCGCCAGCTGTCATCGTGGCGGATGAGCGGGTTGGGCACCACCCGGCGCCCGTGCCCCTCGACGCTGGAGAAGAACGGCGGGTAGGCGGGCGTCTGGAAGATGACGCCGTCGCCGGGCTCGGTGCAGTAGGTGATCGCCAGCTCCAAGCCTTGGATCACGTCGTGCACCCGCACGACGTCGAGCGGGTCGACTTGCCAGCCGAACGCCTCGCCCATGCGCTTGGCGAAGACACGCAGCACGGGGATCGGCTGGTCGTAGAAGTCGTAGCCCAGGCCGCCCGAGTCGATGCGCTCGCGCACGGCGTCGAGCACGACTGCGGGCAGCTCCACGTCCATGTCGGCGACCCATGCCGCCAGCACGTCGGGGCCTTCGCGGCCCCACTTGATGCCCGGGCGGTTCCGAACCCGTTCGGCGTCCAGTTCGAATATCACGGCGTGACCCTACGCGCCCAGCCGCGCTGGTTACCCGCTCTTGTTCGCTGCGCTCACGGGTCGCTCGGGCCCCGGGCTCAGTACAGGCCGACCATGCGGCCGGCGAGGCCGAGCACCGCAACGGCCAGAACGGGCCGGATCAGCCGCTCGCCGCCGCGCACCGCCCAGCGGGCACCCAGCCAGCCGCCGACAGCAAAGCCCGCGGCCACGATGACAGCGAATCCCCAGTGCACCTGGTCGTTCAGGATGAACACCGGCACCGCCACCACGGTCAGCACAGCGATCACCACCACCTTGACGGCGTTGGCGTTCACCAAGTCCAGCCCGGCGTGCGACAGCGCCAGCACCAGCAAGAGCCCCACACCAGCTTGAAACGCCCCGCCGTAGGCCCCGATCAGGAAGAACACCACCACGGTCAGCGCCCTGGGCCAGACGATCTCGTCGCCTCGGGCCTTCGGCGGCCACAGGCTCAGGACGAGCAGCGGCACCATCAAGATGCCGAAGACCCGCTCGAAGGCCGTGTCGCTGAGCAGGCTGGAGACCGCGTAGGCGCCGATCACCGAGCCGATCAGCGCCGGCAGCAGCACGGGCACCGAGCGGCGCAAGCCCGACACACCCTCAGACCGGTAGCCGGCGACCGACGCCAGGTTCTGCGTCACGACGCCGATGCGATTGGTGCCATTGGCCACCAGCCCGCCCAGATCGCCGACCACCGTGAGCAGGCTGACCGTCAGCAGCGAACCGCCGCCGGCCATGGCATTCACCACGCCCGCAACCACGCCCGCGGCCGCGACGAGCGCAATCTGTGCGATGTCCATCGGCTGACCGTCAGCCGGGTGGCTGCGGCGGCGAAGGAGTATCTGCGAGCTGGGTTGTCTGCTGGCGCAGGAGATGGTCGGCCAGCACAAGGCAGACCATCGCCTCGACCATCGGCACCGCCCGGGGCAGCACGCACGGGTCGTGGCGGCCGCGGGCGGCGAGCACGGTGATCTCGTTGGCGTTCGTGACGGTCTTCTGCTCGCTCGCAATGGTGGCGGTGGGCTTGAAGGCCACACGCAGCACGATGTCGGCGCCGTTGCTGATGCCGCCCTGGATGCCGCCGCTGCGGTTGGTCACCGTGACGGGTCGGCCGTCGGGACCAGGCTCGAACTCGTCGTTGTGCGTGCGCCCTGTCATGAGCGTTCCGGCGAAGCCGCTGCCGATCTCCATGCCCTTGGCCGCCGGCAGCGACATCACCGCGCCCGCCAGCTCGGCGTCCAGCTTGTCGAAGACCGGTTCGCCCAAGCCCGGCGGCACGCCGCGGGCCACGCAGGCCACCACCCCGCCCAGCGAGTTGCCGTCGCGGCGGGCAGCGTCGATGGCCTCGATGATGCGGGCGGCGGCGTCGGCATCGGGGCAGCGCGTCGGTCCGGTTTCCACGTCGTCGCGGGTCAGCTCCGCGGGATCGACATCGGCGTTGATGTCGCTCACCGAGCTGACCCAGCCCAGCACTTCCACCCCGGCCATCGCCAGGATCTTCCGAGCCACGGCACCCGCCGCAACCCGGCCGACGGTCTCGCGGGCCGATGCCCGGCCGCCGCCCTGCCAGTTGCGGATGCCGTACTTGGCGTCGGTGGTGTAGTCGGCGTGGCTGGGCCGATACTTGGTGGCCATCTCGGAATAGGCGCCGGGCCGGGCGTCGGTGTTGGTCACGGTCATGCCGATCGGCGTGCCGAGCGTGAGGCCTTCGAAGACTCCCGAGTGGATCGTCACCCGGTCAGCCTCCTGGCGCTGGGTCACGATGCTGCTCTGGCCGGGCCGGCGGCGGTCGAGATCGACCTGCACATCGGCTTCGCTCAGCTCGATGCGGGCGGGGCAGCCGTCGATGATCACCCCCAGCGCTCCGCCATGCGATTCGCCGAACGTGGTGACTGCGAATCGTTCCCCGAACGTGCTGCCGCCCATGTGAGAACCCTACGACGGCTCGTCGGGGGGCGATTCGCGCTGCTCGGCCAGGAACTTCTGGAATTCCAGCGCTATGTCGTCGCCGCTCGGCAGGTTCTCCTCGGCGGTGCGGTCTGCTTCGGCTTCGAGCTGCCGGATATAGGCCACGATCTCGGGATCTCGCGCCACCGCCTCATCGACCCGCTGCTCCCAGGTCTGCACGCTGCTGTCCAGCTCGCGGTAGCCGGTGGTCACGCCGGTGACCGTCTCGAAATGGGCCAGCAGTGCCCGCGTGCCCTTGGGATTCGGCGGGCCCGCGACGTAATGGGGCACCCCCACGCGCAGCGACACCACAGGAAACGCGGCCCGGTCCAGCACGTCGTGCAGCGTGCCGATGATGCCGGTGGGGCCTTGGTAGGTGGGGCTGTCGAGGCCCAGGCGAGCGGCCAGCTCCCCGTTGGCGGCGCTGCCCTTCACCGAGGCGGTCCGCGAGTGCGCCACGCCCGCGACCATGGCTCCGAGCGTCACCACCATCTGGCAGCCGAGTCCACGGGCGATCTCCGCCACTCCCTCGCAGAACGTGCGCCAGCGCATCCGCGGCTCGATGCCCGACAGCAGCACGAGGTCGTGCGGCGGGGCAGCCGGCACGACGTGGCACTCGATCTCCGGCCAGCGGATGCGGCGCTCCCCGTCGGGGGCGATCTCGATGTGCGGGCGGCTCTCCTGGAAGTCGAAGAACTCCTCAGGGTCGATATGGCAGACCCGCCGTGCCTCGCTTCGCTCACGTATCCACGTCAACGCACCGGTAGCGCATTCGCCGGCGTCGAACCAGCCCTCGAACGCCACCAGCAGGAGCGGGTTGTGCAGGTTCGGCGCACCGTCCCACACAACGATCGGCTGTTCTGCTGGATCTTCGGCCCCGGTCACGGCCTCACTATGGCCGATGCGTGCGCTGATCGCGCCCGGATTTGTTGTTCAGACCGGTGCTCAGCGGGCCCAGGTGAGCAGCGAGGCACGCTCCAGCGAGTCCAGCCAGACCGATTCGAGCGCCTTGTGCGATGCGAGGTAGAGCTGGTCGCCGACCACGGCGCTGGCTGTCACCTGCGCCTGCCAGTCAGTGTCGAACCAGCAGTAGCGCTCCCACAGGCCGGGCTCTTCGGTGCCGTCGGGGCCAAAGACGATCTCGCGCGACTCGCGGCACTTGCGCAGCGGCGGGTCGGCGTGGCTGAGGCGTGCGCGCTCGGTGAGCTCCGCGCCTGCCGTGCCCAGCGCCACCGCGCCTAGGAACGGGGGCTCGCTGCCGCTGTCGTCGAAGGGGTACTGGTTCAGCGGCAGCACCGCCAGATCGCTCGGCTGCCAGTGGAGGAAGGCGAGCGCATTGAACTCCACCTGGCTGTGGCCGCCCGGGGCCGTCCACTGGGCAATGCGCTGGGGCCGGTCCAGATCTGCGATGTCGAACAGCGACACCTGGGTGCCCACGGTGAAGCCCTCGTCGGTGGCCTCCTGACCGACGCCGAGCAGCAGGTCGTCGCCGAGCGGATGGAGGTACGCCGAGTAGCCGGTGATCTTCAGCTCGCCGCGCACTGCCGGCGCCGTCGGCTCGGACAGATCCAGCAGGTACAGCGGATCGATCTGGCGGAACGTCACGACGGCGGCGATGTCGCCCAGATAGCGCACCGCGTAGATGCGCTCGCCCACGCCGAGCCCGTCGACGCGGCCGACCTCTGTGAGTCCGTCGGCGCCGACCGCAAGCACCGTGACGAGGCTCTCGGACTCGGGGGCGACCTGTCCACGCCAGGTCCACGGCTGGGCGGTAGTGGTCGCGATGCGCAGGTGGCCCTCGTGCTCCGACATCGAGTACTGGTTCAGCACGGTTCCCGTCACCGACGCCGAGCCGACGTAGGCGCTCATCGCTCGCCCGCTGGTGTCGAACACGTGGATCTCGGTCTCGACGGGTGCGCCGTCGCCGGGACCTGCCGGCTCGACACCCCAGTCGTGCCAATGCGTCGTGGTCACGTAGAGATGATCGTGCGAGGCGTACACCGTGCTGCCGTCGGACATGATCGTCGTGGTGTCCATCGCTCCGACAAGGCCTTCGGCAGCGATGTCAATGGTGGTGACGCTGAGCGTGCCCGGGCCTGCGTAGTGCGGGGGCGCCCAGACGCTGTCGCAGTCGGCGAGGCGCCCGCCCGCGACGGACGCGCCGGAGGCGTCGCTCAAGACAAAGCGCGGCAGCCAGTCATCGAGCGTGGTGCCGGCGATCAGATCGCGGTTGGCCCCGGCCGACCGCTCCTGCGCGCCGAGGTCGGCCGTCTCGGGGATGGCCCAGGGAATCGCACGCGGACGTGAGGTGGTGACCAGCCGCACCACGCCATCGGCCAAGCGGGCACCGACGTAGTTGCCTTCGATGTCCAGCCGTCTGGTGACTCTTGGCGTGGAGCTGCTCAAGTCGATCTCGACGATCTCGGTCGTGGGTCCCCAGCCCGGCACCGGCTCGCTGTCGGTGGCCTCGCCGCCCGATTCGACGAACGGCACAATGCTGTCCCACTGCGAGGCGAACACGAGCACACGGTCGCCGTGCAGCAGCAGGTTCGAGACCCAATGGCTGTCGAGATGGACAGAAGCGACCAGTGTCGGCTCGGGGCCCGTCAGGTCCACCACGTGCACGCGGTTCTCGCTCGCCACCACCATGCGCCGACCGTCGGTCTTGAGGACGTGGGGCTCGTCGATTCCCGCTTCCTGCACGTTGGACGTGCTGTAGTCGACCCCCGGCTGCTGCGACGCCGCTCCGGCCCCCGCCGAGTCATCGGCAGCCGCCTCAGCCTCCAGCACCTCGCCTCCGAAGCCGCCATCACCGCCCAGGCCCCACGGGCCCACAACCGCAGCAGCGTTCTCGTGGATGTAGTCGAGCACTGCGCCGCACTCGTCGAACTGACGCAGCGCTGCGGCCTCCACGGCGTCCTCGGGAGCCGCCGCGCCGGCACTGGCCGACCCGTCGTCAGCCGCACTGCCGTCGGGGTCAGAGCCGCCTGCAGGTGGGTCGTCTTCGCCGGGATCAGCCCCAACCGAGGACGTGCCGGCGGCGGCTCCGTTTCCGTCCACACCCGCGGCAGATTCGTCCGCCTCGCCGACATCTCCCTCGTCAACAAGATCGCCGTCAGCTGCGGCGGTGGTGGCCGCGGGCTGCGTGTCGTCCGGCGGCACATCGTCGTTGGCACTGTTGTTGGCATCACTTGCGCAGGCCGCCGCGAACAAGCTCACAGCAGCTAGCACGGCGAACAAGCGCCACGCCTTGGTGGCCGTGGATTCGGTGTGCTCGGGCTTCTCAGTCATCAATTCACATAACGCCACAGGCACCCGCGGCGTTCCGCGCGCGACGTTACGTTCCGATGAAGTTCCCCACATCACATCGCAAAGCGCTCAAGCAAGAAAATCAGAGTGACCACGCAGCAGGGCTCTCGTAGGTTCGGCACGGGACGGGACCGCCCGCGCCGCCGGAGCAGCTCTGACCACCGGGCAGATCCCGTCCTCACGACATGTCGTTTGTGCCGCTCACATCGTAACGCCGAGGAGCGAAAGCAGCCGACGGGTTGAGCGGCTAGCCGTCGTCGGTCACTTCGTCGTAGAGGCCGTTGCGGCCGAGGCGCACGAGCAGCTCTTCGGTGCTCCACGGCAGCATGGTGGCACCGCAGCGGGCATCGCGGTAGTGCTGCTCGAGGCGGCCGGGCCGCAGCAGCGACCGCCCGCCGCAGGTGCGCAGCGCCAGCGATGCCATCTCGGGGGCGCTCTCCATGGTGGTCACCGTGGCCACATGCGCCCGCCGCAGTTCCTCGGGGCTGGGATCGGCCCGGAGCTCGCTGAGCACCCGGTAGGTCAGCGACTGCGACCGGTCGTAGATCAGCTGCAGCTGCGCCCACCCGGTCTGCTTGATCGGGTGGGCGCGTGACGCCTTCACGCCTGACTCGCCCCGCAAGTAGGTGCGGGTGGCATCGAGGATGGCCCGCATCAGCCCCAGATAGCTGAACGACAAGGTCATGTAGAACTGCGGGAAGCGCTCCACCATTGCGTTGAACATGCCCGGCGGCAGCACCTCATTGCTGGCCGGCACGAACACGTTGTCCATCACCAGCGTGCGCGAGTCGGTGCCGCGCATGCCGATCGGGTCCCAGTCGCCGACGATCTGCGCGCCGTCGCCATCGGCCGGCACGCCGAGCAGGCGGATGTGGGGATCGCCCTCCACCACCGCCAGCACGTTGTGCACGTGAGCAGCGCCGCTCAGCGAGGCGAAGATCTTGCGGCCCGTCACGCGATAGCCGCCCTCGGTGGGCACCGCCATGGTGCTGAAGCCCGATCGGGCACCCGGCGCCTGGCCCTCGGAGAACGGCTGGGAATGGATGACGCGGCCGCCGACCATTCCCTCCCACAGGTGCGGCCGGGTTTCGGCGAGATGAGCGGCCATGGCCCCGTCTGGATCCAGCTCGCGCCCGCGCTCGCCGGCCAGCAGTGCCTCGGCGATCGGGCCGGAGAGCAGCGCAGTGGCGGTGTGCATGTTGAACGTCAGCGCCGTGGTGGCGCAATGCCGACCCATCTCCTCGGCCACGAGCGCGTAGCCCACGAAATCGGCGCCCAGCCCGCCGACCTCTGTGGGCACGCACAGGCCCAGGAACCCGGCATCGGCCAGGTCGGCCCAGTTCTCGTGCGGGAAGCTGGCGTCGCGGTCGTAGGCGGGCGCCCGCTCGGCGAATGCAGGCCCCAGCTCGGCCATCCGGGCCACGAGCTCGGCTCGCTCGGGCGTCAGCACCTGTTCATTCATCAC
>JAJEFK010000052.1 GCA_022820505.1 Acidimicrobiia bacterium | reverse complement strand
CCTCGAAGAGCCCGAAGACCGGCAGTCGCTCCAAGCCCGCTGCCAGCAAGCCGAAGCCGTCTGCCCCGCCCGACTCCGACGGCGAGCGCCGGCCCATCAAGATGCTGCACGACCGGCTGCTGGTGCGGCTGCCCAACGACGGCTCGGAGCGGCGCACCAGCGGCGGGATCCTGATCCCGGCAACGGCCCAGCAGAACAAGCGCCTCGTGTGGGGCGAGGTCATCGGTGCAGGGCCGAACGTGAGGACCGCCCAGGAAGGTGACCGCGTGCTGTTCAGCCCCGAGGATCGCCACGAGGTCGAGGTGCACGGCGACGATTTCCTGATCCTGCGCGAGCGGGATGTGCACGCCATCGCTGCACCCCGCATCGAGCCCGGCAGCACCGGCCTGTACCTGTGAACGTGCGGCCCTAGGCCTGAGCAGAAACCCGAACCCATGAGTCCTGAACCGACGAATATGGGCGAGACGCAGTTCCAGACCGGGGGCGGCATCAACATCTCGCTGACTGCGTCGACGGTTGACGGCAACGCCGAGATCGAAGACCTCGTCGACCGGCTGGACGAGGCACGGGGCGTGCTGCTGTCGTCGAGCTACGAGTACCCCGGCCGCTACACCCGCTGGGACATGGGCTTCGCCGACCCGCCGCTGGCCATCACCAGCCGGGCGCAGGACATCTGGGTGAGCGCCTTGAACGAGCGCGGCACAGTGCTGCTGGAGCCGGTTCACGAGACGCTGGCAGCGCTGGGAAGCGCTGCAGGCATCGTCGACCTTCGCCATGAGCCCGGTGACGGCTCGGGCGCCGTGGTCTGCCGGGTGGAACGGGCTGATCGGCGTTTCGAGGAAGAAGAGCGCAGCCGCCAGCCGTCCACGTTCACGGTTGTGCGCGCCCTGGTGAACCTGTTCTCCTGCGACGATCCGCACCTGGGCCTGTACGGGGCGTTCGGCTACGACCTGGCGTTCCAGTTCGAGCCCATCGCGCTGACGCTGCCGCGCCCGGCCGAGCAGCGCGACCTGGTGCTCTACCTGCCCGACGACCTGCTCATCGTGGACCACGAGGGCGGCATCGCGCAGCGCTTCCAGTACGACTTTGCGGTGAACGGTCGCAGCACCGCCGGGCTGGCGGGCGGCGGTGCACGCGTGCCCTATGAGCCCGATTTCGAGCTGGAGGCGAGCTGCGACCATGAGCCCGGCGGCTATGCGGCCGGTGTGCGTGCGGCTCACGAGTACTTCGCCCGGGGCGACCTCTTCGAGGTGGTCACCAGCCAGATGTTCTCCGAGCCCTGCGTCGAGTCTCCAGCAGAGCTGTTCCGCCGACTCAAGGAACAGAACCCTGCGCCGTACGGGTTCCTGATCAATCTCGGCCCGGCTTCAGCCGGGCGCAATGGGCACAGTGCGGCGGGTGATACGGGTGAGTGGCTGATCGGCGCCTCGCCCGAGATGTACGTGCGGGTCGAGGGCGAGCGGGTGGAGACATGCCCGATCTCGGGAACCATCGCCCGAGGACAAGACCCCATCGACGATGCCTCGCAGATCTTGGCGCTGCTCAACTCGGCGAAGGACGAGTCCGAGCTGACGATGTGCACCGACGTGGACCGCAACGACAAGAGCCGCATCTGCGTCCCTGGGTCCGTCAAGGTGATCGGCCGCCGCCAGATCGAGATGTACTCGCGGCTCATCCACACCGTCGACCATGTGGAAGGCCGTCTGCGCCCCGGCTTCGATGCGCTCGATGCGTTCCTGTCGCATACGTGGGCGGTCACGGTGACTGGCGCGCCCAAGACGGCAGCGATGATGTTCCTCGAGCAGCACGAACGCACCGCCCGGGCCTGGTATGGGGGCGCGGTCGGCAAAGTGGGCTTCGACGGCAGCCTGAACACCGGCCTCACGCTGCGCACGATCCGCGTCGCCGACGGGCATGCGGAGGTGCGTGTCGGCGCCACGCTGCTGTGGGACTCCGAGCCCGACGAGGAGGAATCGGAAACCGAGCTCAAGGCGTCGGCATTCCTCGACGCGATCCGGCGGCCGCGCTCGGCGGCGGCCACGGGGGTCGCCGCTTCGGCCCCAAGCGATCGACGGGTGCTGCTGGTGGATCACCTCGACTCGTTCGTGCACACGCTGGCCAACTACCTGCGCCAGACCGGTGCCACGGTGGTGACCCGCCGGGTCGGCTTTCCTACCGAGGAGATCAGCGCCGACGACTTCGACCTCATCGTGCTCTCGCCAGGCCCCGGCCGGCCCGACGACTTCAGCATCGGGCCGGTGGTGCGGGCCACGCTCGATGCCGGGCTGCCGCTGTTCGGGGTGTGCTTGGGATTGCAGGGCATCGTGGAGTACTTCGGCGGCGAGCTGGGCCAGCTGGCCACGCCGATGCACGGCAAGCCGTCCGCCATCCGCATCATTGGCGGGCAGCTGCTCGACGGCCTGCCGAAGGAGTTCCGGGCAGGTCGCTACCACTCGCTGTTTGCCCGTCGCTCCCAAGTGCCCGATTCGCTCGAGGTGACTGCGGTCAGCCTCGATGACGACATCGTCATGGCGGTGGAGCACCGCGAGCTGCCGGTCGCGGCCGTGCAGTTCCACCCGGAGTCGATCATGTCGCTCGATGACGGGGTCGGGCTCGCGCTGATTCGCAACGCCGTGGACCGGCTGGTGCCCGGATGGAGAAGCGGGTGACCGCCGCGCCTGCGCTCGATCGGCTCGTGGCGGCGACTGCCTCGCGCGATGTGCTCGTGGTGACCGGCCCCGAGGCCGCCGTGTACCTGCATGGCCAGATCTCGGCCGATGTGGAGGCCATGGAGATCGGACAGGGCGCCCTGTCGTTCCTGCTGGAACCACGAGGGCGGATCGAAGCGCTCTTCGCCATCAGCCGCACCGGCCCCGAGACCTACATCGCCGACATCGAGCCCGGCTTCGGCGAGGCAATGTCCGCATCGCTCGAGCGTTTCAAGCTGCGGACCCGTGCCGACTTCTCGCTGCACGAATGGCAGATGCACGCTGTGCGCGGGCCCCCTGTGGCAGGCGAACCGGCGGTCGACGCTTCGAGCACTGGCCCGGCCGCGGCCCCAGAGCACGTGGTGCGCCCCGCCTACTGGCCGCTGGCCAGCGGTCACGACCTGCTCGTCGGCCCCGGCAGCGAGGCCGTTGCGTCCGCCGACGGCGCCGAGCACGTCTCGGCCAGCGGGTTCGAGGCGCTGCGCCTGGCCTACGGCCTGCCGGCCATGGGCGCCGAGATCCAACCGGGTGACATCCCCAACGAAACCGGCCTCGTCGAGCGGGCGGCGTCGTTCACCAAGGGCTGCTACCGGGGCCAGGAGCTGGTGGAGCGAATCGACTCGCGCACAGGCGGACGGCGGTGCATTCAGCGCTTCCGAGCTGCGAGCGACGTCTCGCCAGGTGACGGGCTCTGCAGCACCGACGGCGCTGGCGTCGGCACCGTGCTCAGTACCGCTTCGCTGGCTGGCGCCGTCGTCGGATTCGCATCTGTGCAACGAGATGTCGGCGGCGAGGTGCGCGTTGACGGCGGCCCGCCCGTCGCTCTTGCCGACCTGTTCTGATCTCGCCGCAGGGATCGGTGCCGGTACGCTCGCAGGCTGTTGTCGAGTCGAACGGATCGCAGGGAGCAACGACATGGCAAAGACGGCACTCTTGGCCAAGCTGACTGCCAAAGAAGGCATGCGTGACGAGTTGCTCGCAGTGATCGCCGACATCGGCATGAGCAATGTCGCGGGCGAGCCGGGCACCGAGGTGTACGCCGCCCACAAGGACCAGAACGACGCCGACGTGGTGTGGTTCTACGAGCTGTACAGCGACCAGGATGCGCTCGCAGCCCACGGTGGCTCGGAGCAGATGAAGGTCTTCGGCCAAGCCACGCGTGAGTTCATGGCGGCCCGCCCCGAGCTCATCTTCCTCGACCCGGCCGTGGCCAAAGGTCTCGATTTCTGACACTGGCCCAGCGAACAAGAGCGGGGCACGTGAGCCCGCTGCCGCGAGGGATCGCCTGACATGCCGGTAGTGACATGTTCGTAAAGATCTGTGGCGTCACGAACGAAGAGGATGCGCTGGTCGCCGTCGGCATGGGTGCCGACGCCGTCGGCTTCAACTTCGTGCCCGGATCGCCACGGCAGATCTCCCCGAGGCTGGCCAGAGACATCGTTCGCCGACTGCCGGGCGGGATCGTCACGGTCGGTGTCTTCCGCAACGAGCTGCCCGAGCGGGTGGTGCAGATCATGGACGGCGCCGGTCTGCGCCTGGCCCAGTTGCACGGCAATGAGACCACGGCCGACAGCCGCTGGATCGCCGAGCGGGTGCCCGGGCTCATCAAGGCGTTCGTGGCAGGCGACCCCAATGTGGAACGGGTGCGTGATTACGGCGCTTCGGTGCTCATGCTGGACGGCTCCGAGCCGGGCAGCGGGCGTGTCTTCGACTGGCGGCAGCTCGAGGGCCGAGATCGCGGCATGAGGCTGCTGCTTGCGGGCGGGCTGCGCGCCTCGAACGTGGCGCAGGCCATCGAGGTCGTGCGGCCGTGGGGCGTGGATGTGGCGTCGGGCGTCGAATCCGAGCCTGGCCGCAAGGACGTGCTCGCCATGCGCGAGTTCGTCACCGCAGCCAAGGAGGCCGGGGCCCTCTACGAGGAGGCCGACGAGTCGGAGCCGCCAGAACAGGGCGCGCCGTACGACTGGCGCGACGACTGAGCGAGGGGCGACATGGCTGCAGCAACTGACGGTCCCACGCCGTGTCACCGGTCGGTCATGGGCGAGCCCACGACAGATGGCCGTTTCGGCGAGTTCGGCGGCCGATTCGTTCCCGAGACGCTGGTCGCAGCGTGCGAGGAGCTTGAGGCGGCGTTCCGTGAGGCGTGGGCCGATCCGGCGTTCGTGGCCGAATTCGAGACCATGCTGCGCGACTACGGAGGACGGCCCTCGCCGCTGACCGAGTGCCGCAACCTGTCGAGCCAGCTCGGCGTGCGCCTGCTGGTCAAGCGCGAAGACCTCAACCACACGGGCTCGCACAAGATCAACAACGTCATCGGGCAGGCGCTGCTGGCCCAGCGCATGGGCAAGACACGGCTCGTGGCCGAGACGGGTGCCGGCCAGCACGGCGTTGCCACGGCCACCGCGGCGGCGCTGCTGGGGATGGAGTGCAAGGTCTACATGGGCGCCGTCGACGTCGACCGTCAGGCCCTGAACGTGTTCCGCATGCGCCTGCTGGGATCCGAAGTGGAGTCGGTGCAGTCCGGCAGCCGCACGCTCAAGGACGCCGTGAACGAGGCGTTGCGCGACTGGGTGGCCACCGTCGAGAACACGCACTACTGCCTCGGCTCGGTGATGGGCCCCCATCCCTACCCGTGGATGGTTCGCACCTTCCATCACATTCTGGGTGACGAGGCCGCGGCGCAATGCAAGGACCTCACTGGCGGCGACCCCGACATGGTGGTGGCATGCGTCGGCGGGGGCAGCAATGCGGCCGGGATCTTCTCGGGTTTTGCCGATGGCGACGCCCGGCTGGTGGGAGTCGAGCCCGCCGGCGGTGCCGCGGTCGGGCGCGGCGTGCCCGGTGTGGTGCACGGCATGACCAGCTATCTCATGCAGGACGAGGTGGGCCAAGTGATGGAGGCCGAGTCGATCTCGGCCGGGCTCGACTATCCCGGTGTCGGGCCCGAGCACGCCTACCTGGCCGCCATCGGCCGTGCCGAGTACCCGAGCGTGACCGACGACGAAGTGGTCGAGGCGTTCACGCTCATGAGCCGGGCCGAAGGCATCATCCCGGCGCTGGAGTGCGCTCATGCACTGGCATGGATCGTCCGGGCGGCGCCGGAGATCCAGGGTCAGACGGTGCTGATGAATCTCTCGGGCCGTGGCGACAAGGACGTCGACCAGATGATGGACGTGCTCGGGATGCATGGGCTGAGCGAGTGAGGGCACGTTCGTGAGCGAGGCATCGCCGGCTGACCGGGCTGGGACCTTCGGCGCGCTCGAGACGCACCTGCGGGCTCGGCGCGACAGCGGTGCGAAGCTGCTGGTGCCCTACGTCACAGGCGGCTACCAGGGCTGGCAACGCGCCGTGGAGGCAGCGGCGGCGGCTGGCGCCGACGCCATCGAGATCGGCGTTCCCTTCTCCGACCCGGTGATGGACGGACCAGTCATCCAGCAGGCCTCCACGGCCGCCCTGGCCGACGGCGCGACCCCGGCATCGGTGCTGGAGGAAGCGCGGGAGCTCGACACCGGCGTTCCGCACGCAGTGATGACCTACTACAACCTCTGCCACCACCAGGGTCATGAACGCTTCGCTTCGGCGCTGCTCGATGCGGGTGTCTGCGCGGCGATCCTGCCCGACCTGCCTTACGTCGAGGCGGGGCCGTGGCTGGAAGCCGCTGCCGAGACGGGCCTCGAAGCGATCTTGCTGGCTGCGCCCACCACGCCCGAGCACCGGCTCGCTGATCTGTGCGGGGCGTCACGCGGTTTCGTCTACGCGGTCGGACTGCTCGGCGTGACCGGCGAGCGGACGGCCCTCGCCCGCACAGCCACCCAGATTGCTGCACGCTGCCTGGCCGTCACCGATCGGCCCGTGCTCACGGGCGTGGGCATCGGCTCGCCATCCCAAGCCGTCGAGGCGTGCGAGGTGTCCGACGGCGTCATCATCGGCTCCGCCGTTGTCCGCACTTTGATGTCCGACGGCCCCGAGGCCGTGGGCGAGCTCGTGGCCTCCTACCGGACGGCGCTGGACCACGGCTGACCGGTGGCGCAACACGAACCGAACTCCGATGTCGACCATCCGGTCGGCTTGGCGCACTGTCTGCAGCCGGCCGCCGCGTCCGGGCTGGGTCGCGGTGCTGCGGCAGAGTTCGATCCGGAGTGCGAGCTGTGCGAGGCCGCCCGCTTCACCCACTGGTACTACGAGGATGATCTGTGCTGGGTGGCCGACTGCGAGGTGTGCGCCACGCCCATGGTGGTCTGGAAGCGGCACGGTACCGAGCCCCCTGCCGATGAGCTGGCAGCGATGCTGGCCCGGCTGGTCGAAGCGGGTGAACTCAGATTCGGGCCCGGAGGTGGGAGGGTGGACCAGGTGATGCGCCAGATCCCCGACCATTTTCACGCCCACTACCGCGATGCCGACTGGATGTCCCGCCGCTGGAACGAGCCGCCGAGCCGCTACAGCGGCGTCGGCACACAGCGGGAGACCCGATGACCGGCCGTACCGCACCATGCGATGCTCGCTCCCGACGGTTTTCCCGAGAGTGGGCGACGCGGGCTTTGGTCGCGCTGGCGCTCGCTGCCGCGCTTGCACTGGCGGGCTGCGGCGGCAGCGATGCGACAGAAGCCGAATTGGAACGGCTCGAGCTGGCATTCGAGAACGCCGATGTCACGCTCGGGAGCGAGGTGTTTGGC
This sequence comes from Acidimicrobiia bacterium, assembly GCA_022820505.1. Lineage (GTDB taxonomy): Bacteria > Actinomycetota > Acidimicrobiia > Acidimicrobiales > Poriferisodalaceae > Poriferisodalis. The sequence continues at coordinate 41,154 of JAJEFK010000052.1, read as the reverse complement.
GACAGTTGCTCGGTGTGCCACGGCAGCGACGGAAGCGGCGGTGTCGGCGCCGCACTCGGCGGCGTCGATGAGCGCCTGACCGTACGCGACCACTTGGCGGTGGTATGGACTGGCCGCGGCTCGATGCCCCCGTTCAGCGGGATCCTCACCGACGCCGAGATCGCGGCGGTAGTGGCCTACCAGCGGAGCACCTTCGGCGACGAGCAGTAGCTTCCTCCCAGTGACTGACATTGGAAGCGACGCAGGTTTTCCCCGACCGGACGAGCTGCTGCCGCACCGGGCACCGTTCCTGCTGGTGGACGAGATCGTCGAGCTCCAGCCCGGCGAGCGCTGCGTCGCCAAGTGGCACCTCACCGGTGACGAAACGTTCTTCGCCGGTCACTTCCCAGGCCGCCCGACGCTGCCCGGCGTGTTGATGGTCGAAGCCATCGCCCAGACAGCGGGGCTCGCGGCCGCCGCGGCCTCCTCGCTCGAAGGCAAGCTGGCGCTCTTCGGCGGCATCGACAAGGCCCGTTTCCGTCGCCAGGTCACCCCAGGCGACACGCTGCGCCTGGAAGCCACGATCGATCGCCTCTCCGCCCGAGCCGGCAGAGCTTCAGGCACCGCCAGCGTCGAGGGTCAGACCGCCTGCGAAGCCTCGATGATGTTCCTCATCGCCGACGCCGATGACCTGGACTGACCCCACAGAGGGGCCCTCTCGGCACAGGGCCTTCCGGCCGTTTTCAACCTCAACACTGAGTGAAATTGGCGCATTTGCGCAGGTCGCGCGAGGCTTTGGGGATGCTCCGCGAAGTCGGCGACGACTTCCAGGCTGACGCAGTTCGGCAGGGCACTGCATTCGAACAGCAGGCCAAGGCCTACTTGGGCGCGCTTGGGTTCGAGCTTCACGGCCGGCAGAAGTTCACCGACATCGGCTGCGAGGTCGATGACGTGGCCGAGGCACCCAATGGCGAGCTCGTGTACTTCGAATACAAAGGCTCCTTCAAAGGGCAGCGACCAGGAATGCGCCGCACGGACACGGTCAAGAAGGCGTTGCTGACCGGGTTCTTGCTGCGCTCCATCGGTGACGACACTCCGTACTTCGTGCTGACCTCGCACTTGCCCGACGGCGGTGCAGCTCAGCGAATGATCGAGACGGCGCTGAGAGCAAAGGCCGTGTCAGGCGTGCTGGGGCTCAACAACCCAGCAGCCAGCCAAGCGCTCGCAGAGCGCTTTGGTCCGCCGGCGAGGTCCCGCATCGGACCCGAGAGAACCTGGCAACCAGCCCTGCCGATAGCCCGCCGCGCTTAGTGCAGTGACTGGGCGCAGTTTCGCTACCGTCGGCCTTCGTGTCGGATAAAGGACTGGACATCGACAGGTTTCGCCGTTGGGTGCTCGGAGATCTAGTCGACAACCGGAACCGAGGCCTGTTTGCGGAATGGCTCGTGGGCGAAGCGCTCGGTGTGATCGACGAGTCGACACCTCGGCGGGAGTGGGATGCCTACGACTTGATGTATCGCGAGACGAAGATCGAGGTCAAGGCGTCGGGTCGCAGCCAAAGCTGGAGTCAGGCACAGCCTTCGAAGATTCGATTCGGGGTCGAGCAGAAGTTGAGTTCTTGGACAGCCGCGAGCGATGAGTGGATCCCGCACGGTCAACCGATGCGCTTCGCCGATGTGTACGTCTTCTGTGTGCACGAGCCTGAACTGGCTACCAATGAGAATGTTGCCGATGCCGATCATTGGACGTTTTGGGTTGTCCCTACAGATGTGCTGGACCAGGAACTTGGCCCGCAGAAATCGCTCGGCACTCGCACTCTCGACCGTCTCACCTCATCCGTGGCGTGGTCCGGCATTCGAGCGAGGGTCGACGAATGCGTGCGCTCACGACAGTGCATCTGACCTGGCCGCCAGAGCGGTCTCCCTAGGTTCCCGATGGCCTGTCTCTCGCTGCTCGGCACTTCAGTGCTGCGTGCGGCCAGCTTCAACGATGGCAGTCACAGTCTTGCGGCCGAGGCCGGACACTTTGGCGAGCTGGCGCAGTGACGCGCCCGACCGGTGAGCAACCCGGATCATGTCGTCGCGGATCTCTGCTTCCTTGTGTGCTCGTTCGGCGCTGAGACCCACCACTGCAAGCGCTGCCGCGACCTCACCATCGAGCTCTTCGCAGTACTTGTTCATCGCAGCGCTGGCGCTTGAAACATCAGTCTCGGTGTAGCTCATCGATCACCTCGCAGCTCCGTCGCGGGCTTGTATCGAATCGACATCACGGTCGCCGTCATTCTGATGCCGAAGACGGATCCGGTCGATCCTCACGTAGCGCTCCACGACGATGCTGAAGCCAAACGCGCGGTGCATAGGCGGACCCGCGGAGCTTCTGCCCCCACAGCGGCACCCGCTTTGCGATCGTCGAGACGTGATTACTGAGGCCGGCGAGTTCGTAGGTGAACACGACAACTTCGACCCCGGCCTCCTGGATCGCTTGCGCTCTCTGTTGCCGGGTTCGGAAGTCGCTGTCACACGTCACCAGCACGTAGTCGTTCCCTGCACACCAGGCGGCAATGTCGTAGTCGTGCGCATCGGAATGGCCGCCGTGTGTGCGGCTGAGCGCATCCACTTCGGAAACGTGAATGACGTTGTCGATGCCCGCAGCTGCCCTCGGGGAGATGTTTGCGTCGAGGCAGAAGCGGATGTCACGCAGTGAGTCGTGCGAACTCCGCACAGGCCTTTACTCGGGTCACGCTGAGGTTGAAGCCCCGTGCGACTTCCTCGGGGGGATCTTCCTTGAGGCTGGCGACGATGGACTTGACCGGGATCCTGGTGCCCGCCACCACCGGGGCTCCGAAGCAGATGCGAGGGTTGATCTCGATCCATTGGGCGACATCCCACGACGCCGCGCGACCGTCAATGAACTGGATCTCCTCGGCGAACGTCTTGATGGCTGAGGTGATGGCCCGTTGTCCCTTGCGGTTCCCGACGATCTCCTCCGCATGCCCTTGGAACTCAATCCAGACGTTGTGTCCGTCGGTGTAGAAGGACTCGTGAGCCAGCGGGTGTTGGATGTGGGGAAACCGTTCGCGCATGCCGTCGAGCACTCGACGGACCCTTTGAAGCGAGGCGCCTCGGTCGCGGAATCGGCAGACCATTTCCAAGCCGATCAGATCGAGAAAGCCGATCGTCGCTGCGGCGTCCTTGTGGTGCGTGGGTGGCCTGACGACAGTCATCCAGCGACGGATCTGGGCACGCGAGACATCGCGGTCTCGCTCCACAATCTGCGCCACTTGGGGAAACGAGTAGATGCCCGCCCCGATCACTGAACCAGCTGCGACTTCGCTCTCGCCATGCTTCTTCGCCGTCACATCTCCTCCGCTCGACTCCAGACTCCAGCCTAAGGGTGGCCTGCCACACGCCTGTCGATGCTCGGCGCAAGTGCGATGACAACGCTGGGCAGCGATGACAGAGGGGCGATTGGCCGTTGCGGAGCAACCCTGTTCAGCGGAGGTGGGTGGGGCGGGGGTCGGCTAGGCGGCCGAGGGGTGATTGTGCTCGCAGGCCGCCGTCCACCACGATGGCTTCGCCGGTGACGAATGACGACTCGTCGCTGGCGAGCCAGGCGGCGACGCTTGCGATCTCGTCGGGATGGCCGAGGCGGCCCAGTGCGTGGGCGGCCAGGTTTCGTTCGAGCGCGGCGGGGTCTTGCATCATCCGCTGCACGGGCGGGGTCTGGATGGTGCCGGGGCAGATGGCGTTGACGCGCACGCCGTCGGGTGCGTGATCGGTGGACAGTGCCCGCGTCAGGTTGATGACAGCGGCCTTCGAGGCGGCGTACACCACCGAACCGCCGTCGCCGTGCAAGCCGCTGATCGAGGCCGTGTTGATGATCGAGCCGCCGCCGCGAGCCTCCATCGCAGGCACGGCGTACTTGGCGCCTAGGTACACCGAGCGCACATTGACGTTCATCACGAGGTCCCAGTCACGAGGCTCCAGCTCCACTGCAGTACCGGGGCGGATGGTGCCCGCATTGCTGTAGAGCACGTCGAGGCCGCCCCAGCGGTCTACGGCCGCCGCCACCATCGACTCCACATCGTCAGGCTCGGCGACGTTGGCGCCGAAGCCGTGCGCCTCGCCCCCGGCTTCCATGATCGACTCGGCCACGCCCTCGGCTCGCTCGCGGCGGATATCCACCACCAGCACCGACGCACCCTCGGCGGCGAAGCGGTGCGCACTGGCTTCGCCGATGCCCGATGCACCGCCCGTGACGATGGCGACTTTGTCCTTGAGCAGCATGCGATTCCCTCCGAGCGCCGCGCCGGTCCCTGCGGACAATACGACTCCGCGTCGGGCCTCGTCTTGCCAACGTGGCTACGTTGTGGCGGCCGATCAGATCGTCCCGATGCGGGCCGACACAGGGGAGGGCTCGATGGCGAGCGAAGCGTTCTACAGGATCCGCGAGATCATCGCGTCGCAGGCCATGCCTGCCGACATCGATGCGATGCGCAAGGGCATCGAGCTCACTGCGCGCCCGCTACCCGTCGGCGTGACCGGCGAGATGGTGGACGCCAACGGCGTTCCGTGTGAATTGCAGACCCCCGACGAGACCACCGGCGACGCCATCGTGCAGTACGTGCACGGCGGCGGCTACGTCGCCGGGTCCATCGGCTCGCACCGGAACCTGACCGGCAATCTGGCGCTGCAACTGGGCTGCCCGGTGCTCTCGGTGGACTACCGACTGGCGCCCGAGCATCCCCACCCGGCGCCGGTGGAGGACTCGGTTGCGGTGTATCGCTGGCTGCTCGACCGAGGCCACTCCGCCGACAAGATCGCCATTGCGGGCGATTCAGCGGGTGGCGGGCTGACCATGTCAACGCTCATGAAGCTGCGCGACCTCGGGCTGCCGCTGCCGGCCGCAGCCGTGCCTATCTCGCCGTGGGTCGACATGTCGGGCACTGGCGAGAGCGCCGTCACCCGCTCGGACCGCGACCCGATGGTGACCGCCGACGATCTCACTCGGATCGCCGGCGTGTTTCTCGGCCCCGACGGCAACGCCGCCGATCCGTACGCGTCGCCGCTGGAAGGCGACCTCTCAGGCCTGCCGCCGCTGCTGATCCACTGCGGCGACGACGAGGTGCTGCTGAGCGACAGCGAACGGCTGGCACACAAGGCCCGCACCTCCGGCGTTGACGTGACGCTGGAGGTCTGGCCCGAGATGATCCACGTCTGGCACTCGATGGCCGGCCTGTTCCCCGAGGCCGACCAGGGCGTGGCACGGGTGGCCGAATACCTGGGTGAGCGCTTGGGGGTCTAGGGCGGTCAGACGAGCGCGGCCTTCGCCACGTCGTCGAGGAACCAATCCACCAAATCGAAGCAATTGCGTCGGTTAGCCGCCTCGTTGCGCGCGATTTCGGAAAGGATCACCTCGCGGACGATTCCTACCGATGCCAGGTAGTCATCGCTGGCTTCGCGTAGCCATTCGCTGGCCAGCTCGGTGCTGATCTCGGGATGGAACTGGGTGCCCACGCTGCGGCCCATCCGGAACAGCTGGGGGCAGATCTCGGTGCTGGCGAGCAGCTCAGCGCCGTCGGGCAAATGGAAGCGGTCGTGATGCCACTCCATCCACGGCCCCGCTGAAATCGGCAGATCGACGCCGTCGGGCGGCGAGATCTGGTACCAGCCGATCTCGGTCTCGGGGGAGAGGTCCACCGATCCGCCCAGTGCCGCAGCCAGCGCCTGACCGCCGAAGCAGATGCCCAGCACCGGCGTGCCCCGCTCGTGCGAACGGCGGATCAGGCCCAGCTCGGCACCGATCCACGGCTCGATGGCGTCTTCATAGACCGAGAAGTACGAGCCCGTCACCACGAGCACGTCGAAGTCCTCGTCGGGAAGCGGCTGGAACTCGGCCGGCCGCGAGGTGTCGGGCACCATCACGTGGACGTGCAGTTCCACGCCGCGCTCCACCAGGCGGTCGCCGACGAAACCGGGCCGCGACGTCTCCTCGTGCGTGACGACCAGCGCCCTCATGCAGCCAGCTCGACCACGTACACGGGCAGGTGCTTGATGCCGGAGATGAAGTTGGACCGCAGCCGCTCCACCGGGCCGTCCTGTTCGATGCGGACCACCCGCCGCAACAGCTCCTCGAACACCACCTTGATCTCCATGCGGGCCAGCCACGCTCCCAGGCACAGGTGCGGGCCGTTGCGGCCGAACGCCATGTGCTCGTTGTTCGGGCGCGCCAAGTCAAACCGGAACGGGTGCGCGAAGCGATCGTCGTCGTGATCGGCGCTGACGTAGTACAGCACCACCTTGTCGCCGGCTCGCACCTTGGTGCCGCGGATCTCGGTGTCGCAGGTGGCCGTGCGCCGGAAGTGCGTCGTGACCGAGCTGGCGCGCAGCACCTCCTCCACGGCGCTCGCGGTCAGGTCGTCGTCGCCCGCGAGCACCGCCGCCCGCCAAGTGTCGAACAGGTGCGGGTGGGCCATCAGCACCCACAGCCCGTGGGTCATCGTGTAGCGGGTGGTGTCGTTGCCCGCCGCGATCAGCAGCGTGAAGAAGTTCTTGAACTCCAGGTCGGTGAGCGGCGTGCCGTCGGTGGTAGGCGCCAGGAGCTGGCTGATCACGTCCTTGGTCGGGCATTCGCGCCGCTGCGCCGCCTGGGCCGCCGCGTACTCGAAGATCTCCACGGTGGCCGGGCTGCGGAACGGCATGAAGCGGAACTCGTCGGTGTCCACGAGCCCCACGGGGTAGTCGGTGAAGTCGGGATCGGTGTTGCCGAGCAGCGCGTCGCCCCATTCCACGAGCTGGTGGCCGTCGGCATCGCTGGTGCCCAGCATGCGGCCCAGCATCCGCATGGGCAGCTCGGTGGCAACTTCGGTGACGAAGTCGAAGCGTTCCTCGGTGAGGGCGCGGTCGAGCACCTCGCACGCCAGCCCACGGATGGCGGCCTCATAGGTGTTGACGACCCGAGGCGTGAACCCGCGGCTCACCAGGCGCCGGTAGCGGGTGTGCTCGGGCGGGTCCATCTCCATCATCGTCTTGCGCGCTTCGAGCTCGTCGGGTGCCATGTCCTCGAGCCGGATGCCCTGCGCGGAGGTGAAGGTCTGGGTGTCACGGCTGATGCGGAACGCATCGTCGTACTTGGTGACGGCCCAGTAGCCGCGCCCGTCCACCTCGTCGACCCAGGCCACGGGGTCCTCGCGCCGCATGCGAGCGAACGTGGCATGAGGCACGCCGTGCGTCCACACGTCGTGGTCGGAGATGTTGGCGTCGTCGGGCCCGAGATCGTCGAGGTAGGGCTCGGCCCAGGTGCTCATTGCGTCAGGCTCGCACAGCGGTCGGCGGATCGGCCACTGCTACATCCACTGCCACCTCCACCGAGGCGACGCCGTGAACGAAGTTCGAGGGGATGCGCACGAGGTCGGCAACGCTCGCCGGTCGGATGCCGCGGTCCAGCATCGCTTCGAGCAGCACGGTCAGCTCCATGCGGGCCAAATACGCGCCCAGGCAGAAGTGCGGCCCGCCGCCGCCGAAGGCGATCTGTGCGTTGTCGGCCCGGCCGATGTCGAACTCGTCGGGCCGCTCGAACACCGCCTCGTCACGGTTGGCCGACGGGTACCACATCACCACTTTGTCGCCCGCCGAGATCTGGGTGCCTGCCAGCTCGGTGTCAACTGCTGCGGTACGGCGCATGTGCAGGATCGGCGAGGCCCAGCGGATGACCTCCTCGACGGCGCTCGGCAGCAGCTCACGGTCGGCCGCCAGCCGCTCCCACTGGTCGGGGTGCTCCGCGAACGCCATCGTCCCGTGGGTGATCGCGGTGCGCGTCGTCTCGTTGCCGCCGAACACCAGCACCTGGAAGAAGTTCCGGAACTCGGTGGCCGTCAAGCGGTCGCCGCCGACCTCGGCGTGCACCAGGTGGCTCACGACGTCGTCGGTGGGGTGTTCCAACCGCTCGTCGCCGAGCTTGGCCCCGTACTCATACAGCCCCCACGCCGCCGGGCTGCCGAAGGGGAGCAGTCGCAGCGGCGTCGTGTTGCCGTAGGCGTCAGCCGGCAGCGACTGCGTCTCGGTGGTGCCCTCGACCAGGTGGTTCGACAGCTCCACCATGTAGTCGGCGTCTTCGGGCGGCACGCCCAGGATCGCGATGATCACCCGGATCGGCAGCGGCGCTGCCACCAGCTCCACCCAGTCGCCGCCGCCCCGCTCGACCACCGCATCGAGCAGCTCGTCGGCTATGGCACGGGTGCGCTCGGTGTACCGGCGCATCTGGCGGGGCGTGAACGCCTTGGAGACCACCCGACGCAGCCGGGTGTGCGCCGGCGGGTCGTGCTCGAGGATCGATCGGCGGGCCTCCAGCGCGTCGGCTTCGAGGTCCCACAGGTTGACGTGCCCGATGGCCGACGAGAAGCGCTCGGGATGGCGCGACACCTCGCACACGTCGGCATGGCGAGTCACCGCCCAGAAGCCCCCGTCTGCATTCGACTCAGCCTCGTACCGGTTCCAGTGCAGCCCAGGCTGCGCACGAAGCGTCCGGAAGTCCTCCCAGGGAATGCCGTTCCCGTAGCGGCCGGCGTCGGCGATGTCGATGTCAGCGGGCGGCTCGCTCGGCGCCGATCCATCGGTCACGATGTCCACTCCATGTCCGTTCCGGCCAATGCGGTTTCGGGAGGCACAGCCGAATGGTAAAGCTGTGCCCGCCCGCGAACCGACCAGAAGCGTCCATCACACGCGAATTCCACGGAGGAATGAATCCATGAGCGAGATTGCCGATCTCCAGAGCACCCTGCGGATGGCCGATGTGCACACCGTCGAGGTGGCCATCGTCGACACCTACGGGCACCTGCGCGGCAAGCGCTTTCCTGTCGACCACTTCCTGCGCTCGGTCGCCGAGGGAGGCTGTCACCTGGCGGATGCCATCTACATCTTCGACCTGCACAACGATCTGGTCGACAGCCCCTACATCAACATGGGCAAGGGCTTTCTCGACACGCATCTGGTCCCGGATCTCGGCACGCTCAGGCTCTTCGGCCACCGTCCGGGCTACGCGCTGGTGTTTGCCGACAGTCTCGAACCGCCGCACCACCTCCACCCCATCGCCCCCCGCACGGTGCTGGCCCGCCAGATCGCGCGCTGCCGGGCGCTCGGTTACAGCCCGCTCGTGGCCACCGAGATGGAGTTCTACCTGTGCGAGGCCGACTGGTCGCACACACAGAGCCACATCCAGTACTCGTCGCTCACCGACCGGTCAGACCTCGAGTCGGTGCTGCTGGCGATGCGCCTCGCGATGATCGATGCCGGCATCCCGGTCGAATCGTCGAACCCCGAGTACGGACCCGGCCAGATCGAGATCAACGTGCAGTACTCCGATGCCATGACCACGGCCGACAACACCGCGCTCTACAAGAGCATTGTGAAGGAGATCGCCGAGGAGACCGGGCTGAAGGCCACGTTCATGCCCAAGCCGTGGACCGAGCCGTCGGGCAGCGGCATGCATGTGCACACGAGCCTCGTAGACGTGAGCCACCGCGCTCCTGGCGGCGGCGAGCAGCCGCACGAAGCAGCGAGCTCCAACGCGTTCGCCAGCTCCGAGGAGCGGCCCAACGACGTGATGTCGCGCTGGCTCGCCGGTCAGCTCGACAACGCCGCGGCGCTGTCGCTGCTCGGCAGCCCCGTGCCCAACGGCTACAAGCGCGTGCGCCCCTACACATTCGCTCCCACGCACGTGCACTGGGGGCTCGACAACCGCTCGGTGATGTGCCGATGCACGGTCGGCGCGGACAATGCGAATCGTGTGGAGTTCCGGGCGGCGGGCGCGGATGCCAACCCGTACCTGATGATCGCCGGTCTGCTGGCAGCAGGCGCCGACGGCCTCGAGCGCCGCGCCGACCCGGGCCCGATGAGCGTGGGCGACATGTACGACGATCCCGGCGACGCGGTGCCGCTGCCCGCCAACGCCGCCGACGGCATTGCGGCCTTTGAGGGCAGCTCGCTGGCCGCAGCATTGGGGGAGGAGTTCTCGACCAACTTCGTGCTGATGGCCAAGGCCGAACTCGACAAGTTCACCGGAGCCGGCTGCGATCCGATAGGCGACGAAGTGACCGACTGGGAGCGAGACCGCTACCTCGAATTCACCTGAGCACTCCCGACTCGGGGTTCCTCGGGGCTGGCTCGCGTGCTGGCATCAAGGTCGGCGACGCGCGGGCGAGTGCTCGGTCAGTGGTAGGGGAGGTACTCGTTGATCTCCCACTCGCTGATCTCGTCGGAGGGTTCGCCGACGGCGGCTGCGTAGCGCTCCCACTCGGCGTCTTTGATGGCGAGGAAGTTGTCGACGAGGTCGCTGCTCACGGCATCGGCCAGTGCAGTATCGGAACGCAGGTGGTCCAAGGCGCCGGTCAGGTTGAGCGCCGAGGTGACCTCGGTGTTCCACGCTTCCATGCCGTCGTTGGTCTCCGGATCGGGGCAGGGCAGCTCGTCGATCACTCCGAGGCGCGCCGCCTGGAGCACCGCAGCGATGGCCGTGTGGACGTTGCAGGTGCCGTCGGCCAGGCGTGACTCGATGCGTGTGCGCGCACCACGCTCGGGCGGCACACGGGTGCCGACCACACGGTGGTCATAGCCCCAGTTCGCCCGCCGGCCGCTGAACGTGAACGGGCGCAGGCGCCGGTAGGCGTTCACCGTCGGGGCGCACAGCGGCGTGAGCCCCTGGTGATGGGCGCACAGCCCGGCCAGGCAGCTCTTCGCCAGCTCCGACAGTCCGTCGCTGGCACTCGGGTCGGCAAGCGCGTTGTTGCCGTCGGCATCGACCAGCGAGAAGTTCACGTGGACGCCGTTGCCCTCCAATTCCGCGTAGGGCTTGCCGAGGAACGTGAGCCGGCGGCCACGATCCATGGCGCATTCACGGGCCAGCACCTTGAACAGAAAGGCGTCGTCGGCAGCGCGCAGCGCATCGGCGTAGCGGAGCGTCAGCTCGAACTGGCCCGAGTCGAATTCGGCGTTGACCGACTCCAGCACGATCTCGCTTCCGGCCGCGAGGTCGGTGATGTCGTCGATCAGACCGATCGGGTCCACGTAGCGCCCGGTGCCGTAGACGTACGACTCGGGCGTGTCCCACCGCTGCCAGCCGTGCTCTTCGGTGAGCTCGAGCACGTATGCCTCGAACTCGATGCCCACCATCGGGCGATAGCCCAACGCCTCCCAGTCGGCGATGGCCTTGCGCAGCGCATATCTGGCCGAGAAGCGGAACGGCTCGCCACGCTGGGACAGGTCGCAGACAGCCACCTGGGTGCGGTCGTCATCCCAGCCGGGCCGCAGGTCGGCCTCGTCGAAGGTGGCGTGCATGTCGGGAAAGCCGTCGAGCACGCCCGAGCCAGGCGCAGCGATGAACGAGCGGTCGTAGGCCAGGCTGAACACGGCTGCCGCATGGCCGGTGCCATCGTGGGCGAAGGCGGCCGGCACGTACTTGCCCCGTGCGAGGCCCAGATGGTCGGGCCACAGCATCCGGACGCGTTCATTGGCCATGGCTGTTCCTTGTCGCTGTACGGATCGCTAGATGAGCCGGGACGATCAGCAGAAGCTATACGAGCCTTTCTCGGCGGAGGGCTAGCATCGGCTCCGATCCACGGGAGGGGTTCATCATGAAACGACGCGCATTGGCCTTGCTGGCCGTAGTTGCGCTGCTTGGTGCCGCATGCGGAAGCGACGACGACACCACGGGCAGCGACGCCGCCGGCGAGACGATGTCCAGCATCGACATCGATCACATCCTCAGCGCCGATCTCGCCGCCTGCGAAGAGGCGCCCACCGGCGACCCGATCCGCGTCGGCATGGCGATGGACTTCAGCGACGTGGTCGGCTTCGTCGACATCCCGGGCTCGAAGCTCGTGCCGTACATTGCCGAGCTCGCCAACTGCCGTGGCGGCTTCAACGGCCGGCCGGTGGAAGTGCGCGTGGCCGAAGTGGGCGACGATGCTGCGCTCGCCACCGAAGACCTCCTGGACTGGGGAGCGCACTTCCTGATCGGCCCGCCGTTCGCCGACTTCGCGCTGCCGATCCTGCAGACCACCGGCGGCGAGGTCCCGCTGTTCGTGGCGGCATCCACCGAGCCGACGCTGGCAGATGCGTCCATCAACTCGTACCTGGTCACCTTCGACGACCACCAGATGTCGGGTGCGGCTGCACAGTGGGCGCTCGACCAGGGCATCACGCGGGCCATCGTGTTCACCGAGGGCGAGGGCATCCCCTACACCGGCGTCAACCCCGATGCGTTCATCGCTGCGTTCGAAGCCGGCGGCGGCGAGGTGGTGAGCGTGCAGACCTATGTCTGGTTCGTCGACACCGACTTCTCCTCGCAGGTGAACGAGATCGCCCAGATCTCCGAGAACAACGAAGTCGTCTTCTCGGCGGCACTGGGCTTCCAGGTCACCGCGCTGCGGGGCCAGCTCGAAGGACAGGGCCTCGACAGCCTCACCTATGTCGGCACCGACGCGCTCGACGCCACCGGCATCCAGGTGGAGGCGAACAACGAGGGCATCGCCCACACGCCGCACACGAGCATCACCGCGGGCGACCGCATCGACTCGATGCTCGCTGCATTCGAGGCCGAGAAGGGCGAGGCGCTCGAGAGCCGTGGCTTCATGGCGCTCTATGTCGACTCGATGTTCATCGGCATCCAGGGCATGCTCGACTGCGGCTGCGACGACACCGCCCAAATCGGCGAGGCCGTCCAGCAGATCTCCGGATTCCAGGGACTGTCGGGCGAGATCACCTACGAAGGCACCAACGGCATCCCGCCGAAGGCAGTGCCGATCAACCGCATCGTGGACGGCGAGGACGTGCTCGTCGACACGATCACGATCAAGTAAGCGCACCACCAAGCAGCGCGCCGTCGAGCAGGTCCGTTCCGGCACCGTCGCAGCGGACCCCAACGCCCAGCGGACATGGGCAGCAGATTGCGAGTTCGATGCTCGAAGTCGAAGGCCTCACCGCTCGGTACGGCTCCATAGCCGCACTGCGCGGCGCGGCCCTCAGCGTCGGGTCCGGTGAGGTCGTGGGACTCATCGGGCCCAACGGCGCGGGCAAGACCACGTTGCTGTCGTCGATCGCCGGGCTGCTGGCGCCGGCCGAGGGCCGCGTCGCATTCGAGGGGCAGGACATCACCGGCCGCTCGCCCGAACAGCTCCTGCGCTCGGGCGTGGCGCTCGTGCCCGAGCACCGCCGCATCTTCGCCGACCTCACCGTGGAGGAGAACCTGCGCATAGGGGGCGTCACCGTGCCCGCGGCGAAGCGCGCAGAGTTGCTGGACGAGATGGCCGAGCGCTTCGTGGTGCTCAAGGAGAAGTGGAACGTCCCCGCCGGCTACCTGTCGGGCGGCGAGGCACAGCAGCTCGCCATCGGGCGGGCGCTGATGTCAGCCCCCCGTTTGCTGATGATGGACGAACCCTCACTGGGCCTCGCCCCGGTGCTCGTGGACTTGGTATTCGAGCTGATCGGCACGCTGCGCGACCAGGGCCGTACGTTGCTCGTCGTGGAGCAGAACGCCGCGCGGATGCTCGAGGTGTCCGACCGTGCCTACGTGCTGCGCAGCGGCGAGGTGGTGGCCTCGGGCACCGGTGCCGAGCTGAGCCGGCGGGACGATCTGTTCGACACCTTCGTCGGATCGGTCGTGGCGCCCGGCGAGGACCTGCCCTCCGCAGGCGCGCCCGCGCCTGACGGCGCCGGAGGCGGCGCGGCGTGACCGAGCTGGCACAGAACCTCATCGACGGCCTCGGCCGGGGCAGCATCTATGCCCTGCTGGCGCTGGGCGTCGCGGTCGTCTTCGGCGTCATGCACCTGCTGAACTTCGCCCACGGCGAGCTCATCACCGTCGGCGGCTACGTCGCGCTGTGGACCCTCGGTGCGGGCTGGTCGTGGTACATCGTGACGCCGCTCATCGTGCTGAGCGCGGTGCTGACGTCGTTGGCGATCGAGCGCGTCGCCTTCTCGCGGGTGCGGGGCAGCTCAGACTTCACGCTCCTGCTGACGTCGTTCGGCGTGCACTTCGTGATCTCGGCCATCTTCCTGCTGTACGTGTCAGCCTCGGTCAAGCCGTTCGACCGGCCCTCGTGGGTCACCAACACCTACTCGGTCGGCCCGCTCAACATCGAGGTGTACGACACCGTCGTCATTCTGGTGACGGTGCTGACGCTGATCGGCACCACGCTGCTGCTGCAGCGGACCATGTTCGGGCTGTCGTTGCGGGCGGCGGCCGCCGACTTCGACACGGCCCGGCTGATGGGCGTGCGCTCCGACACCGTGATCCGGGGGGCGTTCGCCCTGTCGGGGCTGCTGGCGGGCATCGCCGGGGTGTTCTGGCTGATGCGAGCGGGCAGCATCAGCCCCGGCGCCGGCATCACGCCCATGCTCAAGGGCGTGCTGGCCGCGCTGATCGGCGGTCTCGGCAGCCTTCGGGGGGCGGTGATCGGCGGGCTGGCGCTGGGCCTGGCGGAAGTGCTGCTGCGCTCACGCCTGCCCGACAGCATCGCCAGCCTCACCGAGGGCGTGGTGTTCCTGCTGATCGCCCTGCTGTTCATCTTCCGGCCGCAAGGCCTGGTCACCGTCAAGCACGCCGTCCGGGTGTGATCGGCCGATTCTGATGTTCCCGCGGCCCGGACGTGACATCGGCTTCCCCATAGCCGGATGCGCCTTGCTCTTCGCCGTGTTCCTGGCCGGCGGCCTCATCTACGAGAGCTTCCAGGGACGAGCCGCCGAACGCCTGGTGACGGTGATGCTGATCGACGCCATCATCGTGCTCGGCATCCAGATCTATGTCGGCAACACCGGTGTGCTGTCGTTCGGGCACATCGGATTCGGCGCGATCGCCGGCTACGCCTTCGCGGTCTTCGCCATCAGCCCCGAAGAGAAGCTCAAGCGCATCCCCGACGCACCGTTCGGCTTGAACGACGTGCTGCTGAACCCGGCGCTGGCCGTTGCGGTGGCCATCGGTGTGACGGTGGTGGTGGCGCTCGTGGTGGGGATCGGCTTGGCGCGCTCGGGTGCGGAATCGGGCGCGGTCGCGGCCACAGTGATCACCCTGGCGCTGCTGTTCGTGACCCACGAGGTGGCGCGCAACTGGCCTGACCTGACCGGCGGCAACCGCGCAGGCCTCACCTTCAAGGTGGGGGCTGCGCTCGACAGCAGGCTCCCGATCTACCTGTGCCTGCTGGGGGCGCTGATCCTGGCGAGGCTGTTCGCGCAGAGCCGCAGCGGCAAGCTCGCCGTCGCGGCCCGTGAGGACAATCTGGCCGCACGCGCCATGGGCGTGAATCCGCTCGTCCAACAGACCGCGGCCCTGCTCATCTCCGTGGTGGTGGTGAGCGTCGGGTCGTCGCTGCGGGTGTACGAGAACGGCTCGATCCTGCCCGACGACTTCTTCTTCAACTACACGCTGCTGACGCTGGCCATGCTGATCGTCGGCGGCCGCAACAGCGTCACCGGGGCGCTCGTCGGCGTGGCGGTGATGACCGTCGGGCGCGAACTGGCGCGCCGCCTCGGCCAGGACGGCTTCGAGGTGTTCGGGCTCAGCCTCGATGCGGGGCCGCTCGACTGGATCTTCCGTGAGAACCTGCAGACGGTCTTCTTGGGGCTGGCAATGCTCGGCTTCATGATCTTCCGCTCCGACGGACTGCTGGGGGACTGGGAGCTGGACGCGTGGCTCTGGCGCCGTTGGCGGCGCCGCATACCGGAGGATCAGCCCGAGCCGCTGGCGGAAGTCGCGCCGGTGGGCTTGCACGCTGAGGTCGACCGCGAAGGCGCAGCCCTGGAGGTGCACGATCTCGCTGTCGACTTCGGCGGCTTCCGGGCGCTCGATGGCGCAGGGCTCACTGTTGCGCCCGACGAGGTCGTGGGCTTGATCGGCCCCAATGGCGCCGGCAAGACGACGCTGGTCAACGTGATAACGGGCATCGTGGAGCCGTCTGCTGGCTGGTTCAAGCTGGGCGAGCGAGAGCTGACCGGAGCGCCGAGCCACGACATCGCCCGTGCCGGCCTGCTGCGCACGTTTCAGAACCTGCGGCTGTTCGGCGCGTCGACCGTGCGCCAGAACGTGGAGCTGGCTGCTCGCGTCGCCGTCCAGCACCGACCGGGGAGTCACCCCCCGGTGGACGCGCTGATTGCCGAAGCGGGGCTCTGGGACGTGCGCGATCGCCGCGCTCGCGAGCTCGACTACGGCAGTGCGCGGCGGCTGGAACTGGCCCGAGCGGCAGCCATGGCGCCGGCCTACCTGCTGCTGGACGAACCCACCAGCGGCATGAGCGACGCCGAGTCGGCGGAGATGATCGGGCGTATCCGGCACATGGCTGCGGCGGTCGACGCCGGCGTGCTGGTGATCGACCACGATCTCAACTTCATCACCGGCATCAGCGACCGCATCTACGTGCTCGATCAGGGCCAGGTGATCAGCGCCGGCACGCCCGACGAGGTGCAGGCCGACCCGGCCGTGCGCGCGGCCTACCTCGGCGCCGAGAGCGACGCCGCCCGGTGACGCTGAGTACTCTCGGATGCAGCCGGCGAGGCGCCGCTGGCACCGTGGCGAGGCGAGGTTGACATGAGCACGTCAACGCTGGAACGCACTGGGCTCTCCCGAGACGGCGAGCCACAGCGCATCTGGAACGAGGGCGATGCCGACATCCCCGCCGAATTCCATGAGCTGCTCGTGCGGATGCTCAGCTACCACGTCGAGAACAGCGCCAACCCCCACTACACCGACCTGCTCACCAAGCTGTGGGACCGCTGCCTGCGGTTCGCTCCCGACGAAGCCACCAAGGGCCTGCTGGTCAAGCTGATGCAGCAGGAAGTGGAGCACGGGATCATCAATGCCCAGATCCTGGCGGGCCTCGGCGTCGATCATGTCGACCGTCCGATCGAGCAGTACGCGTTCCGCCACCCGATGGAGACGTTCTGCGACCTGTCGTACTTCCACGCGCTCATCGACCGGGTGGGCGTCTATATCGGCGAGACCTGGGACGGCGTGCCCTACAAGCCCCTGCTCGACATCGCCACGCGAGTGCACAAGGAAGAGCTGTTCCACTGCACGCTCGGTCTGCGGAACCTGCGGCTCATCTGCAAGACGCCCGAGGGCCTCGCCGAGGCGAACGAGAAGATCCACTTCTGGTGGCCTGCGGCTCTGGACATGTTCGGCCGGTCAGATTCCGACTTCGGCGACGCGTACGTGCGGTGGGGCTTGCGGAAGAAGAACAACGCCGACCTCCGCAGGCAGTACATCGCCGACACCCGGCCCCTGCTCGTGGACCTGGGGATCGAGGTGCCGCCGAACCGGCTCAACCGCCGGTTCCTGTAGCGGGCCATGGATCCTGCTGCCGCGGGCGGGCTCGCAATCAGGGTGACGCGGCCCGCGCCGGAGGTGGCTTTCATCGAGACGTCATCGTCGGCGCACTGGGAGTGCTTCTGGGTGGCTGAGGGCGATCACACGCTGGTGGTCGGTGCGTTCGACCGTGGCGACCGCTCGACGCCGGAGCCGCGCATTCACGTGATCAACAAGCCCTACGGCTGGGACATGCGGCCGGCATCTGATCCGCCCACAGCCGGTGACGACCAAGACCTGCTCGTGGCGGTCTGGCAGCTGCTGAGCTCGAACTGAGCGTGTCGGATGAGAGCGTCGGGCGCGATGGTGTGTAGCGAGGTGTCGAGGTGAACCTGGAGACACTGGGCCAAGTGCTGGTGGAGGCCGACGTGGTGGTGGAACCCGACTCGGTGGCGCTGCTGGTCGATGCGCTGGGCACGCCTCACGCCGAGGAAGTGGCGCTGCGGCTGCCGTTCTTCGGGCCGACCGTGGGCGGCGGCGACTCGGTGGTGGGGCCCATCGATCTCAGCCTCGAACGGGGCCTCGCCGGTGGCCAGTCGTTCGAATGGCACCGTTCGTTCCGCCCGGGCGAGCGGGTGTCGGTGGTGGTGTCGGTGGAGGACATCATCGACAAGGGGACGCTGCATCTGGCCACGGTGCTGTCGGAGTATCGAGACGTCGACGGTGAGCTGATCCAGCGGCAGCGGACCGTGTTCGTGGAACGCAAGCCGTCCGGAGAGCAGGTGCAAGACGGCGCCGCGGACCGCGGCGACGGGGCAGGGGAGCCGGCGTCATGAGCGAGCTGGAGTTGACGCCGGCGACCGCGCCCGCCATCACCAGGGAAGCCATGCGCAGCTTCGTCGACGGCGTGAGCGACCCGAACCCGGTGCATACCGACCCCGAGTTCGCGGCCAGGGCCGGCCTGCCCGATGTGGTGGTGCAGGCCTCGCACACGACCGCTATCGCGCTCGACGCGCTCATCGCCCAGTTCGGTGCCGATGCGATCCTGAACCTCGACGTCCGGCTGCGCGGACCGGTCTTCCCCGGCGACGAAGTGACGGTGTCGCCGGTGAGCTACGGCGAGCTGGATCGAGGTGTGGAGCTGCGCAACCAGCGGGGCGACGTGGTCGCCACCGGCATCGTGGTGATGCGCGGCGACCCCGACGAGTAGATGACGATGGCCACGTTTGACGATGTGCGGCGGCTGGGCATGGCGCTGCCGGAGATGGCCGAATCGACGTCGTACGGGACGCCGTCGCTGAAAGTCCGCAAGAAGCTGGTCTGCCGGATGTGGAGCGAGCGTGAGTACAACCGCGACTCGGTGCTCGACACGGAGGTGCTCGTGGTGTTCTGCGAGCTCGACATGAAGCAGGTGCTGCTCGACAACCATCCCGATGCGCTGTTCACCGTGCCGCATTACGACGGCTACGGCGCCGTGCTGGTCCGCATGGCCGACGTCGGCCTCGACGACCTCGCCGACTGGATCGAGGACAGCTACCGCCTCAAAGCACCTCCGACCCTTATACGCCAGCTCGACGGTGCATGAGCTGATGAATGCCTGAGCACCACCGCTAGTCGCCGGCGAGGCGGGCGGGGAAGCCTCCCTTGGAAATCGGCCCCCAGCTCTCGATGTGCAGGCGCAGCAGCACCTTGTCTTGGCGGGCCATGGCCTCGCGGTACTCGTCCCAGTCGGAATGCTCGCCGCTGATCACCCGGAAGTACTCCACGAGGCCGTCCATGGCCTCGGGCAGGTCCTCGACCTCGCCGCGGCACTCGAGCTGCACCCACTCGCCGTTCCACGCATCGGACATCACGACGACCCACGCCTGGGGGTTGCGCCGGAGGTTGAGCGACTTGGCCCGGTCGGGGTAACTGCTGACGAGCACCGCATCGCCGGCCTCGTCGAGACCCATGGTGACTAGCGATGCCTGCGGGCGACCGTCCCGCCGGAGCGTCAGCAGCACACCGTGATGCCGTTCCCGCACGAACTCCTGCAGCTCGTCGCATTCCACGATCCGGTCAGTCGCTATCGACACCATCTGGTACTCCCTGGCTCGGCCCAACAGCTCGGGCAGTCTCGCCGATCTTCTGCCGTTCGGCACTGCGGAAGCCGCTCCCGGCCCGTTGGTTCACATGACCGGCGCGTACAGGGAAGAATCAGCCCCACGCCGTGCGTCGAGCCGGCACATATGAGGGGTGACATTCGAGATGTTGCAGCACTACCGGGTCTTGGATCTCTGCGGGGGCATCAGCCAGTTCGCGGGCTACATGCTCGCCAGCCTGGGCGCGGAGGTGATCTGCGTCGAACCACCTGAAGGGGTGCAGAGCCGCCACAGCGGTCCCTTTGTCGACGACGAACCAGACCCGGAGCGTTCGCTGGCTCACTGGGCCTATAACCAGGGCAAGCAGAGCGTCACCGCAGACCTGTCGACTGCTGAGGGCCGCGAGCGCCTGCTCGGCCTCGTCGCAGGCGCAGACGCACTCATCGAGGACGCGCCGGTCGGCCACATGGCGTCGCTGGGACTCGCCTACGACGATCTGGCGGCCGTCAATCCCGCCATCGTCCACGCATCGGTGACGCCGTTCGGCTCGACCGGTCCCCGCAGCACCTGGGCAGGCTCCGACTTGACAGCGTTGGCCGGCAGCGGCTTCCTGCACGCCAGCGGTGACAAGGATCGCGCTCCCGTACGGGTATCGGGCGTGCCCCAGAGCTTCCTGCAGGCCGCCGGCGACGCCGCCGCTGCAACGCTGATCGCACTGCGCGAGGCACAGCGAAGCGGCCGGGGCCAGCACGTCGACATCTCTGCCATGGAGTCGATGACGCACGGCCAGCCGCAGAACCTGTCGCCGCGCGTCAACGCCAACGCCGTGGAACGCCTCGCAGGGGGGCTCAGCCTCGGCGGCATCGACATCCCGATGCTGTTCCCATGCGCGGACGGCAACACCATCTGCGTTGCCCTGATGGGCGCCGCCTTCGCGCCGTTCACCCAACGGCTCGTGGAATGGGAGGCGGAGGAGGGGTTCGCCGACGAGGAGCTGCAAGCCGTCGACTGGGAGACCGTCGCAGCCGAGGTGCTGGGAGGTCAGCGCTCGCCCGAGATCATCGCCAAATCGTTCGCGACCCACGCCCGCTTCCTCGCGACCAAGACCAGCGAGGAGCTGTGGGCAGCTGCTTTCGATCGGAACCTGCTGATCACACCTTCGGCGCTGGTCAGCGACTTGCTGACCAACCCGCACTTCGCGGACCGCGGGTTCTGGCGGGATGTGAATTTCGACGACGCACGCACCGCCCGCTATTGCGGTCCGCTGGTGCACTTCAGCGACGACGCTCCGGAGCGCCAACTCGCCGTGCCGCAGCTCGGAGCCGACAACGACACGGTCGACACGGCACGCCAGCCGTACGCGGCAACGGCGATTGCGGCCAACGGCGCGCCTGCCTCCGACGGCAGCGACTTGCCGCTCGCCGGGCTGAAGGTGGTCGAATTCTCCTGGGTCATCGCTACGCCGTCGGCGGTGCGGATCCTGGCCGACTACGGCGCCACCGTCGTCAAGGTCGAGACCGAAAGCCGGCCCGACACGATGCGCACGGTCAACCCCTTCGTGGACGAGGACCCGCACCCCGACAACAGCGTCGGCTACGGGGTGTACAACGCTGGCAAGCGCAGCCTGAGCTTGGATCTCAGCAATCCCGAGTCTCGCCCAGTGGTGGAGGACCTGATCCGCTGGGCTGACATCACCACCGAGTCCTGGGCACCGGGAGCGGCTGCGCGCATGGGCTTCGGCTACGACGACTTCTCGGCGATCAACCCGCAGATCATCATGCTGTCGAGCTCGCTGCTGGGCCAGAGCGGGCCGTACTCGAGCCTCGCCGGTTACGGGTTCATGGCGGCGGCGATCGCCGGCTTTTACGAGATCACCGGCTGGCCCGACCGCGGCCCGGCCGGTCCCTACGGCCCCTACACCGACTTCCTGGCGCCACGGGTGATCGTGGCATCGCTGATGGCGGCGCTGGAGCGCCGCGAGCGCACCGGCACCGGCTGCTACATCGACATCTCCCAGACCGAGGCGGCGCTGCACTACCTGGCGCCGGCCATCCTGGACGCCTCGATCAACGGCCGGGATCCGCAGCGGTGCGGCAACGAGGACCCGCACATGAGCCCCCACGGCGTGTACCCGTCCGCAGGCGAGGATCAGTGGGTGGCGGTTGCTTGCACCGACGACCGGTGGGCGCTGCTGGCCGACGTGATCGGTCTCGCCGGCGACGGCGCAGCCGGCTGGGATCAGGCTGCACGCCGCGAGCGAGCTGCGGAGATCGAGGACGCCATTTCGGCATGGACCTCAGGGCGCAGCAACGCCGAGGCGGCCGAGGCGCTGCAGGCCAGCGGCATTGACGCCTACCCGGTCAACAACGCCCAGGGCTGCTGCGACGATCCGCAGCTGCAGGCGCGGGAGCATCACATCAACGTGCCCCAGGGCCACCGCGGCACCATGTGGACCCAGAACTGCCGGACGCGGATGTCCCGAACGCCTCCAGTGGTCTGGCGAGGCGGTCCGTGCCTGGGCGAAGACAACTTCGAGGTGCTCACTGAGTTCCTGGGCTACGACACCGACCGTGTCGCCGAGCTCGCTGCCGCCGAAGTGCTCGGCTGAGCAGTTCAGCCCTCGTTCGCTTCGTCTTCCGCCTCAGGTTCGGTCTCGGTCGCGCTTTCGTCCCCTTCGGTCTCTGACTCCGACTCGGTTTCGCTTTCGGGGTCTGCGTCGGGTTCCGGAGCGGCGGTGGTCGGGGGCGGCTGGTGGCGGGCGCAGTCACCCGACACGATGTCGTTGATCCGATCGAGCCGAGCGCCCTCAGACGCAGGCACTGGCGCGCCGTTGACGTCGAGCAGGTGCGGATGGAACGACCAGCCCAGCATCTCGGCGCCGTCGAAGTCGATCTGCAGCACGCCGGTGTCGCCGGTGATGCCCGACCGGTAGTGCCAGACAAAGTTGCCCAGCGAGTAGGCCACGAGCCTCCCGTCGTCGAACACCACCGGCTGCAGCACGTGCGGGTGGTGGCCGATGACCGCATCGGCGCCGTTGCGCAGCAGCTCGAATGCGAGATCGCGCTGGCGGCCCTCCGGGCAGGTCATGCGCTCGATGCCCCAATGGACCACGGCGATCACCACGTCGGCCTCTTCCGCCGCCACCCGCACGTTGGCGAGCACCCGGTCGCGCTGGTACGCCGACGCGATGCCGGGTCGCGTTTGGCTGGCCGGAAACCCAAGCGGCACCACCATCGAGGCACCCACGAAGGCCACGCGCACACCCGGGCGCACTTCGATGACCTGGTGCCCGTACGCATCGCTGCTGGTGGCGCCCGCACCGAGCGCGATCACACCGTTGGCTTCGAGCAGATCAACCGTGTCAACCAGCGCGTCAGGGCCGTAGTCCATGGCGTGGTTGTTGGCCAGGCTGGCGACATCCACGCCAGCCGCAGCGATCCGCTCGGCCGCCGACGGCGGCGCCCGGAACACGTACTTCTTGTCGGCGGGCGCACCGCGCTCGCTGATGACCATCTCCACGTTCACGACGGCGATGTCTGCCGACGCGAGCGCAGGCTCGATGCCGGCGAAGGGGTCGATACCGGCTGCTTCGCTGCGGTCCATCAGCACGTCGCCGCCTGCCAGCAGCGTCCATGTCAGATCCGGCTGTGTCGTCGTCGGCACGACGGCTGTCGTCGAGGTCGCCGCCGCCGTCGTTGTCGCGGCCGGAGTGACTGGTGCGGTCGACGACGTGACCTCGCCTACCGTTCCGCTGGACTCGGCTTCAGTCGTTGCTGGCTGAGCGACCGCCGCGGCATCCGCTGATGTGGGAGGGGGAGGAGCGACTCGCACAGGGCTGGTGCTGCACGCCACCGCCAGCACGACGAGGGTCGCGACGAGTGAACCGGTGCGGCGAAACGCCATGGCCCCGAAGCGTATGACAGGAGTTCTGCGCCCTCCGGTAGCGAACTAGCGTCGCGCGCGCAGGACTGGATCAAGCCACGACCTGCGTTGCATTCGGCGGACCAGGAGGCCTGATATGTCGCTCGGAGACACAGTTCAAGGGATTCTCGACCGGGGCGTCGCCGACGGCGATGTCGTGGGCGCGGTGGCCAAGGTCATCAGTGCCGACGGTGAGATCTGCTCGGCTGCGGCCGGCACCCGTGGGGCCGACAGCGACGTGGCGATGTCGAATGACACCGTGTGCTGGATCGCCTCGATGACCAAGGCGGTCACCGGCACGGCGGCGATGCAGCTCGTGGAGCAGGGCAAGCTCTCGCTCGACAGTCCGGGCGCAGAGGTGCTGCCGCTGCTGGGCGAGCTCGACGTGCTGACCGGCTTCGACGACGACGGCAACCCGGTCACCCGTGCCCGCGACGGCGACATCACGCTGCGTCACCTGCTGACCCATACCGCCGGCATGGGATACGACATCTGGAGCCCCGAGCTCGGCCAGTACGAAGAGGCCACCGGCACGCCGGGCGTGATCGAGTGCCAGAAGCAAACGCTGACCATCCCGCTGCTGTTCGACCCGGGCGACCGCTGGTTCTACGGCACCGGCATCGACTACGCGGGCCAGATGGTGGAGGCCGCCTCGGGGATGTCGCTGGGCGAGTACATGGCCGAGAACATCTTCGGACCGCTGGGCATGGCCGACACCGCGTTCAAGATCAGCGACGACATGCGCTCGCGCATATCGGCGATGCAAGCGCGGATGGAGGACGGCTCGCTGGTCGAGATGCCGTTCGAGATCCCCCAAGAGCCCGAGTTCGAGATGGGCGGCGGCGGTCTGTACTCCACCGTCGACGACTACTGCCGCTTCCTGGCCATGATGCTGAACGGCGGCAGCCTCGACGGCAACCAGGTGGTGTCGCCGAGCACGCATGCGCAGATGGTCAGCAATGCGATGGGCGATCTGCGCGTCACGATGCTGCCCACGGCCATCCCGCCGTACTCGTTCGATGCCGAGTTCTTCCCCGGCGTCGAGAAGTCGTGGGGCCTGACGTTCCAGATCAACGAGGAGCCCGCACCGACCGGGCGTCCCGCCGGGGGCCTCATGTGGGCCGGGCTGGCCAACTCGTACTTCTGGATCGATCTGCAGAACCAGGTGGCGGGCTGCTACATCAGTCAGCAGGTGCCGTTCGCAGATCCGCGCTCGTACGGGCTGTTCGAAGCCATTGAGACCGCCACCTACGACAGCCTCTAGGGCTGTTCACGGCCTCAGGCGGGGCCGAGCACGATGCAGCCGTTGTGGCCGCCGAAGCCGAATGAGTTGCTGATCGAAGGACCCGGCTCCCAATCGGCCGCCTGACCGGTCACCAAGCGGAACTCTGCGAGCTCCGGGTCGGGGGTGGTCCAGCCAGCCGTGGCCGGGATCTTGCGGTGGTGCATCGACAGCAGCACGGCGATGGCCTCCAGCGCTCCTGCCGCGCCGAGCGCATGCCCGGTGACGCCCTTGGTGGAGGTCACGAGCGGACCATTGGGCCCGAACAGCTTGTTGAGCGCTTCTGCTTCGGCTGCGTCGTTCAGCGGCGTCGACGTGCCGTGTGCGTTCACGTGGACGATGTCGTCGGGCGTGAGACCAGCGTCATCGATGGCGAGCTGCATGCAGCGCAGTGCGCCGGCACCACCGGGAGCCGGCGCAGTGATGTGGTGGGCATCGGCGTTCGAGGCGGTACCGAGCACCTCGCCCCAGATCGACGCCCCTCGCGCCACCGCCGAATCCCATTCCTCGAGCACCAAGGTGGCGGCGCCCTCCGTCATCATGAAGCCGTCGCGGTTCTTGTCGAACGGCATCGAGATGCCGCTGTTCGACAGAGCGGTCATGTTGACGAAACCGGCGGTGCCCACCGGCGTCATCACCGACTCGCAGCCGCCTGCCACGATCACGTCGGCGGCACCGGTTCGGATCAGCCGCGCTGCGTAGCCGATCGCATGCGTCCCTGCCGCACATGCGGTGGTGAGCACCTCGCAGGGTCCAGCTAGGCCGTACCTCATCGAGATGGCGGCACCGGGGGCGTTCGGCATCATCATCGGCACCATGAAGGGCGATACCCGGCGCGCGCCCTTGCGATCGAGCACGAGCACCTGGTCTTCGAAGGTCTGCAGGCCGCCGACACCGGTGCCGTAGATCACGCCGCAGCGATCCGGATCGGTCGTCAGTTCCCCTGCGTCGGCGATGGCGTGCGCAGCCGATGCCATGCCGAGCTGGGTCGAGCGATCGGCCCGTCGAGCCTCCTTGGGGTTGTCGTAGTACGGCGCCGGATCGAAGTCGGCGACGCGCCGTTCGCCCTCCGGCGGCTCGGAGTTCAGCCCGTGCCAGAAGTCGTCGATGCCTGTCCCGGCGCACGAGACGACACCGAGGCCGACGACAGCTACCCGACGGCTGGCGCTCATTGCTGAGCCCTCATTGGCCCGCGCTCACTGTCCATGACGCTGCAGGACAGGGCTCACAGTTTCGATTCGACCAGCTGGATCGCGTGGGCGACGGTGGTGACGTCTTCCAGTTCTTCCTCGTCCACGCTGATGTCGAACTCCTCTTCCAAGGCCATCACCAGCTCGACCAGGTCCAAGCTGTCGGCATCGAGGTCGTCGGCGAAGCTGGCCTCTGGCGTGACTTGCTCGGGATCCACGGCCAGCACCTCGACGGCGCAGTCACGGAACCGATCCAACGTGTCACTCATGCTGATCCCCTCATGTGTGGGCGGTCTCCGCACGAGCCCCCGACGGCCGTGCGAATGCGCAGTGTAGAGGCTGAGCCGATTTGGGCATGGCTCAATGGCCCATTCCCAGGCCGCCGTCGACAGGTATCACGGCGCCGGTGATGTACGCGCCCTCGTCGGACGCGAGAAACGCCACCGCAGCGGCAATCTCAGACGGTTCTGCCACCCGGCCCAGCGGCACCGCGTCGGTGATGGCGGCCTGCTGGTCGTCGTTCAATGCCCCGAACATCTCGGTGGCCACCGGCCCGGGAGCGACGACATTCGCGGTGATGCCGCGCGAACCGAGTTCTCGGGCCAGCGATCGGGCCATGCCCACCAGGCCTGCCTTGGATGCTGCGTAGTTGACCTGTCCGGCCGAGCCCAGCAATCCGACCACTGAGGACACGAAGATCAGCCGCCCCCAGCGTGCGCGCAGCATCGGGCGGGCCGCCCGCTTGGCCATCCGGTAGGCGCCTGTCAGATTGGTGTCGACGACCGCCGCGAAGTCGTCGTCTGCCATGCGCAGCACGAGCTGGTCACGGGTGATGCCGGCATTGGCCACCAGGATCTCCACCGGACCCAGCTCAGCCTCGATGGACCCGTAAGCAGCATCGACAGCGTCGCTGTCGGCCTGATCGCATGCCACCCACAGCAGGCGGCTGTCGTCTGGGGCCTCGGTGCGGCTGGTCACTGCCACGCGGTGGCCTGCATCGGCAAACAGCCGGGCTGTGGCCAGGCCGATGCCGCGGCTGCCGCCGGTGACGAGGACGGTGCGTGCTGTTGCGGGGCGCACTCGAGGCAGGCTCGTGGGCTGATTCATCGTGAGCCGTGTGCGTGACGCTCGGGGGCGATCAGCAAGCTCGGGCGGGAGCGCCCGACCAGCGCAGCAGTGCCGAGGCCGAAGTCATGCCGGCGCCGAAGCCGACGAGCAGCACATTGTCGCCCTCGTTGATCCGGCCGCTGCGCACGGCGTCGTCGAGGGCAAGGGGGATCGAGGCCGACGATGTGTTGCCGGTGCGCTCGATCACCATGGCCGCCTTCTCATAGGGGATGCGCAGCCGCTTGCAGGCCGTCTCGACGATGCGGACGTTGGCCTGATGGGGCACCACCACGTCGATGTCGTCAGCCGTCAGGCCTGCCTGCTTCATCGACTGGCGCGCCGACTCCTCCATCACCAGCACGGCCTTCTTGAACACCGCCTGGCCGGCCATCTGGATGTAGCCGTCGTGCTCGCAGTACAGCTGCTCCTCCATGGAACCGTCGCTTGCGACGTGCCAGCCGAGCAGGTCTGAGCCCTGCTCGCTGCGCTCGAGCACGGCGGCGCCCGAGCCGTCGGCGAACAGGATGCAGGTGGCCCGATCGGTCCAGTCGGTGATCCGGGAGAGCACTTCGGCACCGATGACCAGCACCCGCTCGTGACCCATCGCGATCATGCCGTGACCGGCCACCAGCGAGTAGACGAATCCCGAGCAGGCGGCGTTCACGTCCATCGCGCCGCAGTCGAGGCCCAGCGCCTCCTGCACCCGCGACGACGAGGCCGGAACGCAGCGATCTGGTGTCGTGGTGGCCAGGATCAGCATGTCGATGCTCGACGGATCGACGCCGGCGACCTCCATCGCA
Source organism: Acidimicrobiia bacterium (assembly GCA_022820505.1). Taxonomy (GTDB): domain Bacteria; phylum Actinomycetota; class Acidimicrobiia; order Acidimicrobiales; family Poriferisodalaceae; genus Poriferisodalis. The sequence continues at coordinate 13,505 of JAJEFK010000052.1, read as the reverse complement.
GCGGATCCGGCTCGTGCCGCCAGGCCGGCAGTGGTGCCGCCGATGTTCCGCTGCCTGATGCCGGTGCGCTCGATGATCCATTCATCTGAGGTGTCGACCATCTCGGCCAGTTCATCGTTGGTGAGGACGCGTTCGCCGAGCGCCGTCCCGATGCCGACAATGCGCGCGCTTGATGCGTTGCCCACGCTGAGCGTCATCTGTGGCCTCCCCTTCAGGTGCCGGCCGCTTAGCTGCCGGCTGGCGTCCGCAGCCACGCAACGGGCTGCCGTGCGGTGACCCGTTCGCCTTCTACGGCCATGATCCCCATGACAGTACCCGCGAACGCAGAGCGCACTTCTTCCCCGGCCACATGGCCGATGACATCGCCCACCTTGACTTGCTGGCCGTCGCCGACATCGGCGCTGAGCGTGAAGATGCCGGCGCACGGGCTCACGATGAGGCGTTCGGTGACGTACAGGTTCTCGCCGCCCAGCACGGTCGGCGCTGAGGGCGCATCGGTGGCGAGCGTTTCCATCAGCGTGTCGATCTCGGCGGGCGTTCCGACCGACATCGATGTCGCACCTCGATGCGTCCGCTTGGTCATGCCGGTCAGCACCTTGCCCGGGCCGAGTTCCACGAAGGTGGTGACGCCGGCGTCGGCCAGCGCATGGAGGCTCGCGCGCCACAGCACCGGGCTGGTGAGCTGCTGTGCCAGCAGCGTGCGCCACTCGTCAGCGTCAGCACGCGGCTGGGCATCGACATTGGCAACCACCGGAACGCTGGGGGCCCGGATCTCGACCTCGGCCAGCGCCTTGCGCAGCCGATCCCTGGCCGGCTGCATGAACGGCGTGTGGAATGCGCCGCCCACGGGCAAGCCCATGAGCCGTTTCGCGCCCGCCACCTTCGCTTCGTCGCCGGCGACGGCGACGGCGTCCGGTGCGCCTGCAATGACGACTTGGCCCGGCGCGTTGTAGTTGGCGACCCAGACGTCGCCTGGCGTGGCGTCGCACGCCTCTGCCACGAGGTTGTCGTCGAGACCCAGCACGGCCGCCATGGTCCCTTCCTGCTCATCGGCAGCAACCTGCATGGCCTCGCCTCGCTCGGCAACCAGCCGCACCGCGTCGTCGTACGCCAGGACCCCGGTTGCGGTCAAAGCGCTGTATTCGCCTAGCGAGTGCCCGGCGGCACACGAGAACGTCGCGCCCGTGCGCTCGACCGCATCGAGCACCACCATCGACAGCACGAACGTCGAGAGCTGCGAATTGCGCGTATGGCGCAGCTCGTCGGCGTCGGCTTCCAGCAGCAGCGCAGCGACATCGCGCCCGCAGGCGTCGGACGCCTCGGTGACCAGCTCCCACGACTCGTGCGCCGTCCACGGCTCGCCCATGCCTTGCTGCTGCGAGCCCTGGCCCGGGAATGTGAATGCGAGCACTCGGCCTCCTACGCAGCGCCTGGGCGGAAGACCGGGTCGGTGCCCGAGCCGCGGCGCAGTGAACGCACAATCGGATTGGGGGAAAGGGTAGGTGGCTTCCCGGGCCGAGAGCGACCTTTCTGGCCCTTCGCTCCGCTCTCGTTCGCTCCGCTCACTGGACGCTCGGGCCCGGGGGTACGCTGAGCCGCCCCAAGGCCCGGGTGGTGAAACGGCAGACACGGGGGACTCAAAATCCTCTGCCCTCACGGGCGTGCGGGTTCAACTCCCGCCCCGGGCACTCGACGCCTGCATGAATCTCTGAGAGGCGCGACAACCCGACCGGTAGGCTGACCGACCCTGTCCCGCGAGGGGAGCGTGCGTGTCGAAGCGAGTCGTGATCGCAGAGGACGAGGCCATCATCCGCCTCGATCTGCGCGAGATGCTCGAGGACGAGGGCTACGTCGTGGTGGCGGAAACTGGCCGCGGCGACGAAGCCGTGGAGCTCGCACGCCAGCACCAACCCGAGGTGTGCATCTTCGACATCCAGATGCCCGGCCGCGACGGCCTCGATGCGGCACGAGAGGTCGCCGGCGACCGCACATCCGCAGTGCTGATCCTCACAGCGTTCAGCAAGCGTCATCTCATCGCCGAAGCCCGCGACGCCGGCGTGCTCTCGTACCTGGTGAAACCGTTCCAACGGGAAGAACTGGTCTCGGCCATCGAGGTGGCATGGGGGCGTTTCACCGAGATGCGAGAACTCGAGGACACGGTGGAGAGCCTCGAGGAGAAGCTGGAGACGCGTAAGGCGGTGGAGCGCGCGAAGGGCCTGCTCATGGACGATTTTCAGCTTTCCGAGCGGGATGCCTTCGAGTTCATCCGGAGTACGGCGATGGCCAACCGCGCGAGAATGCGGGACATCGCCCAGCAGATCGTCGATGGACTGCTGACCCCCTGAGCCCGCCCTTCGACACCTGCGGTTGGCAGGCTTCCGCAACCGTCACCCGGCCCCGTTGGGAGAGTTCCCATGTCGAAGCTCCTCTTGCTCGACGGGAACTCGCTCACGTACCGGGCCTTCTTCGCCGTGCCCGAGGACATGGCCACCCGCTCAGGACAGCCCACCGGCGCCGTCTTCGGATTCACGTCCATGCTCATCAACCTGGTGCGCGACCACCGTCCCGACGCGATCGCGGTGTGCTTCGATCGTCGGGAGCCGACCTTCCGCCACACCGCAGCACCCGAATACAAGGCTCACCGCGACGAGACGCCGCCGACGCTCATCGATCAGCTCGGCCTCGTGCGCCAGGTGCTCGAATCGCTGAGCATCCCGGCGATCGACTGCGCCGGCTTCGAGGCCGACGACTTGCTGGCGACGCTGGCGTCGGAGGCGGAACAGCGCGGCGACGATGTCTTGATTGTCAGCGGTGACCGTGACGTATACCAACTCGTGCACGACCCCAAGATCCAAGTGCTCTACAACCGCCGGGGGGTCACCGACTACGCGCTCTACGACGAAGCGGGCATCGCCGAGCGCACCGGCGTCACGCCGGACCTGTACGTGCAATACGCAGCGCTCCGCGGCGACCCGTCCGACAACCTGCCGGGAGTGCCTGGCGTGGGGGAGAAGACGGCCGCCAAGCTCCTCAACAAATACGGCAGTGTCGAGGCGCTGCTGGCAGCCGCCGCCGAGCAGACCCCGAAGCTGGCCGAGAACCTTGCGGCCAACGGCGAGGTCGTACGGCGCAACGTCGACTTGATGACCCTGCGGACCGACGCGCCCACCGACGTCACGCCCGCCGATCTGCAGTGGAGCGGGTTCGACGCCGACCTCGTGACGCGCACGTTCGAGTTCCTGGAGTTCGGCACCCTGCACGCTCGTCTGCGCGACGCCTTGGCGGGCACCTCGCTGGACGGCCTGCTGGTGCCGAGCGCGAGTGCCCCCGAGACGGCCCAGCTCGCTGACGTGCAGCTGCTGCCGGTCGACGCTGAGGGGGGCGCCCGCGGCGCCGATGCTGCCGGGCTGCTGAGTGAACTGTCGCGCCGGGACGAACCGGTCGCGCTCGGGTTCACCATCGCGGCCGACGGCGCCCTGGGTGTGCTGGCGGTCGCTGACGATCCCTCGCAGGGCACGGTGCTCGCGCTCAGTCCTGATGATCTCGCTGTGCCCGAGATCGCAGCAGCATGCGCCCGTCTGCTGGGGGCTGACGGTCCGAGCGTCCATGTCCACCAGGCGAAGGAGCTCATGCGTGCGCTCGCCCGCCTGCCCGGCGACGGTGCCGCCGGCGCTGCGCTCGGCGGGCTGGCCGTCGACACCTCGATCGCCGCCTATCTCATCCATCCGTCGGAAGGCCGCGACGAGCTGAGCGCGCTCCTCGCCCGGCATTGCGGCACGGAGCTCGCCGGAGGCGGCACCGAGGGCCAGCTGGGCTTCGACGACCTCGACGCCGATGGACCCACCGAGGGCATCGTGGCCGCTCGTGACGCCCTCGCGGTGGCGATGCTGGCGCCGATGCTCGATCAGCAGCTCGAGAGCCTGGGCATGTCCGACCTGTACAGGGATGTGGAGCGTCCGCTCATCAGCGTGCTGGCTCGCATGGAAACGGCAGGCATCGGTGTCGACCGCAGCGAGCTCGAATCGTTGCGCGACCACCTCACGGGCGAGGTGTCCGCGCTGGAATCCGAAGTACGGCGGCTGGCCGGCCGCGACGATCTCAATGTCAACTCACCCAAGCAGCTTGCCGAAGTGCTCTTCGAGGACTTGGGGTTGACACCCCAGCGCAAGACCAAGACCGGCTACTCCACGAGCGCAGCGGCGCTGGAGTCGCTGCGGGGTGAGCATCCCATCGTGGACCGGCTGCTGGCGTTCCGGGAAGTGGAGAAGCTGCGTTCCACCTATGGCGTCAGCCTGCTCGAATGCGTCGAGCCCGACGGCCGCATCCACGCCACGTTCAACCAGACGGTGGCGCGCACCGGCAGGCTCAGCTCCGAGGACCCGAACCTGCACAACATCCCGGTGCGGACCGAACAGGGCCGGCTGTTCCGGCGCGCATTCGTTCCGGCTGGCGGCTTCGAGCTGCTGATTGCCGACTACAACCAGATCGAGCTGCGGGTGATCGCCCACCTGTCCGGCGATCCGGGCCTCGTGGGTGCCTTCGAGGCGGGCCACGACATCCACAGCGCAACCGCCGCATCCCTGTTCGGCATCAGCCCTGCCGACGTCGACCCGCAGCAGCGGTCGGTGGCGAAGATGGTGAGCTACGGCTTGGCCTACGGGATGGAGGCATATGGCCTCGGCCAGCGTCTCGGGGTGCCCACCGCCGAGGCGGCGGAGATCCTGGACGCCTACTTCGAAGCGTTTCCCAAGGTGCGCTCGTTCATGGACGGGGTGGTGGAGCAGAGCCGCGAGCGGGGCTACACCGAGACGGCATTCGGCCGGCGTCGCCCGCTCCCCGAGTTGACGTCGCGCAACTTCCGGGTGCGCCAAGCCGCCGAGCGGCAGGCCATGAATGCCCCCATCCAGGGGCTCGCGGCCGACATCTTCAAGGTGGCGCTCATCCGGCTGGACGAGGCCCTGCAGGCCCGGTCCGCAGCCAGCCGGCTGGTGCTGCAGGTGCACGATGAGGTGATCCTGGAAGTTCCGCCTGATGAAGCCGCCGAGGTGACCGATCTGACGGTCGACGTGATGCGCAATGCCGCCGACCTGGCGGTGCCGTTGGAAGTCCATGTCGCTGCAGGCGCCACGTGGGCAGACGCCAAGGGCTGACCCGCCGAACAGGCCACGCCTGAGCGCCCCGGATCCGACGGACGGCGACGCCGGTAGCCTTTCCGTGCGCTGTGAGCGGCTAGCTCAGCCGCCTGCGCCCGTGTTCCCGACCCGAGCATTCCCCCGTGACCGACGCAATTGCCCCCGCTCCAGACCTCGAAGATCCAGCACTCGCCGAGTCCCCGCCACCCGATGACTCCGCGGCGACACCGCCCGAGGCGCCGGACGGCGAGAGCGCAAGCGACGAGAGCGGCAACGGTGCTTCTACGGGCGACTTCGGCACCTTCACCGATGCGGGCGACTACGTGCCGCGGACGGTCACCATGGACGACCTCGGCGACACGTCGTTCGAGGACGCCATCGCGCAGACCATCGTCGAGTTCGATGACGGCGACATCGTGGCCGGCACCATTGTGCGGGTCGACCGCGACGAAGTGCTGCTGGACATCGGCTTCAAGTCCGAGGGCGTCATCCCGTCCCGCGAGCTCTCGATCCGTCACGACATCGACCCATCGGAGGTCGTGGAGGTCGGCGATCAGATCGAGGCCCTGGTCCTGCAGAAGGAAGATCCCGACGGCCGCTTGGTGCTTTCCAAGAAGCGGGCGCAGTACGAGCGCGCCTGGGGCCGCATCGAGGAGATCCGCGAGTCCAATGGCGTCGTCAAGGGCCCCGTCATCGAGGTGGTGAAGGGCGGGCTGATCGTTGACATCGGCCTGCGGGGTTTCCTGCCGGCGTCGCTGGTGGAGCTCCGCCGCGTCCGCGATCTGGCTCCCTACGTGGGCCAAGAACTCGAAGCCAAGATCATCGAGCTCGACAAGAACCGCAACAACGTGGTGCTCAGCCGGCGAGCCTGGCTCGAAGAGAGCCTCAAGGAGGAGCGGGAAGGCTTCCTGCGGGATCTGCAGCGCGGCGAGCGGCGAACCGGCCGGGTCTCGTCGGTGGTCAGCTTCGGCGCATTCGTCGACCTCGGCGGCATGGACGGTCTCATTCACGTCTCGGAGCTGTCTTGGAAGCACGTCGATCACCCCGGCTCGGTGGTCAGCATCGGTGACGAGGTCACGGTGGAGGTGCTCGAAATCGACCGCGAGCGCGAGCGCATCTCGCTCTCGCTCAAGGCAACGCAGCAGGATCCGTGGGAAGCGTTCGCGAACTCCCACCGGGTCGAGGAGCTGGTGTACGGCCGGGTCACCAAGCTCGTGCCGTTCGGTGCATTCGTGCAGGTCGGCGACGGCATCGAGGGCTTGGTGCACATCTCGGAGATGTCTGCCCACCACGTCGAGCTGCCCGAGCAGGTCGTAACACCCGGCGAGGAGCTGTGGGTGAAGATCATCGATCTCGACCTGCAGCGCCGGCGCATCAGCCTGTCGATCAAGCAGGCAGCCGAAGGCGGGGTGGTCGCGGAGGAATACCGCGAGGCGTTCGGCGATCACGCCTACGACGAGGAAGGCAACTTCATCGGCGAGTTCAGCTACGAGACGCCTGCCGAAGGCGAGGAGTCAGAAGCCGAACGTGCATGGCGCGAGTACTACGAGGAGCACGGCGAGGAGGCCTACCGCCAGGCCCTCGCGCACTACGAGAATCAAGGCGCCGACGGCGAGCCCGCTGCGGCCGCCCCAGAAGGCGACAGCTAGCCCACCAGCTCCCGCTGAGCTTGAACCTGCTGCCGTCGATCCCTCGCCGGTTGACTGCGGCGCGATGATCACCGTCGGGCTCACCGGTGGCATCGGCAGTGGCAAGAGCACGGTCGCCTCGGGCTTTGCCCGCCGCGGTGCTGCGCTGATCGATGCCGATGCCATCGTTCGCGAGCAGCAGGCACCCGGCAGTCCGGTCTTGGCGGAGATGGTGGAGCGCTTCGGGGATCACATCGTGGCATCCGACGGCACGCTCGACCGCGGCTCGGTTGCGGCCATCGTGTTCAACGATCCCGACGCACTCGCCGATCTGAACGCGATCACCCATCCTCCGGTCGGTCGGGAGATCCGCCGCCGGCTGGGCGAGCTCGAGGGCACGGATCGTCTGGTGGTGCTCGACATCCCGCTGCTCGGCGAGGGGCTGGCCAAGGGTCGGCAGCCGCGCTACCCGACCAGCGGGATCCTGGTGGTGGACACGCCGACCGACATAGCGGTGGAGCGGCTCGTGACCTCGCGGGGATTTTCCGCCGATGACGCACGTGCGCGCATCGCCGCTCAGCTGTCGCGCGACGAGCGACTGGCCATTGCCGACTGGGTCATTGACAATTCCGGCGGCCTCGACGAACTCGAAGCCGCAATCGAAGCAGCCTTCAACTGGGCCAGCGCACTCCCGCACCTGCCGGCCGAGAGGCTGAGCAGTCAGTAGGCGCAGTCAGTAGGCGATCGGGGTTCCGCAGTGGGGACAGCTCGGCTCGGGTCCGCGCATGTCGAATTGGGATGGCTTGACCAGCAGGAAGCAGCCCTCGCAGAGGATCTCGTCTTCCTGCTTGGACGCTGAACGGGAACCTGTGACGATGCCGATCTCGTCGTCCTCGTCGTCCTCGTCCTCGTCTTCAGACGCCAGCCGCTCCTTGAGGATCTCGCCGAGATCCGCCTCGAGCTCCTCGTCGTCATCGTCGTCGTCTTCGTCGTCAGTGGGACGTACCCCGGCGGGCACTTCGCGGCTCGGCCCGCTGTCATCGTCTGACGACGCTGTCTCGCCATCGCCCAGACCGTCAGCATCCAAGTCGTCGACATCGTCGATGTCGTCGTCAAGGTCCGCCACGCCCAGCTCCTCGGCCTCAAGGTCGTCGGGGACCGGCTCGAGGTCGTCTCCGAGCAGGTCAGGGTCATCCATGGCGTCGTCGAGCGCGTCGTCGTCGGACTCAGATGCGTCTGGTTCGTCGCGGCTCATGGGCGGTCTCAGGTCGTGAGGGAGTCGGGTATCGGCAGGTCGGCGGTCAGCGCGGCAGGATAACCACACCGGCTGCTCGCAGGGAGCATCTCAGACTCTTAACCTCGCCTCATGGCATCGGTGTCGACGGCCCCGCCTCATGGCGAGCCCGGCGAGGACAGGTCGCGGCAAGCCCGTCCTTGGCTTCCGGCGCCGACTGCCGCCCATCCGTTCCGGGTCAGCGCAGGCTTCGAGCCGGCCGGCGATCAGCCGCGCGCCGTGGCCCAGCTCGCGGACGGCGTCATCCGCGGCGACCGGTTCCAGACGCTGCTGGGCATCACCGGCTCGGGCAAGAGCGCCACGATCGCGTGGACGATCGAGCGGGCGCAGCGTCCGACGCTGGTGCTCGCTCCCAACAAGTCGTTGGCGGCACAGCTTGCGAACGAGTTCCGTGAGTTCTTCCCCGACAATCGTGTGGAGTACTTCGTCTCCTACTACGACTACTACCAGCCCGAGGCATACATGCCGGCCTCGGACACCTACATCGAGAAAGACTCCAGCATCAACGACGAGATCGATCGGCTGCGGCACTCGGCCACGGCGGCCCTGTTGACCCGCCGGGACGTGATCGTGGTGGCATCGGTCTCGGCCATCTACGGGTTGGGCGCACCGGAGGAATACCTGCGCCAGATGCTGTACCTGCGCGTGGGCGAGATGGTCGACCAGCGTGCTGTGCTGCGCCGGCTCGTCGACATGCAATACGAGCGCAACGACACGAACCTGGTCCGGGGCCGCTTCCGGGTTCGCGGCGACACGCTCGAAATCCACCCTGCCTACGAAGAGTTCCTGGTGCGGGTGGAGCTGTTCGGCGACGAGATAGATCGCATCAGCCGCATCGACCCGGTGACCGGCGAGCGTCTCGGCGAGCTCGAAGAGGTCACTGTCTTCCCGGCGTCGCACTACGTCACCGGCGAAGACAAGATGCGCACGGCGATCGCCAAGATCGAGGCCGAGCTTGCCGAGCGGCTGCAGCTCTTCGAGAAGGAGAACAAGCTGCTCGAGGCGCAGCGGTTGCGGATGCGCACCGAGTACGACCTCGAGATGCTGGCCGAGTTGGGCTATTGCAACGGCGTCGAGAACTACTCGATGCATCTCGACGGCCGGGTGTATGACGAGCCGCCGTACACCCTGCTGGACTTCTTCCCCGACGACTACCTGCTGGTCATCGACGAGAGCCATGTCGCCGTTCCTCAGCTGCACGGTCAGTTCGCCGGCGACCGGCGGCGCAAGGACACCCTGGTAGAGCACGGCTTCCGGCTGCCTTCCGCGCGCGACAACCGGCCCCTGCGCTTCGACGAGGTGATGGACCGGCTGAATCAAGTGGTGTTCCTGTCGGCCACCCCGGGGGAGTACGAGCTGCGGACGAGTGGCCAGGTGGTGGAGCAGATCGTCCGGCCGACCGGTCTGGTGGATCCCGAGATCGTGGTGCGCCCGACGAAGGGCCAGATCGACGACCTGATGGGCGAGATCGAGCGGGTCACCGAGCAGGGCCAGCGGGTGCTCGTGACGACGCTCACCAAGAAGATGGCCGAGGACCTCACCGACTACCTGCTCGAGCTCGGCGTGCGGGTGCGCTACCTGCACAGCGAGATCGACACCATTGAGCGGATCGAGATCCTCCGCGATCTGCGGCTCGGCCATTTCGACGTGCTGGTGGGCATCAACCTGCTGCGAGAAGGCCTGGACCTGCCCGAAGTGAGCCTCGTGGCGATCTTGGATGCCGACAAGGAGGGGTTCCTGCGCAGCGAGACGTCGCTCATCCAGACCATCGGGCGAGCGGCACGCAACGTCGACGGCCAGGTGGTGATGTACGCCGACGAGTTCACGCCGTCGATGCACCGCGCCGTGTCCGAGACCAACCGGCGGCGGGGCCTGCAGCAGGCGTACAACGCCGAGCATGGCATCGACCCGCAGACGATCCGCAAGGCCGTCACCGACATCCTCGAGGTGCTGCGAGGCCCGGCCGAGACGGCACCGGTGCCCGAGAAGCTGGTGTCGGGCCGCGTGAACGCCGAACGGATGAAGGCTGCCTACGGCGACCTGCCGGCCGATGACCTGACACGCCTCATCGCCTCGCTGGAGGAGGAGATGGCCGAAGCCGCCGCCGACCTGCGATTCGAGTACGCAGCCCGGCTGCGCGACGAGCTCAGGGAGCTCCGCCGAGACCTGCGCGACGCCAGCGCCTAGAGCATGACGACGGAGCGCAGCACCTCGCCGTGCTCCATCTTCTCGAACGCCTCCTCGACGCCTGCAATCCCGATCGTCTCGCTGACGAACTTGTCCAGCGGCAGGCGGTCCTGCAGGTGGAGGTCGATGAGCATGGGAAAGTCACGGCTTGGCAGGCAGTCGCCGTACCACGAACTCTTGAGCGAGCCGCCGCGCCCGAACACCTCGATCATCGGCAGCTCGATCTTCATGGTCGGGTTCGGCACACCCACCAGCACCACGGTGCCCGCCAGGTCGCGGGCATAGAAGGCCTGCTCGTAGGTCTGGGGCAAGCCCACGGCCTCGATGGCCACATCCACGCCGTTGCCGTCGGTCAGCTCGCGGATCGCCTCGACGACCTCATCGTTGCTGAGGCCTGCCGAGTTGACGGTGTGGGTGGCGCCGAACTCGCGGGCCCAGTCGAGCTTGCGGTCGTCCAGGTCGATGCCGATGATCGTGTGCGCTCCGGCCAACCGGGAGCCGCAGATTGCGGCATCGCCCACGCCGCCGCATCCGAATACGGCCACGCTGTCGCCGCGGCCGACGCCGCCGGTGTTCATCGCGGCACCCAAGCCGGCCATGACCCCGCAGCCGATGAGACCGGCAACCTGGGGCGGGGCCGCAGGGTCCACCTTGGTGGCCTGTCCTGCGGCCACCAGGGTTTTCTCGGCGAACGCACCGATACCCAGCGCGGGCGACAGCTCAACGCCGTCAAGGGTCATCTTCTGCGACGCGTTGTGCGTGGCGAAGCAGTACCACGGGCGGCCACGCTGGCACGACCGGCAGAGGCCGCAGACGGCGCGCCAATTCAGTATCACGAAATCGCCGACGGCGACATTGGTGACGCCGTCGCCGACTTCTGACACGACGCCTGCGGCTTCATGCCCGAGCAGGAACGGGAACTCATCGTTGATGGCGCCCTCGCGGTAGTGCAGGTCGGTGTGGCACACGCCGCATGCTTGGACGTCGACGATCACCTCACCGGGACCGGGGTCGGGGACCACGATCGTCTCGACCGTGACCGGCTCGCCGACCGCTGCGGCTACGACACCTTGTACTTCATGTGGCATGACCGCGACCCTACTTCTGCCGGTTGCGCCCATAGAGCGTGGACGGATTGGCGCACGAACTTGTGTTTGCGTCCGGGATGACCGGCGGGGTCGCCGGTAGGCTCCACCCGAATGGGTGAGCGGCTGATCGTCCGCGGGGCGCGCGAGCACAACCTGCGCAATGTCAATGTGGAGTTGCCCCGCGATCGCATGATCGTGTTCACCGGGCTGTCGGGCAGCGGCAAGTCGTCGCTGGCCTTCGACACCATCTACGCCGAGGGACAGCGGCGCTACGTCGAGTCGCTGTCGGCCTATGCACGCCAGTTCCTGGGCCAGATGGACAAGCCCGACGTGGATTTCCTCGAAGGCCTGTCGCCGGCCATCTCCATCGACCAGAAGAGCGCCAGCCGCAACCCTCGTTCCACCGTTGGAACGATCACCGAGGTGTACGACTATCTGCGGCTGCTCTACGCCCGCATCGGCATCCAGCACGACCCGCAGACGGGCGAGATCGTCGAGCGACAGACAGCGCAGCAGATCGTGGACCGGATCATGGAGCTCGCCGAAGGCGCCCGTTTCGAAGTGCTTGCCCCGGTGGTGCGCGGACGCAAGGGCGACTATCACACGCAGCTCGGCGACTTCGCCCGGCAGGGTTACGCCCGCGTGCGTGTCGACGGCGAGGTGCTGGAGCTCGGCAGCACCGATGAGATCGAGCGACTCGATCGCTACGTCAACCATGACATCGAGGTCATCGTCGACCGGCTGGTCATGCGTGGCGATATCTCCCAGCGCCTCGCCGAATCGGTCGAGGCAGCGCTGGGGCTGGCGGACGGCCACGTGTGGATTCGCCAGGTTCCGTCCGGCAACGGCGAGGCCGACGAATCGGAGATGCTGACATTCAGCCAGCACCTGTTCTCGCCGAGCAGCGGCCGTTCGTTCGAGGAGCTGGCGCCACGCAACTTCTCGTTCAACTCCCCGTACGGCGCCTGCCAGACCTGCGATGGCCTGGGCACCCGGTACGAGGTGGATCCCGAGCTGGTGGTGCCGAACACGGAGCTGTCGGTGGCGGCTGGTGCGCTCGCCCCGTGGGCGGGAGCAACCGGCAAGTGGTTCACCCGGCTGCTCGAAGCGGTCGGCGAGCAGCAGGGCATCCCGCTCGACGTGCCGTGGGCCGAGCTGGAAGCGGGCCAGCGCACGCTGCTGCTCGAGGGAGCGCCGGCCGGCGAGCAGATCACCGTGCGCTATCGCAATCGCTATGGCCGCTCGCGCAGTTACACCACTCGCTACGAGGGTGTCATCCCGTTCTTGCGGCGTCGCCATGCCGACACCGAGAGCGACTGGTCGCGCAACCGCATCGAGGGCTACATGCGCGAGGTGCCGTGCGGCACCTGCCACGGCGCGCGGCTCAACGAGGTGTCGCTGGCCGTACGCGTCGCCGGCCGGAACATCTTCGAGCTCTGCTCGGCATCCATCGGCGAGGCAGCGAAGATCGTCGACGGCCTGGACCTCACGGAGCGGCAGCGCATCATCGCCGCACCGATCATCAAGGAGATCGATGCTCGGCTGAACTTCCTGCTCGACGTCGGCCTCGACTACCTGACGCTGAACCGCTCGGCGGCCACGCTGGCCGGCGGCGAGGCGCAGCGCATCCGGTTGGCGAGCCAGATCGGCAGCGGGCTGGAAGGCGTGCTGTACGTGCTCGACGAGCCGTCAATCGGGCTGCACCAGCGCGACAACCGCCGCTTGATCGACACGCTGCTGCATCTGCGCGATCTCGGCAACACCGTGCTGGTGGTGGAGCACGATCTGGAGACCATCTCGGTTGCGGACTGGGTGGTCGACATCGGGCCAGGCGCCGGTGAACACGGCGGCGAGATCGTCTACAGCGGGCCGGTGGACGGTTTGGCGGGCGCACCCGGTTCGGTGACGGGGGAGTACCTCGCTGGCGTCCGGGAGATCCCGATGCCGTCGCTGCGCCGGCCCCGCGGTGACGACCGCCTCACCGTTCGGGGCGCACGGGAGCACAACCTGCGAAAGATCGATGTCGAATTCCCCTTGGGCTGCTTCATCTGCGTGACCGGCGTGTCGGGCTCGGGCAAGAGCACGCTGGTGAACGAGATCCTCTACAAGGCGCTGATGCAGCGGATCTACTCGTCCAAGCAGGTGCCCGGCCTGCACACGGCGATCGAGGGCGTCG
>JAJEFK010000051.1 GCA_022820505.1 Acidimicrobiia bacterium | reverse complement strand
GTCGCCGTCGTCGCTGCCGTCAGCAGCTACGACGGCGCCGTCGCGAATCGCCGCAATGTCGGTGGTGGTGCCGCCGATGTCAACCACGAGACCGCCGGCGTCGGGCGTGTCGTGTCCCGTCGTCGAGGATCTCGCGAGGTGGCGGGCGCCGATGACGCTGGCAGCGGGCCCCGACAGCACGGTTTCGATCGGTCGCTGAGTCACGAAGTCCGCCGAGACGAGGGAGCCGTCTCCCCGCACCACCATGAGGCGGGCGTCGAGCTGGAGCGATTCCATTGCTGCCCGGATCGCCCCGGTGAAGCGGGCGGTGATCGAGATGAGCTGTGCGTTGAGCAGCGTGGTCACTGCCCGCCGGGGGCCGCCGAGCCGGGGGGACAGCTCGTGGCTGCATGTCACCGGCTTGCCGGTGCGGTCGCGGATGGCATCGCGGGCTTGCAGCTCGTGGGCGGCATTGCGGACGCTGAACTGCGCCGCAACGGCGTACGCCTCGACCGACGCGTCGATGCGGTCGAGCTCACGGGCGAGCTCGCCGAGATCGAGCGGGTCGCGTTCGTCGCCGTGAGCGCCGTGACCACCGCCGACCACCACGACTGGCGCCGACGCGAGGCTGCCGGTCAGTCGATCACGGTCGCCCTCGGCGGGGGACGCACCGGCTCGGGCGCCCGGTCTCTCGCCGGTGCCCGCGCGCAGCCCGACGCGGGCCAGCGTTTCCGATTCGAAACCGATGGCCACGAGCGCAGCAGGTCTCCCTGCGCCCTCGACGAGTGCGTTGGTTGCCAGCGTCGTGGAGACCGCCACGAGCCCGATGTCGGCAGCGCTGATGGTGCTGTCCGACGCGTTGGGACCGCCTGCGAGCACGCTCGTCATGGCCTCCACCACGCAGCCGTAGAGATCTTCGTGCCGCGTCGGCGTCTTGGCCGCCGCCACGACCCGGTCGGTGTCGTGGTCGTACACGACGGCGTCGGTGAACGTGCCGCCGGTGTCAATGCCTAGACAGAAGCGGCCTGGCGGCGTCCGGAGCGGCGCTGTCACCGCCGCAAGTGTGCCAGCGGGAGCCGCACGGGCGCGGAGATCTGCCTGTCGAGTGGACTCGAACGCTCGCGTCGGTGAGACTGCGGGCACGGCGACCGGCCGCACCGCTTCGGGCAGTGCGATGGTCGACCGGGCAGGGAATGCAGCGCCACGAGGAGGCACCGATGGGCGTCAAGTCAGTCAACGAGATGGTCGCCGAGGCCAAGACCCGTATCGACAACATCTCGCCGGCGGAGGCGCACCGTCGTGTCACCGAAGAGGGTGCGCTGATCGTGGACATACGAGACGTGCGTGAGCTCCAGCGAGATGGCGCCATCCCCGGCTCGATGCACACGCCCCGGGGCATGCTCGAGTTCTGGGTCTCGCCCGACTCGCCCTACACCAAGCAGGAGTTCCTGGAGGACCGGGAGTTCATCCTGTGCTGCGCTGGCGGCGCCCGTTCGGCCCTGTCTGCCGACACCATGCAGGACATGGGCGTGCCGAGGGTCAGCCATGTGGAAACCGGCTTCGGCGGCTGGCGGGCCGACGGCATGCCAGTGACCGACTACGACACATTCAGGTCGCAGCGCTGAGCTCTGCACGCAGCCAAGCCTGCTGAGCAACTCCAGCACAACCTCATGACTGAGACTCCCGCGCCCGGTACGCACACTGCCGGCAACGCCGATACCGATCCTCCCAAGCAGATCACCGGGTACTGCGAGCCGTGGACGCTGCGTGCGGGCGAATCGATCCGGCTGATGGCGTCATCGCACCAGCCCGGTCCGGCTGAGATAGACATCACGCAGATCGTCTGCGGCGACCCGACCCGCTATGGACCTGGCTTCGACGAGCGCCCTGCTGCCGCAGCCGGGAGCTGGTCGGTGACCCTCGACGAGCAGCCGCTCACGCCGGGCTCGTTCGGGGTCGCGGCGTTGGACGGCGTGAAGGGTGCGCGCCGCCTCGGATTCCGAGTGTGGGTGATGCCGACGCTGCCGGATCGGCCAGCGCGCCTCGCGACGCTGTGCACACGCACCGCAGGCGCGCCGACGGGCTCAGCAGCGATCGAGGCCTTGTGTCTCGACCTCATCGGGGGATGCGCAGTGGCGTCGACATCTGCGCTCGGCGACGAAGTCCGGGTGGTGGTGGACGAACTGCCGCTCACCCGCAACCGGTGGTGCCTGCTCGATGCCGAGCTGGATCTCGACACAGGAACCCTCAGCGCAGCGGTGACGACCGCGGTCTCCGATTCTCCGGGGCGCGATGCAGTGGAGGGAAGCCGGCTCAGCGACCTGACGGTCTCGCAGTTAGCGGCCGAGCTGGCCGGGGCGCCACACGGCGATGTGCTCCGACACGGCACTGGCGGCGCGGCAAGCGGCACGACATCGGTCAACGCGGGTGACCTCGCTCCGACCGAGCTGTGGCTTGCAGCGGGACCTGCGGGCGAACGCTTCGACGGTCGGCTGGCGCGACCGACGCTGCGGATCGGTGACGCCACCGTGTCGTGGGATCTTTCCGCCGACATGGCCGCATGCTCGGTGCCTGCTGATGACCCTGCATGCGGGCCGATGGTGCTGCACCAGCTGCCGACACGTGCGGTCAGCGGCCCGGCATGGGACGGCTCAGATCATCGTTGGATCGACAATCGGGAACACTTCGACGCCGTCCATTTCCATCACGACGATCTGTACGACGCCGGGTGGGAGACCACAGCTGAGGCGACGTTGCCGGAGGACCTGCCGAGCGGGATCTACGCCTTCCGGGTCCGTAGCGA
This sequence comes from Acidimicrobiia bacterium, assembly GCA_022820505.1. Classification (GTDB taxonomy): domain Bacteria; phylum Actinomycetota; class Acidimicrobiia; order Acidimicrobiales; family Poriferisodalaceae; genus Poriferisodalis. Next base: position 23,965 of record JAJEFK010000051.1, on the reverse strand, counting down.
TGCGGGCGAGGACCGCGTGCCGTTCTTCGTGCGTCCGGCGCGCTGCGCACGCACGGCCGATGTCGCATTGCTGATGCCGACCGCCACCTACATGGCCTACGCGAACCATCGAATGCTGATCGACGGGGCAGATTTCATGTCGACCCGGACTCGACTGCGACCCGAGCATGCCTACGTCCGGGACCATCCCGAGCTCGGACGCAGCCACTACGAGAAGCACACCGACGGCAGCGGCGTCATGTTCAGCTCGCGCCGCCGGCCCGTGCTGAATCTGCGCCCTGGCGCCGACGGCTGGAACTTCACGCCCGACACCGACATCAACGCGTTCCTGGCGCACCTCGAAGTCGGCCACGACATCGTCACCGACGAAGACCTGCATTTCGAGGGCGTCGCAGCCATCGCGCCCTACCGCGTGCTGCTGACCGGCAGCCACCCGGAGTACTGGTCGACCGCCATGCTGGACGCGCTGGCCGACTGGCAGCGAGACGGCGGGCGGCTCATGTACCTGGGCGGCAACGGCTTCTACTGGAGGGTGGCGTTCAGCGATGACTGGCCGGGCGCCTTGGAGCTGCGTCGGGCCGAGGACGGCGTGCGCAACTGGCAGACCGGGCCGGGGGAGAGCTATCACGCCTGGGGCGGCGAGTACGGCGGGATGTGGCGGCGCCAGGGGCGGGCGCCCAACGAGATCTGCGGCATCGGCTTCGCCGCGCAGGGATTCGACAAGGCCACGTACTTCGTCCGCGATCCCGCGGTGGACGGCTCGAGGGCAGCATGGATTCTCGACGGGGTCCCGGGAGAGCGCATCGGTACATCGGGGTTGGGCGGCGGCGCCGCGGGGCAGGAACTGGACCGCTATGACGTGCGGCTGGGATCGCCCCGTCACGCCGTGGTGCTGGCCTCGGCGACGACCTTCGGGCCCGACATGCTCCGTACCAAGGAGGAGTTCGAAGGCTCCGTGTACTTCCCGACGCCCGACCCCATGGTGCGCGCAGACATGGTGTTCTACGAGACGCCCAACGGCGGGGCGGTGTTCTCGGTGGGCTCGATCTCGTGGTTCGGCGCGCTGGCGCGTGATGGCTTCGACAACGACATCGCGCGTATCACGGCCAACGTGGTGCGACGTTTCGCCGACCCCGAGCCGTTCCCGCCGCCCGCCGCGTAAGAGGCTGAGCCGAACGGCGAAGCCGTGGCCCGAGCGACCGGTCAGCCGTCTTTGCGTGCCTCGGAGATGAGCTCGCTCACCCGATTCGCCGCCGGGGCGTAGTCGGGATCGACCTCGGGGCCCGGCACGAACTCCGGTATCTCGACGCGCTCGGGACCAGACGGCGGCGCTGAACGCGCTGGCGCGGTTGCAGGCGCAGGTGCTGCAGCCGCGGGTTCGGCCGCAGCGGCCGGGGCCGGCTCGGCAGCTGAACTCTCGGCGGCGTCTGCCGAACTCTCCGCGGCTGGGGCAGGGCTGCTCTCGGGGGCCGGGACGCCGGTTGCCTCGCGTGCGGACTTGGAGCGGGCGAGTATCGCCGCAAGTCGAGGATCCGCATCGCCGCCATCGGCGCTCGGCTCCTCGCTCGCGGGTGCCTCCGCGGCGGGTTCTGCTGCCGGCTCGTCGGTGCTCGCTGCCGGCAGGCCTCGCGACTCAGCAGCCGCAGCACGGGCTTCGGCAATGCGCGCTCGTTCCTGGGCGGCTTCGATTTCCTCTCGCGCCCTGCGGGCCAGGAACTGCGGCCACTCGTCCTCGGGCACCAGCTTGTTGTGGGCCACCGAGATGACCTCGACATCGTTGTCGAAGCGCACTCGGTAGCGCTTGATGGCGAAGCCGAGGCCTCGACCGCACTTGCCTGGCGTGCCTTCGGGGACGCCGGGGAGGTCTTCGTTGACTACGACCCGGGTGCCGCGCCTGTACTCGCTCATGACCCGGTTCCGCTGACGCTCGCGCTCATCGTTGCGGGAGCGTACCGGCGAATGTGGCCGGCTTCACCGGCACCCGTCGTAGATTCAGGAGTCGTGAGCGAGCAGACAGCCTTGGTGGTGGGCGGCACCGGCCCGACCGGACCTCACGTGGTGAAGGGCTTGCTGGAGCGCGGCTACCGGGTGACCATCCTGCACACCGGCCGCCATGAGGTCGATGAGATCACCGATCTCGTCGAGCACATCCACACCGATCCGTTCGACGCCGAGCAATTCGCCGCCGCCATCGGATCGGCCACGTACGACCTGTCGGTGATCATGTACGGCCGGCTGCGCGAAATCGCCCGGGTGATGGCCGGGCGCGTGTCCAAGTTCGTGAGCATCGGCGGCTTCCCCGTCTACAGCGGCTGGGGCGATGCCGATGCGCTGTGGCCGGCCGGCATGCGGGTGCCGACGCGCGAGCACGATCGCCTGGTCTCCGACGAGCCGCCCGAGTTCCGCGTCAACAACAAAGTGCGTCAGATCGCCAACACCGAGCTCGTCGTGTTTCGCGAGCACCCCACGGCGTCGCACCTGCGCTACCCGTGGATCTACGGCCCGGGCCAGATCAGCCCGCGCGAGTGGAAGATCGTGCGCCGCGTGCTCGATGGCCGCACGCGCATCGTGCTGCCCGACGGCGGTGTGACGTTGCAGGCGTCTGCTGACGCCCGCAATGCCGCGGCGATGGTGTTGGCGACGGTCGATGCCGGCGCACGGTCGTCGGGCGAGGCATACAACGTGTCCGACGAGTGGACGCCCACGCTGCTGCAGTGGGTGGAGATCATCGCTGCGGCGCTGGACCACAGCTTCGAGATCGTGTCGATCCCCTGGGAGCACGCTGCGGTATCGCACCATCTCACGCAGCGCAGCACACCCCATCACCGCGTCATCAACAGCGACAAGGCGATCTACCAGCTCGGCTATCGCGACGTGGTCGACCCGGTGGACGGGCTCCGTGACACAGCTCGCTGGCTGGCCCGTCCCGAGAACCACCCCGAACCCGGTGGCGTCATGGAGCGCTCGATCGTCGACCGCTTCGACTACGAGGCCGAAGATCGGCTCATGGACGCGTGGCAGGCTGCCATCGCCGGCGATGACATCGCCGCTGCTGCGGCTGCAGCAGATCCCGGATTCTTCGATCGCTATGCCGCCGAATTCGACGACCGCCCCGGCGCCGGCAAGGGGTGGACTTCCGTCAGCCGTTCCGGCTGATTAGTCGCGGCCGTCGGGGGCGAGTTCCACCTCGGTTGCCTTGACCGAGACCCACAGGCTGGTGCCGGGTCGGATCAGCAGCTCGTGAGCAGCCCCGGGCGTGATGTCCGCCGTGAGCGGCAGGGGCGAGCCGAGCAGCACCCGGGTGATATCACCGAGCGGCTCGACTGCCTCCGCAGTGGTGCGCCACACGTTGCGAGGGCTGCCGCTGGGGCGCTCCCGGTGAAGCGCGATCGCGCGGGGGTGAATCGTGGCCAGCACGGGTCCGAACAATGATCTGTCGGCGGCATGCAGTACGACGACTGAGCGGCGACCGGCTCCAGACGCTGGCGTGTCACCGTCGTCCGTGACGGTGATCTCGCCCTCGCGCGCCGTGCCACGCACCAGGTTGAGTCCCGACAGATCAGCGGCGTACGACGTTGCGGGTGCCCGCCGCAGCTCGTCGGGTGTGCCTGCCTGTGTCAGTCGACCGTCTTCGAGGATGTGCACTCGATCGGCCAGCACGAACGCATCTGCGGGATCGTGCGTGATGAGCAGGCGCGGCATCTCTCCGTTGCCTGGCAGCGAGGAGGCCGCTGCGCTGCTGCCTCCGTTGCGTCCGCTGCTCAGGTGGGACGCCAGATTGCGCCGCAGGCGGTTGCGCGCCGTGACGTCCAGCGAACCGAGCGGCTCGTCGGCGAGGAGGAGATCGGGTTGGCACGCGAGCGCCCGGGCGAGCGCCACCCGTTGGCGCTGGCCGCCAGACAGCGCCCGAGGCCTGCGGTGACCGAGGTCGCCGAGGTCCATTGCATCGAGCCACGCCTGCGCCTGCGTGCGCGCTTCGGCACGGCGCATGCCCTGCGCGACCAAGCCGAAGGCGACGTTGTCGAGCGAGTTGAGATGCCGGAACAGCACTTGGTCTTGGAACACCACGCCGATGCGGCGCCGTTCGGGCGGAACGAAAACGCTGGCTGCGGGCTCGTCCAGGACCCGTCCGGCGAGGCGCACCACGCCGCCGTCGAGCGGCAGCAACCCGGCGATCGCAGCCACGATCGTGGACTTGCCGGCGCCGTTGGGTCCGAGCAGGGCAGCGGTCTCGCCCGCTTCGACGCTCAGCGACACGTCCAGCTCGAACTCGCCGCGCCGCAGCCGGATGTCGGCCTGCAACCCGCTGACTGCCGCGCCGGTGTCGTCGAAGCTCATCGGCTCGGCCACCAGCGGTCCCGCAGCGCGATCAGCAAGCCCAGCGACAGTGCGACGAGTACCAGGCTGATGGCGACTGCCGCATCCCGGTCCGACTCCAGCGCCACGAACACGGCAAGCGGCAAGGTCTGGGTGCGCCCGCCGAGGTTGCCTGCGAAGGTGACGGTCGCGCCGAACTCGCCCAGCGCGCGAGCCCAAGCAACCACGACGGCGACGCCCAGCGCCGGTCCGATCATTGGCAACGTGACTTTCCACAGTGTCCGCAGCCGGGAGGCGCCGAGCGTGGCAGCGGCGGCCTCGTAACGACGGTCGAGATTCCGCAAGGCACCCTCGACAGTCAGGATCACGAGCGGGGTGGCCACGAAGGCGTTCGCCAGGATGACCCCCCAGATCGAGTACGGCAGCAGCAGACCGGTGGCGTCATGCAGCGGCCCGCCGACCACGCCCCGGCGCCCGAGCGCGAACAGCAACGCGGCACCGCCCACGACCGGCGGCAGCACCATCGGCAGCGTCACGAGCGCCCGCACCACCGAGCGGCCGCGGAATTGCACACGCGCCAACACCCATGCCAGCGGCACACCGACGGCTGCAGCGAAGGCTGCCGCTGCAACCGACGAGACCACCGAGAGCACCGCCGCGTCCACCACGAACCGGCTCGACAGGTGCGTCCACAGCCCCGTCCAGGGCGTTCGAGCAGCGAGCCCGACAACCGGCAGGGCGAACAGCACCACACCCACTGCGGCCAGCACCGCGACCGGCCATGGCGGCAAGTCACGCGGCGCCCGGCGCGCCGCGCTGTCGCCGCTCTCGCTTGTTGCAGTCGATGCATCGGTCATGGCACGACGAATCCAAGATCAGCGAACGCGCGGCGTGCTGCGTCCGTCCGCAGGAATGCGACAAAGGCCGTGGCTGCTGCAGGATTGGGCGCATCTGACAGCACGGCGGCAGCGTATGACGCCTGGGGTGCCGTCCCGGCTGTCCAGCCCAAGCTCACGATGGTCCTGTCACGCGAGCCGCCATTCGCATTCGGGGCCGCATCGGTCGCGTACACGATGGCTGCGTCAAGCTCGCCCGCAGAGAGCTTGGTGGACAGGGCGCGCACGTTCGGCTCGTCGGTGTCGGGAACCGGTTCGATCCCCGCCCGCGCCAGTCCCTGCCGGGCCAGCGCGCCGCAGGGAACCTCGGGCGCGCACAGCCCGATCAGCAACTCGGGCCGGGCCAGGTCGGCGAGCGACGTGACCCCGGCATCGTTGCCGGCCGGCACGGCCAGCACCAGCGAGTTGCGGGCCACCACGACCGGCGCGTCTGCTAATCCGATCTCGTCACGAATGGCGTCGAGATGGCCAGGGTCCGCCGGGATGAGCACATCGGCTGGCGCGCCGGCAAGCACTTGCTCTCGCAGCGCTGAGCTGCCGGCTCCTGCGATCTGCACCTCCACGCTGGGATGAAGCAGTTCGAAGTCACCAGCGAGCACCTCGGCAACCGGCAGCAGCGACGCGGCAACCAGGACGTGCAGGTCGCCGCTGGATTCGTCGCCGCCGGACGGCATCCGGTCGCCGTCGCCTGCCGATGTGCACCCGGCGGCTAACTGCAACGCCACCACCGGAAGCAGCGCGAGCGCAGCAACGAGGCCGACCGCAGCCCCGCGATTCCCCCTACGGCGGTCACCCATAGTTGCGCCAGTGTGCCCGGCGCACAGAGCCGTTGAGCCCGGGCGTATGGTTCCGGCCATGGCTACGACGCTCGATTGGTACGGATGCGCGACGTTCCGGCTGCGCACAGCCGGCCTCACGATCTTCCTCGACGCATACATCGACCGGGCAGGCAACGCCGTGGGTCCCGGCCTGTCGGCCGACGACGTCACTGAGGCCGACTGGGTGCTCGTGGGCCATTCCCACTTCGATCACCTCTACGGGGCGGAGCGCATCGTGGCCAACACCGACGCCACGCTGATCGCGTCCTACGAGTCGGTGCGGGTAATGGCAGAGGCGGGCGTTCCCGAAGAGCGGATGATCTGCGTGGCGGGCGGCGAGACGGTGGATCTCGCCCGAGGCGACCAGGGTGCCGGCGTGCGGGTGTCGGTGTATCCGAGCCAGCACTCCTGCGTCTGGTCGCACACCCAGATGGACCAGCCCGACCACGTCTGCCTGGGCGACCTCGGCGTGACCTGGCAGGAGCAGCAGCAGAAATTCGCCGAGCTAATGAAGTACCTGGCGACCGAAGTCGATGCCGACACCAGTGCTCACATCGCAGCGTCAGCCGCCGGCCACAGCGACCGCGGCGACGGGGGAGCGCTGCTGTTCCTGGTCGAGGCGCCGGATGGCTCGGTGCTGTTCCAGGACACCTCGGGACACTGGTCGGGTGTGATGCGCGACCTCCGCCCCGATGTGGCGATCCTCGCAGCAGCCGGCCGCGGCAACATCGACGGCGAGCCCATCCAGGGTTCGCTGGCGCAGTTCATCGGCCGCCAAGCCGACCTGCTGCGACCCCGCAAGATCATCCTCGGCCACCACGACAACTGGCTGCCGGGATTCTCGGTGCCCACTGACACGTCGTCGATCGCGGCCGAGCTGGCCCGCGTCACGCCGAGCGTTGAGTTCCTCGAACCCGGCTACATGGAAGCCACACCGATCCTGCCGTAGCGGGCTCGCCGCCGACAGGCCGCGTTCGTGCGACCGGTCCGCTAGCGAGCGCGTATCGGCTGCCAGCGGCGGTACGTGGCGCAGCGCCACAGCCATTCGACGGGGCCGAAGGCGAATCGGTCCAGCCAGGCCTTCGACCACCACAGCTGCACCACCCACACGGCCACGACGAACACGGCGATGCCGCTGCGGCCCAGGTCGAGATCTTCCAGCAGGGCGCCGAGCACGAGCAGGCCCAGTGCTGTCTGGGTGAGGTAGTTGGTGAGCGCCATGCGTCCCGCGGCGCGGATGCGCCGCCGCAAGCCACCGTTGCTCGCCGAGTTCCACAGCGCTATCAGGCTGAGGTAGGCCAGGCACATCGGCACGGTGGCCAGCGTGTTGGGGATGGTGCCTGCGACGGCCCAGTCGATATCGAAGCCCGTGGCCGCCATCAGTGCGAATCCGGCGGTTGACAGCGGCAGCCCGACGCCGAGGCCCCATGCGGCCATGCGGCGGTAGAACGACGGAGTCCGCTTGCCGCTGATGACACCCGTCCGGTAGAGCGCCGCGCCGATGAGCATGGCGCCCAATGCTCGACCGAAGTAGTCCGTCAGGAACCACGTCCCGATGACGCCGTAGTAGTCGCCATAGTTCCAGAAGTCGATGAGCACGCTGGAGAAGCTGCGCAACGACGACTGCACGAACCACGAGATGACCGCCACTGCGACATAGCACGCGCCGCCCAGTGCGAGCAAGACCTTGGCGGGCAGGCGTCGCAGTGCGAGCACGACCGGCGCGCACAAGGCGTAGGCGAACAGCACGTCGCCGTCCCAGAACGACAGGTGCACGATGCCGATGCCCAGCAGCAGCGCGTTGCGCCACAGGCTCAGCAGCACGCTGCGCCTGCCCTTCGCCGCGGCCCGCTCGGCGAACAGCACTACGCCTGCGCCGAACAGCATCGAGAACAGGCCCATGAACTTCTGGTCGGCGAAGATCTCTCCGGCGCCGCCGACAACCCAGTCCAGCGCCGTCCGCGAGCCGCCGGCATCAAGGTTGGCGTAGGCGGCGGCGGGCAGGCCGAATGCCACGGCATTCATCGTCAAGATGCCGAGCACGGCCACGCCGCGCACGGCGTCGAGCGTCGTGATGCGTTCAGCGGCCCGCGTTGCCAGCGGACCCGACGTCATGGCAGTCGGGCGAGGACTGCAGGCTCGCGGGCCGGCAGCGACCTCAGTCGAAGGTGATGACGGTGCGGTTGGATTCGCCGGCCTTCATCCAGCCGTAGCCCTCGTTGATCTGCTCGAGGTCGATGCGTGCCGAGATCATCTCATCGAGCATGAGGCGGCCATCGAGGTAGAGGTCGATCATCATCGGGATGTCGCTGCGGAACTGGTTCGAGCCCATCATCGAGCCCTGCAGCTTCTTCTCAGACAGGAAGTCGATGCCGCGCAGCTCGACCTTGGTTTTCGACGGCACCATGCCGATCACGGTGGCGGTGCCGCCGATGTCGAGCATGTTGAACGCCTGCTGCACCGTCTCGGCCAAGCCGATGGCTTCGAAGCTGTACTCCACGCCGCCCTTGGTCATGTCCTTCACGGCGGTCACCACGTCGTCCACCTCGGCGGCATTGACGGTGTCGGTGGCGCCCATCTGGCGAGCGGTCTCGAGCTTCGTCTCCGTCATGTCCACTGCAATGATCCGACCGGCGCCGGCCACGCGGGCGCCTTGCACGGCCGACAGGCCGATACCCCCGCAGCCGATCACGCACACCACGCTGCCCACGCCGACGCCTGCGGTATTCACCGCCGCACCGAAGCCCGTCGTGACGCCGCAGCCGATCAGGCACGCCCGGTCGAGCGGCATGTCCGGCCGCACCTTCACGACGGCGTTCTGATGCACCAGCATCTGCTCGGCGAAGCCGCCGAGCCGAGCCATCTGGCCCACCTCAGTGCTGTCGTCACGCTCCAGTCGGGCTGCGGCGCCCTTGGCCCGCGAGGTGGCCCGGATGTTGGTGCAGCGGTGCGGGTTGCCCGACAGGCAGCGGTGGCATTGGCCGCAGAAAATCGACAGGCACGCCACCACATGGTCACCGGGCTTCACGTAGCTCACGTCGCTGCCCACGGCCTCCACCACGCCGGCCGACTCGTGGCCCATCACCATGGGCAGAGGCGTGCGGAACAGGCCTTCCATGAAGTGCAAGTCGCTGTGGCACAGACCAGCGCCCACGGTCTGGATGAGCACCTCCTGCGGTCCGGGCGCGTCGATGCGCAAGTCCTCGATCTCCAGATCGCCCGGCTGTTCGCAGAGCACAGCAGCCTTCATGTGACGCCCCCTCGCGTTGTACGGCCACGTCAGTGGCTTCGCTTGACATTGCCGAGATTAGGCGCGCAGCGGAATCTGCGTGCCCGCCGACACACTTCGCGTCCGGGCTGCCATCGGTCGCCCAGGAGGAGGGTGCGGTAGCGTCGATTCCAGCGAGCCACGGCCGTCGAGGGGGAGTCATGGCGAATGAGCACGGCTACTTGCCAAAGGTGACCGAGCTGGACGACAAGCAGCAACGCCGCTTGGACACGTGGTGTGCGAAGGCCTACACCGACGACAACCTGTTCCGCACGCTGGCTGCGGATGAGACCACGATGGACATGTTCTTGGGCTGGGTTGGTGCCGTGTATGGCGGCACGCCCGGAGAAGACCCCGGAGCCCTCGATCGTCACATGCTCGAGATGTGCCGCATCCGCATGGCGAACCGCAACGAGTGCTTCCACTGAAGCCTGGTCAAGAGCGCATCGTTGGTGCGCACCGGGCTGACCGACGAGGTCGTGGCCAAGCTGGACGACTACGAGAACTCCGATCTCGACGACGGCTGGAAAGCTGCGCTCGCCTTGGCCGACTGGCTCTCCGGCAATGAGCACTCGGGGAAGATCCCGCCCGAGCAATACGAGCGGCTGCAGCGACACTTCGACGAGCAGCAGATCCTGCGGCTCGGAGCTCTGCTCGCCGTCTGCAGCGGCTGGCATCGGATGATCGAAGCCTTCGGCATCCGGCCCGACCACTACCAAGCTGGCCAATCTGCACCGTGGGCCGCGGCAGCGGGTTGAGCCCCGGCGCGGCGCCGCTGTTGCCGGGCGATCGGCTCGCAGACGTCGTCGAGTTCTTCGGCGTGCGGGCCACCGACGACGAGCTGCGCTGGCACCTTCCCATCTCGCCGAACGTTGCCAACTATCTCGGTGTGATGCACGGCGGCTGCGCGCTTGCTGCGGTCACTGCCGCCGCCGAGACATGGAGCGAACGGCCGGTTGCCTCGGCTTCGGCGCAGTTCATGTCCCGTGTCCCGCTCGGCGGCAGCGCAGAGATCACCTTCGACATCGGTTCGGCCGGCAAGCGGATGACCCAGGTGCTCGCTCAGGTCGCCGATGCAGGCGACGGCAGCGTGCTGATGCGAGCGCTGCTGTCGCTGGGCGGTCGGCGGCTCGGCATCGACCAGGACTGGGTGCAGCCGCCGGATGTTGCGGCGCCGGAGGAGTTGGCGCGCCGTTCTGTGCCGGACAACGCCGTTCCGTCGTTCAGCACAGAGGCCGACATCCGGTTTGCGCCCTACAGCGCCGGCGATCGCAGGATCCTCTGCTGGGCGCGACTCGCGGGCACGCTGGCCTCCACCCGCCAAGGTCTGATTGCGTTGGCGGACACGCTCGCAACGGGGATGCACCTCAGCCTCGGCCGCAAGTGGCGCGGCGCAAGTCTCGACAACACCGTGCGCATCGCAGGCGATGCCGACTGCGAATGGGTGCTGCTTGACATCGAGACCGACGGCTTCCACAACGCTGTCGGCCATGGCGTCGTACGCATGTTCACACCCGACGGCGAACTGCTTGCCAGCGGGAACCAGTCGTTCGCCGTGGCGCGAGTGGCTGGCCCGGTGGAGGGCTTCCGGCTGTAGGCAGCACTAGCTTTCGGCTGCGTGAGCGCTGCCCGCACGTGGCTGGCCGGGGCACGGCCTCGCACCTGGCCGGCGTCGCTGGTGCCGCCCTTCGTGGGCACCGCGGCGTCTGATGCCGCGGCTGACGGCGGCATCGTGTGGTGGCGAGCTGCCTTCGCGCTGATCGTGTCGCTGTGCATCCAGATTGCTGTCAACTACGCCAACGACTACAGCGACGGGGTGCGGGGCACCGACGTGGCCCGGGTGGGACCGCAGCGCTTGGTGGCCTCGGGAGCGGCATCTCCGGCCGCAGTGCGGAATGCGGCGTTCGCAGCCTTCGGCGCAGCCGCCGTGTTCGGCATCGCGGTGGCAGCAGCCGTGTCGTGGTGGCTCGTCGTGGCCGGCGGGGCGTCGATGCTCGCAGCGTGGTACTACACCGGCGGGCGCCGTCCATACGGCTACCGGGGTTTCGGCGAGCTGTTCGTGTTCGTCTTCTTCGGCCTGGTGGCAACGGCGGGATCGGCGTTCGTGCAGGACGCCCGCCTCACCATGCTGGGCATTGCTGCGTCGGTCCCGGTGGGGCTGGGCTCGGTGGCGCTGCTCATCTCGAACAACCTGCGCGACCTGCCGACCGACGCGCAGGCCGGCAAGCGCACGCTGGCGGTCCGGCTGGGTGATGGACCCACCCGCGCGATGTATGCGGCGGTCGTGGTGCTGATGGTGTTCTCGCCGATGTACCTGTCGCTGCTGCGGCCGTGGACGATGCTGGGGCTTGCCGCCGTCGCGTTCGCTGTCGCGCCCGTTCGCGCTGTGGTCCGCGGAGCCACCGGTGCTGCGCTGGTGGGGGTGCTCGCAGCAACCGGTCGCCTGCAGATCGTGGTGGGCGCGCTGCTGACTGTCGGCTTGGCCCTGGGGCCGTGACATGGGCGAGGCCGCTGCTGCAACCCGTGGCCGTGCCCGTGCGATCCGCAATGATGTCCCGATGAGCACAGAAGCAAGTTCGGGAGCGGTGCTGGATCATCTCGCTGCGCTGGGCGTGGCGTTCGAGGTGGTGGAGTGCGATCCCGACTTTGCCGACACGGCGCAATTCTGCGAGCGCTACGGCTATTCGATGGATGCGTCGGCGAACGCCATCTGTGTCGTAGGCAAGTCGGCCGAGCGGCCGATGGCGTGCTGCCTGGTGCTTGCGTCAACACGGCTCGACGTGAACGGTGTGGTGCGGCGGCGGCTGGGCACGCGCAAGGCGTCGTTCGCCGATGCCGACGAGACCATCGCACGCACCGGGATGATGATCGGCGGCGTGACGCCGTTCGGGCTTCCCGCGGACATCCCGGTCTGGATCGACGGCCGGGTGATGGACTGCACCGAGGTCATCGTGGGCGGCGGCTCCCGCGACTGCAAGATCCTCTGCCCGCCGGCCTCGCTGGCCGAGCTGCCCACGGCCGAAGTCGTCACCGATCTGGCCAAGACGATTCCTGCGGTCAGCTAAGGGGCAGAACCCTCTCGCGTGGCTGTGATGAGCTGGGCGATGCCGCCGCTCAGCAGCGTCCTGTCGAGGGAACCGAATCCGGCATCGGCGAGCTGGGCCAGCAGCACTGGCGCCTCCGGCAGGTATGCCACCGACTCGGGCAGGTACCGGTAGGCCGATCTGCTGGAGAGCAGGCTGCCGATCGCCGGCACCACTTTGCCGAAGTACACCCGGTGACCGGCCCGCAGCAGCGGGTTGGCCGGCTCGGCAACCTCGAGCAGCGCGATCCGGGCGCCGGGCCGGAGCACCCGGGCCAGCTCCGCGAAGAACGGTTCGAGGCTCGTGAAATTCCGCAGCGCGAATCCGCATGTCGCGCCGTCGAGCGACGCGTCGCGCACGCCGAGCCCGAGCGCGTCGGAGCGCACTAGGGGAGCAGCCGTGGTAGCTGCCGCGAGCATCCCTGCGGAGAAGTCGACGCCCACGGGCCGCAGGCCGGCCGATTCGAGCTCATTGCACAGGTCGCCGGTTCCGCAGGCCACATCGAGCACGGTTTCGCCGGGTGCCAAACCGAGGGCCGCCACGGCGCGGCGCCTCCAGCGAGTATCGAGGCGGAACGTCAGCAGCCGGTTCAGCAGGTCGTAGCGAGGCGCGATCTCGTCGAACATCTCCTCGACGGCCTGGGCCTTGTCCTGCGGGTGAGGCAGCTCGGGCGCACGTCGCCGGCGGAATCTCACGTGAACCAGACGCGGCGGTGACTTCGGCTCATCGGGTGATACAGCAGCACCAGCAGCAGCGCGTCGAACATGAGACGCATGATCACGCCCAGCGCAAAGCTCGTGCGCGCGCCCCACCACAGCGTCGCCATGGTCGCGTAGATCGCCGCTGCAGAGCACAGCCAATGGCCCCAGCGGCGCTCATTGGCGGTGCCAGCGCCGCCGCCGACGTAGGCGCCGATGAGCAGAAGGGTGACAGCAGGGGGAATGATGCTGTCGCTCAGATCGGCCGCAGTGCGGTCGCTGGCCAACAGCGAGACCATGCCCTCGAATATGTCGCGCGCCAGCTGTGAGTCGATGCGTGTCCCGAACAGCAGCATCGCCGCGGAGAAGTAGCAGAGCAGCACTGCGCTGAACAGCGTCTGTGGCTGGCTGCGGTTGAGCCACCGCATCTGGTTCACCGCGCAAGTGTGGCACCCGCTGCCGGTTGTCGGCTGCCAGCTTCGCCGTCGCGGCCCGGCGTGCGGCGCAGCACCCGCGTGTGGCCCCGACACTGCGCCCGAGCAGCGTTAGCCTCGCCCCGGTGAGCGCCACCGCGAGTGCAGATCCTGTCATCTCGATCGGCGCCGATCAGCACGGCGCTGTCGTCGAGGCCGATGCCTCGCAGTGGCTGCGGGGGGCGATAGCCGCGGCGCTGCGGCACCAGCTCGACGGCATCGCTGGCCCGGTGTCGGTCTGGATCGACCATCCGGACCATGCAGAGACGCCCGGCATCGACGCAGCGCCTGCCGAGACCGCGCTCGGGCGCGATCTGGCAGCGCTCGGCCTGACGTTCGAGCGCGACCTCTACCGCATGGAGCGATCGCTGCCGATGGATCAGCCCAGCGGCATCGAGACCCGTTCGTTCCTGGTCGGTCAAGACGAACAGGCGTGGGTGGAGGTCAACAACCGGGCATTCTCGTGGCACCGCGAGCAGGGCGGCTGGACGCTGGAACAGGTAGCCGAGCGTCAGGCCGAGCCGTGGTTCGACGCCGACGGCTTCCGGGTGTACGACATCGACGGCCACATCGCCGCCTACTGCTGGACCAAGGTGCACGCCGATGAGGACCCGCCGGTCGGCGAGGTGTACGTCATCGCGGTCGACCCGCAGTATCACGGCCGCGGCCTTGGCCGGGCCCTGACGCTGGCCGGCTACGAGCATCTCACCGAAGCAGGCCTGACACGGGCAATGCTCTACGTGGATGCCGACAACACGCCGGCCGTCACGCTCTACCTCGACCTCGGTCTGGAGGTGGCCGTGGTGCGTCGGCTGTTCACCGGCACCGGCCCGCTGAACTCGTAGCGAGCGGAGCGGCCGTGACAGCCCCCGGCACCGATCCTTCGCTCTTCGATCTGAGTCGCGGAGAGCTGGGCGAACTGCTCGACGGCGAGCCGGCCTACCGGCTGGACCAGGTGTGGGACGGCCTGTACCGCCAGCGACGCCCGCTGTCTGAGCTCACCAATGTTCCCAAGAGCCTGCGCCAGGCCATCGGCGAACTGCTGCCGCCAGCGCTGACGCTCGTCCGCACGCAGTCCGCAGACCGGGGCACCACCACCAAGCACCTGTGGTCGCTGCGCGACGGCCGTCTGGTGGAGTCGGTGCTGATGCGCTACCGGAACCGGACGACGCTGTGCATCAGCAGCCAAGCCGGCTGCGCCATGGCGTGCAGCTTCTGCGCGACAGGCCAAGTGGGTTTCGACCGCAACCTGAGCGTGGGCGAGATCGTGGAGCAAGTGCTGGGAACGCTGCAGGAGGCGGACCCAGACGATCGGGCCGCCCCCGGCAGAGCCGTCAACATCGTGTTCATGGGCATGGGCGAGCCGCTCGCCAACTACGACGCAGCGTGGGCAGCGGTGGAGCGGTTCCATGGCGACATGGGCATCGGCGCCAGGCACATCACGGTGTCGACCGTCGGCGTCATTCCCGGCATCGCGCGTCTCGCGGCGGAGGCGCTGCCGGTCAACCTGGCGGTGTCGCTGCATGCCGCCAACGACCGACTGCGCAACCGCATCGCGCCCGTCAATCGCACGTACCCGCTGCGCGACCTAGCGCGCTCGCTGGCCGACTACCGGCGCGCCAAGCGACGGCGCATCAGCTTCGAGTGGGCGATGATCGGCGGCGTCAACGACTCCGACCGCGACGCAGCCGAGCTTGCTGCCTATGCACGGCCGCTGGCGGCCCATGTCAACCTCATCCCTCTGAATCCCACACCGGGATACGGCCACCAGCCCTCGCCGGCCGGGCGAATCGAGCATTTCGCCGCCGAGATGTCGTCTCATGGCGTGAACGCCACTGTGCGCCAGAACCGCGGCACGTCGATCGACGCCGCATGCGGTCAGCTGCGCGCCGACAAGCGGGTCTCGATGTCGCCGTCCCGCCGTCGGCCAGTGAGAGAGTGAGCGCTGCGCGGGTCCTGTCGATGAGGCCCTCGTCGCCAGATACGTGGAACTGCTGGCGTGAGCCGGGCTCTCGTGCTTGGCTCGGAGGCGTTGTCCAGCCTTGCTCGTCCGCGGGGACAGCGACTCGGCGAAATCCCGGCTGCTTTGGAGACCGCTCGCCGTGCAGCGAGGGCCGCGGCCATTGCCTGCCGCTCGTGCATCTGGTTCACTGGCGGAATCGGTCACGGTGCCGGAGCCGTTGCGGTTGCGACGGTTTGGTGATAGGTGTCGGAGTGCGCCCGGCACGGCAGCAGAGGTGAAGTCACATGGAACAACGGCAGCCCCGCTCGCATGCCGCGAGCAGATGGTCGACGCAGTGGCGTACCCGTCGGCTTCAGGGCGGGGTGTCGACGTGACGGGCGCGGCAGATCTGTCCCCCCCCCCCTCTGGGCAGAGCGCGGCGTGACCGGTGCGTCTGATTTGACCCCCCCCCGTCGGGGCGTCGGCGGTTGGTGTGATGGGCGGCTGGGGCGGCCGCGGCGGTCGCGGCGTGCGGCGGCCGTTTGCTGCGGCGCTGGCGGTGGTGTTGGCGGGGTCGTTGCTGGCGGTGGTGCCGGTGGGGTTGCCGTTGGTGGGCGGGCCGTCTGAGGCTGGGGCGCAGCAGGTCACATCTGCGGCTGTTCTCAACAGGGTCACCATCGTCGAGGGCCAGACCCGCACCTTCGCGATCTCCAATGTCGTGTCGCGGCCCCGTCTGTACGTGCATGCCAGCGTTGCGGGCTCATTCACTGCGGAGGCGGGCGATGTGACGATCACGACCGACAATCTGCACGGCCAGGCGCAGACGATCACCCCCGACGCTGACGCGCCGCGCGCCCACCGCAGCTCCACCCACGGCACCGTTGCCTTCGAGGTGACCGCCAACGCCGACTCCGACGGCACCGGTGACGAGACCTTCGGGGTGCGGCTGTGCACCTCCGCGAACTGTGCCGGCGGCACCGTGCTGGGCGAGTGGACGGTCACCGTCACCGAGCCGGGAACAGACACCACCCTCAGCGGCACCGGCTCGACGGTCACCATCCCCGGCGGCAGCGCCCTGTCGGTGATGGAGACGACCCGCAACGGCGACCCCCGCGACGGACGCTCCACCTTCAAGATCGCGCTCGCCGCAGCGCCGACCGAGGACATCATCATCGTCGGCAAGGTGAGCACGACGGCTCGCGACAGCAGCGGCGATCCCACATCGATTGCGCGCGTCAACGGCTCGCCATCCCCCGACGAGGCGCCGTCGCGCACCGGCAACTATGTCGTGGCCAGGTTCTCCAACATGGTCACGGTCATTGACCCCGGCGACCCCGATGCGAATCCGCCTGTGCCGCCGTCGCAGACGACGAGGGCGCCGACGGCTGCGGAGCTCACAGCGGAGGTGACCCTGGTCGCGTTCGACAACGCGGATGACACTCCCGGCGGGACGCTCACCGGCAGTCTCGACTTCACCGTCTACAAGGACAACGACCTGTTCCGCAACAAGGACGGGGTCGACAGCACCTTCGGCAACGCCGAGGTGTACACCTCCATCGCCGTTCCCAGCGTGCCGGTGCGCGTCACCGATGACGACGAGCCGACGCGTGTGCGGCTGCTGCCCGCCAGTCCGGCCGACAACGCCGCCACAGAGGGCAACACCGACAAGGCCGCCGTGTTGGTGAAGCTGGACCGGGCGCTGGTCGCCGGTGAGGAGGTCACGGCGCTGCTGACCTACGCCGGCGCGGTGCTGGGCACGAACTTCTCGGTGGCGGCGGCGGCCGGGCAGACCGGCGTCACCTACGCCGACAACGGCGACACGGGCCTGGTGACCCTCGCCGGCGCCGGGGTGCAGGAAGGCGTAGTCGAGGTCACCGCCCTCGCCGACAGCGACGATGACAGCCAGACGCTGCAGATCGGGATGCCGCCGTTTGATGAGCCTTGGCGCTCCAAATATCACCGCTCGAACCTCGACGGCGGGGTCTGCGCCGCCCACGGCTGCCCCAACCGTCCTCAGGGCGACCCCGGGCAGCGCTTCCAGTCCGTCACCCTCACCGAGGCGACGCCCGGTCTCACCGTCATCGAATCCGACGACCCCGACGCCCGCTGGGTGATCGAGGGCAGCGACTACAGCTACAGCATCCGGTTGAACACGATGCCGTCGAGCGACGTCACGGTCGCCACGTCGGTCGCGTCGGGCGGTTTGGTGCGGGCAGGCAGCTCGCTCACGTTCACCAACAGCAACTGGGACATGCCCCAGACCGTGACGGTGCGCCCCGCAGGCAACAGCAACGACGAGCCGCGGCGGACGCTGACGGTGAACCACGCGTTCAGCGGCGACAGCGCCTACAGCAGCTTGGCGAGCGTCGACCACGATGTGAGCGTGCTCGACGACGACCCCACCACGATCACCATGACCGGTGCCGGGGTGAACACCGACGGGACCTCGGCCAACATTTCGGAGATCATGGTGGAGGGCGACGCTTCGCGCGTCGACCGCAGCTTGACGTTGACGCTGGGCCGTGCGCTGGAAGCGGGCGAGTGGGTGCGGGTGCCGCTGCGGGTCGAGGCCGTGGCCAACGGCAGCAGCCCGACGCTGGAGCATCCCGATGCGCTGCCAGGCGAGCGCGAGGATCTGCCGCCGGACCTTGAGGATCACCGCTTCGTGGTGGACAGCTTCCGCGGGCCGCGGGCCAGCGCGAATGTTGCCTGGCCGCCGTATCACAACGACGTCGTGATGACCGCGACGGGCACGGGCGTGGCCTATGAGCACTCCAACCGTCACACCGCCAACCACATCGGTTTCCGCTACATCGAGTTCCGCGGCGCGGGCGCGCAGGCCGCGACGATCGTGGTTCATGCCCGCGACGGCTTCGACGACGGCGAGGCCTACGACGAGGCGTTCGCCATAACGTTCCCCAACGATTTCTATGTGTTCGACTCCGGCACCGACCAGTCGTTCAGCAGCGTCCCCGTGCAGAGCAACCTGGGCGGCGGCCTCGAAGCAGCACAGCCCGGCGTGCAGGCCTGGTTCGCGATCGCCGATGACGACAAGGTCGCTCCCGCGGCGGGCGTCGAGGTGGCCAGCACCTGGCCGCTGAAACCACCGGGCCTGGGCGAGGGCGCCAGGTTCCGGCTGCTGTATGTCACCAGCGGCACCAGAAACGCCAACGAAACCGGCTTTGCCCCCTACAACAGTTTTGTGCACGCCGAGATCACGGGCAACCAGCTGAAACAGGGCGGGGTGACGGACCTGGCGCCCCACGTCAACAAATTCAGAGCCGTCATCAGCGCCAACGGCGCAGGCAACGCATCCATCAACGCCAACCTGGAAGAATCCGGCAGCGACGCCCCCATCTACTGGGTGGGCGGAACCAAAGTCGCCGACAACAAAGCCGACTTCCTCGACGGGTCCTGGGACGACGAGACCAACCCCACCCACGCCGACGGCACCGCCGCCACGATCAGCACGAACGGCTACTGGACCGGCTCAGAGGCAGACGGCCAGCGCTCCGACAGCTGCTCGGGCTTCCAGAGCGACGATGGAAACCGGCACCTGAGGGCGGGCGCACCGAACGTCAGCTACGGGCGGCTCAACCACAACAGCCGCGGACCCCTCGGCCAACCCACCGACACGACCAACTGCCAGCCCGCGCCCAACAGCGAACAGCGGCCGCTGTATGCGCTGTCCACCGAGGAGTTCTTCATCCCCGGCGGCGCCGCCATCGAGGCCGCCGGCGCCGCCGCTGAGGGCAGCGCGGTCACTTTCGATGTGACACTCACTTCCGCCGCGCCCTCAGGGGGCATCACCATCCCCTACACCCTCGCCGACGGACGCGGCTACACCGACGATCCCGTCCACATCGTCGCCACCAGCGCCGACTACGCCGACGCCGCCAGCGGCAGCATCACCATCGCCCAAGGCGCCACCACCCGCACGATCACCGTCAACACCACCGACGACAGCACCTCCGAGAGCGACCACTACTTCACCGTCACCCTCGGCACCCCCACAGTCACCAGCGGCGACGCGCCCGCAGTGCAGGCATCGAAGGGCACCGCTGTGGGCACCATCACCGACAACGCCGACAGACCCGTCATCGCGTTCAACCCTGCAACCGCCACAGCGGCAGAGGACGACGGCACCGTCGATGTCACCGTCACCAAAACCGGCGCCACGCTGCTGCCCGCATCGGTGTACTGGACCACCGCCGACGACACCGCCACACACCCCGACGACTACACCGCCGATGCCGGCTACCTCCAGTTCGCCCCCGGCGACACCTCCAAGACCGTCACCATCGACCTCGTCGACGACGCCGACAGCGAGAACGCCGAGACGTTCAAAGCGCAACTCGACAGCTCGCTGGTCACCGACGCCCAGATCGGCACGCACAACGAGGCCACCGTCACCATCACCGACGACGACACAGCGCCGAGCGCCGCTGTCGATATCACCATGTCCGCCTCCGACGGCGACACC
Source organism: Acidimicrobiia bacterium (assembly GCA_022820505.1). Lineage (GTDB taxonomy): Bacteria > Actinomycetota > Acidimicrobiia > Acidimicrobiales > Poriferisodalaceae > Poriferisodalis. Next base: position 3,987 of record JAJEFK010000051.1, on the reverse strand, counting down.
GACGGCAACGCGGTCGAGAACGGCGCCGGGACCACCGGCTACCGCACTATCACTTTGACCCTCAGCCGTGCCCTGACCGGGGCGGAGACGATCACCGTGCCGCTGAGCGTGCAGGGCGCGACGGTCGCCGAGGACTACACCTTCGGGCTGCAGCCGGCGACGCAGACCGGCGTGACGCTGCTGAACTCGGGCACGACCCACACGGCGCAGAACCCGGCGCTGCGGCTCGTGTCCGGCGCCACCGGCGCGACGCTGCGGCTGCGGCCCGTCAACGACAGCGACCGCGAGCAGCCCTACGCCGTGATCGCCTACGGCACCGACAGCCGCGCTCCCTCGGGCGCGAACGTGACGCTCGGCGAAGTCACCGGCGGCCCGGTCGGCATCGCGCTGGTCGACGACGAGACGGGCGACATCACCGTTCCGGCGGACTGGCCGCTGAAGCCGTCGGGCCTCAGCGGCGGCGACACCTTCCGCCTGATCTTCGTCACGTCCGAGACGCGCACGGCCCAGTCGACGGACATAGACGACTACAACGCGTGGGTGCAGAGCGTGGTCGCACGCAACGGCGATGCTCGCCTTCTGCCCTATGGCGGACTCGTCAAGGTCATCGGCTCCACCACGACCTTCGACGCGCGCGAGAACACGGGCATGTGGAACCCCTCCGGCAGCGGCAGCTACACGGACGGCTCCACCAGCGATTCGGACTCGGGCACGAAGATCTATTGGCTCGCCGCGCCGCCCTCAAACAAGGTGGCCGACAACTACCACGACTTCTACAGCTCAAGCGGCTGGGACGGTGGCCAGAACCAGTCTGGTAGAGACACCACAGAATCGGGAACGTCCCGGGCTGGCAACGGTGGTATCTGGAGCGGTTCGTATACGACGGGCACTCGCCTCTGGCAAGGCGATCCCAGCAGCAACGGCGGTTTGGGCAGGTCCCCCACCGTCGGAGCAGGGAACGCGAACCCCAACAATACCAACCCGCTGGACGCTGCCGCGAATTATCCCGCTGCCACTTCCTTTCCGATGTTCGGCATCTCCCCCGTGTTCAAGGTGGCCACCGCCTCGGGCTCGGTCACGGCGGACCTGAGCGTGTCTGGCAGCGGGGCGGTGACTGAGGGCGGCACGCTGACGGTGACGGTGACGCTGGGCGGGGCAGCGCCGTCGGCGCTGAGCATCCCGGTTCAGGTGGCGTCGTCTCCGGCCCCGTCGGCGTCGGCTGGCGATTACACGCTGCCGGGCGGGAGTGTGATGGTGGCGATGGGGGATACGTCGGGCACGCTGACGTTCACTGCTGTCGACGACATGATTGCTGAGGATGCCGAGACGCTGACTTTGGAGCTCGGCACGCTGCCCAGCGGCGTGACGGCGGGCACTACGACGAGTGTCGCTGTGACGATCAGCGACAACGACACCGCAGGCGTGACTGTTGTGGAGTCGGGCGGTTCCACGACGGTGTCGGAGGATCCGAGCGTCACCGACACCTACACGGTGAAGCTCGACAGCCAGCCGCTGACCAACGTGGTGGTGCGCGCCGCGGCGCCGGCGGGGGTGGAGGTGGACGGCCCCGCGGCGGGCCGGTCGTGGGTGTCGCAGCTGGATCTGACGTTCACGCCGTCGAACTGGAGCACGGTCCAGACGGTGACGGTGCGCGGCGTGAACGACGACGTCGTCAACACGGGCGGCAAGCGCGATGTGGAGATCGCGCAGTCGGTGCAGACCGGCGACACGGGCGGCAAGTACACGTCGTCCACGGCGGTGGCGAACGTGGATGTGGATGTCACCGACGACGACACGGCGGGCGTGACGGTGGTGCAGTCGGACGGCTCCACGACGGTGCTCGAGGACGGCAGCGACACCGATACCTACACGGTGAAGCTCAACTCGCAGCCGCTGAACAATGTGATCGTCACGGCGTCGGCGCCTGCGGGCGCGCAGGTCAGCACCGACGGCGGGTCGACGTGGGGTTCGTCGCGGGACCTGGCGTTCAACCCGTCGGGGTCGGGCATCTGGTCGACCGCCCAGACGGTGCATGTGCGCGGCCAGAACGACGACATCGACAACGCGAACGACCGCCGCGCGGTCAGCGTCACGCATGCGATCACGTCGGGCAACGGCGACGGCGACGAGTACACCACGGCGACGACGATCAATGCCGTTTCGGTGACGGTGACCGACGACGACACCGCCGGGGTGGCTGTCAGCAAGACCGGCATGACGGTGCCCGAGGACGGCAGCAGCCCCGACAGCTACACGGTGAAGCTGAACAGCCAGCCGTTGACCAACGTGGTGGTGCGTGTGACGGCGCCCGCTGGTGTAGAGGTGGACGGCCCTGCCGGGGGCCGGTCGTGGGTGTCGCAGCTGGATCTGACGTTCACGCCGTCGAACTGGAGCACGACCCAGACGGTGACGGTGCGCGGCGAGAACGACGACATCGACAACGCCGACGACAAACGCGACGTGACCATCGCCCAGTCGGTGCATGCCGGCGACACCGGCGGCAAGTACACGACGAGCACTTCGGTCGCCAATGTCGATGTGGACGTGACCGACGACGACACCGCGGCGGTGACGGTCGCGGGCGGTCCTTTGACGGTGACCGAGGACGGCAGCGACACGGACGACTACACGGTGGTGCTGGCGACCCAGCCGTTGAGCAATGTGACGATCACGGCGACGGCGCCTGACGGTGCGCAGGTCAGCGATGACGGCGGTTCGTCGTGGGGCTCGTCGGTGGAGCTCGTGTTCACGTCGGGCGCCTCGGGCAACTGGGGCACGCCCCAGACGGTGACGGTGCAAGGCGCCCAGGACGTCATCGACAATCCGGGCAACCAGCGCTCCGTCACCATCACCCACGCGATCACCTCGGGCAACGGCGACGGTTCGCGTTACACGCCGAGCACGCCGTCGATGCCGGGCGTCGCGGTGACTGTCACCGACGACGACGAAGCGCCGAAGGTGATCACGCTGGGCGTGGACGACTCGACCGTCGGGGAGGGCGACGGCGCGACGACGATCACGGTCACGGCGACGGTGGTGGGAGTGACCCGCTTCGGCGTCGCACAGGAGGTGGATGTCACGGTCGCTGCGACCGCCGACGGCAATATCAACTACGTTGACATGGCGCCGGTGAGCACGTTCACGATCACCATTCCCGCGGGGGCGCAGTCGGCCACGGGGATGTTCACGCTCACGCCCGACAACGACATCGTCGACGAGACTGCCAACACCGTCATGGTGACCGGCAGCATCATGGGCACCAGCACGCCCGGCATCGCGTCGACGCAGATCACGCTGACGGACGACGACGCCACGCCGACGAGCGTCACCCTCAGCGTGAACCCGACCTCGATCACCGAAAACGGCGGCGCGCGCACCGTCGCGGTCACAGCGACGGTGGACGGCGGGACGCTCTTCGCTAACACCGTGACCGTAGGGGTCGATGTCGACGGGTACAACTCACAGGGCCGAGTCAACTTCAGCCAGGTCGAAAGCTTCAACATCACCATCGTTCGCGGGTCCGCTTCAGGTTCGGGCAACTTCACGCTCACGCCGACGAACAACAACTGGGACGAGCAGAACGGCGCGGCGGTGCTCAGCGGGACCCTCTTCGATCTGACCGTCAACGGCGCCAGCGTCACCATCACCGACGACGACGCGGCGCCGACAGGCATCGCGCTGAGCGTGGACGAATCGACGATCGCGGAGGGCGCGGGCGCGACGGAGGTCACGGTGACGGCGACGGTGCAAGGGAGCACCCGCTACGGCTCGGACAGGACGGTCACGGTCTCGCATGCGGGTTCGGGCAACGCCGACGCGGTGGGCTACAAGGCGACGGCGCCGGAGGCGATCACGATCCCGGCCGGTCAAGCGTCAAGAACCACCACGTTCACGCTCACGCCGACGGATGACGCGGCGGACGAGTTCAACGAGACGGTGACGGTCTCGGGGAGCGGCGCCGACGTCGCCAGCTTCTCGTCGGCGTCG
>JAJEFK010000031.1 GCA_022820505.1 Acidimicrobiia bacterium | reverse complement strand
AAGTCGTTCCGCAACGAGATCACGCCGGGCAACTTCGTGTTCCGCACCCGCGAGTTCGAGCAGATGGAGCTGGAGTTCTTCGTGCCGCCTGCCGAGGCGCCGCAGTGGTACGAGTACTGGCTGGCAGAGCGGCTGCAGTGGTATGCCGATTTGGGCATTTCGGCCGACCAGCTTCGGCTGCGCGCCCATGACGCCGACGAGCTCAGCCACTACTCCAGCGGCACCAGCGACGTCGAGTTCCTCTTCCCGTGGGGCTGGGGCGAGCTCGAGGGCATAGCCAACCGCGGCGACTACGACCTGACCCAGCACGCCGAGCACTCGGGCCAGAAGCTGGAGTACTTCGACCAGGCCAGCGGCGAGCGGTATGTGCCGCACGTGATCGAGCCTGCAGCGGGGGCGACGCGGGCGCTGATGGCGTTCCTGCTGGCTGCGTACCGTGAGGAGACCGTCAACGACGAGTTGCGCACGGTGCTGGGGCTGCACCCGCGGCTGGCGCCGTACAAGGTGGCGGTGCTGCCGCTGTCTCGCAAGGAGCCACTTCCCGCGCTGGCCGGCGAGGTGCTGGCGATCTGTCAGCCGCACTGGATGTGCGACTACGACGAGACCCAGGCCATCGGGCGCCGCTACCGCCGCCAGGACGAGATCGGTACGCCGCTGTGCGTCACGGTCGACTTCGAGTCTGTCGACGATCGCTGCGTGACCGTGCGAGACCGCGACACCATGGCCCAGGACCGGGTGCCGATCGACGCGCTGGTAGACCATCTGGGGAGTCGGCTGGGCCTCTGACGGCAGGGACGGCCGGCGCAGGGGGAACGGCATGGGCCAGCACGACCGGGTGCGGCGATGAGCGATTCGAGCGCTGCGGGCGGGCTGAGCGACCGGCAGCGCCGAGCCGTTGCCGGTCTCGGCGTCGACGAGCTGGTGGAGGTGTTGCATCCCACGTTCGAGCCCGCGTCGGATTCCGGCGAGGTCGCGGTGCTGACGACCGGTCTGGCGGCGTCGCCGGGTGCGGCGTCGGGCGTCGTGGCAGTGGGCTCGGAGGCGGCGCTGGACCTGGCGTCGGCGGGCAGCACGGTGATCCTGGTTGCGACCGAGACGACACCTGCCGATGTGGCGGCGATGGGCTTGTCGGCGGGGATCCTGACTGCCCGGGGCGGGCTGGCAAGCCATGCGGCGGTGGTGGCCCGGGGCTGGGGCATTCCGGCCGTGTGCGACGCCCGGGAGATCACGGTGGAGGCTGATTGCTTTGTGATCGGCCACCGGCGCATTGCCAACGGCACGCCGATCTCGATCGACGGGTCCTCCGGCGAGGTGATGCTGGGGCACCGTGAGATTGCCGGGTCGGCCGTCGGCGGGGTCGGGGTTGGCTCGGGGCCGGGTTCGGCCTTGCCGGGCGAGATCGCTGAGGTGCTCGAGTGGGCGGACCAGGTCGCGGCCGGCCGGTTAGCCGTACTCGCCAACGCGGACACGGCGGCCGATGCGGCGATGGCCCGGGAACTCGGGGCGCAGGGCATCGGGCTGTGCCGTACCGAGCACATGTTCTTGGAACCCGACCGGCTCGAGGTCGTGCAGCACGTCGTGCTGCGAGGGCACGACGAGCACGTCGACGATCTCGCAGCGGCCCAGCGAGCTGACTTTCGCGAGCTGCTGGCGGCCATGGACGGGCTGCCGGTCACCGTCCGGCTGCTCGACGCGCCCATGCACGAGTTCCTTGCCGGGGCAGATCCCGACGAGGCCGCACAGTGGCACGAGCACAACCCGATGCTGGGCGTGCGCGGCGTGCGGCTCGGCCTGCTGCGCCCCGAGCTCTATGCCGCGCAGGTGGAGGCGCTCGCAGGGGCGGTGGCCGACCGTCGTGCTGCAGGCGGCGACCCCCGTGCCGAGATCATGGTGCCCCTGGTGTCCACAACCGGCGAGCTGATGGCCGCCGTGGGTGTCGTGCGTGCAGCGTGGGCGAGCGCCGATGGCCGTGAGCTGCCGCCCATCGGCACCATGATCGAGACGCCCCGTGCCTGCCTCATCGCAGGCGAGCTGGCGAGCGGCGTGGAGTTCGCCAGCTTCGGCACCAACGACCTCACCCAGATGGTGTTCGGCTTCAGCCGCGACGACACAGCGGCACAGGTCATCGCGCCCTATGTCGCCGACGGCCTGCTGGACGCCGATCCGTTTGCCTCGCTGGACCGTGCCGGAGTCGGCGAGCTTGTGAGCAGCGCAATGGAACGAGGGCGCGCCGCCAATCCAGGCCTGCGCGCCGGCATCTGCGGCGAGCACGGAGGCGACCCGGCCAGCATCGAATTCGCAGTGCACGCAGGGCTCGACTACGTCTCATGCTCGCCCTACCGCGTGCCAATAGCCCGCCTAGCCGCCGCCCAGGCCCTTCTCGCCGGCGCAGGGACCAGGTAAGAGCGAGCCCGCCGGCAGGACCCCGAGCAGGGCACGAACTGGGCCAACTCAGGTGCTGACAAATCGTTAGCGTCGCAGTGAACATGAGTATTCGGGACTCCGATGTGCAGCGTGTGCGCGAAGCGACCGATCTTGTCGCGCTCATCGGTCGCCGGGTGAGCCTGAAGCGTGTCGGCAGCCGTCACGTGGGGCTGTGCCCGTTCCACACCGAGAAGACGCCGTCGTTCAGCGTCAACGGCGCTGAAGGCTTCTATCACTGCTTCGGCTGCAAGGCCTCCGGCGATGCCATCACATTTCTGCGCGAGACCGAGCACCTGGACTTCGTCGAGGCAGTCGAGCAGTTGGCAGCTGCGGCGAACATCGAGCTCACCTATGACGCGCCCGGCGCGCAGCGCGCCAATCAGCACCGCAGGGAGCTTCTGGACCTGCTGGAACGTGCCGCCCGCTTCTATCACGAACTCCTGATGAGCAGCCCCGATGCCGGCGAGGCGCGGGCCTACCTGCGTCGGCGGGGTTACGACCGCGAGACAGTGGTGAAGTGGCGCCTGGGCTACGCGCCGCCGCTGTGGGATGCACTGTGCCAGCGCCTCGGCGCCCCGCCCCAGCAGCTTGCCGCCGCGGGGCTGGCGTACGCGGATCCGGCGTCTGATTTCTTTCGGGATCGGGTCATGTTCCCGATCAGCGACGCGAGCGGCCGGGTGGTCAGCTTCGCCGGGCGCGTTCTGCCCCGGGCGGACGAACCGCCGCCGAAGGGCCCGAAGTACAAGAACACAGCGGGCACAGCGGTCTACGACAAGAGCAAGGTGCTCTATGGGCTGCACTTGGCCAAGCAGGCGGCGCGGAAATCGGAGCGAATCGTGGTGTGCGAGGGCCACACCGATGTCATCGGCTGCGACCTGTCCGGCATCTCCGAGGCCGTTGCCACCTGCGGCACGGCGCTGACCAAGCAGCACGCCGAATTGCTCTCACGTTCCGCCAAGCGCATCGTGCTCGCGTTCGACGCAGACGCTGCGGGTCAGACGGCCGCCGAGCGGGTGCACCAGTGGGAGCGAGAGTTCGGGCTCGACATCTTCGTGGCGGCGCTCCCGCCGGGATCTGACCCCGGTGACCTCGCAGCGAGCGACCCGCCCGCGCTGCGCAGAGCATTGGACGAAGCTCAACCGCTGCACACCTTCCGGGCCGAGCGGATCCTGGAGCGCGCCGATCTCGACAATCCCGCGGGCCGAGATCGCGCAGCAGATGAAGCGGCCGAGGTATTCGCTGTGTACCCGCCCGAGATTCTCCTGGGCGGCGACCTCGGGCCGATCGCCGAGCGCATTCCCATGGACGTCGAGAAGTTCCGCGAACGCGTCGACGCAGCCCGCCAGCGTCTCGACGATCGCGCATCCCGAGCAGCGCCCGACCCGTACGAAGAAGCGCGGCCGCCTCCCGATCCCGGCGAGTCGTACTTCGATGACATCGGCGAAGTGCATCCAGACGGCGGCCATCGGAGCGACGATGAGTTCAACGAGCCATCGCCATCGCGTCGAATGCGTGCGAACAGCGGCGCATCTGAACGAAGCGTCGCCGCCCGCGAACGAGCATTGCTCGAGGCAGTTGCTTCGACTCAAGGAGATGTCGCGGCGCTGGTGGTGCCCGAATTGTTCACGGTGCCCGCTCTTCGCGATGCATATATGCAGATGGTTGCCGAACCCGATTGGCGCGATCTCCTGAACTCGGACACTCCTGATCGTGAGCTGCTCGCACAAGCTGCCGCCGGGGCGGCCGAACTCCGAGACGGCGAAGCGCTCGATCGAGCGGTAACTGCGCTGCGACGACATGTCCAGGCGACCATTCGGGTGATCCGCGACGGCGGCGACATCCCAGGAATCACGTCCGACGCTGACGCTTCAGCGGCGGAGATCTTGCGATTCCGCCACGACCTGCTCGTCTGGCTCCGTGAACGAGACACCGAGTTGCGCGACTCCGAGGCCCGAATCGCGGGTGCTCAGGCAGTCGTGGAGTGGTTGCGCGCCAGCTGAGGAGTGCTCCGGGGGTGGGGCTCGAACCCACGACAAACGGATTAACAGTCCGCTGCTCTGCCAACTGAGCTACCCCGGACCGAACGGGCCGCGCTGCGCCCCGAACGTGCGGAGCAACGATACTGAGTCGTCGTGCACCGCTGGCGGCGCGGTCGATGTGCACCTCAAACGGTGGTGGGCCGGGTGGGGATCGAACCCACGACCCAGCGATTATGAGTCGCCTGCTCTGACCACTGAGCTACCGGCCCGGCCGCACCGTACCGGCCCAGCGAGCACGACAGTCGCGAGCCGAACGAGGCCCCGAGCCGAGAAGAGGGCCGGGTATAGAGCCCCATAGCGGGGCTAGTAGGGTTCGCGCAAAGCGCCGCGGTGGCGCCATTGGGGAGGAGCATCCACGATGCACACAGGTCAATCCCGGCGCCATGCCGATCAACTCACGAGCGGGCGTCGCCGCCGAGGGTCCCGGCGCTCGTTCGGCATTCGGCTGGGCGTGGTGCTCGCCGCCTTCGCCCTGATCGCAGTCGCCTGTGGCGGCACCGATGACGGCGACGGCGACGGCGACGGTGCCGCACCGGCGGAGCCGGACACCACCGAGGCTGCTGTCGAAGCGCCTTCCACCACGATGTCCGAGCAGGAAGAAGAGGTGGTCGAGGCCCGCGAGGCCGGCGAAGCCACGGGCGAGGACGTCCGCGAAACTGAGACCGGCCCGGTCCATGGCGGCAAGCTCGTCTACGGCATCGAGGCCGATTCGGCCAACCCGTTCGTCCACTACGCCACGTCGTGTGCCATCAGCTGCCGGATGATCTTCCGTGCCATCACCGACTCGCTGTACATCACCGACAGCGACGGCGAGATCGTGCCGCTCCTGGTGGAGTCGGAGGAGCACAGCGACGACTACATGACCTGGACGGTGACGATCCGCGACGGCATCAAGTTCCACGACGGCACGCCGCTGACCGGTGAGGCCGTGGCCTACAACATCAACCTGTGCCGACTCAGCCAGCTCACCGGCCCGGCGTTCTTGGGCATCGACAGCGTTACCGGCGAAGGCCAGACGGTCACCGTCACAGCCAGCCCCGGCCAGCCTCTGGCGACCGGTGTCGGCCCGGCAGGCCGCGCAGAGGTGTGCGGCCAGATGTTCAGCCCGGCATGGATGGAAACGCTGCCCAACAACCCGCTGTATGTCTCGCCGGCATCCCCGCTGCCTGAGGCCGCCCGCGAGGCGGCCCTCGCGAACGCCACCGGCGACCCCTCCGCTCCGGTCGGGCTGGGCGCCTTCAAGTTCGTCAGCTACACGCCGGGCAACGGCAACAGCTTCATCGCCGAGCGCAACCCCGACTACTGGCGTGGCGAGAACGGCATCACGGGCGAGAACCTGCCGTACCTGGACGAGATCGAATTCGTCGTGGCCGTGGACATCCAGGGCCGCTCCAACGGTTTGAAGGCCGGCCAGTTCGACATCATCCACACGGCGAACGCCGATGAGATCGCCAAGTACGAGGGCGACGAGGACTTCGTGCTGCTGCAGGCCAACGACTTCGGCGAAACCAGCCACAACCTCATCAACGTCGCGTCGGGCGTGAACCCGGTGCTCACCTTCGTGCGCGGCGGTGACCCCTCCGATGCGAGCCAGCTCATCCAGATGGACCCGCTGGGCATCAATTCGACCAATCCGCTGGTGCATCTGAGCTGCCGCAAGGCGATGGCCCATGCATTCGACGGGGAGCGCTTCGCCAACGAACGCCACCAAGGCTTGGTGCAGGTCGCGAACGGCCCGTTCCCGCCGGGCAGCGTGGGCCACCTGGAAGACTCCGGCTTCCCGACCTACGACGTCGAGGCTGCACAGGCAGAGTTCGAGCAGTGCAAGGCCGACAGCGGCCAGAACCCGGTGACGTTCTCGTTCAACACCACCAACGACGCGTTCAACGTGGAGTCGAACGAGCTCATCGTGTCGATGTGGAACGACGCCTTCGGCGACGAGCTGGCAGTGACGATCGCGCCGATCGAGCAGGGCCAGTACATCGGGCTTGCACTGGCCGGCGTATTCCAGATGCAGGGCTGGCGCAACCACGGCGGCGTGGATCCGGCTGAGCAGTGGTACTGGTGGAGCTCGGCGACGGCGAGTCCGGTCAACCCCGGCGTGCCTGAGCTCGCGTTGAACTTCGGGCGCTTCCAGGATCCTGAGATCGACGCTGCCTACCAGGTCATCCGTCACAATCCGGACCCAGAGGCCCGGCGAGCCGCGGCCGAATCCGTCAACCGGGCATTCGGCAAGAACGTCTGGAACCTCTGGACCTACTGGACCCTGTGGGGCGTCATCGCCAACCCGCGGGTGCAGAACATCACGGACTTGCCGATCCCCGACAACGCTGAGGGCGCCTTCCCGGTGATCTCCGGCAAGCACCACCTGGCGCAGATCTGGTGCACAGACGGGAACTGCCAGGGCTGAGCACCTACCAGAACGAAGGAGGAGGCGGCAGTTGGCGCGAGCGCGTTCGCTGGCAGCAGCGGCAGCGTTCGCGCTGATTGCCGTCGCCTGCTCCGCCGGAGACGGCGGCGGGGACGCTGGCACCCCATCCGACCCAGCCGATGACTCGGCGAGCGACGCAGCCGGTGAGGTCGCGACGACGCTGGGGGAGTCGCAGGCGGAGGTTGTTGAGGCACGCGAGGCCGGAGAAGCCGCCGGCGAGGACACCCGGGAGGTCTCGGGTGGCCCGGTGCACGGCGGCCGGCTGGTGTATGGCATCGAGGCCGACACGGCGAACCCGTTCGCTCCCTACGCGGCGCTGTGCGCGATTTCCTGCCGCATGATCATGCGGGCTGTCACCGAGTCGATGTACGTCACCGACGCCAACGGCGACATCGTGCCGTACCTGGTGGAAACCGAGACGGCCAGCGACGATTTCCTGACGTGGACGCTCCGGATTCGCGACGGCATCACGTTCCACGACGGCACGCCGCTGACCGGCGAGGCCGTGGCCTACAACATCAACCTGTGCCGTTTCAGCCAGCAGGTCGGACCCGGCTACCTGGGCATCGAGAACGTCTGGGGCGACGGCCAGTACGTCCATTACGAGACGTCCATCCCGTTCGCGACTGGGCCGGGTCCCGCGTCGAGGGCGAATGGCTGCGGCTTCATGTTCTCCCCGGCATGGCTGGAGACGCTGCCGAACAACCCGATGTACACGTCGCCGTTCTCGCCGTTGTCGGCCGAGGAGCGGACCGCAGGCCTCGCCAGCGCCACCGGTGATCCGTCGGCACCGGTGGGGCTCGGAGCGTTCAAGTTCGTGAGCTACACGCCGGGCAACGGCAACAGCTTCATCGCCGAACGCAATCCCGACTACTGGCGCGGCCCCAACGGCATCACCGGCGAGAGCCTGCCCTATCTGGACGAGATCGAGTTCGTGGTGTCGGTGGACATCGTGGGTCGCTCCAACGGACTGCGAGCTGGCCAGTTCGACATCATCCACACCTCCAACGCGGATGAGATCGCCAAGTACGAAGGCGACCCCGATTTTGTGCTGCTGCAGGCCAACGACTTCGGCGAGACCAACTTCAGCATCATGAACGTGGCTGCCGGCGTGAACCCAGTGCTGAGCGAGCTGCGAGGCCTCGACGGGCCGATCCAGATGGACCCGCACGGGCTCAACGCGGCCAACCCGCTGGTGCACCTGAGCTGCCGCAAGGCCCTGGCACACGCGTTCGACGGCGAGCGATTCGTCAGCGAGCGGCTCCGGGGCTTGGTGCGAGCGGTGAACGGGCCGTTCCCGCCCGGCAGCATGGGTTACCTGGACGACTCGGGCTACCCGACGTACGACATTGATGCCGCGCGAGCCGAGTTCGCCCAGTGCAAGGCCGACAGCGGCCAGAACCCGGTGACGTTCGGGTTCAACTCCACCAACGACCCGTTCAACGTGGAGTCGAATGAGCTCATCGCGTCGATGTGGCGGGCTGCCTTCGGCGACGAGATTGCGGTGACGATCCAGCCCATCGAGCAGGGTCAGTACTTCGGCTTGGCGCTGGCCGGCCTGTTCGAGATGATGGGACTGCGCGCCCACGGCGGGGTGGACCCCATCGAGCAGTGGCTCTGGTGGAATTCGTCGACTGCGCTCCCGATCGACCCGAGCGTGCCCGAGCTGGCCTCCAATGTGGGGCGCTTCCAGGACCCCGCCATCGATGCCGCATACGACGTCATCCGCCACAATCCCGACCCGGTAGCTCGGCGTGAGGCCGCAGAAGAGGTGAACCGGGCCTTCGGGCGCAACGTCTGGAACCTGTGGACGCACTGGACGCTGTGGGGCGTCATCGCCAACCCCCGGGTGCAGAACCTCACCGATCTGCCGATCCCGGGCAGCGATGTCGGCGCGTTTGCCGTGAATGCTGGGGCGCACCATGTCGCCCAGATCTGGTGCGATGACGGCGATTGTCAGGGCTGAGGCGATGACTTGGTGTAGGAACGGCACTCGAAGGGGGGCACGACGGGCATGAAGCAGGCTGTTCGCGATCAGCTCGGTCGCATCGTCGCGGTGGCGCTGCTGGCCACGATCGCGTGGGCGTGGTTCTGGCGGCCCCCGTTCAGCTGGACCTTTGGCGTGCTCGTCGTTATCGGCACCGTTGGGGCCGGCATCGCCGACGGCCGCTACGCACTGCGTCGCATCGCCGGTGTGATCCCGGTGCTGGTCGGGGTGTCGTTCGTGGTGTTCGCGCTGATGGCAAGCCTGCCCGGCGACCCCGCCATCAACATCCTGGGTCCTGCAGCCACTGCCGACCAGATCGCGATCGTCCGAACAGAGCTCGGCCTCGACGAGCCGTTCTTCAACCGCTACGGCAACTGGCTGGGCGGCGTGCTGACGGGCGACCTCGGAACGTCGATCGTTCTGCGCGAGGACGTCGCCGACGGCATCTCGCGCTCGATGACCCCGACGCTGCAGATCATGGCCTACTCGGTCGTGATCGCCCTCGGCTTCGCCATCCCGCTGGGTATCTGGGCCGGCTACCGGCAGGGAACCAAGACCGACGGCACGATCAACAACGTGATGCTGGGATTCCTGGCCACGCCGAACTTCGTGCTCGCCGTGATGCTCGTGCTCTTCTTGTCCATCGGCGGGCTCAGCGTGGCAGGCAACGAGATTGGATTCCGCGTGCTGCCGGCCGCGCGCTATGTGCCGCTCGGCGAGGACGTCGTGCTGCATTTCAAGCACATGCTGCTGCCGTCGCTGGCTTTGGCGATGGGCCAAGCGGCCGTGTTCATGCGCTTGCTTCGGTCGGACATGATCGCCACGCTGCGCCTGCCATTCATCGATCTGGCTCGCAGCAAAGGGCTGCCGACGCGACGGATCCTGTGGCGGCACGCGCTGCGACCGTCGAGCTTCACGCTGCTGACCGTGGTGGGGCTGACTGTCGGCCTGCTCATCGGCGGCGCGCTGATCGTCGAGTTCATCTTCACGATTCCAGGTGTGGGGGCGTACATCTTCCTGGGCGTGACCCAACGCGATTTCATCGCCGTGCAGGGTGGCGTGCTGGTGATCTCGACGCTCTACATCGTGGTGCTCACCATGTCCGACTTCCTGTACCTGTCCTTGGACCCGAGGTTGCGCGGCCGGGAGGTGGGCGCTCGTGCGTAAGCGGCTGGGGTTCGTCTTCTGGGTGGCGGTGGCGTACCTCGTCGTGCTCGCCCTTGCGGCTGTGTTCGCCGACGTGCTGCCCATCAAGGACCCTGCCGAGACCTTCCCGGGCACGTCGAAGCAAGGGCCCAGCCTGACTCACTGGTTCGGCAATGACGGGGTCGGAAGGGATGTCTTCAGCCGCGTCATCTACGGGGCGCAGGTGAGCCTCGTGATCTCGACCGTCGGCACCGTGCTGGCGCTGGTGATCGGCGGCCTGCTCGGCATGGTCTCGGGGTACTTCAGCAGCCGGGTCGATCGCTGGCTCACGGCCACGCTGAATGCATCGCTGGTGATCCCGCCGCTCATCCTGTTCCTGGCATTGGTGCTGTTCCTGGACGGCGAAGCGAAGCGGCGCATCTTCATCCTGGTGTTCACCTTCGTGCTGCTGTCGATCGCGCCGATAGCGCGAGTGGTGCGTGCCGCCACCTTGAGCTGGGCCGGGCAGGACTTCGTGCTCGCGGCCCGCACGCTCGGGGCCCGGGACGGCAGGGTGCTGTTCCGTGAGATCCTGCCGAATGTGGCGCCCTCGTTCGTCAGCTATTCGCTGATCATCATGGCGGGCCTGATCGTCGTGGAGGGCTCGGTGGCGTTCCTGGGACTGAGCGTCCCGCCGCCGACGCCCACCTGGGGCGACATGATCAACAAGGGGCGCACCAACCTCGACGTGGCCGCCCACATCAGCCTGATGCCCGCAATCGTCATGTTTGTGACGGTGCTGGCGCTCAACTTCGTGGGCGACAAGCTGCAGCAGTACTTCGAGCCGAGGGAATCGGTCTTGTGAGGGCCGGTATCTGATGGCAGGCAGCGGAAACGCCCATCTGCGCCCGGATGCGCTCCTGAGCGCGCGGGATCTGGTGGTCGAGTTCCCCGCGGCCGGCGGACGGACGGTGTACGCGGTCTCGGGTGTGTCGCTCGACTTGACCGAGGGCGAGACCCTCGGGCTGGTCGGCGAGTCGGGCTGCGGCAAAAGCACGACTGGGCGGGCGATCCTGCAGCTGCCACGGCCCACCTCGGGCACCGTGCAACTCGCCGGCCAAGAGCTGACCGAACTCGACGAGGACGCCATACGCGAGGTGCGGCCGCGGCTGCAGATGATCTACCAAGATCCGATCTCGTCACTGAACCCCCGGCGCCGCGTGCGCGACATCGTGGCCGAGCCGCTGTTCATCGCCTTGGAGAACGTGTCGAGGCGGACCGCCATGGCGGTGTGGCAGGAACGCATCGGCGAGCTGCTGCAAAACCTGTTGCGGCGAGCTGCAGCCCCGCTGCGCATCGTGGGCCGGCTGGCCTCGGTGGCGTTCGTGCTGTGGATACTCTCCGAGACCGTCGAGGAGCGTGCCGCCGAGGGGTGGCTGGGCTGGACGCAGGTGCCCGCAGCGATCATCGGCTTCCCGACACTCGCGTTGTTGCTGCTGGCCGGCGCAATTGCCCTGTTGCTCGGCCTGACCTGGGTGCTGCTCGCAGTGATGCTGCCTTTTGGCTTGATGTCGCGCCAGTTCGGTGAGGTGTCCAGTGCTGTCGGGCTCGCGGGTGTGGTCGTCACCACGGGCGCGAGTGCCTTCATGCTGTGGCGCACCTGGTCGAGTTTCGGGGGCTGGGCGAAATGGCTGAACTCCGGCGGGCTGATCCTGCTCACCGCCGTACTGGCGGTATGGCTCGTGCTGTCGGTTGCGAAGCCCGAGCGGGCGGGTGCCAGCGGCGTCGCAACGACGCTGAGCGCCATGGTGGTCCTTCAGGTCTTCTACGTCGCTGGTCTTGACGGGGGCATCAAGCTGGCGGTGCTGGTTGCCTCGGCGGTCGTCGACGCCCTCCTGTTCCGGTGGGTCCTGCGGCGTTACCGGGTGAACCGCGACGCCGAGCGCGAACGAGCCGAGCCGCGGGTGCGTGAGGTGCTCGAATACGTCGGCATCAACCCCGACGACGCCATGGACCGCCGTCCGTGGGAGTTCTCCGGCGGTCAGGCGCAGCGGCTCTCGATCGCCCGGGCGCTGGTGAGCGTGCCGCAGGTGATCATCTGCGACGAGCCGGTGTCGTCGCTGGACGTCTCGGTGCAGGCGCAGATTCTCAATCTGCTCGAAGACCTCAAGAACCTCATGGGCCTGACGCTGGTGTTCATTGCGCACGACCTGGCGGTGGTCAAGAACGTGAGCGACCGGGTGGCAGTCATGTACCTGGGCAAGCTCTGTGAGGTCAGCGAGCCCGATGCGATGTTCGAGGAGCCCGCCCATCCGTACACGGAGTTGCTGCTGGCGGCGATTCCGCAGCCTGATCCGGAGGCGGAGCTGGGGTCGGGGCGCATCGGCGGCGAGCTGCCTTCGCCGATGGATCCTCCGTCGGGCTGCCGGTTCCGCACCCGCTGCCCGCACGCTGCGCAGCGCTGCATCGACGAAGAGCCCGAGATGCGAGAGATCGCACCTGGGCGCTTCGTGGCCTGTCACACTCCGCTCGTCGGCGAAACGGCGCCGGTGCGCGTCGAGATGGCGTCGGCCTCTGGAGGCGGCTCGTGAGCGACGCCTCGACGCCGGATCTGGCAGGACTGGACGATGCTCCGCTGCTCGACGTAGCTGATCTGCGCACCACGTTCCACACCCCTGTGGGGCCGCTGGTTGCTGTCGACGGGGTCGAGTGGTCGCTGCGCCGGGGCGCCCGGCTGGGGGTGGTGGGGGAGTCGGGTTCGGGCAAGTCGGTGATGTCGCGGTCAATCATGCGGCTGTTGCCCAAGTCGAAGGTGACCTCGACGGGCGAGGTCTCCTTCGATGGCGTCGACATGATGTCGCTCGGCCGCCGCGACCTGCTCGAGATGTGGGGTCCGCAGCTCGCGATGGTGTTCCAGGATCCGCTGGGCTCGCTGAACCCGGTCATGAAGATCGGCAAGCAGGTGGGCGAGGGTCTGCGGGTGCACCGCGACCTGTCGGCGCGTGCCGCACGCAGCGCTGCGCTTGATCTGCTCGAAGAGGTGGGCATTCCCGAGCCGCACCGGCGCATCGACGAGTACCCGCACCAGCTCTCGGGCGGCATGCGCCAGCGCATCGTGATTGCCATCGCTCTGGCCTGCAGCCCACGCCTGCTCATCGCCGACGAGCCGACGACGGCGCTGGATGTCACAGTGCAAGCCCAGATTCTTGACCTGCTCGAAGCCCAGCGGGCCGAGCGCAACATGTCGCTCGTGCTCATCACCCACGACCTGGGAATCGTGGCGGGCCGCACCGACGAGATCATCGTGATGTACGCGGGGCGCATCGTGGAGCGCGCTCCAACGTCAACCCTGTTCAGCGACATGAGGATGCCCTACACCGAGGCGCTGTTCCGGTCGATCCCCAAGGTCACCGACGACAGCCATGCGCGCTTGGAGATCATCGGCGGTCAGCCGCCCCAGATGACCGATCTGCCGCCCGGATGCAAGTTCGCTCCCCGCTGCAAGTACGCGCAAGACCTGTGCTTCGCCGAGGAGCCGGCGCTCATCGAGGTGCCCAAGGCGGCACCCGCTCGATCGAGCATCACCGACAGTGGCGACGACGGCGAGCCCGATCCCGCCACGGGTGTGCACCTATACCGCTGCTTCTACCCGGTCGGCACGCCCGAGGCGGCCGAGGCGTTCGAGCGCAACATCGCGTCGGGCCGGGTCAGCGAAGCCGGGGTCGTGATCAACCCGACCTAGTGAGAGCGACGCTACGAGGGGACTTCTTCGTACCAGTCCTGGGCGTGGTGCAGCAGGTAGTCGCAGATCTTGGTGCACAGGTCGAAGGGCTCGCACATGTCGTCCTCGCCCTGCAGCAGCGCCTGCAGCGACAGTTCCTTGCGCGCCACGATCATCAGCGTCCGTTTCGCTGCGTCGGTCACAGATGTGAGCGAATCGATGGCGGACACCTCGACCGGCAGGGCTGTGCCGCCGAGGCCGGCCAGGTCGGTTGCCAGCACCAGCATGTCGGGGCTGCGATCCAGCGGCGGGAGCGCCCACGTGAACATCAGGGGCAGCCAGAATTCGTCGGGAGGCAGCTCGTCTTCTGGCGTCGCCCACAGCACCTCCTCGAATGACAGCATCGTGCGCGGATCGGCTTCCAGCGTGAGGTGGAGGTCGAGTGGGCCGCCGCAGGCTTCAGCGGGGTGCAGGTCGACCTCCCAGGTCTGGCGCAGGCTGTAGGTCTCGATGAACTGCCGTTCGTCGTGAATGTGAAAGCCGTGCGCATGCGCATGGTCCTTCAGGCTTGCCATGTAGCCGGAGATGTCGATCGCTGCCATCGGGATGCTCCCCACGAGGCGCTGTGGTGATGCGCGGAGGCTATAGCGCCAGTACGCCAAGCTCGACGGAATTGACTCGAGCTTGCTGACGGCACCGAAGCGGCTCAGCAAGCCACGGGTAGTCTCCAGCCGGTGACAGCCGTCAGCGACTGGCTCGGCCTGCTGAGGAGCACTGCCGATGCGGTTGAGGGGGCCCTCGCCGGTTTTGACCGCTGGCGCGATGGCGGTGACCGGCCCGACCAGTACGCGCTCGACCAGGTGGCCGACGCGGCAGCACTCGACGTGCTTGGTGCGGCGGGTGTCGGTGTGCTCAGCGAGGAATCTGGCCTGCGGGCTGGATCAGGCAGCGAGACCGTCATCGTGGACCCCGTGGACGGCTCCACCAATGCCTCACGCGGCATCCCGCACTATTGCATCAGTCTCTGCGTCGTGGACAGCGGCAACGCTGGCGCTGACGCGGCCCGGACCGGTGCCACGGTCGTCGTGCCTGTGGCCGCGCTTGTCCGCCACCTCGTGTCGGGTGAGGAATTCACCGCCGTTGCGGGCGGGGGAGCGCATCTCGACGGTCGTCCGATCACTCCGAGCGGGTGCGAGCATGGTGCGCGTGCAGTGATCGGCGTATCGGGAAGGCCCAGCTCCGAGCTGCCGGTCTGGCAGGTGCGGGTGCTTGGCTCTGCGGCGCTGGACCTCTGTGCCGTCGCCTGCGGCCGACTCGACGCCTATCTCGACCTCAACTCGAACCACGGCGTCTGGGACTACGCCGCGGGCATCCTGATCTGCAGCGAGGCAGGCGCATGGACCGGCGAGGCCGACGGCAAGGAGCTTTTTCACCTCAGCCACAGCGAGCGCCGGGGGCCCATCGCCGCCAGCACGACGGGGCTGGCGAGCCTGCTCGGCGGCTCCGGCCAGCAGGGCCGCCGGTAGCCTGCGAAACCCGCCGACCGAGGGCGCTTAGCTCAGCTGGCGAGAGCACCTCCCTTACAAGGAGGGGGTCGCAGGTTCGAGTCCTGCAGCGCCCACTGACGCCGCCTCGGCCAGCCCGCTGGCCGGCTCAGTAGATGCCGGGAACGATGCGGTACGGGACCCGCTCGCGGTACTCCGCCCACTTCTCGGGACCGTACTTCTGCGCGCAGCGCTTGTCGTCGTCCATCTGCCGGTAGCTGAACAGCGCGAAGACATAGATCAGGTAGAGCCACGCCCACAGGTTGCCGAAGTGACCCCAGGCCACGGCGAGGCCCAACCCGTAGAACACTTCGCCCATGTAGTTGGGATGGCGGGATGCGCCCCAGAAGCCGTTGCAGAGAATCTTGCGCTCGCCGGCTTCGATGATCTCGGGCTTGATGCCCAGAAAGCTGCGCTCGGGCCATCGCTTGAACGTGTACTTCTGCATGTTGGCGCCGCGGCTGATGCACCAACCCAACACGTACAGCGCCGGGCCGCCGATCAGCCAGAGCGCTCGCCAGCCCCCTGCGTGGCCCGGATCGGGATGGGCTGCCATGCCCCACATCGGGATGATGAACATCCAGCCGTAGACGAACAGGCCACCCCAGAACATCTTGAAGCCGAGGCGTTCGTAGATGATGTCGAACGTGTAGAGCTGCACTCGCTCGAAGACGAAGTAGTCGAAGACGTACAGGGTGAAGAACGCCGCGAAGAGGTACGCGCCCGGATTCGGGTTGTCGACGTTGTCGTAGTGCCAGACCGCGCCGGAGAAGGCGTTGAGCGACAGCATCGTGCCGCCGACGACGTAGAAGTACATCTTGAGATCGATGCGGTCGTTGAAGAACTGCATCTCCTGGGCGCGGCCGAACCAGCACGCCAGGAACTTGTTCTTGACATCTCCTTCGGGCTGGCTGAACACGGCGATCAATGTCATGACGACAGCCAGCACCGTGCCGCCCGCGACGGCGTACAGCGATGAGCGGTAGAACCAGTCGCGTGGCATGCCGGTGAGCTCGAACCACCACAGCGCCTGAGCCACCGCGAACACGGCGAGGCCGTTGAGGCGGTAGCTGCGGGGCTGGCCCGTCTCGGCGTCGATGACGTAGCCGGGGACCCGCTTTCCGGGAATGACCATCTGCAGCAGCAAGAACGCGGCCATCACGAAGAGCGGCGTGAGGAACGCCAGCACTGCCTCGCCCGCCGTCAGCTCTGTCAGGTGACCGATGCCGAGCCGTTCGAACATGGGTGGCCTCCTCTCCGGTGCCGCCGGGGCCAGCCGGCGCTAGAAGACGCCGGGAAGGATCCGGTACGGAACCCGGGCCTGGTACTCGGCCCACTTCTCCGCGCCGTACTTCTCGGCGCAGACCTTGTCGTCCTCGAATTGGCGGGGAACGAAGAAGGTCACGATCATGATCACGTAGCTCCAGGCCCACAGGTTGGTGAAGTGCCCGAACGCCAGCGCGTTGGACAGCCCGTACAGGGCCTCGCCGAAGTAGCCGAAGTGCCTGGCCTTCCCCCAGAACCCGCTGCACAGGATCTTGCGGTCGCCGGCCACGATGACCTCCGGCTTGATGCCGAGGAAGGAGCGTTCGGGCCAGCGCTTGAACGTGTATTTCTGCATGTTGGAGCCACGGGAGATCACCCAGCCCGCCACGAACAGCACTGCGCTGCCGAGCAGCCAGAAGTACATCCAGCCTCCTGAGAAGCCTGGATCGGGGTGCTTCGCCAAGCCCCACAGCGGCAGCACGAACATCCAGCCCCACACGAACGGCCCGCCCCAGACGAGCTTGAATCCGACGTTCTCGTGGATGAGGTCGTAGGTGTAGAGCTGCACTCGCTCCCACACGAAGTAGTCGAAGACGTAGAACGAGTTGATGATGACGTAGAGGACCAGGCCGGGGTTGACGTCGTCGACGAAGTCGGCGTGCCAGGCCAGCGCGGACCAAGCGTTGAGGGAGAGCATCGTGCCGCCGACGATGTAGAAGTACATCTTGAGGTCGAAGCGATTGTTGAAGAACTGCAGCTCCTGCGCGCGGCCGAGATAGAAGGCCTTCAACGGGTTCTTCTGCTCGCCCTCGGGCTGGCTGAACACCACGAACGCGGTCGCGACGGCGGCGGTGATCACCCCGCCTGCGATTGCGTACATGGTCGACCGGTAGAACCAGTCCCGTGGCAGCCCGAACAGCTCGAACGCCCACACGATGTGCGCAAGCACGAACACCAAGATGCCGTTGAGCCGGTAGCTGCGGGGCTCGCCGGTCTCGCGGTTGGTGGCGTAACCCGTCACGCGCCGGGCGGGCAGGATCATGTGCGCCACGAAGGCGAAGGCGCAGACGAACAGCGGTGTGAGGAACCCCAGCACTGCCTCGCCGGCAGTCAGTTCGAACAGATGGTCGATGCCGAGCCAGCCGATCATGATCTGTACCCCTTTTCACGCGCGTATGCGCCGACCGCCAGTATTGCCGTCAGCGGCGGGTGGTCAAGGGAATCAATGACGCACTCGGCGGTAGCGTCCGTTGGCAACGGCAGGAAGGTGCGTGAAGCGATGAAGCTCGACAGCGGGGACCCATTCCCCGAACTCACTCTGGCCGACCTTGAAGACCAGCAGGTCACGATCCCCTCCGTCTTCGGTGACGGCTGGGGCGTGGTGCTGGTGTACCGGGGCCACTGGTGACCGTACTGCCGTCAACAGTTGGTTGACTTCGACGGCGCCGGCTCGCTGCTCAAAACACTCGGTGCCAGCGTCGTGGCGCTCTCCGTGGACGACAAGGAGACCACGCAGGGCCTCTCCGACGGCTTGCAGCTGCGCACGGTGAAGATGCTGCACAGCGCCGACATGGCCGAGGTGTCGTCGCTCACCGGCGCCTACACCGAGGAGGCACGGGGCATCCTGCACGCCACCGGGTTCATCCTGTCCCAGGGAGGCAAGGTCGCTCAAGCGTGCTACTCGACGGGACCGATCGGACGGTTCACCGCGCTCGACACCATGCGGATCATCCGTTTCGTGCAGCAGATGAGGCAGCGCAAGGGCTAGGGCTAACCACCCACGATGAACCGCTGGTGGGTGCCTTGGGAGATCAGCGTGTCACCGTGGGTGACCTTGATGTCGAACACCAGGCGCCGGCGGTCGATCTCGCTGATCTCGCCCGCCACCACCACGTCCTCGCCTGCGGCGACGGCGGCCTCGTGGCTCACGCAGATGTGGATGCCCACGGTCGTCTGGTTCTCGTCGAGGTGCGGCTGGACGCCGAAGAGGCAGGTGCCCTCGATGAGACGGACCATGTCGGGCGTGGACAGCACCTTGTTGGGCAGGTGCGGCGGGGACATCTCGTCGGTGACCCGGTGCGTCTCGTTGACACCGAATCCGACCTCTAAGGCTGCGCTCATGGCGGCAGACCCTAGAGGTTTGTGCTCGGGCTTGACCGTGGAAGGCTCCCGCTAGGTTGCGGCTATGCCAGAGCTGCACCCGCATTGCGTGCCCCTCGCCCCGCTGCTGGGAACCTGGCAGGGCGGGGGCACGGGCCAGTACCCGACCATCGACGACTTCGCGTACACCGAGGAGTTGACGTTCGGCCATGTGGGCAAGCCGTTCGTGTCGATGATCCAGCGCACTCGCAACGCCGTAACCGGCGAGCCGCTGCACTCAGAGGCTGGCTACCTGCGCGCAGTGGGGGACGGCCAGATCGAGCTCACCCTCGCACAGCCGTCCGGTGTCACAGAGATCTGTCTCGGACGGGTGCGCACCACGTCCGACGGCTTGGCAATCGAGCTGGCGAGCAAGCACGTGGGCCTCACCCCGACCGCGAAGGAAGTCACCCTGGTGCGGCGAGAGCTGAGCATCGTCGGGGTGGGCAGCGCTGACGACCCCACGCTGGTCTCCGAGCTGTGGATGGCCGCTGTGGGCCGCGCCGAGCTGCTGCACCACCTGCGAGGCGAGCTGACCAAACAGGCCTGACGCGGCCTGATCAGCTGGCACGCCGAGACACCGCTACGACGCAGTGGCCATGCCACACCCGGTTCGCTCGGGCGCAACGTCCTACGCTGGCCATCGGGCCACAGGGGGAGCGATGTCAGAGATGTCCAGAGACAGTGCAGCCAACGGAGCGCGTGGGTCTGACTACGGCGCTCCGACAGCCGCGGGCCGCCCCGACGTGGACGACGAGACGCTTGCCGCTGCGGTAGCGGTAGCGAACATCCCGACGCTGCTGATGGTGCTGGTGCAGATGACGGGCGAGCTGCATTGGCTCGACGATCCCTACCGGCCCAAGCGCCAGCCCGGACTCGGCGACAACGACACGGGCGGCCTGGCTTCCGAGCATCAGCAAGAGGTTCGGGAGGCTGCGCTCGAAGCCATCGCCGCATGGCGGGACGGCCGCCCGATGGCGATCGGCGAGCCTGACGACGCGTTGATCGTGCGCATGCTCAGCACCGCGATGGGCGAGCACGTGCCCGACGAGTACGGCGCCTTCACTGCCGCCCAGCTCGGCCTGGCCAAGTTCCTCGACCACGACCCGATCAACGTGCCGCCTGGCTTCAAGGTGCTGGTGATCGGCGCTGGTGCCTCTGGGCTGTGCGCTGCCATCAACCTGCAGCAGGCCGGCGTGCCCTACGAGGTGGTCGAGCGCAACGGAACCGTCGGCGGCGTGTGGTGGGAGAACCGCTACCCGGGAGCCGGTGTCGACACGCCGAACCACCTGTACTCGTACTCGTTCGCGCCGCACGACTGGAAGATGTACTTCTGCCTGCGCGACGAGCTGCACGGCTACCTCGAGAAGGTGGCCGACGATTTCGACGTGCGCGGCAGCATCCGCTTCAACACCTCGGTGGAGCGCGTCAGCTACGACGCCGAGCGACAGGTCTGGCAGGCCGAGGTGCGCCACGTGGCCGACAACGAAGGCCGGTGGGAGACCGGGCGGCTCGGCCTTAGCGCCACGCCCGACGAGACCGGATTGCGGCGCCGCGACAACGGCGCAGCAACGGCACCCGGAGCAAACGGTCATGCTCAAGGCCTCGACGGTCCCACCGAGATCATCGAGGCCAACGTCATCATCAGCGCCGCGGGCATCTTCAACCCGCCGATCCGCCCCAACATCGACGGCCTCGAGACTTGGAGCGGCGAAACGTGGCACACCGCACGTTGGCCCGCCGATGCCGATGTGACCGGCAAGCGCGTGGCGATCGTGGGCAACGGGGCGAGCTGCATGCAGACAGCGCCCGAGATCCAGCACGACGTGGAATCGCTGGCGATCTACCAGCGGTCGAACCACTGGGCTGCGCCGTTCGATCAGTTCCGCAAGCCGGTTCCCGACGCCATGCGGACCCTGTTCGAGGTTGTGCCGCTGTACCGGGCGTGGTACCGGGTGCGGCTGGGCTGGACGTTCAACGACCGCATCCACACCGCCTTGCAGAAGGACCCCGACTGGGAGCACCCCGAGCGGTCGCTCAACGCCCAGAACGACGCCCACCGGGCCTACTTCACCCGCTACGTGATCGACGAGCTGGGCGACCGGGCCGACGAGCTGCTGGACAAGGTGCTGCCTACGTACCCGCCCTTCGGCAAGCGCATGCTGATGGACAACGGTTGGTACCGGATGCTGCGCAACCCCAAGGTGGAGCTTGTCGACGATTCGATTGCCGAGATCTCCGGCCAGACCATCCGCACCGCGGATGGCACCGAGCGCGATGCCGACGTGCTGGTGCTGGCCACCGGCTTCGACGTGCTGCGGTTCATCACCACCTACGAGGCAACCGGCCGCTCGGGCCGCAGCCTGCGCGAATCGTGGGGCGACGACGACGCCAGCGCCTACGTGGGAACGGTCACGCCCGACTTCCCCAACTTCTTCACGCTGTACGGGCCGAACCTGCAGCCCGGCCACGGCGGCAGCCTGATCTTCGTGGTGGAGATGCAGGTGCGCTACGTGATGGACATGATCGCCAAGATGTGCGCCGAAGGGCTCGGCTCGGTGGAAGTGCGGCGAGATGTCCACGACGAGTATCGCGACCGCGTTGACGATGCCCACGAGAACATGGTGTGGATGCATCCCGGCATGACCAGCTACTACCGCAACGAGGCCGGCCGCATCGTGGTCAACTCGCCGTGGCGCAATGTCGACTACTTCGAGATGACCAAGGAAGCCGACCTCGACGATTACGTCTGCGAGCCCCGAGCGGCCGACCGGGAGCTCATCGCCGACTGAGCGAGATCAATCAAAATTCAACGGCGTTGCGCCTGAGCCCATGGCTATGTTCAGCAGTCGGGCGGGGCCGCCGTTGCACAGAAAATCGTCCACTCTGCCCGGCGGCCCTGCCCACTGACTGAGACCGTAACAGCTTGGAGCACGGCAGCCACCGAAATTCAGGCGATGAGGTTCTCGCTCACGCCTATAGTTGTGCGGGAGGCCAGCCTCAACCGAGTGTGGTCAGAGCAGGCATTTTGTAGCTCGCACTCGGAGAGGCTGGCCCTATGCGTGAACGTAGGTCTGGCGTCGCATCTGCGCGAAGCGATTTTCAGGTGGCAAGTTCGGCAGCGATGGCCTCGAGGGCGGTGTCGACGTTGGCCTCGCTGATGTCGAGATGCAGCACCATGCGCGAGCGGCCGAAACGCCAATCGGCCAGCACGCCGCGACCCTCGACACGCTTGCCGAGCGTCGGGTCGTTCTGATCGAGCTGTGAGAACACCATGTTGGTGTTACAGCCGGTCACGGTGATGCCCTCAATGGCGTCGAGGCCGGCTGCCAGACGGGCCGCATTGGCATGGTCGTCGGCCAGCCGGTCGATGTGGTGCTGCAGGGCGTACAGACCGCCCGCGGCGATGATGCCGGCCTGACGCATGCCGCCCCCGAGCACTTTGCGCCAGCGCCGCGCTGCCGATACCAGTTCTTCAGAGCCGCACAGCACTGAGCCCACCGGGGCACCGAGACCCTTGGACAGGCACACCGAGACGGTGTCGAACGGCTCGGCGACCTCAGCGGGAGACAGGCCCAGCGCTACTGCCGCGTTCCACAGCCGTGCGCCGTCCAGATGCAGTCCGAGACCGTGATGGTCTGCGAAGTCGCGCGCCGCCTGATGCTGGTCGGTCGTCAGCACCTTGCCGTCGATGGTGTTCTCGAGGCACAGCAGTTTGGTGCGGGCAAAGTGGCTGTTGTCGGGCTTGACCGCCTCTTCAGCCGCTCCGAGGTCGAGCATGCCGCTCTCGTCGGTCGGCACTGGCTGGGGCTGGATGCTGCCCAGCACCGCTGCGCCGCCGCCCTCGTACATGTAGGTGTGGGCGTGGTGGCCCACGATGTACTCGTCGCCCCGCTCGCAATGGGCCAGCAGACCGCACAGGTTCGACTGGGTGCCGCTGGGCACGTACAGCGCCGCTGCCTTGCCGAGCAGATCGGCGGTGTAGCGCTCGAGCTCGTTGACCGTGGGATCGTCGCCCCACACGTCGTCGCCGACGTCGGCGGCTGCCATGGCGGCGCGCATCTCGGGCGTCGGCTTGGAGACTGTGTCTGAGCGAAGGTCGATCACACGCGCAAGCCTGCCATGCGGCTCTCGCCCTGCAACAGTCGGGCCTCCGCCGGGCCGGTCAGAGGGGTCCGGCCGACCCGGTCGCTCAGCCCTTGCCGTTGCGCAGCAGCTTGCCCGGCAGCGGGCCGTGCGGATCCACCGCATCGGCGCCGTCGCGGCGGATGATCGTGCCGTTCACCACCACTGCGTCGATGCCCTTGGCATCGGAGATCAGGCGATCTGCGCCGGCGGGTAGGTCGTACACCCGCCGCTTGCCCAGATGGCCGACCTCGTCGGCATCGAACACCACCACGTCGGCAGGCTTGCCTTCGGCGAGCGTGCCCCGGTCGGCGATGCCGAATACCTCAGCCGGCCGCTGGGTCAGCATGTGGATGGCGGTCTCGAGGTCGAAGCTCTGCCGGCCGCGCACGAAGGTCTGCAGGAACTCCGTCGAGTACTTGGCGTCGCAGAGCTGGCTGGCGTGCGCCCCGGCGTCGGACAGCCCGATCACCGTCGTGGGGTCGTGCAGCAGCTCGTCGATGTCGTCGGGGTCGTGGTTGATCACGTCCTGGACGATGCGCATCTCCAGGTCGGCTTCGAGGGCCACGTCGAGCACCCAGTCCACCGGGTCTTGGCCTGCCTCGTCGGCCATCTCCTGGATGTTGCGGCCCTCGAGTGCCGGATTGTGCGGCAAGTAGCTCACCTCGGTACGCGCCCAGCGGTCACCGATCTTGCCGCCATTGCCAGCCTTCTCCTTGAACTCGGCCCGCCAGTCGGCGTCGGCGTAGTAGCGCTTGCGGCCTTCGAGATCGCTCTGTGACACCGGCGTGAAGCAGCGCAGGGCCTCGTAGATGAACGGCGCCTTCCAGCTCATCTCGAACTGGATCGGCTGTACGGCCACCTGCGGGAAGACCGGCAGGCCGCGGTCGGCGATCTCACGGGCCCGCTCCAGGTCAGCGCGGTGGCTGCCCGGTCCCCGAGCCGAGCCCAGCAGCGCCGTCCAGCTCACATGTGCTCCCGTGGTCTCGGCGATGAGCGCGAACTCGTCGTGGTTGAGGCCCCGTCCCACCGTGGCCTGCATCACGCCACCGACATCGCCCAGCGCCTGGGCGATCTCAACGATCTCGTCGGTGGTCGCAGCGCGGCTCGGCACCGGTCGCCCTTCGTAGCCGACGTGGGTCGATGCCTTGGAGGTGGCAAAGCCCAGCGCCCCGGCCCGCAGCGCCTCGGCCACCAGATCGCGCTGGGCGGCGATCTCCTCGGGGGTGCCTTCACGCTCAGTGGCTTCCTCGCCCATGACGTACATGCGAGCGGCGGTGTGGCCGATGAGCGCTGCCATGTTCACCGCTGCGCCGTTCGATTCGAGCGCATCGAGGTACTGGGGGAAGGTCTCGAAGCCCCAGTCGCCGAGGCCGGCCCGCAGCGCATCGACGCTCATGCCCTCCACGTTCTCCAGCGTTCGCATGATGAGATCGCGGTGCTCGGGCCGGGTGGGCGCCACCGAGAAACCGCAGTTGCCCATCACGATGGTGGTGACGCCGTGCCAGGGCGAGCAGCTCACCAGCCGGTCCCACATGATCTGCGCGTCGTAGTGAGTGTGGATGTCGACGAACCCGGGGCACACGATGCGCCCGGTGGCATCGATGGTTTCGGCGGCCTCTGCCGCGGCCGAGCCGAGCGCCACCACCTTGCCGTCGGAGATGCCCACATCGCCGACGTAGCGGGGCGCTCCCGTCCCGTCGATGATCGTGCCGCCCGTGATCTTCAGGTCATACGCCATGTCGCCGTCCCCGTGCTTGGCGCGTACGCGCTCGTCGCCCTCGGGCCGGCTGGCCCGAAGCCATGGCGCTTACGCTAGCCGCGCGCTCTTCGCCGGTCCCTGGAGTGCCGCGGTACTGGCCGGTGACGCTCGGCTGCCTAGTGTGCAGCCATGACTGCTGCGGAGCTGCCCGACGAGTTGATCAACCGGGTGACGTGGAAGATTCCCAATGCGCTGGCGCTTGTGGGGTCGAGAGCCGTTGACGAACGCAACGCCATGACCACGAGCTGGATCACCCAATTGTCGATGGAGCCCGTGATCATCGGCATCGGTGTGGAGAACACGGCGGTCACCCATCGGTTGATCACCGACGGAGGCTCGTTCACCGTGAATCTATGGGACGCCGAGAACACCCGGCCGTTCGTGAAATTCTCCAAGCCCGCTGCGTACGAAGCCATTGCTGACGGCACAGGCACGGGAACCCTCAACGGCTGGTCGGTGTACGAAGCTGCCACCGGAGCACCGGTGTTTGTCGATGCCGCTGCCTGGATGGACTGCGAGGTGCGGCACAGCGTGAATCTGGGCACCCACACGCTGTTCATGGGCGAACTCGTGGCGGCGGGCATCAATGACGACGACGTACGGCTCGCCTCCATGTCGGACACTCGCATGAAATATGGCGGCGTGAAGCGCCACTGACGGTCCCGCTGGGCCAGGTTTCCTGCGGGAAACCGGGTCTGTGGGCGGATTCGGACCCGCCCGGCTACCATGATGTGTCGGCCCCTCGGGGCCTGCGCGTTCACCGCGGTGGGCACGCATCTTCTGCCCGCCGATCAGGGAAACCACGTGCCGAAAGTCAAGGACGACGCAATCTTGCTCGAAGGAAAGACCGTCGAAGCGCTCAAAGGCGGGCATTTCCGCATCGAGCTCGACAACGGCCACGAAGTGCTGGGCCACCTGAGCGGCAAGATGCGCAAGCACCACATCCGGATCCTTCCCGGAGATCGGGTGCAAGTCGAAGTCTCGGCATACGACCTCAGTCGCGGTCGCATCACCTATCGCTACAAGTAGCCGCTGCCTTCAGGGTTGAAGCAGCCCGGCATCGGAGCTAGCTCGCGCCCTACGCTCGGCAGCGCGCCACAGTCGCAATCGAGTTCGTCGAGGGGATCATCATGGGCAGCCAGCCGCAGCCGTCGAATGGGACGGTCAACTACAGCGTCGAGCGGGATCCGGCGGGCGATGTCGCCACGGTCACGCTGAACCGGCCCGAGACGCTGAATTCCATGAACGACGAGTTCATGAACGACATCACCGAGGCCTTCGGCATGGTTGCTGCCGACGACGGCGTACGAGCGGTGATCCTCACCGGCGAAGGCCGCGGCTTCTGCTCAGGCGCCGACCTGCGGAATGCGGCCGCCGGCGACGCTGAGGGCTTCGACGCTGACGCTGCGGGCGAGGCCACCACCGACTCCATGGACAACGTGTTCCACCCGGCGATCCGGGCCGTGGCCGAGTGCCCGGTGCCGACCGTGGCTCGCATCAACGGCGTCACTGCCGGCGGCGGCATCGGCCTGGCGCTGTCGTGTGACGTGGCGATTGCGGCGCGCTCGGCGTTCTTCGTGGCGACGTTCGGGCCGCGTCTGGGCATCGTTCCCGACTTGGGAACCACCTGGCAGCTCCCGATGCGGGTAGGCCGTGCCCGTGCGCTGGGCATGACGCTGCTCGGTGAGCGGGTGAGTGCCGATCAGGCTGAGGACTGGGGCCTGGTGTGGAAGACCGTGGACGACGAGGAACTGGACGCCGCCGTCGGGCAGGTGGTCGACGTGCTGCGGCGCAGCTCACCCGCTGCCATGAGCCGTATCCGGGAATCCGTGGACGGCGCCACGCAGCGCGATCTGGCCGATCAGCTCGACGTGGAGATGGGACACCAGGCGGTGCTGATCCCGCGGAACATGGCCGACGGGGCAGCGGCGTTCCTCGCCAAGAGCGACCCGTCATTCTCTGGCGATCGCTACTGACCTCTCGGCGCCGCCCTGTGTCTGATGGTGCGCAACGCTCGGCGCCGCGCTGTGTCTGATGGTGCGCAACGCTCGGCGCTGCGCACTGCTGGCAGACTGGCGGCATGACCGACACGCTTGACGCCCCGGCTGCCGACGCGGCCGTCGATCCCGCTGCTGCGCGGGTTGACGCTGCCATCGACGAGCTGCTTGCCTCGCACGATCCCAAGCAGCTGAGCTATGCCGATTTCCGCGGCGCGCAGTTCGACGCCGGCCTGGCGTGGGTGCACTTCGACGAGGGCCACGGGGGCCTGGGCGTGAGCCCCAAGCTGCAGCGCCGGGTGGAAGAGCGGCTGCGGGCTGCCGGCGCCCGGCCCATGAAGCCGGTGACCTTCTTCGCGCATCTGGCCGGGCCGACCATTCACACCCACGGCAGCGACGACGTCAAGCAGCGCTTCCTGCGGCCGATGTTCACCGGCGAGGAAGTGTGGTGCCAGCTCTTCAGTGAACCGGGTGCGGGCAGCGACTTCGCCGGGCTGGCGACCCGGGCGGTTGCCGATGGCGAAGAGTGGGTGGTGAACGGCCAGAAGGTGTGGAACACGCTGGCGCACCTCGGCGACTTCGGAATGCTGGTGACCCGCACCAATCCCGAGGTGCCCAAGCACCGCGGGCTCACCTACTTCGCGCTCGACATGAAGTCACCGGGCGTGGAGGTGCGCCCGCTGCGCCAGATCACCGGCGAGGCCGAGTTCAACGAGGTCTATATGACCGATGTGCGCGTGCCCGACGCGAGCCGCATCGGCGACGTGGGCGACGGCTGGCGGGTGTCGCTGACCACGCTGATGAACGAGCGCAATGCGATCGGCGCCGGCGGTGCCGGCCCGCCCAAGCGAGGCTCGGGGCCCATCTCGGTGCTGGTGAAGCTGTGGAACCAGCGTGACGATGCCGAGCGCGACGACGTCACCCGAGATCGGCTGACGAAGCTGTGGACGCGTGCCGAGGTGCTTCGGCTCACGAACATGCGTGCGGGTGCCAACCGGCGCAAGGGCAACCCGGGTCCGGAGATGTCGATCGCCAAGCTGGCGTTCGCCGAGCTCAACCAGGCCCTCATGACCTGCGCGGTCGACATGATGGGCTCCGACGGGCTCGTCGGCTACGACTACACGTTCCGCCGCCCGGGCGACCTGTCGGTGGACGGCTCCGACGGCGGCGTGCAGCACGGGTTCCTGCGGGTGCGTGCCAACTCCATCGAGGGCGGCACCTCGGAGATCATGCGGAACATCCTGGGCGAGCAGGTGCTCGGCCTGCCGGGCGAACCCCGTGTCGACAAGGACGTGCCCTGGGTGGACGTGCCCCGCAACTGAGGCACGCCCACCCAGCGGGTCACATCATCAGCTCTTGGCCTCGGTGAGCATGTCCTGCACGATCAGGCCCAGGTCGCCCATCTGGGGGATCAGCTCCAACCGCTCGTAGACATCCGGCGGCGGGTAAATGCCCGGGTCCTCCAGGATCTCGTCGAGGATGTATGGCGTCGAAGCCTCGTTCGGGCTGCCGTAGTACGTGTAGTTGGTGAGCGCGGCGCCGTTCTCCGCGTCCAGCAGGAAGTTGATCATGGCGTGGGCCGAGCACACGTTGTCGGCGTTGTGCGGGATGGCCATGGTGTCCACCCAGCGCACGCCGCCCTCCACGGGGATCGTGTACACGTGGGTCTCATAGGCGTCGGTCTCGAAGAACGCTTGGGCGAAGCCGCCGCTCCAGCCGTGCGCCACATCGACCTCGCCGTTGACCAGGTCGTCGCCGTAGGTCACCGAGTCGTACTTGACCAGCCGGTCGTTGGTGGCCTTGAGCAGCGCCCCCGCCTCGCGGATGGCGTCCTCGTTGCCTGACTCGATGGTCTCGGTGATGCTGTAGCCCAAGTACTTGAGCGCTGCCGACACGGCCTCCGGAGCGTCGTCGAGCATCGAGATTCCTCCGGGCACCTGTGCTGCAGTGTCGGCATCGAAGATGACTGCCCACGACGACTCGCCGCCGATCGCGTCGAGTGCGTCGTAGGTCATGCCGATGCCGGTGGTGCCCCACTGGTACGCCACGTGGTAGCGGTGCTCAGGATCGAACGGCGGGTTGTCCCAGGCATCGTCAATGTTGGAGAAGTTCGGGAGCGCGTCGTAGTTGAGCGGCAGCAGCAGGTCTTCCTCGATCATCAGCGCCACCATGTAGTCCGACGGCACGACCAGGTCGTAGATGGCCGCCTCAGACTCGACCTGACTGAGCATCTGCTCGTTCGACTCGTAGACCGTGTAGTCGATGCTGATGCCGGTCTCCTCCTCGAAGGCCAGCAGCAGCTCCTCGTCCATGTAGTCGGCCCAGTTGTAGAAGGCGAGGTCGCCGTCGGTCTCGCCGGGCTCGCAGTCGTCGGCGGCGTTGTCGCTGCCTCCGCCGCCGCATGCACTGACGAGCAGCGCCGCGGCCGCGGCAAGTGCTAGCCATCGGGCCCGGCGCGTCCAGGACGCGGTTTTCGCAAGGCTGATCATGGTTCCTCCCTTGTGGACGCTCCCTCAGAGCGTCGCTGTCTCGCTTGCGTGTTCGGGACTGGACTGGCAGTGCGCCGCAGCGGCGCGATGGGTTGTACGCCGGGGCGGCGCGAGGCGATGCACTCACGGCTCGGGCTCATGGCGTCGTGCTCCTCGGACGCTGCAAGGCCAGCGATGCCACCACCAGCGTGATCGACGCAGCCAGCATGAGCGTCGAGATGGCGTTCAGCTCCGGCGTGACGCCCTGACGGATGGTGCTGAACACGTACACCGGCAGCGTTGTGGCGCCCGGTCCTGCCGTGAACGCCGAGATGACGACATCGTCGAGCGACAGCGTCAGCGCCAGCAGGGCGCCTGCGGCGATACCCGGCGCTATCAGCGGCAGCGTCACCCTCCTGAACGTACGCCACGGCGTGGCATACAGATCACGCGCCGCCTCTTCGAGGGTCCGATCGAATTGATCCAGCCGTGCGCGCACCACCACGGCGACAAACGAGATGTTGAACGCGATATGGCTGAGCGCGACCGTCGTGACGCCCAGGGTCAATCGCGGGCCGAACGTGTCGATGAGCTTGAACGCCTCGGCGAAGAACACCAGCAGCATCACCGCCATGGTGATGTCGGGAATGACGATGGGCAGGTAGACGGTGCCGTCCAGCGCCCGCCGGCCCTTGAAGCGGTAGCGGTCGAGCGCCAACGCCACTGCGGTGCCCAGCACCGTGGACACAATCGTCGAGCTGATCGCCACGATGAGCGACACGCGCAGGGCGCTGATCACCTGCGTATTGCCCAGCGCCTCGCCGTACCAGCGCGCCGAGAGGCCTTGCCAGACGTTGACCCGCTCGGAGTCGTTGAACGAGAAGACCACCAGCACCACGATCGGCACATACAGGAATGCGAAGACGAACCAGGCATTGGCCTTCAGCAGGTGCGTGGCCGAGCGCTTGGCGCCGGCGGTGCCCAGGTTGCTCACGGCCTGTGACTCCTCATCGCGTGACGCCCTGGGTTCGCTCGGCATTGGCGGAATTCCGCTGGTTGATGGCCACCGCGACGAGCATCGCCACGATCACCAGCACGCTCAGCGCAGCGCCCAACGGCCAGTTGCGAGCGGCCTGGAATTGGCGTGCGACGTAGGAGCCGATGAGCAGCGTCTTGGCGCCGCCCAGGATCTCCGGCACGACATATGAGCCAAAGCTGGGCACGAAGACCAGCACGCAGCCCGCCACGATGCCCGAGCGGGTGAGCGGCACGGTGACGCGCCAGAAGGCCTTCGCTCCGCTCGCGTAGAGGTCGCGGGCGGCCTCCACCAGGCGCCAGTCCATGCGCTCCAGCGCCACGTACAGCGGCAGCACCATGAAGGTGAGAAAGCCGTACACCATGCCCAGCACCACCGCAGTGGGAGTGAACAGGATCCGGAACGTGCCGAAGCCCATCGCCTCGCTGAGCGCCGAGGCGGGGCCGTTCGACCCGAGCAGGAAACGGATTGCAAAGATGCGCACCAGACCGTTGGTCCAGAACGGGATCATCACCAGCACGAGCAGCCGGGCGCGCAGCCGGGCAGGACGGGTGGCCAGGTAGTAGGCGAAGGGGTAGGCAACCAACAGACACAGCACGGTGGTGAGGAACGCCAGCCAGGCCGAGCGGGCGATGATGCCGAGGATCACGTCGTCGGCGATGCGCTCGTAGGAGTTGAGGTTCCAGCCGCTCAGCGAGGTGCGGCCCGTGGATGTGCGTGTCGCGAACGAGTACACGGTGATGAGGCCCAGCGGGACCACGAAGAAGATCAGCAGGTACAGCGCTCCGGGCGTGGCGATGAGCGTGCCGGTGCGCCGCTTCCTGCGTTGTGCGGCCAGTTCTGCAGGGGTCAACGACGGTGGCGTATCGGGCCCAGCGTCTGTCGACTGCGCCGCTGCAGGCTTGGCGCGGCGCAGCGATGACATCAGTCCGCGACCACCGTCGTCGCCTCGGGCGACCAGCTGACCGAGACGGGTTCACCGGCGGCAAGCGCCGCTGAGCCGGTTTCCGACCGTGCGGTGATGGTGGCCGCTCGTTCGCCTGTGTTCGTCCCGCTGGCACTGGCGGTGGGGCCGATCGCGACCGTGTACACAAACGCGTGCCCGAGATACGTCGCGTCGGTGATGACGCCGTCGAGGCAAGGGGCGCCCGCTGGCGTCTCGCCGCGGCGATGCAGCCGCACCTGCTCGGGGCGCACGCTCAGCGCTGCCGCGGAGCCGGCAGCCAGTCCGTTGGCGGCGGCTACCACTGCACCAGCATCCAGCCGTACCGCAGAGGGGCTCTCAGTGATGCCTTCGAGCAGGTTTGTACGCCCGATGAAGTCGGCCACGAAGCGGTTCGCGGGATGCTCGTACACCTCCGCCGGCGTGCCGACCTGCAGCAGCCGGCCCTCCGACATGACGCCTACGCGGTCGCTCATGGCCAGGGCTTCCTCCTGGTCGTGGGTGACGAAGACGAATGTGATGCCCACCTCGCGCTGCAGCGCCTTCAGCTCCACCTGCATCTCCTGGCGCAGCTTCAGATCCAGCGCTCCCAGCGGCTCGTCGAGCAGCAGCACCTTGGGGTGATTCACGAGTGCCCGTGCGAGGGCGACGCGCTGCTGCTGGCCGCCCGAGAGCTGCGAGGGCCTGCGGTGCTCCATGCCCTCGAGCTGCACCAGCGCGGTGGCCTCGGCAACCTGTCGGTCGGCATCGGGGCCGCGGATGCCGCGCATCTGCAGTCCGAACGCAATGTTCTGCTCCACCGTCATGTGCGGGAACAGGGCGTACGCCTGGAACACGGTATTGACCGGCCGCTGGTCGGGGGGCCACGACGCGACTTCCTCGCCGAAGATCGCCAGGCGCCCCTCGCTGGGGATGTCGAGGCCGGCGATCATCCGCAGCGTGGTCGTCTTGCCGCATCCTGACGGCCCGAGCAGAGCGAAGAACTCGCCGTCGCCGATCTGCAGGTCGATGCCGTCGACTGCCACGACATCGCCGAATCGCTTGGAGATGCCGTGCATTTCCACGGCGGGCACGCCGGCATCAGCACCGGGCGGCGACGCGGAAGTAACGGCGTCACTGCTCATGTCAATCCCAGCGGCTGTGCAGGCGCCCCGGCACGAACGGCCTGCGTGCAGATGAAGTCGTGAGCGAGCGTTGCGGCCGCCAAGGCGGTGATCTCCGACACGTCGTAGGCGGGGGCAACCTCGACCACGTCCATGCCCACGATGTCAAAGGGGGCGAGGCCCCGCACGATCTCCAGCGATTGCGCAGTGGTGAGCCCTCCCGACACCGGCGTGCCGGTGCCGGGGGCAAATGCCGGATCGATGCAGTCGATGTCGAAGGTCACGTAGGCCCGGCGGTTGGCGACCTTCTCCCGCACGACCTCGAGCACAGCAGCGGGTCCGTTGCGGTGCACCCAGGGCGCACCGAGCACCGTGAACCCGTAGTCGTCGTCGTTGTGGGTGCGGATGCCGATCTGGACAGATGCCTCGGGGTCGATGATGCCCTCTTGCAGCGCACGCAGGAACATTGAGCCGTGATCGAGGCGGCCCTCGTCGTCGGGCCACGTATCGGGATGCGCGTCGAAGTGGATGAGCGACAGCGGCCCGTGCTTGGCCGCATGGGCACGCAGGATCGGGTAGGTGACGAAGTGGTCGCCGCCGAGGGTCACCATCTGCGCGTCGTGAGCCAGGATCTCCGTGCAGTGGGCCTCGATTCGCTCGACGGCCTCGGTGGGGTGGCCGTAGTCGATGAAGCAGTCGCCGTAATCGACCACGGCGAGAAAGGCAAACGGATCGAATCCGAAGGGGTAGGCGTCGAGCTCGGCGAGACCTGTTGACGCCGCCCGGATGGCGCGCGGACCCAGCCGGGCACCTGGCCGGTTCGAGGTGGCCATGTCGAACGGGATGCCCGACACGACGATGTCGGCGTCGGCGATGTCGCGGGTGTAGCGGCGTCGCAGGAACGACAGCGCACCGCCATAGGTCATCTCGGGCTTGCGGCCGTGAAGGTCGTCTGAGCGGAATGCCTGATCGCCGAGGGTCTCGGCGTCGGAGCCGGCGATCAAGCCTCCTCCGCCCGCCGCGGGATCGGTGCTGTCGCTCACGCGCCGCTCTGTAGTTCTGGGTTGCGCCACACGATCAAGGCAGCCCAGCTGTCGGTTGCCGGATCGGCGATGTAGTTCGGCAGGCCGCACACTGCCTCAAACCCGTTCTCGATCTGGAAACTCAGCGTCCGGTCGTACAGCCGGCCTTCGCGCACCTCGGCGATGTACTCGTCGGCGCTCATGTCCTCCTTGTGCTCGGCGTAGCCGGGGATGACGCCGCCTGCCACGATGCCGTCCAAGCCCAGATCGACGCAGACCTGCTTGCGCAGCACGTAAAGCTCCGCGCCAATGCCCTTGCGACGGTGGGAAAGCCGGGTGGCGATGCTGGTGCCGTAGTACCAGCGGCCGTCGGGATCGTGCCCGCTGGCACTGTGGTCTTCAGGGACGAGATCGGCGATCGTGTGAATCGGGTTGTCCCAGTCGAAGTCGCAGCGGATGCCGACCCCCATGGCCACCAGCTCGTCACCGTCGAATCCTGCGAAGCAGCCTTCGGGGAAGTCCTGGGCCAGCTGGGCAAAACCTTGGGCGTCATAGAGGTCGGCGCGGTCTGCGGTCGGGTGGGATGCCAGCTCCAGGGCTTCCAGTTCGGCAGCCCACTCCGGGAGGATCCGTGCGTATCGAAGGCCCGAGCGCTCGCCAACCGACACGGCTTCGATCTCACGCATCGCAGCACCCCCGCGGCGCCTGCCGCACTCAGCCGCCGGCTGAGAGATTATCCCTGCGCCGGGAAGCGGCTGGCAGCAGCAGTAGTTTTCGAAGGAGATGGCCGCTGCACTCAGCTCGGATCCTTGGTCGCTGGAGACGGCATCGACGACGCCGCTGTGGATCGACCGGCTCGAGCCGCCTGTCGCGCCCCGTCCCGCTGTCGAGGGTGATCTTGACGTCGACGTCGCCATCGTGGGCGGCGGCTTCAGCGGTCTGTGGACCGCCTACTACCTCAAGCAGCTGGAGCCTGCGATGCGTGTGGTCGTGCTGGAGCGGCACCACTGCGGCTTCGGTGCCTCAGGGCGCAACGGGGGTTGGGCGGTGGGGGAGCTGGCCGGCTCGGTTGCCGACTACGCGCGGCGTTCCAGCCCGACCGAATCCCGGCGCCTGGTGCGAGCCGTGTTCGACGCCGTCGACGAGATCGGGCGTGTGGCATCCGCTGAGGGCATCGACTGCGACTACGCCAAGGGCGGCACCATCAGGGTGGCGCGCACGGGTCCCCAAGCGGAGCGACAGGTCGCCGAGATAGCCGAAGCTGGCAGCTTCGGGCTGACCGAAGACGAGATTCGCCTGCTCGATGCTGACGAAGCCCGCGAGCAGCTCAACGCCACCGATGTGCGCAGCGGTGTCCTGCTCGGCCCTTCTGCCGTAGTGGATCCCGCCAAGCTGGCGCTGGGACTGGCCTGCGCCGCCGAAGCGGCGGGGGTGGAGATCTACGAGCAGTCACGTGTCACCGGTTTCGACGGCGGTGCGGTGCAGATTGCCGCAGAGGGCGCTCGTGGCTCGCCGATGAGCCGCGGCCGCCGCGAAGTTCGGGCCCCGGTGATCGTGCGCGCCACCGAGGCGTACACCAGAGATCTGCAGGGCTTGCGGCGGGACATCTTGCCCGTCTATTCGCGGATGATCGCCACCGAGCCGCTGCCTGATGCAGTCTTCGACGACATCGGCCTCGCGAACCGGCCGAGCTTCGCCGACGATCGCCGCATGGTCACCTACGGACAGCGCACTGCCGACAACCGGATCGCTTTCGGCGCCACCGGGGAGCCGTACAGCTTCGGCTCCCGGATCGTGCCCGCTGCCGAGACGCATCTGGGTATGCACCGGCGAATCTGGCGGGTGCTTTCCGAGATGTTGCCGCAGGTCGCCGAGGCGCGTGTCACCCACCGCTGGGGCGGGGTGCTCGGCATCCCGCGCAACTGGCTGCCCGGCGTGCGTTTCGACCCGCGCACCGGCGAAGGCGTGCTGGGCGGCTACGTGGGCGAGGGCGTCGCAGCGTCCAACCTGGCTGGCCGCACCATGGCCGAGCTGATCGCCGAGCGCGATACCGAGCGCACGAGCCTGCCCTGGGTAGGGGTGAGCTCGCGTCGGTGGGAGCCGGAGCCGCTGCGCTGGCTCGGCGTGCGCGCCAGCCGCGCCTTGCTTGGTGCCGCGGATCAGCGCGAACTGCGCTCGGACCGTCCGGATCGCCTGATGTCAGGCATCGCGCGGCTGCTGCGAAGCGGCCACTAGCACTCTTGCTGGCGGACCCCGTGGCCCGGGGCGCAGCCTCTGGACGTCAGTCGCAGTCGAGGCGGTAGGCGCCTTCGTGGGGAACCATGACGCCGGCGGTGGGTCCTCCGAAGTGGGTGCCGATCACCAGGGTCTCACCGTCTGCCCAGTCGCCGAATGCCACGTGGCGGGTGCGGCGCGCTTCGTCGGGATCGGTGTCGAACATCGAGCTGAGGTCGGGGTCGGCGAGCTGCATCGGGGTATGTGCCATGTCGCCGGTGATGATCGCTCGCTTGCCGCCGCTGGAGATCACCACCGAGAGGTGCCCCGGTGTGTGGCCCGGCGTGGACTGGAACGACACCTCTGAGCAGATGCTGTCGACAGCTTCGACCATGTTGGCGCGGTCCGCGGCGGCGATGGGAGCCACCGAGTCCTCGAACACGGCATCCCCGAAGAGGTCTTCGTGATTGGCCCAGTAGTCGTACTCGGGCGCGCAGAACAGGTACTCCGCGTTGGGGAATGTGGGCACCCATTCGCCGTCGGCATTCAGGCAGGTGTTCCAGCCCACATGGTCGACGTGCAGGTGGGTGCACACCACATGGGTGATGGACTCGGGCGGGAAGCCAGCGGCGGCCATGTCGTCGAGGAACGGACCTTGCTGGCGGTGCCACAGCGGGTTGGTGCGTTCCTTGTCGTTGCCGACGCAGGTGTCCACCGCGATGCGATGTTCGCCTGCCGAGATCACGCAGGTATGGATGCGCTGCAACAGGTAGCCGTCGTCGCTGACGAAGTGCGGGCGCAGCCACGGCGCAGCCTCAGCACGGGCCAGCACGCCGCCCTTGCTGACGCCGTCGTAGAGGAAGCGCGGCGAGGTCGGCGTGGCGGCCTCCGAGACCGACGTGATGGACACGTCGCCGATCTGCCAGCGCTGCGGCTCGGCACGCTCGCTGCCGGCGTCTGTCTGGCCGGCCTCGCTCTCAGCGGCGGCGTTCACGGCTGGCGCCCGACGTAGCCGAGGTAGCGGTGCGACATCGGCGCGTCGTCGGGAACATCGACTGCGTCGGTGATCAGCCTCCACTTGCGGGGAATGTCGCCCAAGGCTTGCACCCGGGCGAGGGTGGCCTCGCACAGGTCGTCGGGCAGGTCGATGGGGTTGCCGCTGGCCTGGGCCAGGTCCCATGCGTGGGTCAGCGGGTCCCACTGCACCATGCCCACGAAGTTCTCGAAGCTCATCGGCCCGAACCAGTACTTGTCCTCGGCGGAGAGGTCGGCGCCGTCGATTGCGGCGAGCACGCCCTCGCGGGTGGCCTGCCACTGGGCCGCCGGATCGCCGGCGTCGTCGGCCATCTGGGGCATGCCCACCTCGCCGGTGCGGGCGATGCCGGCGAGCGCGTCGAGCACGCCGCACTGGTGACGCAGCAGTTCACTTGCATTCCAGTCGGCGCATGGCGTGTCATTGCCCCAGGCATCGTCGGGCACGCTGGCCACCACCGAGTCGAAGAGCGCGACGGAGCGCTTGAATTGGTCAACGATCTCGCTCATCGGCAAGAACCTCCCTGTGTGGTCGCAACCGAGCGGCGACCTGCGGCGGATGCCGATGGTAGGCCGACGAGCGCCGGCAAGCCCGTGTCAGTCGGCGTCGAAGAGATTGACGCGCGGTCCGGTAAGTGCCGGCAAGCCCGTTCAGCCGGCGTCGACGAGGTTGACGCGCAGGCCGGCGAGCGCGACTTGGCTGTCGTTCACGTAGCAGTCCCGCGTGCGGGCTGCTGCGAGCACCGCTTCGCGGTCGACGGTGGTGACGTCGATGGCGCCGAGTCCTTCGCCGCGGCCATCGGCTTCGGGCACAAATCTGAGGGTGGCGTTGTCGAGCTGGATCGTGGGGTGGCCGTCGGCATCGGTGTCGAGGTCGATCTGCGCGATCCGGCTCCAACGCTCGGCCAAGCGCTGCGGGTCGGGGCTCTGGAGCTCGGCGGCGGCGATGTTGCTCACCCTGTCGGTGCAGACGTAGGGCTCCCAGTAGGAGCCGGCAGGCGTCCAAGCGCCTCCGACGTCGTCGCCGGTGGGTCCGGTCATCTGGTCCATCTCGAAGAAGGCACCGCCGGTGTCAGCCGGGTGCAGCTGCATGCCGACATGGCCTTCGTCAGGAAAGTTCATCTCGAATGCGATCCGGATGCCCATCTCGTCGACGTGGGCGCGGCGCGCAGCAACGTCGCTGACCTGGGTGATGACCATGTACCCGGTGTCGCCGCCGCGCCGCTGCTGGTACCGGCCGGCAGCAGTGTCGTCTTGGATCGGCGTGACGCACTCGAGGAATTGCGTGCCCACCGGCCACAGCACGTTCTTCAGACCGAAGATGCCGACACCGGGATCGGTGAAGCAAGGCTCAACACCAAGCACGCTCTGGATGTCCGCCGAAGTCTGGGCCAAGTCGGCAGTAGTAACAGCAATCTGACGAAGACGAATCCACATGCCCGCCACCCTAGGAGAGCGGCCTGCACGGTGCCCGCTCGCCGCAGGACTCCACATACATCCCGCAGCTGGGCTGCCGACCCGGGCGGTAGGCAGATGTTGAGGCAGCAGTCCCCGCACATCAGCGATCACCTCGCGCATGGCTCTGTGCCGATCGCCGCCCAGCTTCGGGAATCCACGGGTCCGGCGCTGGCTGGGCGGACCGTTGCGGTTGGTCGGTCAGGCTCCGGCTGCCGGATCGGAGTCTGTGGTGATGGCCGGGTCAGGTGGCCGGACGTGATCTCGGCTGGGTGATGCCGTGGGGTCGCGACCGGATGGTTCGGTAGGTGCAGGCGGCCTGGGTTGGCCGCCGGGAGGTGCCCGTCGCGGTCGGCCACTGGGTGGTGTTTCGATGGGCCAGTGGCGTTGGTGATGGTCGAGGTGGCAGGGTTCGCACAGGCTGGCGAGGTTCGGAATGTCGGTGTTCCCGCCATCTTCGAAGTAGTCGATGTGGTGGGCGTGGCAGTGCTCGGAGTGGGTGGCGCACGCGATGCAGCCGCCGTCGCGGATGGCCAGGATGATCCGTTGCGCATCGGACGCGCTGCGGACTCGACCCAAGGCGAGTTGGCTCCAGTCGCTGTTGAAGATGGCCGGGAGGATCTTGGCGTCGGCGGCGAGTTCGGCAAGCTGATTGGCCGAGATCGGCGTGCCGTCATCGAGCCGAGGGTTGGCGAGCCGTCCAGAGACGCTGTCATAGTCGGCGGCAATCACCAGGCTGGCGCCGGGACGTTGGCGGCCCAGGATCAGATCGCACAAGGCGTCGGCGTTGCGCTGAGGGAACGTGTCCTCGGCTGAGTCGTCACGCTGGCGCACGGCGCGCTCGGCCGCAGCGAGCTGCATGCTCACTTGGCGGCCGACGAGGTAGTCGAGGTCGGCGTTCAGGTGCCATATGCCGTCGTCGCCCAGCCGCATTGAGCAGCGCCGCTGGTGCCGTTGGAGGGCAAGCTCGGCGTCAGCGGGCTCAACCGATCCCCCTGGGGTTGCCGCAGCGGCTTCCGCAGCAAGGTCGGCGTAGACCTGCTCGCTCTCATAGGCCAGGGAGTGGCGGGCCACCACATCTGACGGATAGGCACGGCACAGCCCCAAGAAGTCGGACTCGCCGCGGCGGTGGGTCTTGGGAGTCTCCCGGGCGATCACTTTGGCATGGGACATGTGGATCTCGCCGGCCGCCAGCGCATCGAGCGTGTCTCCCAAGGAGTGCTCGGCGAGCGATTCGGCGAGCCGAGCTTCGCTGCGAGCTTGCGCGCCATTCATGCGCGTGTACTCGCGAAGTTGCCACGCGGCAGACTGCGCCCCGTCTCGGGACACCAGCTCGCCGACCGCCGCCAGATACTCCGCCTCGATGCGGGACCGCTCCGCCGTCAGCCTGACGACACGGTCCAACAGATCGCTGTCGGTCAGCGACTCCAGCCCCAACCTCGCCGCACACTGCGCCTCAAGGAACGGGCCGCGTTCGGCGCCCCGAGCATCAGCCCGGGCCTTGGCGGCCTCACGGTTGAATTCGACCCAGTCCGGTTCGTCGCCTCCCGACTCCGCGGGATCATCAGATTGACCGACCGGATGCACTTCAGGCACGGCAACACGGCTGCCGGCACGGTGCTCGAAGCGCAGCTCGGTGAACATGAGACGAGTATACACACAAATGTTCGCGAAAACAAACATTCGCGCGCATCCGAGTCTCCTCGTTTCGATGTCGGCAATCGGGTCGGAGCACCGCTGAGCAACTGCGGGCCTACTGAATCAGGGAACAATCCACCTTCGCACCTGGTCACAAATGGAACGTGCACGACCACCCGTCCGGTTGCATGGCCGCTTGCAACAGGGGCGAAGTGAGCGTGTTCCCGCTGCCCAGATCAAACAGCAATGTGCAGGTGTCGCCTTCGACCCCTGGGGGCTACTGCCCTGGGGCGTGGCGAGTCCGTCTGGCTTCGGAGCGGTCAGCCCGAGAAGGGTCCGCCTGATCGGCCTCGATCTGCGCCACCAACGCGGGATGGCGCAACAACGCCGCCTCATGCGCCGAC
Source organism: Acidimicrobiia bacterium (assembly GCA_022820505.1). Classification (GTDB taxonomy): domain Bacteria; phylum Actinomycetota; class Acidimicrobiia; order Acidimicrobiales; family Poriferisodalaceae; genus Poriferisodalis. The sequence continues at coordinate 22,504 of JAJEFK010000031.1, read as the reverse complement.
ATCACGACAGCCGGCGTGAGAGGCCGGGTGTCATCGGTCTCGTCATCCACGGTTCCGATGTTGCCACGTGAGCAGCCGCTGGAAGCCGACCGCATTCGCCGCGCTGATCGGGACGAAGGGTCGCACCCCCGCAGTAGGTTCGCCGTTATGAACGATGGTCAGCATTGGATGCAGCGTCTCAACGAGTACCTGCAATTCCGGCGCGAGGGCCGCATTGCCGAGGGCACCATTGCAGACGACAAAGCGATCGTCGGTCAGTGGATTGGCTACGCGCTTGAACGCAACGTCCGACCCGACGAACGCGACGATGAGCTGTTGCGCCAGTGGGTCACCGCAATAGCGGACTTGGCACCGCTGACCCAGGACAACTGCCGGGCGCATATGAGTCCATGGTGGCAGTGGAACCAAGACCCCACGGATAGGCAAAACAGCGTGCCTGGTCGCCCGCCAGAGCATCCTGCGGATAGGTGCGGCACGCTTTACGCGACGAACAAGTGGGGTCCTCACTACTGCGCGTGCGGTTCACGTGTCAATAACCGCATCGAGAAGGATGCGGCGACTTACGTGATATGCCGTAAGACAAGCGAGGTTGTGTGGGTGGGAGCGCCCATCGACCGCATTGTTGGCGGCAAGAGGGTGGAGAGGGTGGTCGAGGCCACGAAGTCGCCCAGCTACAAGGTCGGCGACGAGTGGCTTGGTCCGCCGAAGCGCGGAGTCGACCCCGGTACCAGAAACTCCGAGTCGTCGTCTAAAGATGCGGCAACGTGGCTGCTGACGCTTGAGTCCTACCTTCACTGGCGCGGCTGGGCCGGCGGCAACGAAGGTGACGGTGCGGCGCGCGACACGATCAAGACCGTGCGTTCGGTTGTTACCGGCTGGATTCGATGGGCGTGCGACAACGGAATCGATCCGGGCCAAGCGGACGAGACTGCGCTTGGCACGTACCTGGACTCCAAACAGAATGCGAGCGCGGACACTCGAAGCGGATACGCGCGCCACATTCGGAGGTGGTGGAAGAGACTGCCGCCATTCAGGGAAGCGCGGCCGGAGCGCTTGACGAGGCTCGTGGCCGAGTTCCGCGAAGAGGGGAACAACGGCGAGGGCTACCCCAGCGACGCAGACAGGCGGCACACGCAAGTACGCGCTGAGTATGAGCAGATCTTGCGTTCGCTGCCGAACATGAGCTGGGAGAACCGGGAGCAGGTGAAGGCCGTCTGGCCGATGCATGCCCAAGGGATCAACTTCGGGGGTGCCGGCCTCGGGTCCGGAACTATCAGCAAGACCGTCAATGACGCCTCGGCTGAGCAGTGGACGGAGATACGGGGTGCGCTCTGGCAGTTGTGCTTCGGCCAACCAGATGATGATGCCGAGCGGTTCGACAGCGCTGTGGATGGCCAGATCAAAGGCCTTGCAGAACTCGTTGCCACCCGTCTGCTCGCGATCTGTTACCCCGACAGATTTCTCGCGAACTTCAAACTCCAGGTTGATGACCCCGACTGGCCTGGAACTCTCCAACTCGCTCAGTTGATGTCTGCGCTCGTGCTGTTGGATGAATCAGGCCAGTCCGAAGTCGATGCACTCGGCTCATTGGATCTCAGTTCCCGCGTACCGGGTTCTGCGGTGGCACGGACTCACACCATGCTCGTGAGCGCGCTTGAACTGGATTTCTCGGAGGATGGCGTTCCCGACACGTGGGGAATGCGCGGGTTTCTGTACTGGCTCGCGCGACGATTTTCGGACTCCCACGAGCCCGTCGGTCCATCTGACGTAGATGGCAGCGGCGGTGATGAGGCTGATCCCGCAGGCACACGCCTCGTCGCTGCGCTGAAGGAGGCGGAGAAAGAGCTGCTGTGCGGGATTGAGTTCCTTAACGAGGTCGTTGAGTTGTTGGAGGACAAGAAGCAAGTGATCCTCTACGGGCCTCCTGGTACCGGCAAGACCTTCTTTGCCCAGCGGCTCGCGCAGGCGCTGGTGGACAGCACCCGCAACGATTATCCGGCATACGACGACTCAGGCGTGCCTGATTCAGCCGCGTACTCGCTGGTGCAGTTCCATCCGGCGTACTCGTACGAGGACTTCTTCGAGGGCTTTCGGCCGGCGGTGGATAGTGCCGGAAATATGAGCTACCGGTTGACATCGGGTCCGCTGGTACAGATCGCAGTGGCTGCGCGGGCCAATCCCAAGCAGCGATACGTGATGGTGATCGACGAGATCAACCGAGCGAATCTGCCGCGAGTGTTGGGCGAGCTGCTGTTCCTGCTGGAGTACCGCGACCGGGCGGTTCGCACGCAGTACCGGCCAGCAGAGCAGTTCTCGCTGCCCAAGAACCTGTGGTTCATCGGCACCATGAACACGGCGGATCGGTCGATAGCGCTGATTGACGCCGCAATGCGGCGACGGTTCCACTTCGTGCCGTTCTTCCCGAACCACGGTGCGATGAAAGGCCTACTGCAACGGTGGATGCAGCGGCACTCAAGGAGTGAGGACTGGGTTGCTCGATTGGTTGACCAGGTGAACGACGAGCTCGTCGAGCAGATGGGCAGTGACCACGCGCTCATCGGGCCGAGTTACTTCATGAAGGCCAGCTTGGACAAGCGTGGCCTGCAGCGCATCTGGGAGTACAGCATCGAGCCTCTCATTGAGGATCAGTTCTTCGGTCGGCGGGATGTGATCGAGAGCTTCCGGTTCCAACAGGTCTGGAGTCGGTTCGGACCCGATGCGACCAAGTCGGATGCGGAATCGGCAGCGCCGAGCGGGTCGGGCGAGGAGGTCGGGCAACCGTCCGGCGACGACGGAGGCGTCGTGGGTGAGGACGACGCGTAAGTGTCCGCTGCCGGCACTACGGCGAGGGCAGTGCTCGCCGAGACGATGATCGACGCCGGTAAACGTCGTCCCCTCACGCTTACCGAGTGGCAGCCTCAGGCGGTCGATCTCACTTGGGATCAGGCCAGCGCACTGGCTGAGGCGCGAGGCCGCGCTGGTCGCAACTGGCTGAAGGTTGAACCGGGCCGGCGGAGCGGGCAATGGGTGATTACACCCAACAGTTTCGTTGGGGCCTTCACCGCCCGAGGTCTGCGGATCATCGTGCGGCCGAAGATCGATCCCAAGAACCTGTTTGTGTTGCTTGAGGTGGGACTTCCGCCTGAGGCTTGGCAAGCCGAACAGGTCGACTTGGCCGAGAACGACGAGCTGTTGCCGGCGTTGGTGTCGTTCTTTGCACGCGCCGCCGAGACCACGCTGGCGCGAGGGCTGTTCCATCACTACCGGCATGAAGAGGACGACCTGCTCGCGTTGCGGGGGCGAATCGACTTCGTGCGACAGTTCCGGCGGGGCGGGGTACTGGTGCCGATGGCCTGCTCTTGGGATGACTTCACCGCCGATGTCGACGAGAACCGCTGCCTGACTGCGGCAATTCGGTTGGCGCTGCGTGTGCCGGACGTACCGCACGACGATCGGAGGCGGCTTCGCCGGCTACTCGCAGCGCTCGACGGCGTAGCCGAACCGACAGCTTCGGTGGCGCTGGATCGCCTCGATCGCCTCCAATACACCCGGCTCAACGAGCACTACCGGCCCGCATTGCGGCTCGCTCGGCTGATTCTGGCCAACTGCACCCTGCAGGACCAGCACGGCGACACCGCGGCGTCGGCGTTCATGCTCGATATGAATCAGCTCTTCGAGGACTTCGTGACTGCACGGCTCCGGCGAGCTCTTCGCGGCCAGCTCGATACGCGAGCGCAAGCGCGGACGTACCTCGACGATGAACGCCTTGTCCCGATCCAGCCAGATCTCGTTTTCGAACGTCAGGGTCGGCGTATGGGCGTAGCCGATCTCAAGTACAAGCTCACGGACAGTGACAGGGGCACTTCCGGCGCCGCCGAACCGCTTGCGCGGCAAGGCGACTACTACCAACTGCTGGCCTACACCACCGCACTGGACTTGCCTGAAGGCACGCTCATCTACTGCGCCGACGTGAACGAGGACGAAGCCGTGGAGCAGCGGTTCCCGGATGGTTCGTTGGCCAAGTCCACAATCACCGTTCGGCACGCGGGAACACAACTGCACACCATCGCCATCGACCTGTCTGGCAGCTCCAGCGACATCGATGCTCAGATCACCGCCCTCGCTGGACATCTCGTTGAAACGTCGGGCACGTCAGTCAGCTGAGGACGCGCCGGGCGGGCGGTGGCGGTCGAGAAGGCTGTTGAGCTCGGCGCCGGCGAGGAGGCCCATGGCGAGCAAGTACAGCCACAGCAGCAGGCTGAGGGCGCCGCCGAGCAGGCCGAAGACTGCGTTGACGCCGTTCGAGGCGAGCTGCAGGTAGGCACCGAATCCGCCGGACACGGCGATCCACCACGCCGTAGCCAGCAATGCCCCCGGCACTTCTCGCCGCCAGGTGAGCTTGTGGCGCGGTGCGATCCGGTACACCGTTGCCGCCCACGCCACGACCGCCACGATGACCAAGGGCCAGCGGAGCCAGTCCCACGCTGTGCTGAACGAGCTGCCTGCGCCCAGCCGATCCGCCAACTCGGTGCCGCCGCCGAACAGCGGCCCGACGACCACCATCGTCGCCACCACCACGGCAACCACCAACGTCAGGAACGTCAGGGCGAAGCCCACGAGGCGGGTCGACAGCCAGCTGCGAGCGCCGTGGTGGCCGCGGGTCACATTCAAGGCACGCACCACGGCGATGAAGCCGCGCGACGACGCATAGGCAGCCACGACAATGCCGACGGTCACGACCCGTGCGTCGGAGCGATCGAAGAGGTCGGCGACCGTCGCATCGAGTGTGTTCTGGTCGCCGAAGGTGTCGCTGATCCGCTGCAGCAGCCACTCCTCGGTGCCGGTGGCCGCGCTCTGGCCGATCAGCACGTCGAGCGAACCCAGCAGTGCAGCGAACACGATGACGGCCGGGAACAGCCCCAGCAAAGCGAAGAACGCGATCTCCGCCGACAGCCCGGCGATGCGTTTCGTCGCCCAGTCCTGTTGGACCTCGCGTGCGACGGCCACGGCAGCGCCGAACTGGGACCGCGGCTGCAGTGAGTCCTGACGGCTTGGCGCGTCAGCCGCAGCGGCCTGAGGGGCCTGCGGCGGCTGTGCGAGGTCTGGGGCGTCGCTGCCTGCGGTGTCGTCGCGTTCCGTGCCCGGCATGGCCGGCCTGATGTGCTCGCCCTCCGAAGTGTCAGGGTGCATGCGGCGATCGCTGTTCAGGGGGGGTCAGCCTTCACCAGATCGGCGGCCCGGGCGACCAAGCCGTTGCGGTCGATCTTGGCGGTCGAGGCCAGCGGGATCTCGTCCACGATCCACACGTGGCGGGGATGGGCGTACGCGGGGCCGTTGGCGAGCGCGTAGTGCTTGACGTCGTCGACCGTGAGCGTGTGGCCCGGTTCGGCACGCACGAACGCTGCCGGCAGCTGGCCCTTCAGCTCGTCGGGCACCGGGACCACGACGGCCTGGTGCACCGCGGGGTGCTTCTCGAGCATCTGCTCGACGGCATCGGGGTAGATGTTCTCGCCGGCGCAGACGAACATGTCGTCCACGCGGCCCACGAAGTAGTACCAGCCGTCGGGGTCGCGAGTCATGAGGTCGCCCGTGTGGTACCAACCGTCGGTGAGGCGTTCGGCAGTGACGTCGGGCAGGTTGTGGTAGCCGGTCATGACGCCGGGTGAGCGCACCCACAGCTCGCCGGCGTCAGCGTCCTCGCCGGTGATCGGGTCGACGAGCCGCAACTCCACCTTGGGGTGCTGGTGGCCGACGGAGATCTTGGGCCTGGGCTTGCCTTCGGGGTGGGGACCGAACTCGAGCACCGCCTCGGTGGTGCCGTACCCGTTGGAGACAAGCGCCTGCGGCAGCAGGCGCTGCACGTCGTCGTACAGGGCCTCAGTCAGGGGCGCCGAGCCGATGAAAGCCCTCTGCACAGACGACAAGTCCGGCATCTCTTGACCAGCTGCGACACGGGAGGCGATTTCGGCGGTGACGAGGGCGAACATCGTGGGAACGCCCGAGCACATGGTGACCCGGTGGGACTCGATGGCCTCGATGTAGCCCGAAGCCGTGAAACCCGGAAGGAGCACCACTGTGCCGCCATTTGCGAACGCCAGCTTGGAGGACATCGAAGCGTTCTTGTGGTACAGCGGGGCCGAGACCAGCATCACCTCGCCCGGCATCGCTGCTCCGTACTCGAGCACGGTGAAGGTGATGTTGCGATGGGTCAGCAGGACGCCCTTGGGCCGCCCGGTCGAGCCCGAGGTGTAGATCTGCACGGCGACGTCGTCGTCGTACACATCGGCGACCGCGGTGAGGGGATCGGCGGCGACAAGGGCGTCCCATTCGGGTGTGCCGATGATGATGTGGGGCATGTCGGGTGGTACGAGCGGTGCGTGCTCGGCATCGGAGATGACCAGTCGCACGTCGGCGTCGTCGAGGATGTATGCCTGCGTCTCTGCGGGAAGCCGAGTGTTGAGCGGCACGAAGACCAGTCCCGCAGCGGGCGCCCCGAACATCACGTCGTAGTACTGGCCACAGTTGGCGGCGAGCAGGCCGACGCGGGTGAACGGCGCCAGGCCACGGGCAGCGAGGCCCGCCCCGCAGCGCAGGGCTCGTTCTCGCAGCGCAGACGCGGTGACCCGCTCGGGCGGTGTGGCTGAGCGGTCGATCAGCACGACGGTGTCGTCGTGAGGGAAGCGCTCGAGCAGTTGAGCGACGTTCATCGCCATCGCAGGCTACGAGAATGAACCGTTGGCTGTCTGCCGCGCATCGGGGGCAGGCTCCACCTCGACGAGGGTGTCATGGAACCCAGCCGAGCCGACGTCGGGATCGTCGCCGCCGACTGCTGCGTTGGTGAGCACGTTGACCGTGCGTGCGTCGGCGTCGCCCGCCCACCACCCGAAGGGCATCGTCACCAGACCGGGCTGCAGGCGATCGGAGATGGCGGCGCTGGTGAACAGCTCGCCGCGGCCGTTGTAGACGCGCACCCGGTCGCCGTCGGCGATACCACGCGCCTCGGCGTCGGCGGCACTGATCTCGAGGCGGGGCTCGGGTGGGTCGGGCAGGTGGTGCTCGAATCCGCCGTAGTGGCTGTTGAGGAAGTGCTGGTGCTGCTTGAGCGACATGAGCGCCAGTGGGTAGCGCTCGACGAGTTCGGCGTCCCCGTCCGCCGACTCGGCAGCGGGCCGGTAGCGCAGTGTGCCGAGCCGGATCGGCCCAAGCGAGCGGGATTGCGCCCCGGCATCTACGCCTGACGGCGGGAGAGGAATCTCCCGGTCGGCCAGCGCAGACCAGCCCGCTGGCACCGCGAGCCGTGCCCAGCCGTCGCGCTGGAGCCGTTCGTAGGTGATGCCGTCGAGCCAGGGGTGGCCGCTCGCGAGCAGGTCACGCGCCATCTGTTCGTCGCTGTCGGCGAGGCCGGATGCGTCGAGGGCCAGCGCGCTGGCCAGTCGCCGGAAGATCTCTGTGTTCGGCAGGCACTCGCCGAGCGGCTCGATGGCCGGCAGGTTCAGCGACACGTAGAGATGGCCCCACGCGTTCATCAGGTCGAGATGCTCGATCTGGGTGGTGGTGGGCAGCACGATGTCGGCATAGCGAGCCGTGTCTGTCATGAACTGCTCGATGACCACCGTGAACAGGTCGTCGCGCTCAAGGCCCGCCAGCACCCGGTTCTGGTCAGGTGTGATGGCAGCAGGGTTGCAGCCGTAGTTCAGCAGCACCGTGACCGGCGGTCGCAGGCTGGCATCGGTGAGCGCCGCGCCGAGAGCTGACATGTTGAAGGTCCGCTGCGGTCCCGGCGGCGGCACGATGTCGGCAAATGCCGTGTCGAAGTACACCTGCGTGGAGCGCATGTACTCCGAACCCGACACAACCGCCAAGGCGGCCACGGCGCGGTGAATGTCCTGGCCGTGCTCACGATGTTCCATGCCGATGAGCGCACGCAGCACAGCGGGTTGCTGGTGTGCAATGCGATGAGCCATCGAGATGATGTCGTCTGCAGCCAGTCCAGTGATCGAGGCCGCACTGTCGAGGCTGAGCGCCCTGGCTTCGGCACGCAGTTCGGGCCAACCCGAGGCGGCGGTGCTCACACGCTCCTCGTCGATGAGACCGTCCCGGTCCAGCACGCCGATGATGCCCAGCACGAGCGCGACATCGGTGCCGGGGCGCGGCTGGATGTGCCAGTCGGAGCGTTGAGCGGTCATCGTGGAGACCGGGTCGACAACGATGACGCTGGCGCCGTTGCGATGGGCTTCCTCCACATACGGCCACAGGTGGCGGTTGGTGAGCAGCGTGTTGGTGCCCCACAGCACGATGGTGCGGACGCTCGCAATCTCGGTGGGATCCGCCCCGAGCGGCATGCCGAGCACGTCGGCAGCCCCGTGCCAGGCGGTCACCCCGCAGATGTGCCGGTTCAGCTGCGTAGCTCCCAGCGCTGCGAAGAAGCGATCGGCCAGCACGCCCTTCTGCACGAGCCCCTGAGTGCCGTCGAGCGAGTACGGCAGCACCGTCTCGCCACCATGCTGCGCGACGGCGGTACCAATCCGGTCGGCGATCTCGGTGATCGCGGCATCCCAGTCGACCGGCTCGAACCGGTCCTCGCCCTTGGGTCCGACGCGTCGTAGGGGCCGCAGCAGCCGATCCGGGTGATACACCCGATCGAGGAACGGGTTCACCTTGGGGCAGAGCTGGCCGTCAGTGAACGGCTGGCGGGGATCGCCGCGCAGGTTCACGGCCACGCCGTCGCGCACCGTGACTTCCCAAGCGCAGGTATCGGGACAGTCGTGATGGCACGCCCCGCGCACGACCGATGTTGCAGCGTTCATCGCAGCATTCATCGACTGGAAATTCCCCGCAGCGTCTCGGGCATCGCCCCTAGCATGGCGCACCGGAACCCGCCCGCCCGCATCGAATTCCGGGCTCAGCGTCAACGAGGCCAGGGCCCCATGTCGCAGACGACGTCCACAGCGGCACCCGCCGCTCCGCCCCTTGGCGAGCCCACGCGCCTGTTCAGCGTCCCGTTCCTGATTCTGAACTTGAGCGCCTTCTGCTCGGCTGTCTCGTTCTCGACACTGCTGCCGCTGATCTCTCTGCTCGTAGTCGAACAGACCGGCGGCGGTGACGTGGCTGTCGGCTTCGCGATCAGCGTGTTCGCTGTCACTGCGATTGCCGCTCGGCCGACCATCGGCATCCTCGGCGACCAGAAGGGCCGACGGTTCCTGGTGGTGTCGGGCTGCCTGCTCACCGCCCTCACGACCTATGGCCACGTGTGGGCAGACACCTATGCCGTGATCCTGCTGATGCGCTTGCTGATCGGGGCATTCCAAGGGGCCTTCTTCGTCGGCAGCGCAGCGATGGTGAGCGACTTGGCACCGGAGCACCGGCGAGGGGAGGCCCTGAGCTGGTTCTCGGTATCGATCTACGGCGGCATGGCGATCGGCCCAGGCGTAGGGGAAGCTGCGCGGGCGTGGGGCGACGCCTCCACAGCGCTCGACGGCTTCGATGTGGCGTTCGTCGTGTCGGGCACGCTGATGCTGGCTGCCACGGCCATCGGGATGCTGTTGCCCCAGGAGGAATCGCTGTTGATTCCGAGCCCGGCTCCAACTCCGGCGCCGAGCGGCCAGGCAATCTCGTCAGATTCCAGCGGGACGACCTTCGGTGCCCGTCAACTGCCGAGCATCGCGCAGCCCACGGTGTTCGAGGTGAGGAGTGTCGATGAGCCACCGGCCCCAGCGAGCGTCGCAGCGCCCGGTGACCAAGGGACCACCGTCATGAGCCGGCTGTTCTACCGGCGCGCCGTCTGGCCCGGAGTGATCCTGGCAATGGGCATCATCATCTTCCCGGCGTTGCAGGGCTTCCTGCCGAAGCTTGCGGCCGAGAAGGATCTCGGCGACTACGGGACGGTTTTCTTCCTGTACGGGATGCTCGTGCTGGTTCTGAGAGTCCTCGGCCGCAAGCTCCCGGACCGGCTCGGAACCACCAAGACTGCGACGGTGGCGCTGTTCGGGGCGGCGCTCGGCATGGTCATCATGGGCACATTCGTCACGCCGTTCGGGCTGTACGCGGGCACCGTGGTGCTGGCATTGGGAGGATCACTGCTCTACCCGGCGCTCATGGTCGCCGCAGTAGACGGCGTGCCGCCCAACGAACGTGCGCGAGCGGTCAGCACGTTCACGATGTTCTTCGAGCTCTCTGCTGGAATCGGCGGGCCGATCCTGGGCGTCTCGGCGTGGCTCGTCGGTGCCACAGTTGGCGCTTTCTATGCGTCGGCAGCGTGCTCGCTCATCGGCATCGTGCTGCTGTGGATCTGGCAGCGCGCCCCGGCCGTGTCCGGCAGGTAGCGACCACCACAGCCGAACCCGCTCCCATTGCGCAGCGAGATGCGGCGCTGGGTCAGCCGGTGCCGAGCAGGATCATGGTGGCGACGTAGATGCCCAGCAGCACGACGCCGTCGATGCGCCCGGCGCGCTTGCCCACCAGGGCGCCCATGTATGCCAGCACGACCACAGCCATCATCGCCCCGATGCCCAGGCCGGTCAGCGAGGGATCGTCGATGGCGCCGGCGCCCACGAGCCCCATTGCCCCGCCCACGGCGAGACTGTTGAAGACGTTGGAGCCGAACAGGTTGCCCACGATCAGCTCGGTATGGCCCTTGCGAGCCGCCGCCACGACGGTGGCCACCTCCGGCAAGGACGTGCCGAGTGCCACGATCGAGAAGCCGATGAACCCGCCGCTCAGATTCCAGTGCTTGGCAAGGGCAATGGCGCCCTCCACGGCGAGCTGGGCACCGATGATCACCCCGCACAGGCCCAGGACCGCCCGCACCAGATTGCGCCACGCGGCCCCGGCATCGCGTGCCGTCGAGCCGGGAGTGCCATCTGCATCGGGCAGCCGCTCGTCGTCACGCGACGTGCGGATGAGCCACACCAGCGTGATCGCCATCAGCGCTGCCAGCAGCCCGCCTTCGAGCCGGCTGAGGTAGTCGTCCATCACCAGCACGGCGAAGATGGCGGCGGTCACTACCGACCACGGGACGTCCCTTCGCAGCGCGGTGCGGGAGAACGGGATCGGCATCAGCAGCGCCGCCACGCCGAGGCCGAGACTCAGGTTCGCGACGTTCGAGCCCACGATGTTGCCCACGCCCAGCGCCGGATTGTCGTTGATCGAGGCCAGCGCCGACACGACCATCTCGGGGGCCGAAGTCCCGAATCCCAAGACAACTGCGCCGATCACGGCCGGTCGCATGCGCAGCGCAGTCGCCAGGCGTGACGCGCCCGCGACGAAGTGATCGCCGGCAACAACCAGCAGAACCAGTCCCGCCAGCAGCGCCAGCAACGCCCAGATCATCGCGGTGTCGTCCTCGATGCCACCGGTGCGTGTCTAATGGTTGTGGCGCGGGGTGCCGTGAGTTCGCGAGGTGTCCCGGTACTTGACTGCCGGGCGCAGCACCATGCCCTCGTCGAACTGGCTGACGATCCCTCGTTGGATCTCCTGCCACGGGGTGTGCGACGGCGGCACCGGGTAGCCGCCGGCATCGTCTAACTCGGCGCGGCGCCGTGCCAGCTCGTCGTCGTCCACCAGCATGTCGGCGCTGCCGCGCCTCAGATCGATCCGGACGCGGTCGCCAGTGCGCAGCAGCGCCAGACCGCCGCCGACGGCGGCTTCGGGCGCGGCGTTCAGGATCGACGGCGAGCCTGACGTGCCGGACTGGCGACCGTCGCCGATGCACGGCAGCGAGTGGACGCCGCGCACCAGCAGCGCTGCCGGCGGCTGCATGTTGACCACCTCGGCGCCGCCCGGGTAGCCCACCGGGCCGGTGCCGCGCACGAACAGCATGCAGTGCTCGTCGATGCCGAGTTCGGGATTGTCGATGTTGGCCCGATAGTCCTCCGGCCCGTCGAAGACGATGGCGCGGCCCTCGAAGGCGTCGGGATCGTCGGGGTTCGACAGGTAGCGCTGGCGGAACTCGTCGGAGATGACGCTGGTCTTCATGATGGCGCTGTCGAAGAGATTGCCCGACAGGTTGATGAAGCCAGCGTCGGCAAGGAGCGGCTCGCCGGCAGCACGGATCACGTCGGTGTCCATGATCTGGGCGTCAGCGCAGTTCTCGCCGATGCTGCGACCGTTGGCGGTCAGGGCCTCGGGGTGAGGCAGCAGCCCGGCACGCATCAGCTCGCCAACTACCGCGGGCACACCGCCGGCGTGGTGATAGTCCTCGCCGAGGTACTCCCCGGCAGGCATGAGATTCACCAGCAGCGGCACTGCGAAGCCGTGCTTCTGCCAGTCGTCGTTGTCGAGCGGCACGCCGAGGTGAGCGGCGATCGCATTGAGGTGGATCGGGGCGTTGGTGGACCCGCCGATCGCGGAGTTCACCACGATGGCGTTCTCGAAGGCCTCGCGGGTCATGATGTCCGCCGGTCGAAGGTCTTCGCGCACCATCTCGACGATGCGCAGACCAGTCCGGTACGCCACCTGCGCCCGCTCGCGGTACGGGGCAGGGATCGCCGCGGAGCCCGGCAGCTGCATGCCCAGCGTCTCGGCGAGCGAGTTCATGGTGGTGGCGGTGCCCATCGTGGAGCAGTAGCCGACCGACGGCGCCGAGGACGCCACCAGATCGATGAACCCGGTGTCGTCGATCTCGCCGGCCGCGTAGAGCTCCCGCGCCTTCCACACGACTGTGCCCGAGCCGGTGCGGCGCCCCTCGTGCCAGCCGTTCAGCATCGGCCCGACCGACAGTGCGATGGCCGGCAGGTTCACGGTTGCGGCTGCCATCAGGCACGCCGGCGTGGTCTTGTCGCAGCCGATCGTGAGCACCACGCCGTCGAGCGGATACCCCTGCAGCACTTCGACGAGGCCCAGGTATGCCAGGTTGCGGTCGAGCGAAGCGGTGGGCCGTTTGCCGGTCTCCTGGATGGGATGCACGCCGAATTCGAACGCGATGCCGCCCGCCTCGCGGATGCCCTCGCGCACCCGCTTGGCCAGCTCGAGGTGGTGCCGGTTGCACGGCGCCAGGTCTGAGCCGGTCTGGGCGATGCCGATGATCGGCTTGCCCGACTGAAGTTCTTCGCGAGTCAATCCAAAGTTGGCGTAGCGCTCGAGGTACAGCGCCGACATGAGTGGATCGCCCTCGATGTCGAACCAGGCTGCGGAGCGCAGGCCGCCGCGCCCGATGCCGGGATCGGGCCCGCTGGCATGAATCGAACGGGGTTCAGAGGACGCAGATGCATCTGGTTCGGGAGCCACCGGGCCACACTACGCGTCACTGCTGACAGCCACGGAGTCGCCGACCCCGCAATGGCGGCGGACGGGCCGAACGCAGCCGTGATCGGCGCACAGGCCCAGAACTAGGGTGAGGCGCGCTGGAGCCGTGCCACGAGGGGGTTCGCATGGATCCGAGTCCAGAGACACTGCTGGATCTGCACCGGCGCATGGTGCGGATCCGCCACTTCGAGGAAGCCGCCGGCCGGCTCGCGGAGCAGAACCGGTTGCCCGGGTTCCTGCACCTGTACGTGGGGGAGGAGGCCGTGGCCGCCGGGGTGTGCGCCAACCTCGACGATGACGACCAGATCAGCTCGACCCACCGGGGGCACGGGCACCTGGTGGCCAAGGGAGGCGACTACGGCGGGATGATGGCCGAGCTGATGGGCAAGGCCACCGGCTACTGCGGGGGCAAGGGCGGCTCCATGCACATCTGTGATCTCGACCTGGGCATGCTCGGTGCGAACGGCATCGTGGGCGGCGGCGTGCCGATCGCCGTAGGCGCCGGGTTCGCGAACAAGTACCGGGGCAGCGATCGGGTCTCGGTGGTGTTCTTCGGCGACGGCGCCTCGAACATCGGGGCCTTCCATGAAGCCGCGAACATGGCGGCTGCGCTGTCGCTGCCGGTGCTGTTCGTGTGCGAGAACAACGAGTACGGCGAATTCACGCCACGTGACCGCACCATGGCCATCACCGATGTGGTGGACCGTGCAGCCGGCTACGGGATGCCCGGGGCAATCGTGGACGGCATGGACGTGGTCGCCGTTTGGGAAGCCGCAAGCGAAGCAGTCAGTCGGGCTCGCCGGGGCGAAGGACCCTCGTTCATCGAGGCCAAGACCTACCGGTTCTACAACCATCACGGCGTGCAGACTCTCGGCATGAAGTACCGCTCCGACGACGAGCTCGAACAGTGGAAGCAGCGAGACCCGATCGAGCTGTTCGAGGACCGGCTGGCATCCGCCGGCGTGCTCGACGCCGACGGCGCCCAGGCCGTGCACGACGCTGCGGAGGCAGACATCGAAGCTGCGATCGCCTTTGCCGAGGAGAGCCCGCTGCCCGATCCCGACAGCCTGCTGGTCGACGTGTATACGCAGGCCGAGTACTCAGGAGCCACCGCATGACACCTCCAACCGACACCGAGGAGCGCCGCATCGCCTACGGAGCTGCCTTTACCGAGGGGCTGGCGCAGATGATGGATGCCGATCCGAACGTGTTCGTGGCCGGCGAGGATGTGGGCCGAGCCGGGGGAGTGTTCGGCTCGTTCCGAGGGCTGAACGAGCGCTTCGGCGACATGCGGGTGGTGGACACGCCGATCAGCGAGCAGGCCATCGTGGGCCTCGGCACCGGTGCGGCAGTGAGCGGCCTGCGCCCGGTCGTCGACGTGATGTTCATGGACTTCATGCTCGTGGCCATGGACCAGATCGTGAACCAGGCGGCCAAGCTGAAGTACATGTTCGGCGGCAAGGCCACGCTGCCGATGACGATCACCACGAGCGCCGGAGCCGGGCTGTCGGCGGCGGCCCAGCACAGCCAGAGCCTCGAAGCGATGTTGTGCCACATCCCGGGACTCAAGGTGGTCATGCCGTCGAACCCGTACGACGCCAAGGGCCTGCTCATCTCGTGCATTCGCGACGACAACCCGACGGTGTTCGTGAAGCACAAGCGCCTGCTGGGACTGAAGGGCGAGGTTCCCGAAGATCTCTACGAGATCCCCCTGGGAGCGGCGAGCACCGTGCGATCGGGCGACGACGTGACCGTGGTGACCTACGGCCGGATGGTGCACGAGGCCACATCGGCTGCCAACGCGTTGGCGTCGGCGGGCATCGAGTGCGACGTGATCGATCTGCGCACCCTCCAGCCGCTCGACATGGACACCGTGGTCCAGTCGGCACAGCGGACCAGCCGGGTCGCCGTGGTGCACGAGGCCGTCCGGTTCGGCGGCCTCGGCGGTGAGATCGCCTCCCAGATCGCCGAAGAGGCCTTCGACTACCTGGACGCCCCGATCGAGCGCATCGGGGCTCCGTTCAGCCCGGTGCCTTTCAGCCCTGTGCTCGAGAAGGAATGGGTTCCCAACGCCGAGATGATCGGCGAGCGGATCCGGGCACTCGCGGCCGCGTGAGCGAGGCTGCCGGCCCAGCAGTCGGGATTGTCGCCAACCCGCTGGCCGGCAAAGACGTCAGGCGGCTGACCTCGGGGGCGACCCCGGTGTCGGACGCCGTCAAGATCGGTGCGATACGGCGCGCAGTGGTGGGCGCGATCGAGGGCGGCGCCGAACGTGTGCTGATCAGCGGCGACCGGGCACGGTTGGGCGAACGTGCGGTGGCGGGTCTGGAGGTGTCGGGATCGGTGGAGGTTGCCGAACCCCATGGCTGGCACACCGGTCGCGACTCCCAGCTGGCGGCTGCACAGTTTCGTGATATGGGCGTGGGAGCGGTCATTGCGCTCGGCGGTGACGGCACCCAGCGAGATGTCGCAACGGGATGGCGCACAGCCCCGCTGATGCCGCTGGCCGTCGGCACCAACAACGTCTTCCCATTCCAGATCGAGGCCACCGTTGCCGGTTTTGCCGCGGGAGCGTTGGCGAGCGGTCAAGCCCATGCGGCAGAAGTGACCTCGCAGGCCAAGATCATCGACGTGACCACCCAGAGAAGCCAGCGTGCGGAGGTGGCGCTGGTCGATGTCTGCTTGGTGCGGAGCGCATTCGTGGGGGCACGGGCCGTCTGGGATGTGGGGTCGGTGAGTGAGATCGTGGCTGCGGTCGCCGAACCGGATTCGGTCGGACTCTCGGCCATCGCTGCGGCCGTCGCACCTGTGCCAAGAAGCGGCGCCGGTGGGGTGCATGTCCGCCTGGGGTGTACGTCCCGGAATGAACGGTGTTCGCAGAGCGGCAGACTCATCCGAGCGGCCGTCATGCCCGGCAGCTATTCCGAGATCGACATCGCGCATTGCGCGCAGCTGCGCTTCGGCCAGCCGGTCGTGCTGACCGGCCCGGGCGTGCTGACACTGGACGGAGAACGCGAGATCGTGCTGGATCGGGGCGAGCGGGCAGAGGTGGCCGTCAACTCCGATGGTCCGCTCGTGATCGACGCGGGCGCTGCGGTTGCGGCGGCACAGCGGCGGCGCTACCCCTTCGGCCCTGCGGTTGCGGACGCTTGAGCAGAGAGACACCGATGGCCATCGAGTTTGCAATGCCGAAGCTGGGCCTGACGATGGAGTCGGGAACGATCCTGCGCTGGCTCGTGCCCGACGGCGCTGAGGTCACAGCAGGACAGGCAGTGCTGCTGGTCGAGACCGACAAGGTCGAAACTGAGATCGAAGCTTCGGGCAGTGGGGTATTGGCGCAGACCGGCGAGATCGGCGTGGAATACCCCTGCGGCGTGCGGATCGGCTGGTTCCTGGAGGCCGGGGAGGAACCTCCGGCCGCGGGAGAAGCAGCGTCGGCCGCGGCGCAGGTGCCGGCTGCGGCTGCCCCGGCGGCTGCGTCCACGCCGCAGCCTGCCCCTGTCGCTCCTCTGCGCAAGCCCGGTGAGCGCATCCTGGCGTCGCCGGCGGCCAAGCGGCTCGCGCGCGAACTCGGCGTCGAGCTCGCGGTGGTGGCCGGGAGCGGGCCCAAGGGCCGCATCACTGAGCGCGATGTGCGAGCAGCACATGAGGCCCCAGCGGCGCCTCGGGCGCCCGAGCCGGCTGGCGCGGCCGGCACCGCGGCGCCCGAGCCGGGTGGATCGGTGCCGCCACCGGCAACCCTCGCCGCCAGGCAGCTTTCCGACCTGGTGGGCGTGGATCTTCGGGCCGTGCCCGCCAGCGCGGCCGATGGCCGCATCTCGCGGGCCGATGTCGCCGCATACGTCAGGAAGCTGCTCTCGGAGGCGAGCTCCGCATCCGGATCACCCGCACCATCCCGGCCGGCCGCGGAGACGACGGCCGCTTCAGGAGCCGGGACCGCGGCACCGCTCACGCAAACTCCGACCGAGCAGATTCCCCTGCGAGGGATGCGGGGGGTGATCGCCGAGCGCATGAGTGCCTCGCTCAGCTCGATGGCCCAGCTCACGCTCACGATGGATGTCGACATGAGCGCAGTGGTGGCCCAACGGGCAGCGCTCGTCGAGGCTGCCCGCGGTCGCGACGCCGACGCTGACGGCAGCGGGGATGCCGGCGACGCGGTGGTGCCCGGCTATACGGATTTCGTGGTCGCTGCGGCGGCCGCGGCGCTGCGCGAGCACCCGCGGGTGAATTCGCAGGTCACCGACGATGCGGTTGCGCTGCTGGGGGACATTCACGTCGGACTTGCGGTTGCCCTCGACGATGGGCTGCTCGTGCCGGTCATCCGTCATGCCGACCGTCTGAGCCTGGACGAGATCGCGTCCGAGACGAAACGGCTTGCCGCTGGCGCCCGCGACGGAACGCTGGGCTATGACGACTACCAAGGCGCCACGTTCACCGTGACCGCGCTGGGCATGTTCGGCGTCGATGCCTTCACGCCGATCATCAACTCGCCCAACACGGCCATCCTGGGCGTGGGCCGCATCCGCAGCGAGACCGTGTGGGAAGACGCCGCGCCCGAGCCTCGGCCCGTCCTGACCCTCTCGCTGACGTGGGACCACCGGGCCTTCGACGGCGCCCCGGCTGCGCGCTTCGCGGGATCAGTACGGGACTGGCTCGAATCCCGCTAGCCGTCGACGTAGCTGCGCTTCGCCACCTCTTCGAGCATGACCTCGGTGGCACCGCCGCCGATCGGCAGGATGCGGGCGTCGCGGCACATCCGCTCGATGGTCGACTCGCGCATGTAGCCGATGCCGCCGTGGAACTGCATGCAGTCGTACATCACCTGATTCACGACTTCGGCGCCGAATGCCTTGACGCCGGACATCTCCTTCGTGGCATCGATGCCCTGCTCCTTGAGCCATGCGGCGTGGTACATCGAGGCGCGCGCTGCGTCGACCTTGGCCTGATTCATCGCCATGCGCTGGCGGATGGCCCCGAGGTCGTACAGGGTCCCGTCGAATGCTTTGCGCTGCTGGGTGTACGCGTTGGTCAGATCGATAGCGACCTGCGCCGCGCCGATGCCCATCCCCACGATGACCATCCGCTCATTCTGGAAATTCTGCATGGCGGCGTAGAAGCCCCGGTGCACCTCGCCGAGCAGGTGATCGCTCCCCAGCCACACATCGTGCAGCACGAGCTCGGCAGTGTCCGAGCAGCGCCAGCCGTGCTTGTCGAGCTTGTTGGCCACCTCGAACCCGTCCGCGTTGGTCGGCACCAGGAACATGGAGATCCCGTAGCGGTCATCGGGGTTCGTGCGCGCCGCCAGTGCGATGACGTCGCCGTACACGGCACCGGTAATGAACGTCTTGGTGCCGTTCAGACGCCACCCGTCGCCGTCGGGCACCGCGGTCGTGCGCAGTCCCGCCACATCGGATCCCGCGTCAGGCTCGGTGACGCCGATGCACATCATGGTGTCGCCGGACTGGATCGACGGCAGCCAGCGTTCGAGCTGCTCATCAGTGCCTGCATTCAGCAGGTGTGGCAATGCCATGTCGGTGTGCACCAGGATGTTCGCCTCAAAGCCTGCGTAGGTGGAAGTGCCGAGCGCCTCGGCGAACGTCGCTGAGGCAAGCGGGCCGAGGCCGAGCCCGCCCCACCGCTCGGGCACGCGCAACGAGAACATCCCCAATTCGCCCATGCGCTTGTAGATCTCGCGGGGGACTTGGCCGGTCTCCTCCCACACGTCACCCACCGGGGTGACCTCATTGGCGACGAACGCGACCGTCTGCTCATAGATCGCCTGCAGCTCGTCGGTCATGTAGACGTTGCGATGGACCGTTGTGCTCACCAGTTGCCTCCGACGGGTCATGCAGCCGGCGCGGAGCCCTGCTGCACGAGCTCAGCGAGCGGGTCGCCGCGGCGGAACCGCTCGAGCAGCACATCGGCGTCGAACAGCACCCCGATGGGGTTCTCTGCGAAGACCGGCCCGTTCATGAACTCGATGCACTCGGCCATCGTCGCGAAGTTCTCGACCTGGAACTCCACCCCGTTGCCGTCGGGATCGGCGTAGTACATGGAAGTGGTCGGCCCGTGATTGATGGTGCGCACCGGCAGGATGCCCTCCGCACGCAGACGCTCATAGTGGTCCATGAGGTCACCGAACGTGCCCATGGTGTAGGCGATGTGCTCGAGGGTGCCGTTGCGCGACTCGTATCGACCCGGCTGGCCCCGGTTGACGAAGGCCATGCGGTGATGCTCATCGTCATAGGAGATGAAGCAGATGAACTCGTTCTCGTGGACCACCTGCGCCCCCAGCACGGTGCACCACCAATCGCGCACCGATGCGATGTCGTCAGTGCGAAACACGCAATGAGCCATCTTGGTCGGCAGGCGGACTTGGGGAACGTTGGCTTGCGACGCCATGGCTACTCCTCGGGCAACCCTTACGGGGCAGCCTCTCCAGCGCGGCCGTCAGCGGCGATCACGGCCATCCGGTCTCAACAGTATCGGGCCTGCCTCGATGTGCTTCGAGGCGGCGCAGGCAGTCATGAGGCGTTGTGCTGTGTGCGTGACAGAATCGGCGCTCGTGCAGAGGGTCATCGCGTTGGACATGGAGGGCGTCTTGACGCCCGAGATCTGGATCGCGGTGGCCCAACGCACCGGGATTGACGAGCTGAGACGCACGACCCGTGACGAGCCGGACTACGACGCGCTCATGCGGTACCGGATCGACGTGCTCACCACTCACGGCGTGTCGCTCGAGCAGATCCGCGATGTGATCGCTGGGCTGCCCCTGCTGGAGGGGGCGCGGGAGTTTCTCGACGAGCTCCGGCAGCGCTGGGTCGTGGTGCTGCTGTCGGACACGTTCGAGCAGTTCGACGATCACTTCCTGGAATTGATGGGCTACCCCCACCTGCTCTGCCACCGTCTTGACGTGGCCGACGGGCGCTTGGCGGGGTGGAGACGTCGGGTGGACGATGCCAAGCGGCGTGCCGTCGAGGCGTACCGCGCGCTGAATTACCACGTGACCGCCATCGGCGACTCCTACAACGATCTCACGATGCTGAGGGCGGCCGACGCGGCAAGCCTGTTCCGATGTCCCGAGGCGGTAGCCGAAGCCAATCCGGACCTGCCGTCGGTGTCCAGCTACGGCGACCTGCTGCGCTGGATCGAGTGCGTGCAGGTGCCGGCCACCCGCTGAGCCCTGGGGCTCGGACGGCGGATACGCTGCGAGCCACATGTTCCCCACACAACGAGCAGGGACGGAGCGAAGCAATGGCGATTGAGGTCGGCGACCAGATTCCCGATGTGACACTGCGAGTACTGGACGAGGGCGGCATGCCTGCGCCCGTGCAGTCCGGCGAGATGCTGGGCAGCGGCAAGGTGGTGCTGTTTGCAGTGCCGGGCGCATTCACCCCGGGCTGCAGCAACGTCCATCTCCCGGGATACATCGAGGGTGCGTCCGAGCTTGCGGGCAAGGGTGTCGACAAGATCGTCTGTGTCTCGGTGAACGACGCGTGGACCATGAACGCCTGGGCACAGGCCCAAGGCGCGGAAGGCATCGAGATGGCCGCGGACGGCAACGGCGACTTCGCCGAGGCCATGGGCTTGGTCATGGACGGCTCGGGCTTCGGCCTGGGTTCTCGCTCCCGGCGCTACGCGGCGGTCATCGAGGACGGGACGGTGACCGCGCTTGAGGTCGAGCCGGCAGGTGCCGTCGACGTGTCGAGCTGCGCCTCGATTCTGGGCAAGCTCTGATCCGAGCCCGACGGGCGTCCCGGCGCTCATGACAATCAGCACGCCGGAGATTGCCGACGTGGCCGGTGAAGCGGCATCGGCTGTGCACATCGGCTTCGATGTCGGCGGCACGAAGATCTTCGGCGTCGCCACGGACGGTGCGGGCAAGCTGCTGCACACCGTGCGCAAGCCCACCCCGGCGGGCGCGCAGCATCTGGTCACGACGCTGGCTGGGATGGTGCGCCAACTCGCGCCCCAGCCGGGCCCGGTCTCGGTCGGTGTCGGCATGGCAGGCCTCATCACCACTGACGGGCGAGTGACGATCTCTCCCAATCTGACCGGTGTGGACGGCGCAACTGTGGGCGCCGATCTCAGCGCAGCGCTGGACATGCCGATCAGCTTCGACAACGAAGTCAACTGCGCTGCGCGCTGGGAGCTGGCAGACGGTGCGGCGCAAGGGATCGATCACGGTGTCATGGTGGCCGTGGGCACCGGCATCGGAGGAGCGTTCATGCTCCGCGGCGAGGTGCTGCGCGGCAGCTTGGGCCTCGCCGGCGAGCCGGGGCACATGATCGTCGAGGCGGGCGGACGCGCCTGCCCGTGCGGGAGGCGGGGCTGCTGGGAGATGTACGCGTCGGGCTCTGCGTTGGACCGGTTGGCTGGCGAGCGTCTCGGCGGCGAGGTGCGGGGTCCCGATGTCACCGCCGCAGCGCGCCATGGCGATGTCGGGGCGCTGGAGGTGCTCGGCGAGTACTCATACTGGCTGGCACTCGGCATCTCGAATCTCTGTGTCCTGACCGATCCGGAGATGGTGGTGATTGGCGGGGGCTTGAGCGAGGACTGGGATCTGATCGCCCAGCCGGTCGATGAGCGCCTCACACAGCTGCTCATCGGCCGCGCGGCCGAGTCGAGACCCGCGGTGGCCCGATCGAAGGCCGGCGAGCTGTCCGCAGCGCTCGGCGCCGCCTTGGGCGGAGCGAGGGAGCACCGTGCGGCCTTGGGCGGCGCGCACACAGAAGGCGCAGTTCCAGACGGCGGTTCCGAGCCAGTGACATGAAACCGTTGCGCGCAGCGGTGCTGATGCTGTTGATCGCAGCAGCCGGCCTGCTGCCGACGCTGGCGGCGGTGCGCGCGGGGAACACAGCCGACGATGCGGCCGCACACGCGGCGTCGCTGCGCACCCCTGTGCTCGGCCCAGCCGAACCGGCTGACCCTGACGACCCCGCCGCGACTGCCCCCGGCGTCGATGTGTCGGCGTCGACGCCGCCGATGCTTCGCGCCGAGCGCGTACCCGACGCGCTGTGGCGAGCGGCACAGCAGCACCACATCGGCAATGAGATGACCGCGTTCAGTTCCGACTGGCCCGAGCCGCACTGCCTCGCGATCTGGATCGATGGCGTCGAAGTGTTCTCCAGCAATCCCGATCCGGTGATTCCCGCATCGGTGCAGAAGCTCATCACGGCTGCAGCGGCGCTGGCCGTGGTCGATGCCGATGAGCGGCTGGTCACCCAAGTGCTGACCGATGCGGAGATCGTTGACGGCGTCC